>JADIZG010000071.1 GCA_016704895.1 Betaproteobacteria bacterium
CGCATCACCTGCGCGAGATGGCGGCGCCCCCGCACCTGCACGCCGAAGAACATCGCGAGGACGTTGCCGCCGTCGGGCCTCTCCATCGACACCGCGTCGATGTTCGCGTCGGCGTCGGCGATCGCGGTCGCGATGTCCGCGAGCAGACCGCGGCGATCCGACACGACGAGGCGCACGCCCGCGTCGAACACGCCCTGCACGTCGGGCGACCACTCGACGTCGACGAGCTCGCCCGGGTCGACGCGCTGGCGCTTGAGCGACGCGCAGTCGCGCACGTGCACGGTGAGGCCCTGGCCCTTGCGGAACTGGCCGACGATCGCGTCGCCGGGAATCGGCCGGCAGCACTTCGCGTACATGATCGCGACGCCTTCGACGCCGCGCAGCGTGAGTGCGCCGCCCTTGGCGGTCGCGGGGGCCGCCGCCTCGGCCTCGGCCTTCGTGCCGACGCGCGTGAGCGCCTGCGCGACGACGAACGACAGCCGCTTGCCCATGCCGATGTCGGCGAGGACCTCGAGCTGGCTCTTCGCGCCGTACTCCTTCGCCATCGCCTCCCAGCGGTCCCAGCTGATCGACTCGGGATCGACCTTGAGCGTCGCGAGCGCCTGCGCGAGCAGCCGCTCGCCGAGCGCGGCCGACTCCTTCTGCTGCAGCCCCTTGAGGAAGTGCCGGATGCGCGAGCGCGCCTTGCCGGTCGCGACGAACGCGAGCCACGACGGGTTGGGGCGCGCGGTCGGCGCGGTCAGGATCTCGACGTGGTCGCCGTTCTTGAGCTCGGTGCGCAGCGGCAGGAGCTCGTAGTTGATGCGCGCGGCGACGCAGTGGTGGCCGATGTCGGTGTGCACGCCGTAGGCGAAGTCGACCGCGGTCGCGCCGCGCGGCAGCGCCATGATCTTGCCCTTCGGCGTGAAGACGTAGATCTCCTCGGGGAAGAGGTCGCCCTTGACGTGCTCGAGGAATTCCCTGCTGTCGCGCGACTCGCTCTGGATCTCGAGCAGGCTCTGCAGCCACTTGTGCGTCTCGCGCTGCGCCTCCGCGAGGTCGATCGCGCCGCCGGACTTGTAGAGCCAGTGCGCGGCGACGCCGGCCTCGGCGACGCGGTGCATGTCGTGCGTGCGTATCTGCGCCTCGAGCGGCGTGCCGAACGGCCCGAACAGCGTCGTGTGCAGCGACTGGTAGCCGTTCGCCTTCGGGATCGCGACGTAGTCCTTGAACTTGCCCGGGATCGGCTTGTGGAGCTCGTGCAGCACGCCCATCGCCTCGTAGCAGCGGGCCTTGTCGGCGACGAGCACGCGCACGCCGTAGATGTCGAACACCTGCGAGAACGTGTAGCGCTTCTCGCGCATCTTCCGGTAGACCGAGTAGATCGTCTTCTCGCGCCCGGTGACGGTCGCCTCGATGCCCGCGTTCGCGAGCCCCTGCCGCATCGACTCGATCAGCCGGTTCATCACCTCGCGCCGGTTCCCGCGCGCCGCCTTGATCGAGGCGGCGAGGATGCGGTAGCGCATCGGGTACAGCTGCTTGAACGAGAGGTCCTGCAGCTCGAGGTAGAGCGCGTTCAGGCCCAGCCGGTTCGCGATCGGCGCGTAGATGTCGATCGTCTCGCGCGCGATCCGCTTCCGGTGCACGGGCGCCATCGCGTCGAGCGTGCGCATGTTGTGCAGCCGGTCGGCGAGCTTGATCAGGATGACGCGCACGTCGCGCGCCATCGCCAGCAGCATCTTGCGGAAGCTCTCGGCCTGCGCCTCCTCGCGCGTGTCGAAAGCGATCTGGTCGAGCTTCGAGACGCCGTCGACCATGTCGGCGACCGGCTTGCCGAACGTCGTCTCGAGCTCGGACTTCGTGACGGAGGTGTCCTCCATCACGTCGTGCAGCAGCGCGGCGGCGAGCCCCTGCGCGTCGATGCGCCACTGCGACAGGATGCTGGCGACCGCCAGCGGGTGCGTGATGTACGGCTCGCCGGACTTGCGGAACTGCCCGCGGTGGGCGGATTCGGAGAAGTCGAACGCGCGCTCGACCAGTGCGACGTCGGGCGGGCCGAGGTAGTGGCCGAGGTGCCTGGTGAACTCGACGATCTCCGACATGCCCGGAGGCCTGGGGGGCTTGGGGCCCCGACGGTCGCTAGCCCTGCAGCGTCGGCAGCGTCGGCAGCGGCGGCGTCTTGTGGAGCATCTCGATGCCGACCTTGCCCGACGCGATCTCGCGCAGCGCGATCACGGTGGGCTTGTCGCGATCGGCGTCGACCATCGGCGTCGAGCCGGCCGAGACCTGGCGGGCGCGGTTGGTGGCGGCGAGCGTGAGCTCGAACCGGTTCGGGATGCGTGCGAGGCAGTCCTCGATCGTAATGCGGGCCATCGTCGTTACCTCGTCGGGTCAGTGAGTTCGGAGAAGATGCGGGCGTGCCGGACGAATTGCCGGGACGCCGCGAGTCGCGAGGCGCGCACGATCGCCGACAGATCGTCGACCGCCCTCGCAAAGTCCTGATTCATAATAACATAATCGAACTCCGACGCGTGGCGCATCTCCTCGCGCGCCGCGTCGATCCGCCGGGCGATCACCGCCTCGCTGTCCTGTCCCCGTTTCACCAGGCGCTCGCGCAGCGACTCGATCGACGGCGGCAGGATGAAGATCAGCACCGATCCGGGGATGAGCCGGCGCACCTGGGACGCGCCCTGCCAGTCGATCTCGAGCAGCACGTCGCGCCCCTGGTGCACCTGCTCGGTGAGCCACGACGCCGAGGTGCCGTACCAGTTGCCGTGCACGTGGGCGTGCTCGAGGAACTCGCCGTCGTCCTTGAGCGCCATGAACCGCGGCACGTCGACGAAGTGGTAGTGCACACCGTCCTGCTCGCCCGGGCGAGGCGCGCGCGTCGTGTACGAGACCGACAGCCGGATGCCCGGCTCGCGCTCGAGCAGCGCGTTGACGAGGCTCGTCTTGCCGCCGCCCGAGGGCGCGGCGATCACGAACAGGCAGCCCGAGGCGCCGGGGCTGGGGGTGGAGATCGTCATCGGCGTCGACGGCGAAAGCGGGTGGCCATTATGCCTGCGCGAAGGACGCGGTTCGGGACGCGGGGCCTCGAAGCCACATCTGCCTGGCGACGGGGTGAAACCCGATCCACGGAAGGGCGTCGGCCGACCCTGCCGGGGTCGGCTTCGTCCCCGTGGGTCGGCCTTCAGGCCGACACTCCATGCAAGGGCGGGGCTGAAGCCCGACCCAAACCCGCTAAGGGCGGGGAGCCCGCCCCAGCGCCTCGAGGTTCTGCACCTGCTCGCGCATCTGCTCGATCAGCACCTTGAGCTCGAGCGCGGCGCGCGACACCTCGGCGTCGACCGACTTCGAGCCCAGCGTGTTCGCTTCGCGGTGCAGCTCCTGGGCGAGGAAGTCGAGGCGCTTGCCCGCGCTGCCGCCCGCGGCGAGCACGCGCCGGAACTCGGCGACGTGCGTCACGAGGCGCGAGAGCTCCTCCTCGACGTCGACCTTGGTCGCGAAGACCGCGAGCTCCTGCTTCAGGCGGTCCTCGTTCGGGTCGAGGCCGGCCTCGCGCAGCCGCGCGTTGAGCTTCTCGGTGTAGGCGGCGTGCACGGCCGGGATACGGGGCGCGACGCGCGTCACCTGCGCCGCGATGTCGTCGCAGCGGGCGGACAGGATCGCCGCGAGCTTCGCGCCTTCGCGGGCACGCGCCGCAGCCAGTTCCCCGAGCGCCTCGTCGACGAGCGCGAGCGCCCGGCCGGCGAGCGTCCCGGGATCGACCGTGGGCTCGGCCAGCACGCCGGGCCAGCGCAGGATCTCGTGCACCGACAGCGGGCGCGGCCGCGGGGATCTGCAGTACCACGTCGGCCGCGGCGGCTGCCAGCGCCCCGATCCGCCCGGGGTCGACCGCGAGGCGCGCGGCCCCCGGTGTCGAGCGGTTGAGCCCGAGCCGGAGCTCGACCTTGCCTCGCTTGAGCTGGCCGGAAAGCTTCTCCCGGAGGGCGGGCTCGAGCGAGCGGAGCTCGTCGGGCAGCCGGATCGAGAGGTCGAGGTAGCGGTGGTTGACGCTGCGCAGCTCGGCGACGAGCGACGTACCGGGGAGCTCCGCGGAAGTGGCCGCGAAGCCGGTCATGCTGAGGATCATGGGGGGGTTCCGCCGGATTTCCGCATGTTTTCCGGCTTTACAGAGGCCTTTGGCATCGGGAGAATGTATGCGTTATCCCGACCCCGCGCAAGCGCGCGGGATGCCCGCTGGCACGCCTCTTGCGGCAGTACTGCCGATCCAGGCCGCGACCCCGATGCCCGTCACCAATCAAGCCCTGCCCGGCGGCTACCAGCTGCTGAACTACCGGATCGACCGGCAGATCAGCCGCGGCGGCTTCTCGATCGTCTATCGGGCGTTCGACGACGCGGGCCAGCCGGTCGCGATCAAGGAGTACCTGCCCGCGTCGCTGGTGCTGCGCACCGAGGGCGACGTCGTGCGCGCGTCCTCGGCCGAGAACCTGACGTCGTTCCGCTACGGGATGAAGTGCTTCTTCGAGGAGGGCCGGGCGCTCGCGAAGATCAACCACCCGAACGTCGTCCGCGTGCTGAACTTCTTCCGCGCGAACGAGACGGTCTACATGGTGATGCGCTACGAGCGCGGGCGCACGCTGCAGCAGCAGATCCAGATGCGGCAGGACCAGATGTCCGAGCGCTTCGTCCGGCACGTGTTCATGCACCTGCTGAACGGGCTGCGCGAGGTCCACACGCACAAGCTCCTGCACCTCGACATCAAGCCGGCGAACATCTACCTGCGCACCGACGGCACCCCGGTGCTGCTCGACTTCGGCGCGGCGCGCCAGACGCTGACCAACACGCGCCCGAAGCTCGCGCCGATGTACACGCCGGGGTTCGCCGCGCCCGAGCAGTACCGCGACCCCGACCGGCTGGGCCCGTGGACCGACGTCTACGGCGTCGGCGCGTCGATGTTCGCCTGCCTCGCGGCGTTCGCGCCGCAGGCGGCCGACGCGCGCGTCCAGGAGGACCACCTGGTCTCGGCCAAGAAGATCTGGGCCGGCCAGTATTCGGACAACGTGCTCGAGGTGGTCGACTGGTGCCTGCGCCTCGACCCGCTCGAGCGGCCGCAATCGGTCTTCGCGCTCCAGAAGGCGATCCGCGACATCCCGCCCAAGAAGCGCAAGATGACCCTCCTCGGCAACATCAAGCGGATGCTGTTCTCGGAGATCGGCGCCTGATCCCGGGCCGCGCGGGATCCGGGCCCGCGCGCTCGTCCGCGGCGCGCCCCGCAGGGTAAGATTCGCGCGGACAGGCCATCGACGCAGGGGGGGCGCGCCCCGGCGCAAGACCGCCCCCCGACACCTTCCGCCCAGCCGTCCTCGCGCCCGATGCGCTTCACGATCTTCCAGGAATCGCGCAAGGGCTCGCGCCGCATCAACCAGGACCGGATCGCCTACACGTACGGCCGCGACACGCTGCTCCTGGTCGTCGCCGACGGGATGGGGGGGCACGCGGGCGGCGAGATCGCCGCGCAGATCTGCGTGCGGCTGTTCGTCGAGCGCTTCCAGCAGGAGGCGAAGCCGATCCTGCGCAACCCGCTCAAGTTCCTGCAGGACACGATGCTGCGCGCGCACGCCGCGCTCGGCTCGTACGCGAACCAGTTCTCGATGCTCGAGACGCCGCGCACGACCTGCGTCGCGGTCGTCGTGCAGGCCGGCTACGCGCACTGGGCGCACGTCGGCGACTCGCGCTTCCACCTGTACCGCCAGGGCAAGATGATCGGGACGACCAAGGACCACTCGAAGGTCCAGTACCTGGTCGACCAGGGGATCATCGGCGCCGACGAGGTCTCGACGCACCCGGACCGCAACAAGATCTTCAGCTGCCTGGGCGGCCTCGTCGATCCGGTGATCGACCTGTCGCGGCGCACGGCGCTGCGCAACGGCGACGTGATGGTGCTGTGCACCGACGGCCTGTGGAGCGCGATACCGCAGCACGAGCTGGCGAGCTGGCTCACGTCGCAGCCGATCCTCAAGGCCGCGCCGCAGATGATGCGCGAGGCCGAGAAGCGCGGCGGGCCCGACGGCGACAACCTGTCGCTGATCTGCGTGCGCTGGGGTCCCGAGACGCTCGCGGACGAGCCGTCGACGACGATCACCGAGACGATGGGCCTGGGCGAGTTCGAGACGCAGATCGACCGGACGCTGACGCTGACCGACCGCAAGGGCACGCAGCGCGACCTGACGGACGACGAGATCGAGCGGGCGATCACCGAGATCCAGTCCACCATCCAGAAATACCGGAAATAGCGCCTTTCGCGGCTGCTCGTGCCATGGGACTGCAATCAGTCGATCGACGCAACGCATTCGAGCGGCGCGCCGGTAGTTCGGCGACACCGGCTGCGGCGCGGCGCGCCGTTCAAGCGACGCCGATCGGAAGGGTGCCGGCGCCGTGGACCGTCGTGCCGATGTCCGCGGGCGGCGGCGACGGCGCATCGGCGTGGCGGTGCGTTCGGTCGATCGGGCCCCTCGCCGACGTACGCCGTGGTTGTGCGCGGCGGATTCCCATTCTCGACAACAGGCGACGCCCCCGCCGCGGACGATCGGCTTTCGCGCGTCGCGCTGTAAACTGTTCTCCGTCCTCTGTCCCCCGACTCCTGATGCGCCAACTGATCCTCGACACCGAGACCACCGGCCTCGACCCGCGCCAGGACCACCGGATCATCGAGATCGCGGTCCTCGAGCTCGTCGACCGGCGACCGACCGGACGCCACCTGCACGTCAAGCTCAATCCCGAGCGCGAGATCGACCCCGGCGCCTCGGAAGTCCACGGGATGACCTGGGACGACCTGCGCGACAAGCCGCTGTTCCGCGACGTGGCTGCCGAGTTCGTCGAGTTCTCGCGCGGCGCCGAGTGGGTGATCCACAACGCGCCGTTCGACGTCGGGTTCCTCGACGCCGAACTCGCGCCGCGCATCGGGGCCCCGCTGCGCGGGGCTCGCGTCGAAGGTCGTCGACACGCTGGCGCTCGCGCGCGAAGCCTTTCCCGGCAAGCGCAACAACCTCGACGCGCTGTGCGAGCGCTTCGGCGTCGACAACGCGCACCGCACGCTGCACGGCGCGCTGCTCGACGCGCAGCTCCTGGCCGAGGTCTACCTCGCGATGACGCGCGGGCAGGAGACGCTGGTGATGGACCTGCCCTCCGCGGCGCGGGGCGGCGCGCAGGCGGGCGGGCTCGCGCGCGGCGGTCCGCGGCCCCCGGTCGCGGTGCTCGCGCCCACGGACGAGGAGGCCGCGGCGCACCGTGCCTACCTCGAGGCGCTCGACGCCGCGAGCCGCGGCAACTGCGTCTGGCTCGCGCTCGAGCGGGAGGCGGGGCAGGCGGCGTGAGACGGCGACCCGCCCCGAGACCGCGCCGGCCGGACGCCGCCGAGGGGCCGTCGGCCGGCGCGCGGACGGCCGCGAAGGCGGCTGTCACACCGGCGAAACGTGGCCGGCGCACGCTGCGTGGCTTGCCCGCCGCCCCCAACACGCCGGCCGGCGCCGAAGCGATGCGCGCGCCCGTGCCGAATCCCGTCGACAGCTCGCCGATCAACCGCGAACTCGCGCTCATCGCGTTCAACCGGCGCGTGCTGGCGCTCGCGCAGGACGCGTCGATCCCGCTCCTCGAGCGGCTGCGCTACCTGACGATCGTCGCGTCGAACCTCGACGAGTTCTTCGAGATCCGGATGGCGGGGCTCATCGACCAGCTCCGCTCGAAGTCGCCGCCGCCCGGGATGACGTTGGCCGAGCTCCGGGCCCAGTACGTCGAGATCGCGGCGATGGCGCACGCGATGGTCGACGACCAGTACACGTGCCTCAACACGCAGGTGCTGCCGGCGCTCGCGCGGCCGGGCGTCGCGCCTGCGCCGCAGCGAACTCACCGCCGCGCAGCAGGCCTGGGTCGCGACCTACTTCCGCGAGCACGTGCGCCCGCTGATGACGCCGATCGGGCTCGACCCGGCGCACCCGTTCCCGCAGGTCGTCAACAAGAGCCTCAACTTCGTCATCGAGCTCTCCGGCCGCGACGCGTTCGGCCGCGAGACCGCGATCGCGATCGTCAAGGCGCCGCGCGTGCTGCCGCGCGTGATGAAGCTCCCGGCGTCGCTCGGCGCGGGCGACAACGCGTTCCTGCTGCTGTCCGCGGTGATCCACGAGCACCTCGGCGACCTGTTCCCGGGACGCGAGGTCGTCGCCTACTCGCAGTTCCGCCTCACGCGCGACGCCGACCTCTGGCTCGACGAGGAGGACGTCAAGAACCTGCGCCAGGCGCTGAAGGGGCGAACTGCCGCACCGCCAGTTCGGGCTGCCGCTGAGGCTCGAGGTCGCGAAGGGCTGCCCCGAGCACCTCGCGCGCTTCCTGCTCGCGCAGTTCGAGCTCGGCGACGAAGAGCTCTACCGCTGCGACGGGCCGGTCAACCTGATGCGGCTCGCGGCGCTGATCGACCAGGTCGACATCGACGCGCTGCGCTACCCGCCGTTCGTGCCGTCGCGTCCGAGGGCGCTCGCCGAGGGCGTCGACATCCTGTCGGCGATCAGGCAGCGCGACGTGCTGCTGCACCACCCGTACGAGTCGTTCGACCCGGTCGTCGAGTTCATCCGGCGCGCCGCCACCGACCCCGACGTGGTCGCGATCAAGCAGACCGTCTATCGCACCGGCGTCAACTCGGTGCTGATGGAGGCGCTGATCGACGCCGCGCGCCGCGGCAAGGAAGTCACCGTCGTCGTCGAGCTCATGGCGCGCTTCGACGAGGAGGCGAACATCAACTGGGCGGACAAGCTCGAGCAGGAGGGCGCGCAGGTCGTCTACGGCGTGTTCGGGCTGAAGACGCACGCGAAGCTCGCGCTGATCCTGCGGCGCGAGGCGACGGCGAACGGCGGCCACCGGCTCGTGCCGTACGCGCACCTCGGCACCGGCAACTACCATCCGCGCACGGCGCGCCTGTACACCGACTTCGGGCTGCTCACCGCCGACCCGGACCTGTGCCACGACGTGAACGAGGTGTTCCTGCACATCACGAGCCTCGCGAAGGCGGCGCGCATGAGGAAGCTGCTGCTCGCGCCGTTCACGATGCACCGCCGCGTGCTCGAGATGATCCGCCGCGAGACGCGCAACGCGCGCGAGGGCAAGCCCGCGCGCATCATCGCGAAGATGAACGCGCTGACCGAGGACGGCGTGATCCGCGCGCTCGCGCAGGCGTCGCAGGCCGGCGTCGAGATCGACCTCGTCGTCCGCGGCGCGTGCGCGCTGCGGCCGGGCGTGCCGGGCTATTCGGAGAACATGCGCGTGCGCTCGATCCTCGGTCGCTTCCTCGAGCACCACCGTGTCTGGTACTTCGAGAACGACGGCGCGAAGGACGTCTGGCTCTCGTCCGCCGACTGGATGGGACGCAACCTGTTCCGCCGCATCGAGGTCGCGTTCCCGGTGCTCGATCCCGCGGCGAAGAAGCGCGTGATCGACGAGGGGCTCAGGGTCCATCTCGCGGACAACCGCGACGCGTGGCAACTCGACGCGCGGGACAGTGGCAAGCGTGCGCGGCCCGCGCGGAAGGGCGGGCGCGCGGCGCAGGACGAGCTCCTCGCGCGGCTCGCGGGCCCGGAGGGGGCCTGATGGACCTCATACTCTGGCGCCACGCGGAGGCCGAGCCGGGCGAGCCGGACCTCGGACGCCGCCTGACGTCGAAGGGGCTGAAGCAGGCCGAACGGATGGCCGAGTGGCTCGAGCACCGGCTGCCCGAGACGACGCGGATCGTCGTGTCGCCCGCCGACCGCACGCAGCAGACCGCGCTCGCGCTGGGACGCAAGTTCAAGACCTCGGACGACGTCGCGCCCGGCGCCTCGACCGCCTCGGTGCTCGCGGCGGCCGGCTGGCCCGACGCGCGCGAGCCCGTGCTCGTCGTCGGGCACCAGCCCACGCTGGGCGAAGTCGCCGCGTTCCTGCTGTCGGGCGAGGAAGCGGCCTGGTCGATCCGGAAGGGCGCCGTCTGGTGGTTCAGCAACCGCACGCGGCTGGGCCAGCCGGGCGTGCTGCTCAAGGTCGCGATCGGTCCCGATCTCGTCTGACGGCGCCGGTCGCGCGGCTGCCGCGGTTTCGCGGGGCCGGGCCCGGTCCCCGGCGCGCAGCACGCGGATGAAACGCGCTCGTCATCGAGCTTGCCTACAGTGCGAGGCTCACAGCGTCCACGAGGCCCGCATGCACGACGACGACACGATCTCCAACACGAGCGGCAACCCGACCTTCGACGAGGTGAACGCCGAGCGGCGCGCGCTGCTCAAGGGGTCGCTCGCGGGCGGCGCACTCGCGCTCGCCGGCATCCCGTTCGCCAGGTGCGGCGACGCCCGGCCCGGCCGGCGCACCGGCGAATCCGGCGACCCCGGGCTTCGTCCCGGTCGCACCGTCGAAGGCCGATGCGATCGTCGTGCCCGAGGGATACGAAGCCTACGTGCTCTACGCGTGGGCGACCCGGTGTCGGACGGACCGGCGTTCCGTCAGGACGCGTCGAACACGCCGCCGACCAGGCCGAGCAGGCCGGCATGCACCACGACGCTCCACTACTTCCGCGATGGTCGAGGATCCGCGCTGTCGTCGACGCACGGACTGCTCGTCGTCAACCACGAGTACACCGACGACAGGCTCCTGCACGCGGACGCATGAGACCTGGACCGCGGAGAAGGTCGCGAAGTCGCAGGCGGCGCACGGCGTGTCGGTCGTCGAGGCGAGGGTCGACGGCGGCCGCTGGACGATCGTGCGGCCATCGCGCTACGCGGCGCGTCACCCGGCACCACGCCGATCCGCGTGTCGGGCGCCGGCGGGCGACGCGGCGATGCGCACGCGCGACGACGCCTCCGGCCTCGTGGTCCTGGGCACGATCAACAACTGCGCCCATGGCGGCGTGACTCCTGGGGACCTACCTCGCCTGCGAGGAGAACTTCAACGGCTGCTTCATCAACGCGTATCGGCAGCCTCCCGCCGGAGCAGCGGCGATCTGGCATCACCGCCAAGGGGGTTCGGCTACCGCTGGCACGAGTTCGACGAGCGCTTCGACGCGGCGAAGCATCGGGCAGGCCCAACCGCTGGATGGGTCGTCGAGGTCGACCCCGTGGGATCCGCGGTCGACGCCGGTCAAGCGGACGGCACTCGGCCTTCAAGCACGAGGGCGCGACGGTCGCGCTCGCCGCCGACAGCCGTCGTCGTCTACATGCGACGACGAGCGCTTCGAGGTACGTTTACAGAAGAGTTCGTGTCGAGCGGCCGCTACCGACCGGGCGACCGCGAGGCGAATCGCGCGTTGCTCGACGAAGGCTCCTCACCTGGCGCGCTTCGACGCCGACAGGACCAATCCGCTGGCTGCCCGCTCGTCCACGGCCAGGGTCCGCTGACCGGGGCGAACAGGTACGCGAAACCAGGCCGACGTGCTGCAGCCACGCGCGCTCAGCCAAGCGACGCGCTGCGCGACGAGAGATGGACCGCCCCAGTGGATGCCGGTGTCGTAGTATGAGGCAAACGGCAGTGTACTGCACGATGACCAACAACTCCCAGCGCGGGCGAAGGACCGGACCGGCGTCGATGCGTGGCCAACCCGCGCGCCGCGGGCGTGTTCAACCATATAGTCCGCTGGCGCGAAGGCGGGCGGCGCCAGGGCGCGACCGCGCCGTTCCGCTGGGACATCTACGCCCGGTGCGGCGACCCGCGGCACGCGCGCCGACGAGGGCAAGCTGACCGGCGACGCCAGGAACGACGCGTACACGGCGCCCGGACGGCCTGGGTTTCGACCCGCGCGGGCTCTGTGGATCAGACCGACGTCTCGACGTCGACGCTGAACAGGAGGCGACTACGCGAACCTCAGCAGCAACGCGGTGCTGGCCCGCGGACGTCGCCACCAGCAGAAGACGCGCCGGTTCCTCAATTCGGTCCCGCGGGCTACGGAGTCCACCGGCGTCGTCACGACGCCCGACCGACCCCGATGTTTAATCGACATCCAGCACCCAGGCGGGCGCCGTCGGCCAGGCGGATCCGGACCGGCCCAAGGCGGCCTCGTCCTGGCCGGACGGTCCGTCGGCGGTCGGCCCCAACTCGCCCGATCATCGTCCGCAGGGACTGAGGATCGTCGGCAGCTAACGCGCGCAGACGCCGCGCTCGCCGGTGGACCGGGCGCCAGGAACCAGCCCGCCTTCCGCCACTCGTCGCGCTCCTCCGCGAGCAGGTGGGCGGACAGCGGATGCGCGCGCAGCCAGCGCGCGGACACCTCGACGCCGAACGCCCGTCCAGGTCGGATTCGACGCGCGGCGTGTCCGATCGGCTGGCGCGCGTGGTGGAACAGGACCGCAACCGGCGCGAGCAACTGCGCGCGCACCAACTGCGCGTCGGCGAGGGCGCCTTCGACCTTGTCAGCCCCCGCGGCGGCCGCTTCCAGGAGCGCCATCCACAACTGCACCTGCCGGGAGAAACCCGGCATGTCCGCGTTGCCGAGGATGTAGGCGCCGTGCTTGTGGAAGCCGGTGCGCGAGACCGGGTAGCCGACCTGGAATTGCGGGGCACCGACCAGTCGACGTGCCGCTCGGCGTCCGGATCCCGGACGCGGCGCCGCCTTCGGTGAGGCTAACGGGCGAGCGCCGCGACGCTCGCCGTGCCGGGCGGTCGGTGGGGAAGCGCTCAGACGAAACGCCGCGACCGTCGCCTCGCGGCTGTCGCGGTGCTCGCGGCGTCGAGCAGGTCGTAGAGCACGCCCAGCCGCAGCGCGCCGCCGACCGGGTTGATGACGCGGCACGTCGAAACCGGATCGCGGCGGCCATCTACGCGATCCGCCGCCTTCATCACCGGAGCTCGGCTAGGGCCCGGCGAGCTTGAGCCGCTTGACGTGTCCCGCGTCGATCGCCTTACGCCTGCGCAGCTTCGCGAGGCCGTCCGGGCGTGGTACCCGCGACCGACAGCCCGTTCTGCTCGGGATGTCGGCGAGCGCGAGCGCGGTCCCCGAGGACGCGTACGCCTCCTTCCAGTGGCGGCCCGAGGAACTCCCGCGCGATCGCCTCCACACCTCGGCTGCGCGTGCGTCTCAGCCGCCTCGAACGCCTGCTTCGGAGGCGTTTCCGTCGGGAAGAAGCGCGCGGACATCGTCACGCAGCCGATCTTGAAGCGATTCAAGGCGCTCCGGGCGCCATGCCGCGGCCGACGATGAACT
>JADIZG010000072.1 GCA_016704895.1 Betaproteobacteria bacterium
CTGCTCGCGCATCTGCTCGATCCAACGCCTTGAAGGCTCGAGCGCCGCGCGCGACACCTCGGCATCGACCGACTTCGGGGCCAGCGATATTTCGCCTCGCGGTGCAATTCCTGGGCGAGGAAGTCGAGGCGCTTGCCCGCACTTCCGCCCGCGGCGAGCACCCAGCGGAACTCCGCGACGTGCGTCGTGAGGCGCGAGAGCTCCTCCTCGACGTCGACCTTGGTCGCGAAGACCGCGAGCTCCTGCTTCCAGGCGGTCTTCGTTCAGGTCGAACCGGCCTCCCGCAGCCGCGCGTTGAGCTTCTCGGTGTAGGCGGCGTGCCCGGCCGGGATACGCAGATGCGACGCGCGTCACCTGCGCCGCGACGTCGTCGCAGCGGGCGAACAGGATCGCCGCGAGCTGCGAGCGCCTTCGCGTGCGCGCGCCGCAGCCAGCTGCCGCCGAGCGCCTCGTCGACGAGCGCGATCGCCGGAAGCGGCAAGGCGTCCCAGGGCTCGACCGCGGGCTCGGCAGAGCACGCCCGGCCAGTACCCAGGACTTCGTGGACCGAAGGCGGAGAGGCGCGGGGGACCCGCCGCTCCACGGCGTCCAGGAAAGCCGCCGCGATTACCCACCAACCCGGTCGGATCGACGGCGAGGCTCGCGGCCCCAGGCGTCGAGCGGACGACCCGAGCCGGGCTCGACCTTGCCCCCGCCTGGGCACGGAAAGCTTCTCGCGGAGCGCAGCCTCGAGCGATCGAAGCTCGTCGAGAAGCCGGATCGAAAGGTCCGGGTAGCGGTGGTTGACGCTGCGGAGCTCGGCGACGAGCGACGCGCCAAGAACTCCGCGGAAGTCGTCGCGACCCCGGTCATGCTGAAGATCATGGGGGATTCCGCCAGATTTCCACATGTTTTCCCAAAGCTTTACAGAACCCGCCAAAGGCATCGGAAGAATGTGTGCGTTATCGAGCCCCCGCGCAAGCGCGCGGGACCCCTGCTGGCACGCCCTCTTGCGGCACTATGCCGGATCAAGGCTGCGAGACCCGCCTGCCCGTCACCAATCAAGCCCTGCCCGGCGGCTACCAGCTGCTGAACTACCGGATCGTTAGCAGATCAGCCGGAGGCTTCTCGATCGTCTATCGGGCGTTCGACGACGCGGGCCAGCCGGTCGCGATCAAGGAATACCTGCCAGCGTCCCTGGTGCTGCGCACCGAGGAGGCGACGTCGTGCGCGCGTCCTCTGGCCAAGACCTGACGTCGTTCGCTACGGCATGAAGTGCTTCGAGGAAGGCCGGGCGCTCGCCAAGATCAACCGCGAACGTCGTCCGCGTGCGCAGACTTCTTCCGCGCGAGTGAGACGGTCTACGCAGTGATGCGCTACGAGCGCGGGCGCACGCTACCAACGGCAGATCCAGATGCGGCAGGACCAGATGTCGAGCGCTTCGTCGGCACGTGTTCAGCCCCTGCTGAACGGGCTGCGCGAGTCCACACGCAAGCTCCACTGCACCTCGACATCAAGCGGCGAACATCTACCTCCGCACCGACGGCAGCCCCCGTGCTTACTCGACTTCGGCGCCGCGCGCCGGTTCTTCACGAACACCCGCCCGCGAAGCTGCGCCCGATGTACGCCAGGCTTCGCCGCTCCACGAAGCAGTACCGCGACCCGGACCGGCTGGGCCCGTGGACCGACGTCTGCAGGGTCAGCGCGTCGTGTTCGCCTGCCTCGCGGCGTTCGCGCCAGGCGGCCGACGCGTCCAGGAAGGACCACCTGGTCTCGGCGAAGAAGATCTGGGCCGCCAGTACTCGGACAACGTGCTCGGGGTGGTCGACTGGTGCCTGCGCCTGGACCCGCTCGAGCGGCCGCAATCAGTCTTCGCCTGCAGAAGGCGTTCGCGACATCCAGAAGAAGCGAAAGATGCTCCCTGCTCAGCAACATCAAGCTGGTTCTCTTCTCGGAGATCGGCGCCTGACTCCCGCCCGCGGCATGGCGGAGCCGGCGCGCCCTCGTCGACGACGCCCTGCGGAGTAAGGTTCGCGCGGGCCGGACGTCGACGGGCGCGTCGCCGCCCGCAGATGCCCGGCGCGAGCCGTTCCTCCGACACCCCTTCGCCCAGCCGTCCCCGCGCCCGATGCACTTCACGATCTTCAGGAATCGCGCAGGGGCTCGCCGCATCAACCAGGTTGGATCGCCTACACGTGCGGCCGCGACACGCTGCTGCTGGTCGTGGCGGACGGCATGGGAGAACCACGCGGGCGGCGAGATCGCCGCGCGGATCTGCGTCCGGCTGTTCATCGAGCGCTTCCAGCGGAAGGGCTGAAGCCCATCCTGCGCAACCCGCTCAAGTTCAACACAGGACACGATGCTTCGTGCCGCACGCCGCGCTCAGCTCGTACGCCGGACCAGTTCTCGATGCTCGAGACACCGCGCACCACCTGCGTCGCGGTCGTCGTGCGGGCCGACTACGCGCACTGGGCGCACGTCGGCGACTCGCGCTTCCACCTGTTCCGGCAGGGCACGATGATCAGGACGACCAAGGACCACTCAAGTCAGTACCTGGTCGACCAAGGCATCATCGCGCCGACGAGGTGTCCGGCGCCCGGACCCGCAACAAGATCTTCAGCTGCCTCAGCGAGCTCGTCGATCCCGTGATCGACCTGTCGCGTCGCATGCCGCTGCGCAACGGCGACGTGATTGTGCTGTGCACCGACGGCCTGTGGAGCGTGGTGCCGCAGCACGAGATGGCGACCTGGCTCACCTCGCAGCCGATCCTCAAGGCGGCGCCGCAGATGATGCGCGAGGCCGAGAAGCGCGGCGGTCTCGACGGCGACAACCTGTCGCTGATCTGCGTGCGCTGGGGTCCCGAGACGCTCGCCGACGAGCCGTCGACGACCATCACCGAGACGATGGGCCTGGGCGAGTTCGGGACGCAGATCGACCGCACGCTGACGCTGACCGACCGCAAGGGGTCGCAGCGCGACCGCACCCGGACGACGAGATCAGGCGGGCGATCACCGAGATCAGTCCACCATCCGAAATACCGGAAATAGCGCCCTCCGCGGCTGCTCCTGCCATGGGAATACAGCCAGACGATCGGCGCGGAACAAGTCAGAGTCGGCGTGGCGGTTGGCAGTTCGGCGGCGCGGCGACTTGCCCGCTCCCGGGCCGTTCATGCGGCCGCCGACTCTCCGGAATCTCTGCACGGCCTCAGGGGCGCCGCGCCGCGGAGGGTCGCGCCCGAGTCCGATCGAAAGGCGCGCGCGGGGACCGCAAAGTCGCCGCGACCGGTCATTCTGGCAATCAGGTCGTCCCCTCGTCCCACCCGCCGTGGTTGTTCCGTCGGCCAGGACTTGCCACTCCGCGTCAGAGGCGCCCGCCTCGGGCGCCGCGCACGACCGGCTGTGCCCACCGCGCTGGCGCCTAAACTGCCGTCCTCCTGACTCCTGACGCCTGATGCGCCACCTGATCCTCGACACCGAGACCACCGGCCTCGACCCGCGCCAGGACCACCGGATCATCGAGATCGCGGTCCTCAAGCTCGTCGACCGGCGACCGACCGGACGCCACCTGCACGTCAAGCTCAATCCCGAGCGCGAGATCGACCCCGGCGCCTCCGAAGTCCACGGATGACCTCAGGACGACCTGCGACAAGCCGCTGTTCCGCGACGTGGCGGCCGAGTTCGTCGAGTTCTCGCGTGGCGCCGAGTGGGTGATCCACAACGCGCCGTTCGACGTCGGGTTCCTCGACGCCGAGCTCGCTCGCATCGAAGGGCCCCGCTGCGCGGAGCTCGCGTCGAAGGTCGTCGACACGCTCGCGCTCGCGCGCGAGACGTTCCCGGCAAGCGCAACAACCTCGACGCGCTGTGCGAGCGGTTCGGCGTCGACAACGCGCACCGCACGCTCCACGGCGCGCTGCTCGACGCGCAGCTCCTCGCCGAGGTCTACCTCGCGATGACGCGGGGGCAGGAGACGCTGATGATGGACCTGCCCTCCGCGTCGCGGGGCGGCGCGCAGGCGGGCGGGCTCGCGCGCGGCGGTCCGCGGCCCCCGGTCGCGGTGCTCGCGCCCACGGACGAGGAGGCCGCGGCGCACCGCGCCTACCTCCAGGCGCTCGACGCCGCGAGCCGCGGCAACTGCGTCTGGCTCGCGCTCGAGCGGGAGGCGGGGCAGGCGGCGTGAGACGGCGACCCGCCCCGAGACCGCGCCGGCCGGACGCCGCCGAGGGGCCGGCGGCCGGCGCCCGGACGACCGCGAAGGCGGCTGTCACACCCGCGAAACGTGGCCGGCGCACCCTGCGTGGCTTGCCCGCCGCTCCCCACTCGCCGGCGGGCGCCGAAGCGATGCGCGCGCCCGTGCCGAATCCCGTCGACAGCTCGCCCATCAACCGCGAGCTCGCGCTCATCGCGTTCAACCGGCGCGTGCTGGCGCTCGCGCAGGACGCGTCGATCCCGCTCCTCCGAGCGGCTGCGCTTACCTGACGATCGTCGCGTCGAACCTCGACGAGTTCTTCGAGATCCGGATGGCGGGGCTCATCGACCAGCTCCGCTCGAAGTCGCCGCCGCCCGGGATGACGATGGCCGAGCTCCGGGCCCAGTACGTCGAGATCGCGGCGATGGCGCACGCGATGGTCGACGACCAGTACACGTGCCTCAACACGCAGGTGCTCCCGGCGCTCGCGCGGCAGGGCGTCAAGCTCCTGCGCCGCAGCGAGCTCACCGCCGCGCAGCGCGCCTGGGTCGCGACCTACTTCCGCGAGCACGTGCGCCCGCTGATGACGCCGATCGGGCTCGACCCGGCGCACCCGTTCCCGCAGGTCGTCAACAAGAGCCTCAACTTCGTCATCGAGCTCTCGGGCCGCGACGCGTTCGGCCGCGAGACCGCGATCGCGATCGTCAAGGCGCCGCGCGTGCTGCCGCGCGTGATGAAGCTGCCCGCTTCGCTCGGCGCGGGCGACAACGCGTTCCTGTTGCTGTCGGCGGTGATCCACGAGCACCTGGGCGACCTGTTCCCCGGTCGCGAGGTCGTCGCGTACTCGCAGTTCCGCCTCACGCGCGACGCCGACCTCTGGCTCGACGAGGAGGACGTCAAGAACCTGCGCCAGGCGCTGAAGGGCGAGCTGACGCACCGCCAGTTCGGGCTGCCGCTGAGGCTGGAGGTCGCGACGGGCTGCCCCGAGCACCTCGCGCGCTTCCTGCTCGCGCAGTTCGAGCTCGGCGACGAAGAGCTCTACCGCTGCGACGGGCCGGTCAACCTGATGCGGCTCGCGGCGCTGATCGACCAGGTCGACATCGACGCGCTGCGCTACCCGCCGTTCGTGCCGTCGCGGCCGACGGCGCTCGCCGAGGGCGTCGACATCCTGTCGGCGATCCGGCAGCGCGACGTGCTGCTGCACCACCCCGTACGAGTCGTTCGACCCGGTCGTCGAGTTCATCCGGCGCGCGGCCACCGACCCGACGTCGTCGCGATCAAGCAGACCGTCTATCGCACCGGCGTCAACTCGGTGCTGATGGAGGCGCTGATCGACGCCGCGCGCCGCGGCAAGGAGGTCACCGTCGTCGTCGAGCTGATGGCGCGCTTCGACGAGGAGGCGAACATCAACTGGGCGGACAGGCTCGAGCAGGAGGGCGCGCAGGTCGTCTACGGCGTGTTCGGGCTGAAGACGCACGCGAAGCTCGCGCTGATCCTGCGGCGCGAGCCGACGGCGAACGGCGGCCACCGGCTCGTGCCCCGTACGCGCACCTCGGCACCGGCAACTACCATCCGCGCACCGCGCGCCTGTACACCGACTTCGGGCTGCTCACCGCCGACCCGGACCTGTGCCACGACGTGAACGAGGTGTTCATGCACATCACGAGCCTCGCGAAGGCGGCGCGCATGAAGAGGCTGCTGCTCGCGCCGTTCACGATGCACCGGCGCGTGCTCGGGATGATCCGCCGCGAGGCGCGCAACGCCCGCGAGGGGAAGCCCGCGCGCATCGTCGCGAAGATGAACGCGCTGACCGAGGAGGGCGTGATCCGCGCGCTCGCGCAGGCGTCGCAGGCCGGCGTCGAGATCGACCTCGTCGTCCGCGGCGCGTGCGCGCTGCGGCCGGGCGTGCCGGGCTATTCGGAGAACGTGCGCGTGCGCTCGATCCTCGGCCGCTTCCTCGAGCACCACCGTGTCTGGTACTTCGAGAACGACGGCGCGAAGGACGTGTGGCTCTCGTCGGCCGACTGGATGGGGCGCAACCTGTTCCGCCGCATCGAGGTCGCGTTCCCGGTGCTCGATCCCGCGGCGAAGAAGCGCGTGATCGAGGAGGGGCTCAAGGTCCACCTCGCGGACAACCGCGACGCGTGGCTGCTCGACGCGACCGGACAGTGGAAGCGCGCGCGGCCGGCACGGAACGGCAGGACGCACGCGGCGCAGGACGAGCTCCTCGCGCGGCTCGCGGGCGGGGCGTCGGCCTGATGGACCTCATCCTCTGGCGCCACGCGGAAGCCGAACCGGGCGAGCCGGACCTGGGGCGGCGACTCACGTCGAAGGGGCTGAAGCAGGCCGAGCGGATGGCCGAATGGCTCGAGCACCGGCTGCCCGAGACGACGCGGATCATCGTGTCGCCGGCCGATCGCACGCAGCAGACCGCGCTCGCGCTGGGCCGGAAGTTCAAGACCTCGGACGACGTCGCGCCCGGCGCCTCGACCGCCTCGGTGCTCGCCGCGGCCGGCTGGCCCGACGCGCGGGAGCCGGTGCTCGTCGTCGGGCACCAGCCGACGCTGGGCGAGGTCGCCGCGTTCCTGATGGCCGGCGAGGAGGCGGCCTGGTCGATCCGGAAAGGCGCGGTCTGGTGGTTCAGCAACCGCACGCGACTGGGCCAGCCGGGCGTGCTGCTCAAGGTCGCGATCGGTCCCGATCTCGTCTGACGGCGCCCAGTCGCGCGGCCGGCGCGGTTTCGCAGGTCCGGGCCCGGTCCCGGGCGCGCCGCACGCGGATGAAACGCGTTCGTCATCGAGCTTGCCTACAGTGCGAAGCTCACCGATTCCACGAGGCCCGCATGCACGACGACGACACGATCTCCAACACGAGCCGCAACCCGACCTTCGACGAGGTGAACGCCGAGCGGCGCGCGCTGCTCAAGGGGTCGCTCGCGGGCGGCGCACTCGCGCTCGCCGGCATCCCGTTCGCCGGGTGCGCGACGACGTCCGGCCCGGCCGGCGCACCGGCGAATCCGGCGACCCCGGGCTTCGTCCCGGTCGCACCGTCGAAGGCCGATGCGATCGTCGTGCCCGAGGGATACGAAGCCTACGTGCTCTACGCGTGGGGCGACCCGGTGTCGGACGGGCCGGCGTTCCGTCAGGACGCGTCGAACACGGCGGCCGACCAGGCCCGGCAGGCCGGCATGCACCACGACGCGCTCCACTACTTCGCGATGGTCGAGGGATCCGCGCTGTCGTCGACGCACGGCCTCCTCGTCGTCAACCACGAGTACACCGACGACGGGCTCCTGCACGCGGACGGCATGAGAACCTGGACCGCGGAGAAGGTCGCGAAGTCGCAGGCGGCGCACGGCGTGTCGGTCGTCGAGGCGAGGGTCGACGGCGGCCGCTGGACGATCGTGCGGCCGTCGCGCTACGCGCGGCGCGTCACCGGCACCACGCCGATCCGCGTGTCGGGCCCGGCGGCGGGCGACGCGGCGATGCGCACGCGCGACGACGCCTCCGGCCGCGTGGTGCTGGGCACGATCAACAACTGCGCCCATGGCGTGACCCCCTGAGGGACCTACCTCGCCTGCGAGGAGAACTTCAACGGCTACTTCGTCAACGCGTCGGGCAGCCTCCCGCCGGAGCAGCGGCGATACGGCATCACCGCCAAGGGGTTCGGCTACCGCTGGCACGAGTTCGACGAGCGCTTCGACGCGGCGAAGCATCCGAACGAGCCCAACCGCTTCGGATGGGTCGTCGAGGTCGACCCGTGGGATCCGCGGTCGACGCCGGTCAAGCGGACGGCGCTCGGCCGCTTCAAGCACGAGGGCGCGACGGTCGCGCTCGCCGCCGACGGCCGCGTCGTCGTCTACATGGGCGACGACGAGCGCTTCGAGTACGTGTACAAGTTCGTGTCGAGCGGCCGCTACCGCCCCGGTGAGCGCGAGGCGAATCGCGCGTTGCTCGACGAAGGCGTCCTCCACGTGGCGCGCTTCGACGCCGACGGGACCGGCCGCTGGCTGCCGCTCGTCCACGGCCAGGGTCCGCTGACCGCGGCGAACGGGTTCGCGAGCCAGGCCGACGTGCTGATCCGGGCACGGTCGGCCGGCGACGCGCTCGGCGCGACGAAGATGGATCGCCCGGAGTGGATCGCGGTGTCGCCGCAGGGCAACGACGTGTACTGCACGATGACCAACAACTCGCAGCGCGGAGCGAAGGACCGGCCCGGCGTCGATGCGGCCAACCCGCGCGCCGCGAACGTGTTCGGCCACGTCGTCCGATGGCGCGAGGCGGGCGGGGACCCCGGCTCGATCGTGCCGTTCCGCTGGGACATCTTTGCCCGGTGCGGCGACCCGGCGCACGCCGACGCCGACAAGCGAGGCGACGTCAGGGGCGATGCGTACGGCAGCCCGGACGGCCTGTGGTTCGATCCGCGCGGGCTCCTGTGGATCCAGACCGACGTCTCGACGTCGACGCTGAACAAGGGCGACTACGCGAACCTCGGCAACAACATGATGCTGGCCGCGGACGTCGCCACCGGCGAGACGCGCCGCTTCCTCGTCGGGCCCGCGGGCTGCGAGGTCACCGGCGTCGTCATGACGCCCGACCTGACCACGATGTTCGTCGACATCCAGCATCCGGGCGAGTCGCCGTCGGAGCGGGCGGATCCGGACCGGCCCAAGGCGACGTCGTCCTGGCCGGACGGTCCGTCCGGCGGGCGGCCCCGCTCGGCCACGATCGTCGTGCGTCGAAGGGACGGAGGGACCGTCGGCAGCTGACGCGCGCGGGCGCCGCGCTCGCCGGTCAGGCCAGGCGCCAGGGCCAGCCCGCCTTCCGCCACTCGTCGCGCTCCTTCGCGAGCAGGTGGGCGGAGAGCGGATGCGCGCGCAGCCAGCGCGCGGACACCTCGACGCCGAACGCCCGTCCGGGTCGGATGCCGATGCGCGGCGTGTCGATCGGCTGGCGCGCGTGGTGGAACAGCACCGCGAGCCGCAGCGCGAGCAGCTGCGCGCGCAGCGACGCGTCGGCGAGGGCACCTTCGACCTTGTCGAGTCCCCCGCGGCAGCCCAGCACCAGGAGCGCCATCCACTGCTGCTCCTGCCGCGAGAAGCCCGGCATGTCCGCGTTGCCGAGGATGTAGGCGCCGTGCTTGTGGAAGCCGATGTGCGAGACCGGGTAGCCGACCTCGTGCAGGAGCGCCGACCAGACGACGTGCCGCTCGGCGTCCGGATCCGGACGCGGCGCCGCCTTCCGGTAGAGCTCGCGGGCGAGCGCCGCGACGCGCTCGCCGTGCGGGCGGTCGATGTGGTAGCGCTCGACGAACGCCGCGACCGTCGCCTCGCGGCTGTCGCGGTGCTCGCGGCGTCCGAGCAGGTCGTAGAGCACGCCCAGCCGCAGCGCGCCGCCGACCGGGTTGATGCGCGGCACGTCGAGCTCCCGGATCGCGGCGGCCATCACCGCGAATCCGCCGCCCAGCACCGGCGCCCGCTCGGCCTTGAGCCCGGCGAGCCTCAGGCGCTTGACGTGACCCGCGTCGATCATGCGCCTGCGCAGCTTCGCGAGGCCGTCGGGCGTGATGCCCGCGACCGACAGCCCGTTCTGCTCGAGGATGTCGGCGAGCGCGAGCGCGGTCCCCGAGGACGCGTACGCCTCCTTCCAGTGGCGGCGCGAGAACTCCCGCGCGATCGCCTCGACCTCGACCTGCGCGTGCGTCTCGGCCGCCTCGAACGCCTGCTTCGACAGCGTCCCGTCGGGGAAGAAGCGCGCCGACATCGTCACGCAGCCGAGCTTGAGCGATTCGAGGCGCTCGGGCGCCATGCCGCGGCCGACGATGAACTCGGTCGACCCGCCCCCGATGTCGACGACCAGGCGTGGCGCATCGCCCGGCGGGAGCACGTGCGCGACGCCGATGTAGATGAGGCGCGCCTCCTCGTGGCCGGCGATCACGTCGATCGGGAAGCCCAGCACCTCGCCCGCGCGACGCAGGAACTTCCCCGAGTTCCTGGCGACGCGGAACGTGTTGGTCGCGACGGCGCGGACGTTCGCGGGAGCGAAGCCGCGCAGCCGCTCGCCGAAGCGGGCGAGGCAGGCGAGCGCGTCGCGCTGCGCCTGCGGCGTCAGGTTGCCCTTCTCGTCGAGCCCCGCGCCCATGCGCAGCGTCTCGCGCACGGTGTCCAGGCGGTAGATCTGGTCCCCTTCGACGCGGCCCACCTCGAGACGGAAGCTGTTGCTTCCCATGTCGACGACGGCGAGCATCGTCGGGAGGGCGGCGGGGGCGCGTCGTGGCATGGCGGCGCAAAGCCTAGCAGATGCGCGCGCTCACGGGGCGGGGCCCGTCGGGGTTCGTGCTACGCTCGCCGGCTGCCACGCCGTGCGGAAAACACCGCGCGCCCCCCGCCATGCCGATCGACTACCTGCAGAAGATCCTGACCGCCAAGGTCTACGACGTCGCGATCGAGACGCCGCTCGACTTCGCGCCGACGCTGTCGCACCGCATCGGCAACCGCGTGCTGCTGAAGCGCGAGGACCAGCAGCCGGTCTTCTCGTTCAAGCTGCGCGGCGCGTACAACAAGATGGCGCACCTGTCCGCCGCCGAGCGCGCTCGCGGCGTGCTCGCGGCGTCGGCCGGCAACCACGCGCAGGGCGTCGCCCTCGCGGCGCAGCGGCTGGGTTGCGAGGCGACGATCGTGATGCCGGTGACGACGCCGCAGATCAAGATCGGCGCGGTCCGGGCGCGCGGGGCGAAGGTGGTGCTCCACGGGGATTCGTACAGCGACGCCTACGGGCACGCGATGGAGCTCAAGGCGCGGACAGGCGCCGTGTTCGTCCATCCGTACGACGATCCGGACGTGATCGCCGGGCAGGGCACGATCGGGATGGAGGTGCTGCGCCAGTGCCAGGGGCCGATCGACGCGATCTTCGTCGCGATCGGCGGCGGCGGCCTCATCGCCGGCATCGGCGCCTACGTGAAGCGGGTGCGTCCGGACATCCGCATCATCGGCGTGCAGCCGGTCGACTCGGACGCGATGGCCCGCTCGCTCGCCGCCGGGCGGCGCGTGACGCTGCCCCACGTCGGGCTGTTCGCCGACGGCGTCGCGGTCAGGCAGGTCGGCAAGGAGACGTTCCGGCTCGCGCGCGAGGTGGTCGACGAGATCGTGCTGGTCGACACCGACGCGACCTGCGCGGCGCTGAAGGACGTGTTCGAGGACACCCGCTCGATCCTCGAGCCGGCCGGCGCGCTCGCGATCGCCGGCGTCAAGGCCTGGACCGCGCGCCATCGCGTGAAGGGGCACACCTTCGTCGCGATCGCCTGCGGCGCGAACATGAACTTCGACCGGCTGCGCTTCGTCGCCGAGCGCGCCGAGCTGGGCGAGCAGCGCGAGGCGGTGCTCGCCGTGACGATCCCCGAGCGCCCGGGCAGCTTCCGCGAGTTCTGCCGGCTGCTGGGCAAGCGCTCGGTCACCGAGTTCAACTACCGCTATGCCGATGCGTCGACCGCGCACCTGTTCGTCGGGGTCGAGGTGGCCGACCGGCACGAGAAGGACCGCCTGCTCGCCGACCTGAGGCGGCACCGGATCGACGCGCTCGACCTGTCCGACAACGAGATGGCGAAACTGCACGTCCGCCACCTGGTCGGCGGCCACGCGCCGCAGGCGACCGACGAGATCCTCTACCGGTTCGAGTTCCCCGAGCGGCCGGGCGCGCTGATGCGCTTCCTCGAGAGCATGAGCGCCGGCTGGAACATCAGCCTGTTCCACTACCGCAACCACGGGGCCGACTACGGCCGGGTGCTGGTGGGCATGCAGGTGCCGCCGAAGGACAAGGCCGAGTTCCGCACGTTCCTCGCGCGGCTGGGCTACGACCACGCCGACGAGACCGACAACCCGGCCTACCGCATGTTCCTCGGGCGCTGAGCGCCCGGTTCGTCGCCGGCCTGCCGCGACGCTCATTGCGACCCTGAGGGTCACCCTGTGCCGCGCCGCGTCAGGCAACCCGCGCGATAACTTGCCGGGATGTTGCATTCCGCGCAAAAGCGCCCGCCTCGCTCGATTCCGGCAAGCTTTATGCTCTAGTCACGGCCGGCCGGGCATGGCAGACTGAATTCGGGAATCCTGCCCGCCCGCATCGGCGCCGAGGGGCGCGGATTTCCCATGGAGGGACATTGGCCGACCAGAGTGCGCTGTCGGGCGTCAAGGTGATGGTGATCGACGATTCGAACACCATCCGCCGGAGCGCGGAAATCTTCCTGCTGCAGGCCGGGTGCACCGTCATCCTGGCCGAGGACGGATTCGACGCGCTGGCCAAGATCGCCGACCACCATCCGAACCTCGTGTTCGTCGACATCATGATGCCGCGGCTGGACGGCTACCAGACCTGCGCGCTGATCAAGAAGAACGCGAAGTTCCGCACGACCCCGGTGATCATGCTCTCGTCGAAGGACGGGCTGTTCGACCGGGCGCGGGGCCGGATGGTCGGCTCCGACCAGTACCTGACGAAGCCGTTCACCAAGGAAAGCCTGCTCAAGGCGGTCGCCGCGCACGTGAACCGCGCTGCGGCATGACGCGCGCGAAGGCGACGCGCCGCGAGGGCGGGCGACGAAAAGAAGGCACAAGCATGGTGATCAAGAAGATCCTGATCGTCGACGACTCGCCCACCGAGCGCCACGTCCTCAACGACATGCTGACGAAGGCGGGCTACGAGGTCGTCGCCAGCGACAACGGCGAGGACGCGATCCAGAAGGCGAAATCGGTCCAGCCGGACCTCATCCTGATGGACGTCGTGATGCCCGGGCTGAACGGGTTCCAGGCCACGCGCGCGATCTCGCGCGACCCCGAGACGCGCTCGATCCCGATCATCCTGTGCACGTCGAAGAGCCAGGAGACCGACAAGATCTGGGGCATGCGCCAGGGCGCGCGCGACTACGTCGTGAAGCCGGTGAACCGCGACGAGCTGCTCGCGAAGATCGCCGCGATCGACTGACCGGACGCCCGGGGACCCCCGCTCGATGGCCCGCACCGCGAAGCTCGACCTGCGCGCGTTCCAGCAGGAGCTCGCCACTCGGCTCGCGAGCAAGACGGCCGCGCAGGTGGAGTCGTCCCGGCTCGGCCTCGCGTGCGGGGGCGAGCAGTGGCTCGTGCGCCTCGCCGACGCCGGCGAGGTCGTGGCCGTGCCTCCGGTGACGGCGGTGCCCCACACGCAGCGCTGGCACCTGGGGATCGCCAACGTCCGGGGCAACCTGTTCAGCGTGATCGACTTCGCGCGCTTCATCGGTCGCGATCATGCCGGCCTCGGCGCACAGGCGCGGCTCGTCCTGTTCGGGCCGCGGGCGGGCGACCTCAACGCCGGGATCGTGGTCGAGCGCGTGCTCGGCCTGCGCAACCTGGCCGAGCTCGCGCCGTCGGGCACCGCGTCCGGCGCGCCGGCATGGTATGCGCAGCGCTGGATGGACGCCGACGGGCGCACGTGGCAGGAGATCGACCTGTCCCGGCTCGCGCGCGACCCGGCCTTCCTGCAAATAGGCACCTGACGAGGGGCGGCCGCGCCTGTCAGCGACGAGACGACCCGGAGGATCCATGGCGTTCAAGATGCCCAACCTGTTCGGTGCGAAGCCGCCTTCGGCGACCGCCGACGACCTCGACATGCCGACGACGCAGGTCAAGATGGCCGCGCAGAACGCGCCCGGCTACGACCCGCTCGCGTCGGTGTCGATCATGGAGCAGCTGCGAAGCGCTTCGCAGGCGATCAAGGTCCCGCGCAAGATCCCGGTCCTCGGCAGCATGCCGGTGGTCAAGCAGTTCCAGGTGCTGGGCACGCTGCTCGCGATGTTCCTGGTGTTCGCGGCGTTCATGGTGTTCCTCGAGAACCGGCAGTCGTCGCAGACCTCGGCGGCCGCATCGACCGCGACGGAAATGCAGATGCTCTCGCAGCGGCTCGCGCGCGGCTCCGCGCTCGCGTCCCAGGGCCAGGCCGCCGGCTTCCCGGCGGTGGAGGACAGCCGCGAGCGGTTCCGGTCGAACCTCGACGCGCTGCTGAACGGCGGCACGGTGCGCGGCGTCCGGGTCGACGTCGCGCAGGAGCCCGAGCTCGTCGAACTGCTGACCGCGGTGAAGGCGCGCTGGGAGCGCGTGGACGCGGCAGCCGAGCGCCTCACCGCCAACCAGCAGAGCCTCGTCGCGCTGGCGAAGGGCCTCGAATCGATCAACCAGGCCAACGCGGGCCTGCTCGATCTCGCCCAGCAGGCGGCGCAGCAGATCGGCGCGGCGGGCGGGTCGCTGCGCGAGATCGACTATGCGAACCAGCTCGCGGTGCTGTCGCAGCGCATCGCGAAGAACGCCAACGCGCTCGCGTCGTCGGACGAGATCGATCCGGAAGTCGCGTTCCTGATGGGCAAGGACACCGGGGCGTTCCGCGACATCCTGAACGGGCTCCTCCGGGGAAGCGACACGCTGCGCATCGCGGCGATCCGCAACGAGGACGCGCGCGCGACGCTCGCCGAGCTCGCGAAGCGGTTCGCGACGTACGACGCGGGCGTGTCCGCGATCCTGCAGAACATGCAGCGCCTGACGATCGCGAAGCAGTCGGCCCGGGCGATCAACGTCGAGGCGGAACCGCTCCTCAACGACACGGTGAAGCTCTCGCAGTTGTACGAGGGCGGCGCCGGGTTCGCGCGCACGTTCACGCTGTGGGCGGCGATCGTGTTCGCGATCCTCGCGCTCGTCTGCCTCGTGCTCCTCGGCAAGGTGTTCCTCGACGACGCGCGGATGCGCGCGTTCGAGAGCGAGAACGAGAACAAGCGGAACCAGGAGGCGATCCTCCGGCTGCTGAACGAGATGGGCAACCTCGCGGACGGCGACCTGACGGTGCAGGCCTCCGTGACCGAGGACGTGACGGGCGCGATCGCCGACTCGATCAACTTCACGATCGAGGAGCTGCGCACGCTGGTCCGGGGCATCAACTCGGCGACCGACCAGGTGACGCGCGCGACGCAGGAGACGCAGTCGATCTCGAACCGGCTGTTCGAGGCGTCGCAGCGGCAGAACCGGGAGATTCAGCAGGCGTCCGCGTCGGTGCTGCAGATGGCGCAGTCGATCAGCGAAGTCGCGCAGAACGCGTCGCAGTCGGCGAAGGTCGCGCAGCAGGCGCTCGGCGCCGCCGAGAAGGGCGGGCAGGCGGTGCAGAACCAGATCTCGGGCATGAACGAGATCCGCACGCAGATCCAGGACACCTCGAAGCGGATCAAGCGCCTGGGCGAGTCCTCGCTCGAGATCGGCGAGATCGTCGAGCTCATCTCGGACATCACCGAGCAGACGAACGTGCTCGCGCTGAACGCCGCGATCCAGGCGGCGTCCGCCGGCGAGGCCGGCCGCGGTTTCACGGTCGTGGCCGAGGAAGTGCAGCGGCTGGCGGAACGCTCGGGCGAGGCGACCAAGCAGATCGAGGCGATCGTGAAGACCATTCAGGCCGACACGCAGGACGCGGTGGCCGCCATGGAGAAGTCGACGGTCGGCGTGGTCGAGGGCGCGAAGCTCTCGGACGCCGCGGGCCAGGCGCTCACCGAGATCCAGAGCGTGTCGCGCGAGCTCGCGGAGCTGATCGGCCGCATCTCCGCGCAGACGCAGATGCAGTCGACGTCCGTCACCGACGTGACGCGCGGCATGCAGGGCATCCTGAAGATCACCGGAGGAGACGACCGAGGGCACGAAGCAGACGAACGTGTCGATCGGACAGCTGACCAAGCTCGCCGCCGACCTGCGCTCGTCGGTCGCGGGCTTCAAGGTGTGCCCCCGGGGGGGGGGGGGGGGGGCCGCGGGGGGGCGGGCGGGGGGGGGGGGGGGGGGGGGGGGGGGGGGGGGGGGGGGGGGGGGGGGCGGGGGGGGGGGGGGGGGGGGGGGGGGGGGGGGGGGGGCGGGGGGGGGGGGGGGGGGCAAGTCGGCCGAGGCGCAGATGCGGCGCATCAACGCGCAGGGGGGAGCGCGAGCGGGGCAGCGGCCGACGGCGCAGATGCCGCGAATCAACGGCGGGAAGGCCACCAGGGATCGGGGGATCGGATGCGGGCTTCGGCATCGAACGGAATGACCGGATGACAACGACCGGATTCGGGGTGAACCAGGAAGGCTGGCGCGCTTCGTGCTGGTGGGCGGTGCTCGCTGACTCCTGACTCCTGACTCCTGATGTCCACCGACACCGCACCGGACTTCGACCTGGGACCTCTGTCCTGGGTGCAGAACGAGATCGACCAGGCGATCGCGCGCGGGCTGGAATCGCTTGCCGCGTTCCGCGCGAACACCGGCGACGACGCGGCGCTCAAGCACGCGCGCACGCACGTCCACCAGGCGGCGGGCGCGATCCAGATGGTCGGGCTCGACGCGGTCGTCGCCTACACCGACGAGCTCGAGCGGCAGCTCGCGCGGCTCGAGTCGCTGCCGCGCGCCGAGGTGGACGCCACGGCCGAGGTCGTCGACCGCGCGTGCCGCAAGCTCCGGATCTTCCTCGACGAGCTGGTCAAGGGCGTCGCACCGGTTCCCCTCAAGCTCTTTCCCGAATACGAGGCGATGCAGCTCGCGCGCGGCGCGAAGGCGGCGTCGCCCACCGAGCTGTTCTACCCCGACCTGACGCTGCGGCCGCCGAAGATCGCGCCGCGCGAGCCGATCGGCGTCTCGAAGCTTCCGTCCTACCTGGTGAAGCAGCGCCGAACCTACCAGCGCGGCCTGCTCACGTGGCTGCGGGGCGACGCCGAGGGCGCGAGGACGATGCGCGAGGCGGTCGCCGGCATCGAGGACGCGACGACGCAGGGCAGCCTGAGGTCGTTCTGGTGGAGTGTCGGCGCGCTGCTGGAGGCAATCAACGGGAACGGGCTCGACCCCGGCTTCGGCGTCAAGCAGCTCGCCGCCCGCATCGACCTGCAGATCCGCCGCGTCGTCGAGGGCAGCGCGAAGGCGGCCGACCGGCTGCGCCGCGAGGTGCTCTACTACGTGGCGATCAGCGCGCCGGTGGGGCCGCAGGTCCAGGCGGTTCAGCGGACGTTCCAGCTCGCGGGGCTGATCCCCACCGCCGAGGCGCTCAACGCCGACCTCGTGCGCATCCAGCCGCTCCTGCGCGAGGCGCGCGAGCAGCTCGCGCAGGCGAAGGACGCCTGGCTCAAGTTCGCCTCGGGGCGCGCCGAGAACCTGCCCAAGCTGAAGGCCACGCTCACGTCGGTCCACACGAAGGCGGCCGAGGTCAAGCACGGCGCGCTGATGAAGCTCACCTCGGCGCTGGTCGAGCGGCTCGACAGGATGCCGACCGCCGGCGTGTCCGAGACGCTCGCGATGGAATACGCGACGGCGCTCCTGCTCGCCGAGAGCGCGTTCGAGAACTACACGACGCTCACGCCGGACTTCCCGAAGCAGGTCGACACGATGCTCACGCGCCTCGACGCGGCGCGGGCCGGCCGCCCGAGCGAGGCGGCGGCGGCGCCCGCGCTCGACGAGATGAGCAAGCGCGCGCAGGAGCGCGTGCTGGTCGCGCAGGTCGGGCGCGAGATCCAGGCGAACCTGCGCCGGATGGAGCAGGTGCTCGACGCCTTCTTCCGCGACAACGGCAAGCGCGCCGACCTCGCCACGCTCACGAAGGACAGCCAGCAGGTTCGCGGCGCACTCACGATCCTGGGCCTCGACGACGCCGAGCGCCTGCTCGCGTCGTGCCAGCAGCAGATCGAGCACTACGCGAATCCCGAGACCGAGGTCTCCAACGACGATCTGGAGAGCCTCGCGGAGTCGCTGTCGGGGCTGGGGTTCTACATCGAGGCGGTCGAGCAGCAGCGGCCGGACCGGGACCGCCTGATCGCGCCGCTGATCGCGAAGCGCCTGGGCCAGGTCCAGGCGGCGAAGGTCGACGAGACGGAATCCGTCGAGACGTCGGTGGCGCGCCTGCGCGCGTCGCTGCCCACGCTGGTCGACGAGGCGCGGCGCGCGCCCTCGGATGCGGCCGCGCGCGAGTCGCTGCGCACCAAGCTCGCCGGGCTGCGCGACGACGCCGAGCTGATCGGCGACGCCGAGCTCGTCGCGCAGGCCGAGTCCGCGCTGACGGAGCTCGACCGCGGCGGCGCCGCGGCGCTCGCCGAGGCGGCCGCCGCGATCGCGGACACCGGCGCGGCCCCGGCGCCCGCGATCTCCGACGAGACGAAGCGGCTGCTCGAGACCGACAGCAAGGATCTCGACGCCGAGCTCCTCGAGATCTACCTGACCGAAGCCACGGAGGTGCTCGACACGATCGGCGACCAGCATCGCGCGCTCGTCGACAACCCGGGCGACCGCGAGGCGCTGCGCACCGTGCGCCGCGGGTTCCACACGCTCAAGGGCTCGGGGCGGATGGTCGGCCTGAAGGAGCTGGGCGAGCTCGCGTGGGACGTCGAGCGCATCCACAACCGGCTGCTCGACGAGGAGCGCCCGGTGACGCCGGCGGTCCTCGACCTGATCCGTCTCGCGCAGGCCTCGTTCCGCGACTGGCTCGGCGAATTGCGCGAACACGGCCGGGTGGCGGCGGATCCGTCTGCACTGCACGCGGCGATCGCCGCCGTCGAGGCGCGGCTGCCGGGCGGGCCGCGCATCGACGCAGCGCCGGCCGCCTCCGCGCCGGTCGAGCGGGTCGCGTCGGTCGCGCCCGTCGATGCGCCGCCGGCCGACCCCGACTCGCAGCTCGTCGAAGTGATCGACATCGCCATTCCCGCGTTGGCTGAGCCGGAGGCGTCCGCGCCGGCGCCGGCCGTCGCGCAGGAGCCTGACGAGCCGGCGTACGAAGCCGACATCGTCGAGCTGCCCGAGCTCGGCGGTTCCGCGCCGACCGTCGAGGTCGAGGTCGTCGACGCGGAAACCGGCGTCGAGCCGGTGCGGCCAGCGGGCCCGCCGACGCTGAAGCTCGTCGCGGACAACACGCTGGCGGACGTCGGCATCCCCCCGTCGACGAGATCGACATCGGCGGCGTGCGCATCTCGACGTCGCTGCACCGGATCCTCGTCGACGAGGCCGAGGAGCACCTGGCGACGCTCGACCACGAGCTGTCGCTGCTGCAGTTCGACCCGGGCGCCGCGCCGTCGCAGGCGATGATCCGCGCGGCGCACACGCTGTGCGGCATCCACCGCACCGGCGGATTCCCGCTCGTCGCCGGTCTCGCCAAGACGCTCGAGCTCACGCTGGTCGCGCTCGAGCAGTCCGGGGCGCCCCGCTGCCCGGCGGCGCGCAGCCGGCGATCGCGCGCGGTGTCTCGGCGCTGCGCGCGCTGGCCGCGCGGGTGAAGGCCCGCGTCGCGTTCGACCCGATCGACCAGGAGGAGTGCGAGCGCGCCGACGCGGAGCTCGAGGCGCTGCGCAGCGAGGTCGCGCTGGCGCCCGGCGCCGACATCGAGACGCGCGCTGCGCTCGCGGCCGAGGCGGAGGACGACGAGGCGGAAGCGGTGCGGCAGGAGCCGCCGCCGGCGCCGTCGGTGGAAGCGCCCGTCGAGGACGTGCGCGTCGAGGACGTGCGCGCCGTCGTGGAAGCCGCGCCGGAGGCCGGGCTGCCCGCCGTCGAGCTCCCCGAGCCGGCGCCGGTCGCGACCGTCGCCGCGTTCGAGGCGACCGCGATCCCGCCGTCCCTCCAGGCCGAGCCCGAGCCCGAGATCGCGCTGCCCGCGCCGACCGTCGACCCGCTGGAAGGCGTGCGGGACGACGTCGTCGAGGTCCAGGTCCTCGGCATCTTCGTCGAGGAGGCGGGCGACCTGTTCCCGCAGGCCGGCGAGCAGGTCCGCGCATGGCGGCGCTCGCCCGGCGACGCCGAAGCCCCGGCGCAGCTTCGGCGCGTGCTTCACACGTTCAAGGGCAGTGCGCGGATGGCGGGCGCGATGCGCCTGGGCGAGCTCGCGCACCGGATGGAGTCGCGCCTCATGGCCGGCGAGGAGCCGGCCGCGGCGACGCCCGCGCTGTTCGAGGCGCTCGACGCCGATCTCGACGACATCGCGTTCCTGCTCGAGGGCCTGCGCGCCGGCAAGTCCAATCTCGACCTGCCGTGGGTGGCGCAGGCGAAGGCCGCGACTGCGCCGCAGGAGCCCGCCGCCGTCGAGTCCGCGCCGCCGGAGATCGCGCCGGCCGTGCCGCTCCACGTGCAGGCCGTCGTGCCGCTCGCACCGGCGGCGACGACCGCCGTGCCGGACGCGGCGGCCGAGCCGGAGTCCGCGTCGCGCGCGATGCTTCGCGTGCGCGCCGACGTGATCGACCGACTCGCGAACGAGGCCGGCGAGGTCGCGATCGCCCGCGCGCGCGTCGAAGGCGAGCTGCGCGCGCTCAAGGCCAACCTGCTCGAGCTCACCGGCAGCGTGATCCGCCTGCGCGGCCAGGTGCGCGAGATCGAGATCCAGGCCGAATCGCAGATCCAGTCGCGGATGAGCGCGGTCGCCGAGACGCACGCGGGCTTCGACCCGCTCGAGTTCGACCGCTACACGCGCTTCCAGGAGGTCACGCGCTCGCTGGCCGAGGGCGTGAACGACGTGTCGACCGTGCAGCAGTCGCTGCTCAAGAACCTCGACGACGCGGACGCCGCGCTGCTCGCCCAGGCGCGGCTCTCGCGCGAGGTGCAGCAGCGCCTGTTCTCGATCCGCACGGTTCCGTTCGGCAGCCTGTCCGAGCGCCTCTACCGGATCCTGCGCGCGACCGCGCGCGAGCTCGACAAGCGCGCGAACCTCGAGATCGTCGGCGGACAGACCGAGCTCGACCGCTCGGTGCTGGAGAAGCTCGCCGGCCCGCTCGAGCACCTGCTGCGCAACGCGCTCGACCACGGCGTCGAATCCCGCGCGGCGCGGGTCGCCGCGGGCAAGTCCGAGACCGGCGAGATCACGCTGACCGTGCGCCAGGCCGGCAACGAAGTCATGATCGAGCTCGCCGACGACGGCGGCGGCATCGACCTCGCGCGGGTGCGCGAACGCGCGCGGGAGCTGGGCCTCGTCGCGCCCGATGCGCAGCCGACCGACGCCCAGCTCGTCGAATGCATCTTCCGTCCCGGCTTCACGACCGCGTCGAAGGTGACGCAGATCTCGGGCCGCGGCGTGGGCATGGACGTCGTGCGCGCGGAAATCACCGCGCTGGGCGGCCGCGTCGAGGTGAACACGCGCGAGGGGCAGGGGACGACGTTCACGCTCTACCTGCCGCTGACGCTCGCCATCGCCCAGATCGTGCTGGTGCGCGCGGGCGGCCGCCTGTGGGCGCTGCCCGCGCCGATGATCGCGCAGGTCCAGCAGGTGAAGGCCGAGGCGCTGCTCCAGCTCTACGTCGCGCGCGAGGTCGACTGGCAGCAGCAGCGCTATCCGTTCCACTACCTGCCGCGCCTGCTCGGCGACAACGCGCACAACCCGGAGACGGCGCGCCACAACCCGGTGCTGCTGCTGCGCTCGGGCCAGAGCCGCGCCGCCGTCCACGTCGACGAGATGGTCGGCAACCAGGAAGTCGTGGTCAAGAACATCGGCGCGCAGCTCGCGCGCGTGTCCGGCATCTCCGGCGCGACCGTGCTCGGCAACGGCGAGATCGTCCTCATCATCAACCCGGTGCAGCTCGCGCAACGGGCCGACGTCGAGGTGTTCGACCCGAACGCCGAGAGGCGCGTCGCGCGCCCGGCGGCGCAGGCCGTGCCGTCCCGCCCGGTCGTGCTCGTCGTCGACGACTCGCTGACCGTGCGCAAGATCACGAGCCGGCTGCTCGCGCGGGAAGGCTTCGACGTTCTGACCGCCAAGGACGGCGTCGACGCGCTGCAGGTGCTCACCGAGCAGCTGCCGGACGTGATCCTGCTCGACATCGAGATGCCGCGCATGGACGGCTTCGAGTTCACGAAGACGATCAAGCGCGACGCGAAGCTCTCCCACATCCCGATCATCATGATCACCTCGCGCACGGCCGAGAAGCACCGGAACCTCGCGAAGGAGCTGGGCGTCGACCTCTATCTCGGCAAGCCCTTCCAGGAAGAGGACCTGCTGAAGTGCCTGCGCGAGATGCTCGAGCTCACGGCCTGACAGGCCCCGCAGCAACACGCCGGTTCCGGGGCGCCGCTCGCCGCAGGCGGGCGCTAGTGATACGCTGAAGCCGACATGGCCGGCGCACGCATTCCGCTGCTGCTGCTTCCCGGGCTCCTCTGCGACGGCGAGCTCTTCGCGGCGCAGATCTCCGGCCTGGCAGGCGTCGCCGACGTGCGCGTCGCCGACCTCACCGCCCGCGACACGATGGCCGGGCTGGCCTCCGCCGCCTTGGCGCACGCCCCGTGGCCGAGGTTCGCGCTGGGCGGGCTGTCCATGGGCGGCTACGTGGCCTACGAGATCCTGCGCCAGGCGCCCGGACGCGTGCTCGGGCTCGCGCTGATGGACACCTCGGCCCGCCCGGATACGCCCGAGGGCACCGCGAACCGGCGCCGCCTGATGGCGCTCGCCGAGCGCGATTTCCCTGCCGTGACCGAGGCGCTGCTGCCGAAGCTCCTGCTTCCGGCGCACGCGGCGGATGCCCGCCTCGCGAGCATCGTGCGCGGCATGGCCGACCGGGTGGGCGCCGCGGCCTTCGTCCGGCAGCAGCTCGCGATCATCGGCCGACCCGACAGCCGGCCGGGGCTCGCGGGGATCGCCTGTCCGGCGATCGTGATCGCCGGCCGCGACGACGCGCTGATGCCGCCCGAGATCCACGAGGAGCAGGCGGCGGGCATCCGCGGCGCCGACCTCGCGCTCCTCGGCGACTGCGGCCACCTGTCCTCGATCGAGCAGCCCGAGCGCGTGAATGCCGCGCTCGCCGGCTGGCTTGCCCGCATCCCCGCCGGCGCGCGCTGACCCGGTGCGCGTCCCGCCCCCCGGCGACGGGAGCCGCGCGCCGCGTTACCATGCCATCGTTCGCCGCCCGGGCGCTCCCGGAGCGGGCCTGTTGCCCGCCCCGCGTCCGGGCGTCGCCAACACGCCACGCCGGCTCCGGGTCGCAGCGTCGCTCCGGAGCCCACCGCACCCCCAGGAAGCTTGCCGGTAACCCGCTCGCACACCCACCCTCGGAGGAGACCATGGCGGATTTCGCCACCAGCAGCATTCGCACCGTCGCGCTCGTGGGCCACGGCGGCGCCGGCAAGACGTCGCTCGCCGAAGCCCTCCTCGCGAAGGCCGGCGCGATTCCCCTGGCCGGCAGCGTCGAGAAGGGGACGACGGTGTCGGACTTCGACCCGCTCGAGAAGCAGTTCCAGCATTCGCTGCACGCGTCGATCATGCACGTCGACACGCCCGGCGCGCGCATCCACCTGATCGACACGCCCGGATTCCCCGACTTCATCGGCCAGGCGATCGGCGCGCTCGACGCCGTCGAGACCGCGGCGGTCGTCGTGAACGCCGCGAGCGGCATCGAGATGATCACGTCGCGCATGATGGAGTGGGCGGCCGACCGGCACCTGTGCCGCATCGTGATCGTGAACCGGATCGACGCGGAGAACGTCGACCTGCCCGGAGTGCTGGCGTCGATCCGCGCGGCGTTCGGCAACGAGTGCCTGCCGATCAACCTGCCGGCCGACGGCGGCCGGCGCGTCGTCGACTGCTTCTTCAACCCGTCGGGGACCGCCGACTTCTCGTCGGTCGCCGAGGCGCACCAGGCGCTCGTCGACCAGGTGATCGAGGTCGACGAGGAGCTGATGGCGAAGTACCTCGAGCAGGGCGAGTCGATCGAGGCGGAGCAACTGCACGCGCCGTTCGAGAAGGCGCTGCGCGAGGGCCACCTCGTGCCGGTCTGCTTCGTGTCGGCGCGCACCGGGGCCGGCGTGGCCGAGCTGCTCGAGGTGCTCGTGAAGCTCGCGCCCAACCCCACCGAGGGCAACCCGCCGATGTTCACGAAGGGCGACGGCGCTTCCGCCGTCGAGTTCCGCTCGGTGCCCGACCCCGCGAAGCACGCGCTCGCGCACGTGTTCAAGGTGGTCGTCGACCCGTTCGTCGGGAAGCTCGGCGTCTTCCGCGTCCACCAGGGGACGGTGACGAAGGACACGCAGCTCTACGTCGGCGAGAGCAAGAAGCCGTTCAAGGTGGGCCACCTGCTCATGCTGCAGGGAGCGAAGCACGTCGAAATCGAGCGCGCGTTCCCCGGCGACATCGCCGCGGTCGCGAAGGTCGACGAGGTCGTGTTCGACTGCGTGCTGCACGATTCGCACGACGAGGACCGGATCCACATGGTGCCGCTCTCGTTCCCGACGCCGATGCACGGCCTCGCGATCGCGCCGAAGCGCCGCGGCGACGAGCAGCGGCTGTCCGAGGTGCTGCACAAGATGTGCGCCGAGGATCCGACGCTCGCCGTCGAGCACGACGCGACGCTGAACGAGACGGTGCTGCGGGGACTGGGCGAGCTGCACCTGCGCTCGGCGCTCGAGCGCATGGCGAGCCAGTTCAAGCTCGAGGTCGAGACGCGGCCGCCGCGCATCCCCTACCGCGAGACGATCACCGGGAAGGCCGAGGGCCACCACCGCCACAAGAAGCAGACCGGCGGCGCCGGGCAGTTCGGCGAGGTCTTCCTGCGCATCGAGCCGCTGCCGCGCGGCGCCGGGTTCGAGTTCGTCGACGAGGTGAAGGGCGGCACGATCCCGACGCAGTTCCTGCCCGCGGTGCAGAAGGGCGTCGAGCAGGTCCTCGCCACCGGCCCGGTCGCGGGCTTTCCGCTGCAGGACGTGCGCGTGATCGTGTACGACGGCAAGAGCCACGCGGTCGACTCGAAGGAGGTCGCGTTCGTGTCGGCGGGCAAGAAGGCGTTCATCGACGCGATCTCGAAGGCGCGTCCGATCGTGCTCGAGCCGATCGTCAGCCTCGAGGTGCACTGCCAGGCCGACAAGATGGGCGACATCGCCGGCGACCTGGCGTCGCGCCGGGGGCAGGTGACCGGCACGCAGACGCTCGCGGCCGGCGCGCTCGCCGTGATCGGCTCCGCACCGCTCGCCGAGCTCGAAGGCTACGGCTCGCGCCTCAAGGCCTTCACCGGCGGCCACGGCAGCTACACGATGGCGCTCGCGCGCTACGAACAGGCGCCGCCGACCGTGCAGCAGGCGCTCGCGGCCGAGTACGAAGCATCGGAAGCACGAGGAGGACTGATCCGGCGGGTGCAGGAGCTTGGCGCGAGGAGCCCGGCCGCGGCGGGACATCGGGGGGTGCGCCCGTCGGCCTGAAGGCCGACCCACAGGGCCACCGGCGTCGCGCTCGGCTGTGGGCGCCTGGGCCGACGCGCGCCCCCCCGCGCGGGGGGGGGGGCGGCCCCCCGGCCCCCCCCCCCCCCCCGGGGGGGGGGGGCCCCCCCGGCCCCCCCCCCCCCCCTTGTGGGCCGGCCTTCAGGCCGACGCATGTCCCCCGCGCGATTGTGGGTCGGCCTTCAGGCCGACGCATTGTCCACATCCCAGGACCGGGGTGAGGGACTTCGCGCCCGACCCCCTGACTCTTTGCTCAGCGCCGCGGCGGACTGCTCGAGCGAACGGTTCGAGCGGCATGCGGCCGCCTGCGGTTCGGGTGACGCCGTTCGTGGGCGCGGCAGCGGTCACGCGCACGTGCCGCGTCGGCAGGAGGCTGACGGGCAACGCGAGCTGATTCGCGTCCCCGTACGCGATGCGCCTGGCGGGAGTGCCGTGCGCGGTCAGCGCCGCAGCGTGCGTCCGAACAGCGCGAGCGCCTCCTCGCGCGCCGTCGCGTGGTCGACGATCGGCGGCGGATAGTCGCGGCCGACGACCACGCCGCGCGCCTGCTGCAGCGCGGGCGGAAGCGTCCACGGCGAGTGGATCTCGCGCGCGTCGAGCGCGGCGACTTCCGGCACGTATCGCCGGATGAACTCGCCGTCGGGGTCGAATCGCTCCGACTGCGTCACCGGGTTGAAGATCCGGAACCACGGCTGCGCATCGCAGCCGGTCGACGCCGCCCACTGCCAGCCGCCGTTGTTCGACGCGAGGTCGTAGTCGATCAGCGTGTCGGCGAAATGCCGTTCGCCCAGCCGCCAGTCGACGAGCAGGTCCTTGACGAGGAAGCTCGCCGCGACCATGCGCAGCCGGTTGTGCATGTATCCGGTTCGCGCGAGCTGGCGCATCGCGGCATCGACGATCGGGTATCCGGTGCGGCCTTCGCGCCACGCAGCGAAGCGCGACGGGTCACTCGGGAACGCGATCGCGTTGCAAGCGGGCCTGAACGCGCCGGTCACGACGTCCGGGCGGTGCCAGAGGATCTGCGCGTAGAACTCGCGCCAGACGAGCTCGGAGAGCCACGTCGCCGCGCCGTCGCCGCCCGGCAGCAGCGAGCGCGCGTGCGCGAACGCGGCGAGCGTGCGTATCGACACGGTGCCGAAGCGCAGGTGGACCGACAGGTAGGACGGGCCCTTGCGCGCCGGGAAGTCGCGCGCCTCGCGGTAGCGGTCGATGCGCTTGCGGAAGTCGGCGAACAGCGCCGCGCCGCCCGACATGCCGGGCTTCACGCCGAGCGCCGCGAGGTTGGTGCGGCGGAAGCCGATCGCCTCGAGCGCAGGCACGCCCGTGTCGAGCGCCGCCGGCGGCGGCACGAGTGCGGCGGCCCCGTCGGTCGCGTGCGGCGCGAGGTGCGCGGGCACGAGCCGGTCGAGCCACGCGCGCTTGTACGGCGTGAACACCGAGTACGGCGTGCCGGTCTTCGACAGCACCTCGTCGCGCTCGAAGATCACCTGGTCCTTGTGCGTGACGAACGCTATGCCGAGCGCGGTGAGCGAATCGTCGATCTCGTCGTCGCGCGCGATCGCGGCGGGCTCGTAGTCGCGGTTGGCGTGGACCGCCGCGACGCCGAGCTCGCGGGCCAGCGCCGGGATCGCGTCGCGGGCGCGCGCGTGCAGGACGATCAGTCCGCCGCCGCGCTCGCGCAGGCTGGCGTCGAGCTCGCGCAGGCTGCCGGCGATGAACTCGACCCGGCGATCCTCGGGCGACGGCAGCGCGTCGAGGATCTCGCGGTCGAACACGAACGCGCAGTGGACCGGGCCGCCGTCCTCGAGCGCGCGAGAGCGCCGCGTGGTCGACGTCGCGCAGGTCGCGCCGGAACCACACGAGCGACCCCGCGCGGCCGGACGGCTGCGCCGCGGCGGGACGAGGGGACGCGCGCGGACGGGAGGGAGGAGCGGTCGGCATCGGGGCGCGCGGGTCGGGAACCGCCTCGCTCTGGCGTGGTCTAGGCCAAGCGGCACATTGTGCCCGGGGTCCCCGGACGTTTACAATTCGACAATCCATGGGTGCGACCGTCAACCTCACGCACCATTTCCTGATCGCCATGCCCGCCATGGCCGATCCGCATTTCGCCCACACGCTCACGTTCGTCTGCGAGCACAACGAGGACGGCGCGCTCGGCATCGTCGTCAACCGGCCGATCGAGATGACGCTGTCCGCGCTGTTCGAGCAGATCGAGGTCGAGCTGCCCGACACGGCGCTCGGCCGCTCCCCGGTGCTCTACGGCGGCCCGGTGCAGATGGACCGCGGCTTCGTGCTGCACCGGCCGCTCGGCAACTGGCAATCGACGCTGGCGGTGTCCGACGACCTCGGGCTCACGACGTCGAAGGACGTCCTCGAGGCGCTGGCGCGAGGCGAGGGGCCGCGCGACGTGCTGGTCTCGCTGGGGTACGCGGGCTGGTCGGCGGGGCAGCTCGAGCAGGAGCTCGCGCAGAACGCGTGGCTCACCGTCGACGCGGACGCCGCCGTGCTGTTCGACGTGCCGCCCGACCGCCGGCTGCCGGCCGCGATGTCCCGGCTCGGCATCGACTTCTCGCGCCTGTCGGAAGGCGCCGGGCACGCGTAGTGGGCGTCGGCGACGCATCCCGCGAATCCACCGTGCTCGCCTTCGATTTCGGAACCCGCCGCATCGGCGTCGCGGTCGGCGACCTCGCGACGCGCATCGCGCATCCGCTGGCGACGATCGAACGCGAGCGCGAGGCCGAGCGCTTCGGCGCGATCGCGTCGCTCGTCGCGGAGTGGAAGCCCGCCCGCCTCGTCGTCGGCCTGCCGGTGCACGCGGACGGCACGCCGCACGCGACGACGGCGCGCGCGCAGCGCTTCGGCCGCCAGCTCGCCGGCCGCACCGGCCTGCCGGTCGAGTTCGCCGACGAGCGCCACACGACCCAGGACGCGGCCGCGTCGCTGTCGGAGGCGGGACTGGGCGGAAGGCGCTCGAAGGAAGTGCGCGACCGCGTGGCGGCGCAGCTGATCCTGCAGGCCTGGCTCGACGACCATGGCCGCTGAGGCTCCCGGCATCGCGCTGCCCGACGCCGAGGAGGCGCTCGAAGCGCTCGCCGCGCGCATGCGCGCGGGCGTCGCGCACGGCGCGGCGTTCGTCGGCATCTACTCGGGCGGCGCCTGGATCGCCGAGCGCCTCGCGACGCTCGTGCCGGGCGACCACGCGGTCGGCTACATCGACGTCTCGTTCTACCGCGACGACTACGCGTCGAAGGGCCTCAAGGCCGGCGCGCGCCGCAGCGACCTGCCGTTCGACGTGGCGGGCGCGACGATCGTGCTGATCGACGACGTGCTCTACACGGGGCGCTCGACGCGCGCGGCGATCAACGAGCTGTTCGACTACGGGCGGCCCGCCGCGATCGAGCTCGCGGTGCTGGTCGACCGCGGCGGCCGCGAGCTGCCGATCGAGCCCGGCTACGTCGGCGCGCGCGTCGCCTGCGCGCGCGACCTGTCGATCGTGCTGTCGCGCGGCGAGGACGGACGGCTGTCGCTCGGCGTCGAGCGGGCCGGCGAGCCATGATGGGCAAACGCAACCCGCAGCTCGATGCGGACGGCAAGCTCGTCCACCTGTTGACGCTCGAGGGCCTTCCGGCCGAGACGATCGTCTCGATCCTCGACACCGCGGCGCCGTTCGCGTCGATCGGGGAGCGCGAGGTCAAGAAGGTGCCGCTGATGCGCGGCAAGGCGGTGTTCAACCTGTTCTTCGAGAGCTCGACGCGCACGCGCACGACGTTCGAGATCGCGGCGAAGCGGCTGTCGGCCGACGTGATCAACCTCAACATCGGCGCGTCGTCGACCTCGAAGGGCGAGTCGCTGCTCGACACGATCGACAACCTCGTGGCGATGAACGCGGACATGTTCGTCGTCCGGCACGGCCAGTCGGGCGCCGCGCACCTGATCGCGAGCCACCTGCAGGCGACCGGCAAGCCGCACGTCCACGTCGTCAACGCCGGCGACGGCCGCCACGGCCACCCGACGCAGGGGCTGCTCGACCTCTACACGATCCGCCACTACAAGCGCGACTTCCGCGCGCTGTCGGTCGCGATCGTCGGCGACGTGCTGCATTCGCGCGTCGCGCGGAGCCTGATCCACGGGCTCACGACGCTGGGCACGCCCGACGTGCGCGTGATCGGTCCCAAGACGCTGCTTCCCGCGCGCGTCGAGGGGATGGGCGTCTCCGTGCACCACGACATGCGCGAGGGGATCGCCGGCTGCGACGTCGTCGTGATGCTGCGGCTGCAGAACGAGCGCATGAAGGGCGCGCTGCTGCCGTCGTCGGGGGAGTTCTTCAAGCACTACGGGCTCACCGCGGACAAGCTCGCCCGCGCGAAGCCCGACGCGATCGTGATGCACCCGGGGCCGATGAACCGCGGCGTCGAGATCGACTCGCCGGTCGCCGACGGCGAGCGCTCGGTGATCCTGCCGCAGGTGACGTTCGGCATCGCCGTGCGGATGGCGGTGATGAGCATGATCGCGGGGGCATGACGATGCGCGCATGGCCATCGGCAGGGCACGGGGCGCCGCGATGAGGATCGAGATCCGCAACGGCCGCGTCGTCGATCCGGCGTCGGGCACCGACCGCACGGCGTCGGTGTTCGTCGCCGACGGGAAGATCGCCGCGGTCGGCGCGGCGCCTGCGGGCTTCCGCGCCGACCGCACGATCGAGGCGTCGGGCCTCGTCGTCGCGCCGGGGCTCGTCGACCTCAACGCGCGGCTGCGCGAGCCGGGCCTCGAGCACAAGGCGACGCTCGACTCGGAGCTGAAGGCGGCGGTCGCGGGCGGCGTGACGCGGCTCGCGTGCCCGCCCGACACCGATCCGCCGCTCGACGAGCCGGGGCTCGTCGAGATGCTCAAGCAGCGCGCGCGGCTCGCGAACCGGGCGCACGTGCACCCGGTGGGCGCGCTCACGGTCGGCCTCGCCGGGACGACGCTGACCGAGATGGGCGAGCTCGCGGACGCCGGCTGCGTCGCGTACTCGCAGGGCGACGTGCCGATCGCCGACACGCAGGTGCTGCTCCGCGCGATGCAGTACGCGGCGACGTTCGGCCACCGCGTCTGGCTGCGTCCGCAGGACGCTTACCTTGCGCGCGGCGGCGTCGCGCACGAGGGCGAGATCGCGACGCGGCTCGGGCTCCCCGCGGTGCCGTCGTGCGCGGAGACCGTCGCCATCGGGACGATCCTGGCGCTCGCGCGCGAGACGGGCGTGCGCGTCCACCTGCAGCGCCTGTCGACGGCCGAAGGGGTCGCGATGGTGCGCGAGGCGAAGCGGGCGCGCATGCCGGTCACCTGCGAGGTCGCTGCCCACCACCTGCACCTGTGCGACGTCGACATCGGCTGGTTCGACAGCCAGGCGCGCCTCGACCCGCCGCTGCGCGGGACGCGCGACCGGGCGGCGCTGCGCGCGGGGCTCGCGGACGGCACGATCGACGTCGTGTCGTCGGACCACGCGCCGGTCGACGACGACGCCAAGCAGGTCCCGTTCGGCGAGGCCGAGGCGGGCGCGACCGGGCTGGAACTCCTGCTGTCGCTCACGCTCAAATGGGCTGCGGAGGACGGGGTGTCGCTGGTGGATGCGCTCGCGCGCGTCACGTCGGCGCCCGCCGCGGTGCTCGGCGTCGAGGCCGGGAGCCTCGGGCCGGGCGCAGCCGCCGACCTGTGCGTCTTCGATCCGTCCGCATGGTGGCTGGTCGGACAGCGATCGCTGGCGAGCCAGGGCAGGAACACGCCGTTCCTCGGGCACGAGCTGCCCGGCCGCGTGCGATGGACCCTCGTCGGGGGTCAGGTCGTGCACGAAGCCTGACGCCGTCGCTGCGCTGTCCGTCCATCCGAACGTCCGTTCCCCTTTTCGGCCGCCTGGTGCGGCCGACACGCCGGAGGCATGTCTTGAGCAAGGTCATCGAATCCGAAGTGAAGAGCCTGTTTTCCGCGCCGACGTTCGACCGGCGCGCGTTCGTCGTCACGTCGCTCGGCGCCGGCTTCGCGCTGGCGGTGCTGCCGGTGTCGGCGCAGACGATCACGACGCCCGCCGACGGGCTGGTCGCGGGCGAGGTGAAGATCCCGGTCGCCGGCGGCGAGATGGTCGCCTACCGCGCGATGCCGGCCACCGGCGGCAACTTCCCGGTGATCCTCGTCGTGTCCGAGATCTGGGGCGCGCACGAGCACATCCGCGACGTCGCGCGGCGGTTCGCGAAGCTGGGCTACTTCGCGGTCGCGCCCGAGCTCTTCGCCCGGCAGGGCGACGCGAAGGCCATGGCCGACGTGCAGGCGCTGATCCGCGACATCGTGGCGAAGACGCCCGACGCGCAGGTGATGGCGGACCTCGACGCGGTCGTCGCGTACGCGAAGGCGACCGGCAAGGCCGACGGGACGAGCGTCGGCGTGACCGGCTTCTGCTGGGGCGGTCGCATCGCGCTCATGTACGCCGCGCACAATCCGGAGCTCGACGCCGCAGTCGCGTGGTACGGGCCCACTGCGCGATCCTATTTTCCGGGCGACAGGACGCCGCTCGACGTCGCGGCGACGACGAAGGTGCCGGTGCTGGGCCTCTACGGCGGCGCCGACGGCGGCATCCCGAACGAGTCGGTCGAGAAGTACTTCGCCGCGCTGAAGGCGGCCGGCAACGCGGGATCCGCGTTCGTGATCTATCCGGAGACGCCGCACGCGTTCCACGCCGACTACCGGCCGACCTACCGCAAGGACAAGGCCGAGGACGGCTGGAAGCGCGCGGTCGAGTGGTTCAAGCAGCACCTGGCCTGACGTTCGCGCGAGTCGCGCAGCCGGGACGGGCGGCCTGCGGGTCGCCCGTCGCCGTGACGCGCGCCGCCGCGGGGCGCGCCGCTCGCGCCTGATAAAATCGCACCGATGCTTCGTGCGGGCGACGCCGTCCCGCGCTCCTCCCCCGTCCCCGGCACCCCTCGATGGCCCATGATCCGCTGACCGCGTCGACGACGCTTTGCCTCGCCGGCCCCGCCGGGCACGGCAAGTCCCTGCTCGTGCGCAGGCTTCACGAGGAGCCGGGCGATGCGCTGTCCGGCAAGCTCGGCACGACGACGTCGCGCCTGCACACGCCGCGGCGCCGGTGGCTCGCGATCGACGCGCGGCACGAGAGCGAGCTCCTGCGCGAGATCGTGGGCGGCGGCATCGAAGCGCCCGTCGCGCTCGTCGTCGTCGACGTGCGCGGCGCCGCGGCGGCGCAGGTCGGCGGATTGCTCGCGTTCCTGCGCCTGCTCGGCGTGCGCGACACGGTCGTCGCCGTGAACCGGATGGACCTCGTCGACTGGCGCGAGGACGCCTACACCCTCGCGAGCGCGGCGCTCGTCGCCGCCATCGCGCCGCTCGGGTTGCGGTCCTGCGTGATCGTCCCGGTCAGCGCCGGGACCGGCGCCAACGTGCGCGTGCGCGCAGGGGCCTCGTGGTGGACCGGCCCGACGCTCGTCGACGCGCTCGATGCGTTGCCCGCGTCGGCGCCCCGCGTCGGCGGGCCGCTGCGCCTGCCGGTGGACGACGTCCTCGCGGACGGCGAGCGCCGGATCGCCGTCGGGCGCGTCCTGTCGGGCACCGTCGCCGCGGGTCACGACGTGCTGATCCTGCCGGGCAACCGCCTGGCGCAGGTCGCCGGGCTCGCCGGCAGCGAAGGTCCGCGCGCGAGCGCCACGATCGGCGAGCAGGCGAGCGTCGCGCTCGCTCCGGGCGCCGTCGTCGAGCGCGGCGACCTGCTGTGCTCGCCCGACGCGCCCCCGAAGCTCACCTCGGTGTTCGACGCGGACGTCCGCTGGCTCGGGCGCGGCGAGCTGTCGACGGGAAGCGCGCTCACGGTCCTGATCGGCGCGCGCGAGGTCCATGCGCGCGTCGCCTCGATCCACCACGTGCTCGACGCCTCGGGCGGCCATCGCCCCGCGTCGGCGGTGCGCGACGGCGACGTGGCGCGGCTCACGGTCCGCTGCGACGCGCCGGTCGCCGTCGACGACGCGAAGACGCTCGCGGCCGCGGGCCGCTTCCTGCTCGTCGAGGACGGCGAGGTCGCCGGCGCGGGCGCGATCGACGCGTCGGGCTACCCGGACCAGCGCCGCACGCGTCCCGCGTCGGGCGAGGTCGTGCCGGTGCTCCACCAGATCTCGGCCCTCCAGCGCGGCGCGCGGACCGGGCACAAGGGCGCGGTGATCTGGCTCACCGGCCTGTCGGGCGCCGGCAAGTCGACGCTCGCGATCGCGCTGGAGCGGCGGCTGTTCGACCTCGGGTGGAACGTCTACACGCTCGACGGCGACAACGTGCGCACCGGGCTCAACGCGGACCTGGGCTTCAAGCCCGAGGACCGCCAGGAGAACCTGCGCCGCGTGGGCGAGGTCGCGGCGCTGTTCGCCGATGCCGGCCTGATCTGCGTGACCGCGTTCATCTCGCCGTACCGCGACGAGCGCACGCGCGCGCGCGCCGCGGCGGGATCGCGCCCGTTCATCGAGGTGTGGGTGCGCTCGCCGCTCGAGGAGTGCGAGCGGCGCGACCCGAAGGGCCTCTACAAGAGGGCGCGCTCGGGCGCGCTCAAGGACTTCACGGGCATCGACAGCCCGTACGAGCCGCCCGACGCCGCCGACCTCGTGATCGATACGCAGCAGGAAGGCATCGAGGCGTGCACGCGGAAGCTGCTCGACTTCGTCGTCGAGCGCTGCCGCAACGCGCCGGGGTAGTGCGCGACGGGGCGTGACCGCCGGGTGTCACGCCTTCGGCTTCGGCACCCGTCCCATCAGGTAGAACTCGTCGTTGGGGCGCATCGCGATCAGGTTCGCCATCCGGTTCGACAGCGCGAAGAACGCCGCGATCGCGCCGATGTCCCAGAGGTCCTCGTCGGAGTAGCCGTGCGCGCGCACCGCGTCGTAGTCGGCGTCCGCCAGCGCCGCGCTGTCGGTCGCGACCTTGAGCGCGAACGCGAGCATCGCCTGCTGCCGCGGCGCGATCTCGGCCTTGCGGTAATTGACGGCGACCTGGTCGGCGACGCGCGGGTTCTTCGCGTAGATGCGCAGGATCGCGCCGTGCGCGACGACGCAGTAGGTGCAGTCGTTCGCGCCCGAGGTCGCGACGACGATCATCTCGCGCTCGGCCTTCGTGAGGCCGCCTTCCTTCTCCATCAGCGCGTCGTGGTAGGCGAAGAACGCGCGGAACTCGTCGGGCCGGTGCGCGAGCGTCAGGAAGACGTTCGGAACGAAGCCGGCTTTCTCCTGCACCGCGAGGATGCGCGAGCGGATGTCGTCGGGCAGCCCGTCGAGCGCCGGCACCGGCCACCGGGAGGCGGGAAGGCTCATTGCGCCGGCGGTACGAAGCCCGTGGGCATCTCGGCTCCGCCGCCGAAGAAGTGCTTCTCCATCTGCTCGGCGAGCCACTTGCGCGCGCGCGGGTCGGCGAGCGACAGGCGGTTCTCGTTGACGAGCATCGTCTGGTGGCGGATCCACTGCTGCCACGCCTCCTTCGAGACGTTCTCGTAGAGGCGCTTGCCGAGCTCGCCCGGGTAGGGCGGGAAGTCGAGGCCTTCGGCCTCGCGGCCGAGCTTGATGCATTTCACTGTGCGTGCCATGGCGGATCCTTGGAGGGCGGGCGATGGGCGGCGGGGAAGCGGCGTCGGCTGTCGCGTCGGGGTGGCGCCAGGCCGATCGCCCGTCGCCCGTCCCCTCAGAGCGGCTTGCGATAGACCTGCGATTTCCGCTGGAAGTTGTAGAGCGCCTGCTTCTGCTTCGGCAGGTCGGCGAGGGTCGCGACCCGGTAGCCGCGCTCGAGAAACCATCCGGCGGTGCGGGTCGTCAGGACGAACAGCGCGTCGAGCTTGTGCTTGCGCGCGCGCGCCTCGATCTCCTGCATCAGCGCCTCGCCGTAGCCCTCGCGCCGGAAGTCCGGGTGCACCGCGAGCGCGGCCAGCTCGCCGACGCGCTCCTCCGGGAACGCGTAGAGCGCGGCGCAGCCGATGATCTGGTTGTCGTACTCGGCGACGACGAAGCGCTCGATCTCGGTCTCCAGCCGCTCGCGCGAACGCCGCACGAGCACGCCCTGCTCCTCGAGCGGCTCGATGATCGAGATGATTCCGAGCACGTCGTCGATCGTCGCGCTGCGCAGGTGCGCGAGCGGCGACGACGCGACCATCGTGCCGACGCCGTCGCGCGTGAAGAACTCGAGCAGCAGCGCGCCGTCCATGTGACGCGACAGGAGGTGCGCACGCACGACGCCGTTGTCGCACGCGCGGATCGCGCACGGCAGGTAGTGGCGCACGTCGGGCGAGAGCTTGCCAGGCGCCGCGAGCAGCGCCTCGGCGTCCCGCGTCGACAGGTCGGTCAGCAGGCGCTTGCGGCCGTTGCGCACGCCGTCGTTCTCCATCAGGAAGACGAGCTTGTGCGCCTTCAGCCGGACCGAGACCTGCATCGCGACTTCCTCGAGCGCGAGGTTGAACAGCTCGCCGGTGGGCGAGTAGCCGAGCGGCGAGATCAGCACGATGTCGCCGTCGTCGAGGCGCTGCTGGATCGCCTGCGTGTCGATGCGCCGGACCTCGCCGGTCAGCATCATGTCGACGCCGTCGACGACGCCGATCGGCTTCGCCGTGATGTAGTTGCCGGAGGACACGCGGTTGTACGCGCCCGCCATCGGCGAGTTGGACATGCCGAGCGAGAGCATCGCCTCGATCCGGCTGCGCGCCTGGCCGGCCGCCTCGAGCACGCAGTCCATCGTCTCGGCGTCGGTGACGCGCAGGCCGCCGTGGTAGCGGCTCGGGATGTTCTGCTGCGCGAGGATCGCCTCGATCTGCGGCCGCATCCCGTGCACGACGACGAGCCGGATGCCCAGGCTGTGCAGCAGGTTCAGGTCGTGGATGATGCCGAGGAACGCCTCGTCGGCGACGACCTCGCCGCCGAACGCGATCACGAAGGTCCTGCCGCGGAACGCGTGGACGTAGGGCGCGGCCGCGCGGATCCATTGCACGAAGCCGCGCATCGTCGCGGAGCGCGCATCGGGCGGGGCGGCGGGTTCGCGGGCCATCGGTGAGGGCGGGGACGGCGGATTAGCGTCCGCGCGGGGGCTCGCGACGTCTGCTGTGGGTCGGCCCTGTGGGTCGGCCTTCAGGCCGACGGGGTTCATGCGCGGATTGTCGGCCTGAAGGCCGACCCACAGGCGGCCGACCCACAGGGGAAGCGATCGGTCCCGGCCGCTCGCCTATAATCGGGACGTAACGCGCCGCGCGCGCGCCCCTCGCGCGGCGTGCTCCCCCTCCGGCGCGGACGCGCCGTGCGCGCGGTCCATGGCCCCGCCGCTCCCGATGCCCACGCCGCTCCTCGCCAACCTCAACCCCGAACAGCTCGAGGCGGTCACGCTGCCTCACGGCTCGGCGCTGGTGCTCGCCGGCGCCGGCAGCGGCAAGACGCGCGTGCTGACGACGCGCATCGCGTGGCTGCTGGCGACCGGGCAGGCGTCGCCGCTGTCGGTGCTCGCGGTCACGTTCACGAACAAGGCGGCGCGCGAGATGCTGCTCCGGCTGTCGACGCTGACGCCGATGAGCGTCCGCGGCATGTGGATCGGCACGTTCCACGGGCTGTGCAACCGGATGCTGCGCGCGCACCACCGCGACGCGAACCTCCCGCAGCTCTTCGGCATCCTCGACACGGCCGACCAGCTCTCGCTGATCAAGCGCATGTACAAGGCGCACAACCTCGACGACGACCGCTTCCCGCCGAAGCAGCTCGGGTGGTTCATCGCCTCGGCGAAGGACGCGGGCCTGCGCCCGTCGGCCGTCGAGGCCGGCGACGAGTTCGCGCGCCGCCAGGTCGAGCACTACGCGCTCTACGAGGCGATGTGCCAGCGCGAGGGCGTGGTGGACTTCGCGGAGCTGCTGCTCCGCAGCTACGAGCTCCTCGCCGGCAACGAACCGATCCGGAAGCACTACCAGCGGCGCTTCTCGCACCTGCTGGTCGACGAGTTCCAGGACACGAACGTGCTGCAGTACCGGTGGCTGCAGATGCTCGCCGGGACCGACGCGGCCGTGTTCGCCGTCGGCGACGACGACCAGTCGATCTACGCGTTCCGCGGTGCGAACGCCGCGAACATGCAGCATTTCGAACGCGACTTCGGCTCGCCCACGCGCCCGGTGCGGCTCATCAAGCTCGAGCAGAACTACCGCTCGCACGGCCACATCCTCGACGCGGCGAACGCGCTGATCCGCCACAACCGCTCGCGGCTCGGCAAGGAGCTGTGGACGAGCGAAGGCAAGGGCGAGCCGGTGCGCGCGTTCGCCGCGCCTTCCGACCTCGACGAGGCGGCGTTCGTCGTCGACGCCGTCAAGGGGCTCACGGACGAAGGCATCCCGCTGTCCGAGGTCGCGCTCCTCTACCGCTCCAACGCGCAGTCGCGGGTCCTCGAGCACGCGCTCTTCAACGCCGGGCTGCCGTACCGCGTCTACGGCGGCATGCGCTTCTTCGAGCGGGCCGAGGTCAAGCACGCGCTCGCCTACCTGCGGCTCGTCGCCTCGCCCGACGACGAGGGCGCGTTCCTGCGCGTCGTGAACTTCCCGCCGCGCGGCATCGGCGCCCGCTCGCTCGAGCAGCTGCAGGACGTCGCGCGGGGCCGCGGCACGACGCTGTGGCAGGCCGCGTGCAGCGGCGCGGTCGGCGGGAAGGCCGGCTCGAGCCTCGCGGCGTTCGTCGGCGTGATCGAGAAGCTGCGCAGCGAGACGCTCGCGCTGACGCTGCCCGAGGCGGTCGCGCACGTGATCGAGGGATCGGGCCTCCTGGCCCACTTCCGCGCCGAGAAGGACGGCGAGGACCGCGTCGACAACCTCGAGGAGCTGGTCAACGCCGCGCAGGGCTTCGTGCGCGAGGCCGAGATCGCGAGCGACGCGCCGATGCTGACCGACCGCGTCGACGCCGACCTGCCCGCGCCGACCGACGGGCAGGACGAGGGCGCGACCGATCCGCTCGCCGCGTTCCTCGCGCACGCCGCGCTCGAGGCGGGCGAGACGCAGGAGGCGGAAGGCAAGCCCGCGCTGCAGCTCATGACCGTCCACTCGGCGAAGGGCCTCGAGTTCCACACGGTGTTCGTCACCGGCCTCGAGGAGGGGCTCTTCCCGCACGAGAACAGCCTGAACGAGGCGGACGGCCCCGAGGAGGAGCGGCGACTCATGTACGTCGCGCTCACGCGGGCGCGGCGCAAGCTCTACCTCACGCACGCGCAGACGCGCATGCTCCACGGCCAGACGCGCTACCACGTCGCGAGCCGGTTCTTCGACGAGATCCCGCGCGAGCTCGTCCAGTGGCTCTCGCCGCAGCGCAAGCGCTTCGGCTCGATCGACGTCGACGAGTCGGAATGGGGAGCGATCCGCGCCGCGCCGCAGGCCACCGCCGCCGCACCCTCGTGGCGGGTGGGCCAGAACGTGCGGCACGCCAAGTTCGGCACCGGCGTGATCGTCGACGCGGAAGGCCGCGGCAGCGATGCGCGCGTCCAGGTGAACTTCCGCGAGTCGGGCCTCAAGTGGCTCGCGCTGGAGTACGCGAAGCTCGATCCGGCCTGAGGACGCCGCGGAAGCGTTGGAAGTGCGGCCAGACTCGGCTTTCGTCGCCGCGCGCTTGCCGTGAGCCGACGCGCTTCACTCGTCGACCGTCGCGCCTGACCCCGTGTCCTGTCGCGGACGCGAGGCCGCCGGGTTGTCCTGCGCGAGGAAGTCGTCGACCGCCGCCGACGCGGACGGGAAGAAGCGCTCGTGCGACGCGCCGTGGCCGTCGAGCATCCGGACCATCTGCTCGCGCAGCGGCCGGTTCGCGCGCGCGAAGCGCAGGTCGACGCCGCCCAGCTCGAGCTCGTCGTGAAGGTCCGCCAGCACCTGCGCGGCGGTGACGTCGATCTCCCACACGGCCTGCAGGTCGAGCACGACCAGGCGAGCCGGCGGGTCCGCGGTGCCCGCGAGCGTCCGCAGCCGGTCGGCCACATGGCGCGCGTTCGCGAACACGAGCGGCGCGTAGAGCCGGTAGACGACGACGCCGGGCGGCGAGGTGCCGGGCAGGTCGTCGTCGAGGTCGTGGAAGCGGCCGTCGCCGGGGCTGCGGCGCAGCACGGCATCGCGCGGGCGCGCGACCTCGACCAGCACCTCGGCGAACGCGAGCGCCACGCCGATCAGCATGCCGGGAAGCACGCCCAGCACGAGGACGCCGACCGTCACGAGGTTCGCGAGCCAGAACGCGTGCCGCTCCATCCGGTGGAGCGCCCGCGTGCCGGCGATGTCGAGCAGGTTGATCGCGGCCACGATCAGGATCGCGGCGAGCGCGACGCGGGGCAGGTACACGAGGATCGGCGCGGCATAGAGCGTGAACGCGACGAGCACGGCCAGCGCGACGAGTTGCGTGCCCTGCGTCCGGCCTCCCGCCGCGTCGGCGGTGATCGAGCGCGAGCCGCTGGCGCCGACGTTGAATCCGCCCACGATCCCGGCGGCGACGTTCGCCGCGCCCAGCGCGCGCAGCTCGACGGCCGGGTCGACGGATTCGCGATGCCGCTCGGCGAGCGTGCGTGCGAGGAGCACGCCTTCCGCGAAGACCAGGAACGCGAGTGCGAGGCTTCCTGCCGCGAGGCTGCGCACGTCCGAGAACGTGACGTCCGGCAGCGACGGCGCGGGGAGGCCGGCGTCGATCGCCCGCAGCGTCGCCACGCCGTCGCCGCGGAGGTCGAACGCGGCCATCGCCGCCGCGGCGACGAGGCATGCAGCGAGCGCTGCCGGCGCGCGGGGCAGCCACGCGCGCAGCGCGAGCAGCATCGCGATCAGCGCCAGCCCCAGCAGCAGCGTCGGCGTGTGCGCGCGGGGGAGGGCCGCGGCGCTGTCGATCATCCGGAGGACGAACCCGTCGCGCGGAAGCGGGACGCCGAGCAGCGCCGACAGCTGCGAGGCGATCAGCACGAAGGCCGCACCGTTCGCATAACCGACGAGCACCGGGCGGGCGAGCACGTCGGCCACCTGGCCCAGGCCCAGCCGCGCGGCGGCGAGCAGCACGACGCCGCTCATGATCGCGAGCGTCGCGGCGAGAGCGGCGACCCGCGTCGCATCGCCGGCGGCGAGCGGAGCGATCACCGCTGCGGCGAGGAGCGCGACGGTCGTGTCGGGGCCCACGATCACGCGCCGCGATTGCGTGAGGAACGCGTAGACGACCATCGATCCGATCGCCGCGTACAGACCGACAGACGGTGCGAGGCCGACCAGCTCGGCGTAGGCGAGGACCGACGGGATCATCACGATCGCGACCGAGAAGCCGGCGAGCGCGTCGGCGCGCCAGGCGCCCGGGGACGACGGCGCGACCTGCGCGAGTCCCGGTAACCAGCGGCGCCAGGCCGGAACGCCAGAGCGGCCCATCGTGCCCGTGGACCGTCAGCCGTCGGTGAGCGAGCGCCCCGGCGTGAGCGGAGCGAGGGTCTCGCCGGCGTGGAAGACGTCGCGGTAGCTCACGTAGTCGGAGACGTGGAGCGTCGCCGCGAAGAAGAACACATAGGGCATCAGGAGCGCGATGCCGAGGACCGACGCGACCGAGGGCGGCAGGACGAGCATCAGGATCGCGAGCGCCACGCCGGGCACGAGGCCGCCCATCACGAACACCGAGAGCCCGTACACGGCGAGCGGACGCCAGTTCGCCATCGCGGCGCGCAGCGAATGGACGAGCGCGGAGGTCGCCGGCAGGTCCTGGAAGACGACGAGGCCCGGCGCGAACCACATCGCGGCGAGCGTCGGAAGCGCGACGAGGACCGCGAACAGCATCGCGGCCTGCGTGCGCCCGTCGAGCAGCGTCGCGTTGAGCGTCGCGCTCCATGCTTCGCGCTCCTCGGCGGTGGTCGGCGCCGGCGCCGTGAGCGTGTCGAGCAGCTTGCCGCCGTCGACGAGCGCCGTCGACATCACCGCGACCGTGATGCCCGCGACGAACACGACGCCGAGCACCAGCAGGGCGCGCAGGTTCGACCGGAAGCCCTGGAACAGATCGGGCACGCGCGGCGCGCCGCCGCGTTCCTGTGTCCAGGCGGCGGCGAGGAAGCCGACCGCGAACACCGGCTTGATCAGCGGCACCGCGAGCTGCCCGACGAACGGCACCAGGTCGACGGCCATCATGACGACGTAGTAGGTCGCGAGCAGGAAGAGCCACGGCATCCGCGCGCGCGAGAACAGCGCCCACGCGTCCTTGAGCCACGCGACGCCCTTTCTCGCCTCGTGGACCGTGTAGACGACGTCGCGCGGTGCGTCCATGGCGTCAGGCGGCGCGCGCGTCCGGGAGCCGCGGCATCGCGGCGACGCGGCGCGCGAGGATGCGCTCGAACGCCGCGGGATCGTGCGCGTGCACGAGCTCGCCGGGGCGCGGCAGGTGGAGGTCGTAGAGCCGCGACAGCCAGAAGCGCAGCGCGGCCGCGCGCAGGAGCGTCGGCCACTGCTCGCGCTCGTCCTGCGAGAGCGGGCGCTCCCGCTGGTAGGCGCCGACGAACGCCTCGGTGCGTTCGGCGTCGAGCTCGCCCTCGGCGTCGTTGCACCAGTCGTTCACGGCGATCGCGAGGTCGTAGGCGAGGAAGTCGGTCGCGGCGAAGCCGAAGTCGACGATGCCCGCCACGCGGTCGCCCGCGAACAGCACGTTGTCGCGGAAGAGGTCGCCGTGGATCGCCGCCTTGGGGAGCCGCAGGCGCGTCATGCCGGACTGGAACCGCAGCTCGGCGGCGAGCATCTCGGCCTGCGAGGGCGACAGGAAGGGCTGCACCGCGCGCGCCGCCTGCCGCCACCACGCGGGGCCGCGCCGGTTCACGAGGCGGGCGCGGTAGCCCAGCGCTGCGACGTGCAGCTGCGCGAGCGCTTCGCCGACGGCGGCGCAGTCGCCCGCGCTCGGCGCGAGCTGCGGCCTGCCGTCGATGCGGTCGACGAGGCCGGCGGGCTTGCCGCACAGCAGCGAGAACAGCGCGCCGGTGCGGTCCGGCGCCGGCGCGGGCACGGCGACGCCCGATCGCGCGAGGTGCGCCATCAGGTTCAGGTAGAACGGGAGCTCGTCGGCGGGCAGCCGCTCGTAGAGCGTCAGCACGTAGCGGCCGCGCTCGGTCGTCACGAAGTAGTTCGTGTTCTCGATGCCGGACGTGATCGGCTCGTGCGAGACGAGGCCGCCCAGCGCGTAGCGCGCGAGCCAGGCGTCGAGGTCCTCGGCCGAGACGGTCGTGTAGACGGACATGCCCGTGGCGGCGCCGACGGAGCGGCGCGCGTCGAATCAGCCGCGGCGCGCGCGCGCGCTCACCAGGAGAACAGCACCCACATCGGCACGCTGAGCGACGTGTCGAGGCTGTTGCGCCGGATGAACGTGCCGCCGATCTGCGGGACCAGGTAGTAGGGCACGCCGTGGCGCGGCGTCACCTTGACGAACTTGAGCTCGCCCCCCATCCGCACTTCCTCGCGCGTCTCCGCCTCGTTGCGGATGATCGTGACCTGCGGCTCGAGCTCGGGGTCGGTGGTGCGGAAAGCGGGCGGCTGCTGCGCGGCGTCGGTTCCCGGCGGCGGGAGCGGCGGGGGCGGCTGAACCTGCGCGGACGCCGACGCGGCGACGCAGAGGGCGAGCGCGGCGGCGGTGAGGATGCTCTCGAACGGGCGCACGGTCGTGTCGATCGGGAAGGACAGGGGACGATTCTAGCATCGCGCCTCGCGGCGCGCCCCGTCGCAACCTCCCGGCGGCGATCGCAGGCGCTCGTCGTCGATCCCCGGGGCATCGCCGAGGGGCCGGCGACGCTACAGATTCAGCATCCGCTCGCGCTCCTCCTGCGTCGGCTGGAAGCCGCGCCCCTCGTAGAAGCGGAAGATCGCCTCGACCGTCTCGTCGGGGTCGTCGATCACCTGCATCAGGTCGAGGTCGCGCTCGCCGACCATGCCCTCGCCGACGAGCTTCTCGCGCATCCAGTCGACGAGCCCGCGCCAGAACGCCGAGCCGACCAGGATGATCGGGATGCGCCGGCTCTTGCCCGTCTGCACCAGCGTGAGGCACTCGGACAGCTCGTCGAGCGTGCCGAAGCCCCCGGGCAGCACGACGTAGGCGGAGGCGAAGCGCACGAACATCATCTTGCGCGAGAAGAAATAGAGGAAGTCGACCGGGATGTCCTGGAAGGCGCGGTCGCTCTTCTCGTGCGGCAGGTGGATGTTGAGGCCGACCGACGGCCCGCGGCCCGCGTGCGCGCCCTTGTTGGCCGCCTGCATCAGTCCGGGGCCGCCGCCCGAGATCACGGCGAAGCCGGCGTCGGAGAGCTTGCGCGCGATCGCACGGGCGGTTTCGTAGTACGCGTGCCCCTCGGCGATGCGAGCGCTGCCGAACATCGAGACGGCGGGACGGATGCCGCGCAGCCTTTCGGCCGCGGACACGAACTCTGCCATAATGGCCAGCACCCGCCAGGCTTCCTGGCCGTTCGACGAATACATCGCCTGGGGATCGATCATCCCCGGAATCTTCGGCGTCGTCTGTCGCATGCCCTCGCTCGTCCTGGTCGACGGTTCGTCGTATCTCTACCGCGCGTTCCACGCGCTGCCCGACCTGCGCACGCGCGCCGGCGAGCCGACGGGCGCGCTGCGCGGCGTGGTTTCGATGTTGCGCCGGATCGTCGAGGACGGCAAGCCGGACTACTTCGCCGTCGTGTTCGACGCGCCGGGCAGAACGTTCCGCGACGAGCTCTATCCCGAGTACAAGGCGAACCGTCCGCCGATGCCGGACGATCTCGCCGCGCAGATCGCGCCGCTGCACGCGCTCGTTCGCGCGCACGGCTGGCCGCTGCTGATGGTCGAGGGCGTCGAGGCGGACGACGTGATCGGCACGCTCGCGAAGCGCGCGAAGACGCTCGGCATCGACACGACGATCTCGTCGTCGGACAAGGACCTCGCGCAGCTCGTCGAGCCCGGCATCACGATGGTCAACACGATGAGCAACGAGACGCTCGACGACGCGGGCGTGATCGCGAAGTTCGGCGTGCGCGCCGACCAGATCCTCGACCTGCTGACGCTCACCGGGGACGCGGTGGACAACGTGCCCGGCGTCGACAAGGTCGGCCCGAAGACCGCGGCGAAGTGGCTCGGCCAGTACGGATCGCTCGACGCCGTCGTCAAGCACGCAGGCGACATCGGCGGCAAGGTCGGCGAGAACCTGCGCGCCGCGCTCGACTGGCTTCCGCGCGGCCGCGAGCTCCTCACCGTCAAGACCGACTGCCACCTGCCGGTCGGTCCGCGGGACCTCGTGCCGACGGCGCCCGACGGCGAAGCGCTGAACGCGCTCTACGAGCGCTACGGCTTCCGGAGCTGGCTGCGCGAGGTCGCCGGCGGCCCGTCGGCGGGCATGCCGGCGGACGCCGCCGGCGCGATCGCCGCGCGCGCCGAGAAGGAGGACACGCGGCGCTACGACACGCAGCACGGCGAGCACGTCGCGAAGGGCAAGCCCGCCGACCTCGCCTACGAATGCGTGCTCGACGAGCAGGCGTTCGCGCGCTGGAGGGAGGCGATCGAGAAGGCGCCGCTCGTCGCGTTCGACACCGAGACGACGAGCCTCGATCCGATGGCGGCCGAGATCGTCGGCCTCTCGTTCGCGATCGCGCCGGGGAAGGCCTGCTACGTGCCGGTCGCGCACCGCTACGCCGGCGCGCCCGACCAGCTCTCGCGCGAGCACGTGCTCGGCGCGCTCGCCGGCTGGTTCGCCGACCCGAAGGCGAGGAAGCTCGGCCAGAACGTCAAGTACGACCAGCACGCGCTCGCGAACCACGGCATCGCGCTCGCCGGCGTCGCGCACGACACGCTGCTCGAGTCGTACGTGCTCGAAGCGCACCGTCCGCACGACATGGACAGCCTCGCGTGGCGCCATCTCGACTGGAAGACGATCGCGTACGCCGACGTCGCGGGCAAGGGCGCGTCGCAGATCGGCTTCGACCAGGTGGCGGTCGACCGCGCGACCGAGTACTCGGCCGAGGATGCCGACGTCACGCTGCGCCTGCACGAGGCGCTGCATCCGCAGCTCGCCGCCGACGCGAAGCTCGGCCACGTCTACGAGAAGCTCGAGATGCCGGTGCGCGAGGTTCTGTTCCGGATGGAGCGCACCGGCGTGCTGATCGACGCGGAGCTCCTGCGCAGGCACAGCCGCACGCTGGGCGAACGCGTCGTGGCGCTCGAGCAGCAGGCCTACCAGCTCGCCGGCGGACCGTTCAACCTCGCGTCGCCCAAGCAGCTGGGCGAGGTGCTGTTCGAGCGCATGAAGCTCCCGGTGGCGAAGAAGACGGCCACCGGCCAGCCGTCGACCGACGAGGAGGTGTTGCAGGAGCTGGCGGCCGACTATCCGCTGCCGAAGGTGCTGCTCGAGCACCGCGCGCTCTCGAAGCTCAAGTCGACCTATACCGACAAGCTGCCGCAGATGGTGAACCCGCGCACCGGGCGCGTGCACACGACGTTCTCGCAGGCGACCGCGGTGACCGGACGGCTCGCGTCGTCGGACCCGAACCTGCAGAACATCCCGGTGCGCACCGAGGAGGGACGCCGGATCCGCGAGGCGTTCATCGCGCCGCCGGGCCGCGTCCTGGTGTCGGCGGACTACTCGCAGATCGAGCTGCGCATCATGGCGCACCTGTCGGGCGACCAGGCGCTCGTCCGGGCGTTCCTCGCAGGCGAGGACATCCACCGGGCGACCGCCGGCGAGATCTTCGGCGTCGCGCCTTCCGAGGTGACCGCCGACCAGCGCCGCTACATCAAGGCCGTCAACTTCGGACTCATCTACGGCATGGGCGCGTTCGGCCTCGCGCAGCAGCTCGGCATCGAGCGCGGCGCGGCGCAGCAGTTCATCGACCGGTATTTCCAGCGCTACCCGGGCGTGGCCGAGTACATGCAGAAGACCCGCGAGCAGGCCCGCGAGCAGGGCTACGTCGAGACCGCGTTCGGGCGCCGGCTGTGGCTCACCGACATCAAGGCGGGGGGCGGGCCGCGTCGCGCCGCGGCCGAGCGCGCGGCGATCAACGCGCCGATGCAGGGCACCGCGGCGGACCTCGTGAAGCTCGCGATGATCGAGGTGGCCGGCTGGATCGACCGCGAGCGCCTCGGCGCGACGATGCTGCTGCAGGTCCACGACGAGCTCGTGCTCGAGGTGCCCGAGCAGGAGCTCGCGCGCGTGCAGCGCGAGCTGCCGCCGCTGATGACCGGGGTCGCGAAGCTCTCGGTGCCGCTGGTGGTCGACGTCGGCAGCGGGCCCAACTGGGAGCGCGCGCACTGACGCGCCGCGCGGATTGCGAACGATGGCCACCGATCTGCAGACCCCTTTCGACGCCGCGGTCGTGATCTTCACGAAGCGCACCGGCACGCTCGCCGCCGCGGTGCGCTCGGTCTGGGCGCAGCAGTTCCACGGGCGCGTTCAGGTCGTCGTCGGCGTCGACGGACCCGACGCGGACCGCGAGGCGCTCGCCGCGCTCGCGCGCGAGGTGCCCGCGACGATGGCGCTCACGGTCATCGACCCCGGCTACTCGACAGCGCGCTCGCGCGGCGGGCTCTATGCGCCCGAGGCCGGCGGGTCGCTGCGCACGGCGCTCACGCTGCTCGCCAACGCCCGGCACGTCGCCTACCTGTCCGAGTTCAACCGCTACGCGCCCAACCACCTCGCGGACCTGAAGCACGCGATCGGGGACCGCGCATGGGCGTTCGCGCTCCGCTGGTTCGCCGATGCGCGCACGGGCGAGGTGATCTGCCGCGACGAATGGGAATCGGTCGGCCCCGCGGGCGGCGTCTACGGGAAGAGCGAGGGCGGGTTCGTCGCCGCCGACGCGCTCCTCATCGACAAGTTCGCGTGCCACGGCGTGATCGCGGCATGGGCCGACGCCGATGCGCAGGGGCGCGGCGAGGATCGCCGCTTCTACCGGGCCATCCGCGGGATGCCGAATGCTGCCACCGGAGAGCCGTCGGTGTACGCGTCGATCCGCCTCGAGAAGCAGCACCCGTTCATGCTCGCGCAGTTCCGCTCGCACGGCGTGATGCTCGAGCGCTACCTGACGCTCTCTCCCGAGCTCAAGGCGCAGATCGCGCACGCCGCGGAGGCGCAGCGCGCGCATGCCGAAGGCGTGCGCAGCACGCTGTCGGTGGGGGGCGTGGACTTCGGCATGAAGCCTCCGCGCCCGCGTACCTGATCAGGCGTCGAAAGTCTCCCGCCAGCTCGCGTACCAGCTGCCGGCCATCACCGGCGCGAGCACGATCCAGCCCAGTCCGAGCGGGATCGACGCGACGATCGCGAGCCCGATCCAGATGAGGCCGTAGACGAGCGTCGCGCCGACGTTGACCCAGCAGGCATGGAAGCTCTTCTTCATCGCTGCGATCGGCTCCTCGCCGTTCAGCACGATGAGCGGCGGCGCGAACCAGTAGGCCATCGTCAGCGCAGCGACCGCCACCATCGCGAGCGGGGCCATGACCAGGGCGACGATGCCGATCGACGACAGGAGCGCCATGCCCATCTGCGAGGCGTCGGACGAGAGCGCCGAGAACAGTCCCGCACCGCCCGCCACGCCGAGGACGACGGCCGCCACCGCGATCCAGAGCACGAACATCGCGCCCAGGTAGATCAGGCCGACGATGACGAGCGGCATGAAGCGCGCGCCCGAGAATCCCTCGAACAGATGGCCGAGCGTGAGCGGTCGACCCTTCGCGAGCGCGTGGCAGCCGAGCGCGATGCCGCCGCCGAAGACCGGCGTCAGCACCGATCCCGCGATGCTCCCGAGGATCGGGACGAACGCGAGCCCCAGCATGATCAGCACGAACACGAGGATCGTCGCGATCCAGATGCCGGGCGCGGCCATGAACACCTGCCAGCCCTCGCTCCACCACGCGGCCCCCTGGCCCGCGGGCAGCGAGCGCGGCTCGCGCCTGCCCGGACCGGACGGCGCGCCGGCGCCGGAGGGCGGCGTCGGCGTTGCTGGCGGGAGCGGCCTTGCCGATCCTGGCTGCGTCGTCTCGTCCATCCTGGACCTCCCTCAAAGCGATTACGGTAGCATGCACCCGACGGATCGCGCGCAGGCCGGCGGCCCGGCTGGCGGTCGATGCCGCGCGCCGGGACCGGCCCCTACGCGCCCGTGGGTTGTATCCCCGCCGGGCCACCCCCACACCTGAAGCTTCCTCCTCCGGATCCGCAACGCCCGCATGGACGCCCTTTCCGAATCCCTCGTCGCGCACGGCGCCTGGCTCGTCGGCCTCAACGTCCTGCTGCAGCAGCTCGGCCTGCCGATCCCCGCCGTGCCGACGATGATCGTCGCCGGTGCGCTGGCCGCCGGGTCGCGCCTGTCCGCCCCGGGCGTGTTCACGCTCGCGGTCCTCGCGTCGGTCGTCGCCGACCTCGTCTGGTACTGGGCGGGAAGGCGCTACGGCTACCACGTGCTCAAGTTCCTCTGCCGCGTGTCGTTGTCGCCGGACACCTGCGTGCGCCAGACCGAAGGCATTTTCGAGCGCTACGGGTTCTTCTCGGTCGTCGTGTCGAAGTTCATTCCCGGCTTCGCGACGGTCGCGCCGCCGATGGCGGGCGCGCTGGACATGCGGCTGCCGTCGTTCCTCGGCGCCGCGTTCGCGAGCGCGGCGCTCTGGGTCGGTACTGCGATGGGCGCGGGGTGGCTCTTCCGCACGCAGGTCGCAGGGGTGCTGGCGTGGATGACCGAGAACACCGCGCTCGCGGCCGGCATCGTCGGCGCGCTGCTCGCCGTTTACGTGCTGGTGAAGGCCTGGCAGCGCTGGCGGCTCACGCGCTTCGTCGCCGCGTCGCGCATCACCGTCGACGAGCTCGGGTCGATGCTCGACGGCGAGGAGCCGCCGCACCTGGTCGACGTCGGATCCAAGCTCGCGCACGACCACCGGCCGCGCATTCCGGGCGCGGTGCTGCTCGACCTCGAGGAGATCGACACGCGCGCGCACGAGTTCCCGTCGGACCGCGACATCGTGCTCTATTGCGCGTGTCCGAACGAGGCGTCCGCGCGCCGTGCCGCCCAGATCCTGCACGCGCGCGGATTCAGGCGCGCGCGGCCGCTCGCAGGGGGGCTCGATGCGTGGATCGCGTCGGGGCGCATCGTCGAGCAGGCGACGGCGACCGTCGTGCTCGACCGGCACAAGCGCGCGGCGTGACGCGCGATCCGCGTGGCCCCGTTCACCCATCGACGAAAAACGTGATGGCTGGCGTTGGCCGCAGGGGCGATCGAAGCGGCAGGCGCATTGCGGCGGAAGCGCGTCGGCCTGAAGGCCGACCCACACGATGTGCCGGGGGGGGGGGGGGGAGCCCGTCGGCCTGAAGGCGGACCCACAGGGGGCGCGTGGCGGGTCGGGCTTCAGGCCGACGCAGTTTGCTCGGGAAAGGAAACGTGCGGGGTCCGTCGCCGCCGCCGCGACGCCGCTAGTGCAGCGGGCGGCGCGGGGCGGGTGCGGGCCGCGGGGGCACCGCGGGCGGCGACGCGACGCGCACGAAAAAGGTCTCGCGGTCGGTCTCGCGCGTCGCGGTGAAGCCGAGTTCGGCGAGCAGGTGGGCGAGCGCGCCCGCGGAGCGGGCCGACCGCCGGACGCGCATCACTCGCGTCTTGCGCCCGGTCGGCGTCGAGAACAGCGCCTGCAGCATCGCGCGGCCGTGTCCCTTGCCGCGGAGCGGCGCGTCGAGGCCGGTCAGCCAGAGCTCGTAGCCGTCGTCGATCGCGCGGAAGAGCCCGAACCCGACCGGCGGCTCGCTGCCCGCGGTCTCGTCGGCCCAGTAGACGTAGCCCGGGACGGCGACCGTGCGCACCGTGCCGGCGCCGGGCTCCTCGACGACGAAGTAGCCGGACTTGAGCGCCTGGCGCAACTCGCCGAAGAAGCGTGCCGCGGCGGGCGAGTCCCAGGCGAGCGCCGGGTCGAACGCGCCGTCGCGTGCGGCGTCGCGGATCAGCGAGCGGAGCATCGCAAGATGGCCGATATGGGCGGGACGGAGCATCGATCGCCGGGTCGTGAGTCTGTGACGACAACGCTAACGCTTCGTGGCGCGGAGCGGGTGGCGGGCTTACAGACTGCCGGGTTGGGCGGACGGACGGTTGGCGCACCGGGCGGAGCGCGCCTGCGCGGCTTGGCGGGTGCGGCTCCGGTCCACGCAAGCCGTCGAGGCATCGCGCAGGCCTGCAACCGACGGGACCGGACGGCCCGCCACGGCCGCGGCTCCCCGCGTTGGCGAACGACCGGTGGATCTGTATAATTAGCACTCGTCGTTCTTGAGTGCTAACAACCTCGGGAGCGCGCGCCGCCCAGCCCCGCCCGAACTCGGGTGCGAGTGCTTCGGCATCTATTTGAATTTAAACGATTCAAGTTTAGGAGTGAGTGCTTACCATGAAACTTCGTCCCTTGCATGACCGGATCATCGTCAAGCGGCTGGAAGAGGAGCGCAAGACCGCCGGCGGCATCGTGATCCCGGACACCGCCGCCGAGAAGCCCTCGATGGGTGAAGTCGTCGCGGCCGGGCCCGGCAAGACCGACGACAACGGCAAGCTCGTCCCGATGGGCGTCAAGGTCGGCGAGAAGATCCTCTTCGGCAAGTACTCCGGCCAGGAATTCAAGCTGGATGGGGTCGATTACCTGCACATGCGCGAAGACGACGTCATCGGCGTCGTCGCCTGATCCCCACGAATCCCGAATCGCTTCAAGGAGAAATCCGCTATGGCAGCCAAGGACGTCCGCTTCGGCGAACACGCCCGCAACAGGATGGTGAACGGCGTCAACGTTCTCGCGAACGCCGTCAAAGTCACGCTCGGCCCCAAGGGCCGCAACGTCGTGCTCGAGCGCAGCTTCGGCTCGCCGACGATCACGAAGGACGGTGTCTCGGTCGCGAAAGAGATCGAGCTCAAGGACCGGTTCGAGAACATGGGCGCGCAGATGGTGAAGGAAGTCGCGTCCAAGACCTCGGACGTCGCCGGTGACGGCACGACGACCGCCACGGTCCTCGCGCAGTCGATCGTCGCCGAAGGCATGAAGTTCGTCGCCGCCGGCATGAACCCGATGGACCTGAAGCGCGGCATCGACAAGGCGGTGATCGCCATCGTCGAGGAGCTCAAGAAGATCAGCAAGCCGTGCTCGACGTCCAAGGAAATCGCGCAGGTCGGCGCGATCTCGGCGAACGCCGACGAGTCGATCGGCAAGACGATCGCCGAGGCGATGGACAAGGTCGGCAAGGAAGGCGTGATCACGGTCGAGGACGGCAAGGGCCTCGAGAACGAGCTGGATCTGGTCGAGGGCATGCAGTTCGACCGCGGCTACATCTCGCCGTACTTCATCAACAACCCGGACAAGCAGGTCTCGCTGCTGGAAGACCCGTACGTCCTGCTGCACGACAAGAAGGTCAGCAACATCCGCGACCTCCTGCCGCTGCTCGAGCAGGTCGCCAAGGCCGGCAAGCCGCTGCTGATCATCGCCGAGGACGTCGACGGCGAGGCGCTCGCGACGCTGGTCGTCAACAACATCCGCGGCATCCTGAAGACCGTCGCGGTCAAGGCGCCGGGCTTCGGCGACCGCCGCAAGGCGATGCTGGAAGACATCGCGATCCTGACCAACGGGACCGTGATCGCCGAGGAGCTGGGCCTCAAGCTCGAGAACGCCACGCTCAAGGACCTGGGCCGCGCGAAGCGCATCGAAGTCGGCAAGGAAGACACGACGATCATCGACGGCGCCGGCGAGAAGGCCGCGATCGAGGCGCGGGTGAAGAACATCCGCAACCAGATCGAGGAAGCTACCTCCGACTACGACAAGGAAAAGCTGCAGGAGCGCGTGGCCAAGCTCGCCGGCGGCGTCGCGGTGATCAAGGTCGGCGCGGCGACCGAAGTCGAGATGAAGGAGAAGAAGGCCCGCGTCGAGGACGCGCTGCACGCGACGCGCGCGGCCGTCGAAGAGGGCATCGTGCCGGGCGGCGGCGTCGCCTACCTGCGCGCGCGCGCCAACCTCAAGAACCTGAAGGGCGCGAACCCCGACCAGGACGCCGGCATCAAGATCGTGCTGCGCGCGATCGAGGAGCCGCTGCGCATGATCGTGGCGAACGCCGGCGAGGAGCCGTCGGTCGTCGTGAACAAGGTCGTCGAGGGCAAGGGCAACTACGGCTTCAACGCGGCCACTGGCGAGTACGGCGACCTGGTCGAGATGGGCGTGCTCGATCCGACCAAGGTCACGCGCTACGCGCTGCAGAACGCAGCGTCGATCGCCTCGCTGATGCTCACGACCGATGCGATGGTCGCCGAGTCGCCGAAGGACGAGAAGCCGATGGGCGGTGGCGGCGGCATGGGCGGCATGGGTGGCATGGGCGACATGGGCATGTGATCCAGACGTCCAGGAGTCGGTTGCCGGGAGTCAGCCAAGGCTCCCGATTCCCGACTCCCTGCGGTATCGGAAGCCCGGCCTCGCGCCGGGCTTCTTTTTTGCGCGGTCGCGCTCGAGGAGGGCCGCCGCGGGCGTGCAGTTGTGGCAACATCCGCCTCCGGCGCCGACCGGGCCCCGCGCGGCGCCCGGCCGATGGCCCTCCCGACCGGACGCCACCGTCCTTCCATGCTCCGCTTCGCCCTGACGCGACTGTCGCTCGTCATCCCGACGTTCATCGGGATGACGCTGCTCGCGTTCTTCCTGATCCGACTCGTCCCGGGCGACCCGATCGAGACGTTGGCGGGCGAGCGCGGCATCGACGCCGTGCGCCACGAGGCGCTGCGCAAGGAGTACGGGCTCGACCGGCCGGTGCTCGTCCAGTACGGCATCTACATCGGCCGCGTGCTGCACGGCGACCTCGGCAAGTCGATGATCACGCAGGAGCCGGTGCTGAACGAGTTCCTCTCGCTGTTCCCCGCGACGATCGAGCTCGCGCTCGGCGCGATCCTGTTCGCGCTCGTGCTCGGCATTCCGGCGGGCATGGTCGCCGCGGTGCGGCGCAACTCGATCTTCGACCACGGCGTGATGGGCGTGTCGCTCACCGGCTACTCGATGCCGATCTTCTGGTGGGGGCTGCTGCTGATCCTGCTCTTCTCGGTGCAGCTGGGTTGGACGCCCGTGTCCGGCCGGCTCGACGTCAGGTACTTCACCGAGCCGGTGACCGGCTTCCTGACGATCGACACGCTGCTGTCCGGCGAGAAGGGCGCGTTCCGCTCGGCGCTCTCGCACCTCGTGCTGCCGGTGATCGTGCTCGGGACGAATCCGCTCGCGATCATCGCGCGCATGACGCGCTCGGCGATGCTCGAGGTGCTGGGCGAGGACTACATCCGCACGGCGCGCGCGAAGGGGCTGCCGCGCTGGCGCGTGATCGCGCTGCACGCGTTCCGCAACGCGCTGATCCCGGTCGTCACGGTGATCGGGCTGCAGGTCGGCGTGCTGTTCACCGGCGCGATCCTGACCGAGACGATCTTCTCGTGGCCGGGCGTGGGCAAGTGGCTGATCGAGGCGATCAACCGCCGCGACTATCCGGTGCTCCAGGGTGGCCTCCTGCTGCTCGGCATCGTCGTGATGCTGGTGAACCTGGCTGGTCGACGTTGCCTACGGCATCATCAATCCGCGCATCCGGCACGCGACATGACGCTCGACGCGACGATAGCCACCGACGACGGTGCAGCCCGAGCCGCCGGGGCCGTGGCGCGAGTTCTGGGGCTATTTCAGCGCGAACCGCGGCGCGCTCGCGGGGCTCGTCGTCGTCGTGATCGTGCTCGGCCTTGCCGCGTTCGCGAACGTGCTCGCGCCGTATCCGCCCGACCTCACCAACAACGAGGTGTTCCTGAAGCCGCCCGCGTGGCAGGACGGCGGATCGTGGGCCTATCCGCTGGGCACCGACGCGATCGGGCGCGACATGCTGTCGCGGCTCATCCATGGCGCGCGACTGTCGCTCCTGATCGGCATGGCGGTCGTCGCGATCTCGATCGTGACCGGCATCGCTCTCGGGCTCGTCGCCGGGTACGCACGCGGCGTGACCGAGGTCGCGATCATGCGGCTCATGGACATCATCCTGACGCTGCCCTCGCTGCTGCTCGCGATCGTGATCGTCGCGATCCTGGGCCCGGGGCTCATGAACGCGATGCTGGCCGTCGCCGTCGTCGTGCTACCGCACTACGTCCGCATCACGCGCGCCTCGGTGATCTCGGAGATGTCGAAGGACTACGTGACCGCGGCGCGGGCGGGCGGCGCCGGGCGCGTGCGCCTCATGTTCCGCGAGGTGCTGCCGAACTGCGCGGCGCCGCTGATCGTGCAGGCGACGCTCGGCGTTTCGACGGCGATTCTCGACGCCGCCGCGCTGGGCTTCCTCGGGCTGGGCGCGCAGCCGCCGGCGTCGAATGGGGAACGATGCTCGCCGACGCGCGCGAGTTCGTGCTGCGGGCGTGGTGGGTCGTCACGTTCCCCGGCCTGATGATCCTGATCGCGGTGCTCGCGTTCAACCTGCTGGGCGACGGGCTGCGCGACGCGCTCGACCCGAAGCTCAAACGCTAGCCATGGCCCTGCTCGAGATCGAGGACCTGCACGTCGAGTTCCCGTCGCAGGGCGGCGTGCTGCACGCGGTCGAGGGCGTGAGCCTCTCGCTCGACGAGGGCGAGGTGCTGGGCATCGTCGGCGAGTCGGGGTCGGGCAAGAGCGTGACGATGCTCGCGCTGATGGGCCTGGTCGCCGCGCCCGGGCGCGTGCGCGCGAAGCGCCTCGCGTTCGCTGGCAGGGACCTGCTGCACGCGAGCGACCGGGAGCGCCGCGAGATCGTCGGCAAGGACGTCGCGATGATCTTCCAGGAGCCGACGACGAGTCTCAACCCGTGCTTCACGGTCGGCTTCCAGCTGACCGAGACGCTGCGGCTGCACCTGGGCATGGATCGCCGCGCGGCGCGCAAGCGCGCGGTCGAGCTCCTCGAGCAGGTCGGCATCCCGGCCGCCGAGAGCCGCCTGCGGGACTACCCGCACCAGATGTCGGGCGGCATGAACCAGCGCGTGATGATCGCGATGGCGATCGCCTGCAACCCGCGCCTGCTGATCGCCGACGAGCCGACGACCGCGCTCGACGTGACGATCCAGGCGCAGATCCTCGACCTGCTGCGCGACCTGCAGCGCGGAGCGCGGCATGGCGCTGGTGCTGGTCACGCACAACATGGGCGTGGTCGCGGACATGGCGCGGCGCGTGGCGGTGATGTACGCCGGCCAGGTGATGGAGGAGCGCTCCGCCGACACGCTCTTCGCCGCGCCGCAACACCCGTACACGGCGGCGCTGCTCGCGGCGATGCCGGAGCGCAGCGCCGGCGGCGCGCGTCTCGCGACGATCCCCGGCGTCGTGCCCGGGCTCTACGACAGGCCGCAGGGGTGCCTGTTCGCGCCGCGCTGCGCGCATGCGACGCGGCGCTGCGAGGCCGAGCGTCCGGCGCTGCGCCCCTGGCGCGGGGCGAAGTGCGCTGCCACTACCCGATGGGCGACACGGCGCGCGACGCCGCGATCGTTCGCGACGGTCCGGTCCGGAGGGTCGACGCGTGAGCGCGACGCCGCGGCCGGCCCGGCGGTCCGCCGGCCGCCGCGCCGGACGGATCGTCGCCGCGGCCCGCGACATCACGCGCGTCTACGAGGTCCGCCGCGGCCTGCTGCGCGAGCCGGCGAAGCTGCAGGCGGTGGGCGGCGTGTCGTTCTCGATCGAGTCCGGGCGCACGCTCGCCGTCGTCGGTGAATCGGGATGCGGCAAGTCGACGCTCGCGCGCGTGGTCTCGCTGCTCGAGGCGCCCACGTCGGGGACGTACACGCTGGCCGGCGTCGATGCGGTCCGCGCGGCGTCGCGCGAGAAGCAGGCGTTGCGCCGATCGGTGCAGATGGTGTTCCAGAACCCGTACGGATCGCTCAACCCGCGCAAGAAGATCGGCGCGATCCTCGAGGCCCCGCTCGAGATCAACACGGCGCTGCCCGCCGACGAGCGGGCGGAGCGCGCGAAGGCGATGCTCGCGCGCGTGGGCCTGCGCCCCGAGCACTACGTCCGCTATCCGCACATGTTCTCCGGCGGGCAGCGCCAGCGCATCGCGATCGCGCGCGCGCTGATGCTGAACCCCGCGCTGGTCGTCGCCGACGAGCCGGTGTCCGCGCTCGACGTGTCGGTGCAGGCGCAGGTGCTGAACCTGATGGCCGACCTTCAGGACGAGCTCCGGCTGGCCTACCTGTTCATCTCCCACGACCTGGGCGTCGTGCGGCACATCGCGCACGAGGTGCTCGTGATGTACCTCGGCCGCGGGCGAGCTCCCGTCCCCGTTGAACCCGCCGCGCGGATGTGTATTCTCCACGCGTTGCCCGCACGCGATCGAGCGCTGCCACGCCGAGCGCCCGGCCACGCGCGCGATCGACGGCCGGCAGGTGGCCTGCCACCTCGCCGAACGATTCCTCGAGCCCGGGCGCGCTGGCGCCGGCGAGTCCGGGCCTCACGCACCGCAGGCGCAACCCTCAGGAGGTTCGAAATGAAGACATTCCGCCCGGCATCCGGCTTTACCCGCAAGGCCGGCGCCATCGTCACCGCGCTGGCGATCCCGGCGCTGCTCGCCGCGACCCCGGTCGCCGCGAAGACGCTCGTCTACTGCTCCGAAGGGAGCCCCGAGAACTTCTACCCGGCCGTCAACACGACCGGCACGTCGTTCGACGCGAACAGCCAGATCTACAGCCGAATCGTCGATTTCGAGCGCGGCGCGACCACCGTCGTGCCGGGGCTCGCCGAGCGCTGGGAGATCTCGCCCGACGGCAAGGTCTACACGTTCCACCTGCGCAAGGGCGTCAAGTGGCACAACCACCGCGACTGGAAGCCCACGCGCGACTTCAACGCCGACGACATGATCTTCTCGCTCGAGCGCCAGTGGAAGGAGTCGAACCCGTACTTCAAGGTCACGAGCGCCAATCACTCGTACTTCAACGACATGGGGATGCCGAAGCTCCTGAAGTCGGTCGAGCGGGTCAACGACTACACGGTGCGCATCACGCTCGAGAAGCCCGAGGCGCCGTTCCTGTCGGATCTCGCGATGGAATACGCGGGCGTCCAGTCGAAGGAATACGCGGACGCGATGCTCAAGGCGGGCACGCCGGAGAAGATCGACCAGGAGCCGATCGGCACCGGTCCGTTCTACCTCGTCCGCTACATCAAGGACGCCGTGATCCGCTACAAGGCGTTCCCGCAGTACTGGGGCGGCAAGGCGAAGATCGACGACCTGATCTTCTCGATCACGCCCGACGCGTCGGTGCGCTGGGCGAAGCTGCAGAAGGGCGAGTGCCACGTGATGCCGTACCCGAACCCGGCCGACCTCGACGCGATCCGCAAGGATCCGAACGTCAAGGTGCTCGAGCAGCCCGGGCTCAACGTCGGCTACCTCGCCTACAACACGCAGAAGAAGCCGTTCGACGACGTGCGCGTGCGCAAGGCCGTCAACATGGCGATCAACAAGAAGGCGATCATCGACGCGGTGTACCTCACGACCGGCGTGGCCGCGAAGAACCCGATCCCGCCCACCCAGTGGTCGTACAACGACGCGATCAAGGACGATCCGTACGATCCGGCCGCGGCGAAGAAGCTGCTGGCCGAGGCGGGCTTCCCGAACGGCTTCTCGACCGACCTGTGGGCGATGCCGGTGCAGCGTCCGTACAACCCGAACGCGCGCCGCATCGCGGAGCTGATGCAGGCGGACCTCGAGAAGGTCGGCATCAAGGCGGAGATCAAGAGCTTCGAGTGGGGCGAGTACCGCAAGCGCATGCAGGCGGGCGAGCACCAGATGGGGATGCTCGGCTGGACCGGCGACAACGGCGACCCGGACAACTTCCTCAATACGCTGCTGGGCTGCGAATCGGCGAAGACCGGCGGCAGCAACGTCGCGAAGTTCTGCTACCCGGCGTTCGAGGAACTGGTGTCGAAGGCGAAGACGCTGCCGAACCAGAAGCAGCGTGCGGACCTCTACGGCAAGGCGCAGGTGGTCTTCAAGGAACAGGCGCCGTGGTTCACGATCGCTCACGCGGTGCAGTTGAAGCCCGTGCGGAAGGAAGTGATCGACTTCAAGCTCTCGCCGTTCGGCCGCCACACGTTCTACGGCGTGGATGTAAAGGAGTAGACAGGCGTGAGGGCGCGCGAGGCCTTCCGGCCGCGCGCCCTGGAAGAATCACGACGCTGACTGCCTGACGTAGAAGCGGAAGTGGCGAAAATCGCCGGCGGAACCCGACGATTTTCGTCGGTACGAGGGGCGGCCCGGCGGACCAGGTCCGCCGGGCCGTTTTTCCGCGCGAACCCTGCGGCGTGCGCCGGGTCCCCGACCGCGGCATGTTCGATCCGAAAGGTAGACGATGAGGCAGGCGGTGATCCGCTGGTCGAAGCGCGCGGCGATCGCCCTGGTGATCGCACTCGTCGCCGTGCTGGGCGTGCGCGCGTGGGAATCGCTGTCGGGGCCGCCGCTCGAGCCGTGGCACACGTTCGTCCCCACCGAGCTCCCGGCCGACGAGATCGCCCGCACGGACTGGAATGGCTACCTCGCGGCCGAGCAGGCCGCGTTCGACGAGGTGCGCCGCGAAGTCTCCGGGAAGCTCGCGCCGCGCGCGCGCGTCGCATCCAACCGCTACTTCGACGGCAGCCCGCTCGATCCGGCACGGTTTACGACGGACTGGAACCGCTCGTTCGTCCTCGAGCCCGCCGGCGCGCCGGTAGGCGCCGTCGTGCTGCTGCACGGGCTCACCGACTCGCCGTACAGCATGCGCGGCGTCGCGCGCCGCTATCGCGATCGCGGCTATGTCGCCGTCGTGATCCGCCTGCCCGGCCACGGCACGGTGCCCGCGGGGCTCACCGGCGTCGACTGGCAGGCATGGTCGCAGGCCACGCGGCTCGCCGTGCGCGAGGCGCGGCGACGGGCGCCGGCGCCCGCGCCGCTGCACGTCGTCGGCTACTCGAACGGCGGCGCGCTCGCGATGAAGTACGCGCTCGACGCGATCGACGACCGCTCGCTGCCGCGTCCCGACCGGCTCGTGCTGATCTCGCCGATGATCGGCGTGACGAGCATGGCGCGCTTCGCGGGCATCGTCGGCTGGCCCGCGCTGGTCCCGTCGTTCGCGCGCGCCGCGTGGCTCGGCATCGTTCCCGAGTTCAACCCGTTCAAGTACAACTCGTTCCCGGTCAACGCCGCGAGGCAGTCGTCGCTCGTCGCGCGCGGGCTCCAGGACCAGATCGCGGGCCACGCGCGCGACGGGAAACTCTCCCAGCTGCCCCCGATCCTCACGTTCCAGTCGGTCGTCGACTTCACGGTGAGCACGCAGGCCGTGGTCTCCGCGCTCTACGACCACCTGCCGGCCAACGGCAGCGAGCTCGTGCTGTTCGACCTCAACCGCCACGCCGTGTTCGGCCCGTTCCTGCGCGAAGCCGCCGAAGGCAAGCTCGACCGCCTGCTGCCTGCCGCGCCGCGGGCCTGGCGTGCCTCGATCGTGACCAACGCCGCCCCGGACGCATTCGACGTCGTCGAGCGCGTCGTCGAGGCGGGTTCCCGCGACGAGCGTACACGTGCTCTCCCGCTCGCCTATCCGCGCGACGTGTTCTCGCTGTCGCACATCGCGCTGCCCTTCCCGATCGACGATCCGCTCTACGGCCTCACGCCGGACCCGGCCGAATCGTTCGGGGTGCGCCTGGGCGCGCTGGCGCCGCGCGGCGAACGCGGAACGCTGATCGTCGGGAACGACCTGCTCACGCGCATGTCGTCGAACCCGTTCTTCGCCTACCTGCTCGCGCGCGTCGACGAGGGCATCGCGCAGGCGCCGAAGCGGCCCTGACGCCGCTCGAGTCGCCCTGCTGCGGCGTCCGGGCGGCCGACTTCCGCGATGTCGAACGGGCCGGCCCGGTGAAGCACCCGCCGCGAGGCGGGCGGGGGGCGGGGTGACTCGCTGTTGCGCCAATGGACCCTCGGCGCCGGGAAGGGCCGGCCCGGCATGGCCCCGACCGGGGGAATGGTTTAGACTTGCGCGCCAAGCCGCCCCGAAAGCGCGCGAAAAACAATGCGGTACGTCGGATTCCTGAGGCTGTCCCTTGAGCGATCGCGCCGCCGAGGCGCGCGGACGACATGAGCTCGGGCATCCTGTTCGCGCTCGCGATCGCCGCGCTGTCGGTCGCGGTGATCGTCGGGCTCGTGAAGCGGAATCGAGGCGGTCCCGGCCCCACGACGCGCGGCGGGCTCGATTCGCCGAACACCGTCGCGCAATGGACCGAGGGCGAGACGACGCGCCTCCTGTCGTCAGCCGAGCTGCCCGGCCTCTACCTGCTCCGCCCGCGGTTCCTGACGAAAGCCGAGAGCGTCGTGTTCCTGCTGCTCAAGGCCGCGTTCCCGCGCCACGAGATCTTCGCGAAGATCCGCCTCTCCGACGTGCTGCAGGTCAAGATCGGGCCGCAGGGCATGGAGCGGCTGCGCGCGTTCCGCAAGATCGCCAACCAGCACGTGGGCTTCGTGATCTGCGACAAGGACATGACGATCGTCGCGATCGTCGACGCGAAGGAGCCCGATCAGCTCACCAATCCCCGCGACCAGAAGCTCGAGATCATCAAGCAGCGCTGCCTGCAGGCCGCGCAGGTCAAGTACATCTGCGATCTACCCGCCGCAGCTCCCGCGCTACCGCGAGCTGCGCGAGCAGGTCCTCGGCCCCGCCGCCGACCTCGTATAGTTGCCGCATCCGGGCACCTCGCCCGCGCCCGCCGGCCCGCACTGCGCCGCGCACGGATCGCCCGCTTCGCTTCGTGACACCTTCCGCGATGCCGCCATGACGACCTTCAAGCTCACCTATTCGACGATGTTCGACCCGCCGGAGGACCTGCACCGGCATTTCGACGCCGCGCTCGCCGCGGTCCGGTCGAGCCTCGGCGCCGAGCACCCGATGTGGATCGGCGGCGAGGACGTGCGCGCCGCGAAGCAGTTCACCGTGCACGGCCCGATCGACCGCCGCGTCGCGCTCGGCCGGTTCCAGGCGGGCGACGGCACGCACGCCGCCGCCGCGATGGAGGCCGCCGCCCGCGCGTACCCCGGATGGGCCGCGACGCCGTGGCCGGAGCGCGTCGCGACGATGAGGCGCGCGGCCGACCTGATCGAGCGCCGCGTCTACGAGATCGGCGCGGTGCTCGCGCTCGAGGTCGGCAAGAACCGGATGGAGGCGCTCGGCGAGGCGCAGGAGACCGCCGACCTGATCCGCTACTCGTGCGACCGGATGGAGGCGAACGACGGATTCGTCCGCGCGATGGCGCGCGATCCGGTCGCCGGCTTCTCGAGCGAGAACACGAGCGCGATGAAGCCGTGGGGTCCGTGGCTGGTGATCGCGCCGTTCAACTTCCCGCTCGCGCTCGCGGGCGGGCCGACCGGCGCGGCGCTCGTCACCGGCAACACGGTCGTGCTGAAGCCAGCGACGACGACGCCGTGGAGCGCCCGGCTCCTCGCGCTCGCGCTCCGCGACGCCGGCGTGCCGCCGGGCGCGTTCAACCTCGTGACCGGCAGCGGTGCGGCGGTCGGCGAGCCGCTCGTCCGCGACCCGCGCGTCGCGGGCGCGACCTTCACCGGCAGCTACGAGGTCGGCATGCACCTCGTGCGAACGTTCGCGCAGGGACGCTGGCCTCGCCCGTGCATCGCCGAGATGGGCGGCAAGAACGCGACGATCGTGAGCCGGCACGCGAACCTGGGCGACGCGGTGACCGGCATCGCGCGCTCGGCGTTCGGGCTCACCGGCCAGAAGTGCTCGGCCTGCTCCCGCGTCTACGTCGACCACACGCGCTTCGCGGACGTCGTCTCCGCGCTCCACCAGGCGGCGACGCGCGTCGCGACCGGCGACCCGACCGTGCGCGAGCACTGGATGGGGCCGCTCATCGACGCCCACGCGGTCGCGCGCTACGAGGACGCGGCCGCGCAGGTGCACGCGCTCGGCGCGGCCGGCGCGATCGTGCACGGTGGCGAGCGCCTCGACCACGGCGATCTCGCGCACGGGCATTTCGTCGCGCCGACGGTCGCGCGCGCGCCGATCGACCACCCGCTGTGGTCGCAGGAGCTGTTCGCGCCCTTCGTGCTGGTGGCGCCGGTGGACTCGGTCGATGAAGGCATCGCGCGCGCGAACGCGAGCGACTACGGCCTCACCGCAGGGTTCTACGGCGACCCCGGCGAGACCGAGCGCTTCTTCGCGACGATCGAGGCGGGCGTCGCGTACGCGAACCGTCCGCAGGGAGCGACGACGGGCGCGTGGCCGGGCCACCAGCCGTTCGGCGGCTGGAAGGGTTCGGGATCGACCGGCAAGAGCGCGGGCTCGCTCTACTACCTGACGCAGTACCTGCGCGAGCAGTCGCAGACCCGCGTGCGCCGCCTCTGACGTCGACGGCCGGAACCTCGCCTCAGGCGCCGCCGCGAGCACGTCGCGGTAGACGTCCCGGTCGACGTTGCCGCCCGACAGGATGACGGCGCAACGCCGCCCGGCGCGCGCCGGGTCCGCGAGCAGCGCGGCGAGCGGCGCGGCTCCCGCGCCTTCGGCGACCTGGTGCGCGTCGTCGAACAGCGCGCGCATCGCTTCGCCGATCGCGGCGTCGTCGACCTCGATCACGTCTTCCGCACCGCGCCACAGGATCTCGAGCGCGGCGGGGACCGGCACGCGCACCGCCATGCCGTCCGCCATCGTGACGGCCGACGGCGTCTCGATCGGGGATCGCGCGCGGAACGACTGCGCGTACGCATTCGCGCCCGTCGACACGACGCCGACGATCGCGGTCGAAAGGCCGAGCGCGTCGCGCACGCCGATCAGCCCGCAGATGCCCGAGCCGCAGCCGATCGGGACGTAGACGCGGTCGAGGTCCGCGACCGCGCGGAAGAGCTCGAGCGCATAGGTGGCGACGCCCGCGATGAGTGGCCGCTCGAACGGACCGACGAACGCGAGGCCGCGCTCGCGCGCGACCTCGTGCGCGTGCGCGCGTGCCTCGTCGAAGTCGCGCCCGTGCTCGATCAGCTCCGCACCGTACGCGCGCATCGCGGCGTTCTTGCTCCGCGAGTTGCCGTGCGGGACGACGATTGCGCAGGCGAGGCCGTGGCGGCGTGCCGCGTAGGCGAGGCTCTGGCCGTGGTTGCCGCGGGTCGCGCTGGCGACGCCGGCGGGCGGCGCCGGCGAGTCGGCGAGCTGGCCCAGAAGGTTGAGCCCGCCGCGCACCTTGAACGCGCCGGTGGGCGTGTGGTTCTCGTGCTTGACCCAGACCTCGGTGCCGGCGCGCTTCGCGACGAGCGGCCAGGCGACCTGCGGCGTCGGCAGCATCGCCGCGTAGACGCGACGGGCCGCCGCCTCGACCTCGGCGAGCGTGAGCGGCCCGGACGCCGGGGCCGCGCTCGGCGTCACTTCCCGGCGAAGAAGTTGAGGTACGCCCAGAGCAGGATCAGCGCGCCGACGATCGACATGATCCACCCGGCGGGCTGGAACCTGCCGTCGGACGAGCCTCCGAACAGCCCGCCGATGATGCCGCCGACGATCGAGCCGCCGATGCCCAGCGCCGTCGTCATCCAGAAGCCGAGGTTGATGGCGCCGGGATAGAAGTAGCGCGCGAGCAGGCCGACGACGAAGCCGATGATGATCATCCAGACGATGCCCATGAAGCTCATGGTGGACTCCAGCAGGTGGGTGGAATGGGCGCGGCCGCCGGACAGGGTCCGCGGCCGACGATGCTAGCACGTGCGCGTCGGCATGTAAGGGAACCTGCCCGGACGACGACCGTGGGCCATGGGTGGGGCGGGGGCTCCGGCGCCGGCGGGGGGGCAGGCGGCGGGCGGGGCGCGGTCGCGCGGGGGCGTCCGCGACGCAGCGCAGTGGAGCGGTGCGCGCCTGGTGGTGGCCTACGTCGACAGCGGGCACGCCACGGAGGTCCGGCGCGGGGAGAACGCGGGAGTGACCCTCGTCCACGACCACGTCGTGCGAGCGCTCGTCGCGGGAGGCGCGGCCGATGCGTCGGGTGCGCTGCGCCTCGAAGCGACGTTCGAGCTGCCCGCTGACGCCGGGCGCGATCCTAGGCTGGTTGCCTTCGTCGAGCGCGGCGCCACGCGCGAAGTGCTCCAGGCGCTCCCGCTGGCGCTCGGGCGCTGCGGCAGGCGAGGCGCGGGGGGGGGGGGGCGCCGGCGAGCCGGACCCACGGCCGAGCCGGGGTGTCGCCGTGGGTCCGGCGCGAGCCGGACGACTTGCGTTCACCCAGGCGCCATCAGTTCACGATCTGCCGCAGCTCGCCCGCCTTGTACTTCGACGCGATCCTGTCGAGCGCCACCGGCTTGATCTTCGAGCCCATGCCCGCGCAGCCGAACTGCTCGTAGCGCTGCTTGCAGATCACCTTCGCCGCCTCGCGCGCGGGCTTCAGGAAGTCGCGCGGGTCGAACGCCGAGGGCTTCTCGCGCAGGAACTTGCGCACCGCCGCCGTCATCGCGAGCCGGATGTCGGTGTCGATGTTGATCTTGCGCACGCCGTGCTTGATCCCTTCCTGGATCTCCTCGACCGGCACGCCGTAGGTTTCCTTCATCTCGCCGCCGTTCTCGCGGATGATCTGCAGCAGGTCCTGCGGGACCGACGAGCTGCCGTGCATCACGAGGTGCGTGTTCGGGATGCGCGCGTGGATCGCCTTGATCCGGTCGATCGCGAGGATGTCGCCCGTCGGCTTGCGCGAGAACTTGTACGCGCCGTGCGACGTGCCGATCGCGATCGCGAGCGCGTCGAGCTGCGTGCGCTTGACGAAGTCGGCGGCCTGGTCGGGATCGGTGAGCAGCATCTCGCGCGTCATCTTGCCTTCCGCGCCGTGGCCGTCCTCCTTGTCGCCCATCATCGTCTCGAGCGACCCGAGGCAACCGAGCTCGCCCTCGACCGTCACGCCGATCGCGTGCGCCATGTCGACGACCTTGCGCGTCACGTCGAGGTTGTAGTCGTAGCTCGCGATCGACTTGCCGTCGGCCTGCAGCGAGCCGTCCATCATGACGCTCGTGAAGCCGAGCTTGATCGCGGATGCGCAGACGTCGGGCGACTGGCCGTGGTCCTGGTGCATGACGACCGGCAGGTTCGGGTAGCTCTCGACCGCGGCCTCGATCAGGTGCCGCAGGAAAGCCTCGCCCGCGTACTTCCGCGCGCCGGCGGACGCCTGCATGATCACCGGGCTGTCGGTCTCGGCGGCGGCGGACATGATCGCCTGCACCTGCTCGAGGTTGTTGACGTTGAACGCCGGCATGCCGTAGCCGTGTTCGGCGGCGTGGTCGAGCAACTGGCGCATGGAAACGAGTGGCATGGCGTGACTCCGTGGGAGGGCGAGGGAAATGGCCGTTTCCGGACCATTTTACTCCCCGCGCCACGGGCCGATTTCCGGCCGGCCCGGCGCGTCCCCGCCCCGGCAGCGCTGCCGGCGTCGAGGCCTCACGCGGTCGAGCGATGCTCGCCCACCCTGACGATCTTCATCGTGTTGGTGCCGCCGGACTTGCCCATCGGCTCGCCGATCGTGACGACGATCAGGTCGCCTTTCTGCACCTGGCCGCGCGCGACGAGCAGGTCGCAGGCGGCGTGCAGCACCGCGTCACGGTCGCCGGACTGCTCGAGGTAGAGCGTGCGCACGTTGCGGTAGAGCGCCATCTTGCGCTGCGCGCCGACCTCGGGCGTGAGCGCGAAGATCGGGCAGCCGGCGTTGTGCCGCGACATCCAGAGCGCGGTCGAGCCCGACTGCGTCAGCGACGCGATCGCCTTGACGCGCAGGTGGAACGCGGTGAACAGCGTCGCCATCGCGATCGACTGGTCGATGCGCGTGAACGTGCGGTTCAGGAAATCGCGGTCCAGGACGACCGCGTCGCTCTTCTCGGCCTCGACGCAGATCTGCGCCATCGTCTCGACCGTCTCGACCGGATACTTGCCCGCCGCGGTCTCGGCCGAGAGCATCACCGCGTCGGTGCCGTCGAGCACGGCGTTCGCGACGTCCGACACCTCGGCGCGGGTCGGCACCGGGGCCAGGATCATCGACTCCATCATCTGCGTCGCGGTGATCGTGAGCTTGTTGCGCTCGCGCGCGAGCCGGATCATCCGCTTCTGCAGGCCCGGCACCGCGGCGTTGCCGACCTCGATCGCGAGGTCGCCGCGCGCGACCATGATCCCGTCGGACGCCTCGATGATCTCGTCGAGCGCGCCGATCGCCTCGGCGCGCTCGATCTTGGCGATCAGGAGCGCGTGTCCGCCCGCGGCGCGCAGCAGCTGGCGCGCCATGTACATGTCTTCCTTGTTCTTCGGGAACGACACGGCGACGTAGTCGGCCTCGAGCTGCGCGGCCGTCTTCATGTCCTCCATGTCCTTCGCCGTCAGCGCCGGGGCGGTGAGCCCGCCCCCGAGCCGGTTGATGCCCTTGTTGTTCGAGAGCACGCCGCCCACCTCGACGCGCGTGACGATGCGCGGGCCCTCGACCGACTCGACCTTGAGCCGGATGAGGCCGTCGTCGAGGAGCAGGATCGCGCCCGGCGCGACGTCGCGCGGCAGCTCCTTGTAGTCGAGGCCCACGCGCGTCGCGTCGCCCGACTCGCACTCGGCGTCGAGCACGAAAGTCGCGCCCGTCGCGAGCGTCACGCGGCCTTCCGCGAATTTGCCGACGCGGATCTTCGGGCCCTGCAGGTCGGCCATGATCGCGACCTCGCGCCCGAGCGCTTTCGCCGCCGTGCGCACCAGCGTGGCGCGCGCGATGTGATCGGATGCCTGCCCGTGGGAGAAGTTGAGGCGGACGACGTCCACGCCCGCCGCGAGCATCTTCGACAGGATGACGGGTTCGGAGCAGGCCGGTCCCAGGGTGACGACGATCTTGGTGGCGCGCTGCATCGCTGGTCTTGTTCTTCTTGGGGAGTCGGGGGAAAAGATCCGGCCCGGGCGACCCGGCGCGGGCGTGCTGCGATGGTACGGGAAATCCCGCCGGGATAGAATTCGCGACCGCCGCGCGAAGCTCGCCGCGGCCGTTATCCCCTACCCGGAGTGCCTATGCCCCTGCCACGACTCACCCGCAATCTCGCCGGCGCCGCCCTCCTGGCGCTCGTCGCCAGCGCGCCCGCGCACGCCTACGACGGCCCCGTCGAGAAGAAGACGTTCACGCTGCCGAGCTACACGACGGTCGGCGGCAGGACCATCGCCAACGTGCGCGTCGGCTACGAGACGTACGGCAAGCTCAATGCCGCGGGCGACAACGCGATCTTCATCGCGCACTTCTACTCGGGCAACTCGCACGCCGCCGGCAAGTACAGGCCCGCGGACGCCGCGTTCGGCTACTGGGACCCGATCGTGGGCAGCGGCCGGCCGATCGACACGGACAAGTTCTTCGTCATCAGCGCGGACACGCTCGCCAACCTGAACACCAAGGATCCCAACGTCGTGACCACCGGCCCGGCCTCGATCGACCCGGCCACCGGAAGGCCCTACGGCATGCGCTTCCCGGTGGTGTCGATGCGCGACTCGGTGCGCGTGCACAAGGCGCTCGTCGACTCGCTCGGCGTGAAGAAGCTCGTGGCGGTCGCCGGCGCGTCCGGCGGCTCGGTGCAGGCGATGGAATGGGGCGCGCTCTACCCGGGATTCGTCGACCGCGTGATCCACGTGATCGGGCCGGGCTTCGACATCCATCCGTTCGTGATCGGGCTGCTCGACGCGTGGGTCGCCGCGATCCGGGTCGACCCGAAGTGGAACGGCGGCGACTACTACGGCAGGGACGAGCCGCTCGACGGCATCGCGAAGAGCCTCGCGCTGGTCACGATCACCGCGCGCGCGCACGGCTGGGCCGAGCGGACGTTCGGCTACAAGTGGGCCGACCCCGCGAAGAATCCCGGCGATGCGATGGACAATGCGTTCGCGGTGCAGGATGCGCTGGACAAGGCCGGTGTCGCGCGCGCGAAGTCCACCGACGCGAACTCGATGATCTACATGTCGAAGGCGAACCAGCTCTACCGGCTCACCGACGACGAGGTCAGGGGGATGAAGGCGAAGCTCCTGTTCGTGCCGGCCAGTTCGGACCTGATCTTCCCGCCCGGGCTCTCCGAGCGCGCCGCGGCACGCTATCGCGCGCAGGGCGGGGTCGCTGAGGTCGCGGTCATCGACGGCGACGGCGGCCACCTCGACGGCGTGCTCGCCATCGCGAAGCAGGGGGGGGGCCGGGCGTTCCTGCGAGGGGGGCGGCGGCCGGGCGGGGGCGGGGGGCGCGCTGCCGGGGGGGCCGCCGGCGGGCGCGCGGCGGGGGCGGGCCCGGGGGCGGAGGGGCGGCGCAAGGGGCGGCGAGGATGCGGGCGTTCCTCGCAGGGCCGACGGCAGGGCCTTCCGCCCCGGTGTCAGGCGGACCACTGCCGGGCCGTGTGCCTGTCGCGCCACGCTCGTCGCGAATGAACGCGAGCCCCTCGCGGGGAAGCCCGCTCAGCGGGCCGGGGCGCCACCTGCCCCCGCGCCTCGAGCGCGGCGACCGCGGGCAGCGTCTTGCCTTCGAGAAACTCGAGGAAGGCGCCGCCGGCGGTCGAGATGTAGCCGATCCGGTCCTCGACGCCGAACTTGTGGATCGCGGCGATCGTGTCGCCGCCGCCCGCGATCGAGAACGCGCCCGACGAGGCGATCGCATGGGCGATCTCGCTCGTGCCGTGCGAGAACGCGTCGAACTCGAACACGCCGACCGGGCCGTTCCAGACGATCGTGCCGGCCTTCGCGATCGCGGTCTTCAGGATCGCGACGCTCATCGGCCCGAGGTCGAGGATCATGTCGTCCTCGTCGAGGTCCTCGATCGCCTTCAGCGTCGCCGGCGCGTCGGCGGCGAACGCCTTCGCGACGACCGCGTCGACCGGCACCGGCACCTTGCCCGGGAACCGGTCGAGGATCGCCTGCGCGGCGCCGACGAGATCGCGCTCGACGAGCGACTTCCCGATCTTCCCGCCGGCCGCCAGCACGAACGTGTTCGCGATGCCGCCGCCCACGATCAGCGTGTCGACCTTCGCGGCGAGCGATTCGAGGATCGTGAGCTTGGTCGACACCTTCGATCCCGCCACGATCGCGACCAGCGGCCGCTTCGGGCTCGCGAGCGCCCGGCCCAGCGCGTCCAGCTCGGCGGCCATCAGCGGACCCGCGCACGCGACCTTCGCGTGCCGCGCGATGCCGTGCGTCGTCGCCTCGGCGCGGTGCGCCGTGCCGAACGCGTCGTTGACGTAGACGTCGCACAACGCGGCCATCTTCCTCGCGAGCGTCTCGTCGTCCTTCTTCTCGCCCTTGTTGACGCGGCAGTTCTCGAGCAGCACGAGGTCGCCGGGTTTCGAGCGCCGCATGCCAGGCGCCGCCGTCGACCCAGTCGCGCACGAGCGGCACCGGGCGGCCGAGCAGCGCCGACATCCGCTCGGCGACGGGCGCGAGCGAGTCCTCGGGCTTGAACGCGCCCTCGGTCGGGCGGCCGAGGTGCGAGGTCACCATGACGGACGCGCCGCGCGCGAGCGCGTCGCGGATGCCGGGGAGCGACGCGCGGATGCGCGTGTCCTCGGTGATCCGGCCGGCGTCGTCCTGCGGCACGTTGAGGTCGGCGCGGATGAACACGCGCTTGCCGGCGACGTCGACGTCGGAGAGGCGGCGGAAGGAGGTCATGTCGGGGGCTCGGTGGACGGGGTTCGGGGACGCCGGGACGCGCTACGCCGCCGGCCGCGTGAACTCGCAGCCGCGCTCGGCTTCGCACGCGTCGATCCACGCGACGTCGTCGGCGGAGAGGTGGTCGCGGAATCCGCCGATCTTTCCCCTGCGGACCTTGAAGGCCTCGGGGTCGGCGTTCGGACGGGTGGCGAGCATCGGATTGTCGAAGAGATTCCGCGCCTCGGCATCGCGCAGGTTCTCGAAGCGGGCGAAGTCGGCGGCGGCGGCGGTCGTGGCCGCCGGGACGTCCGGGGTGCCGATGAATTGCAGGACCCGCCCGAGGATGCCCGCGGGGTCCGCGTGCATCGCCTCGTAGCGCACGAACATGAACGCGCGCGGGACCTGGCGCGCGGCATGCCAGTGCCGGTAGAACGCGAGCACCTTGTCGACGCCGTAGCGCTCGTCGCGGACGAACGCCGAAATCGTGCCGGTGAAGAAGCGGAGGCGCCGCGTCGCGTGGAAGTACGCCGACACCAGCGTGTCGCGAACGTCGCGCCCGAGCAGAAGCACGCGCTTGTCGCGATACTCCGACTTGTCGGAACGCAGGTCCCGCCACGAGAGACCGTCCACCATCGCGCTTTCGTCGTGGTAGAACGTGGCGACGGGCAACCCGGCGAGGCGCGTCACCTCCTCCAGCTCGAGCAGCCGATCGGACGGCAGGCCGTAGCGGTCGACGAGCGCCTTGCCGAGGAGCGCGCGCAGCCACGTCCGCCCGGACTTCGGGTACGAGAGGACGTAGGTGTCGGCTTCGAGCTTCGGCTCGACCTGGGCAGGAGGCCTGGCGGCCATCGCGGCTCGCGCGGCTACTTCGCGCCCATCAGCGCGACGGTCGTGTCGAGCATCCGGTTGGAGAAGCCCCACTCGTTGTCGTACCACGAGGAGACCTTCACGAGCCTGCCCGACACCTTGGTCAGCGTCGAGTCGAACGTCGACGACGCCGGGTCGTGGTTGAAGTCGATCGACACGAGCGGCCCCTTGTTGTAGTTCAGGATGCCCTTCAGCGCCGCCGACTCCGACGCGGTCTTCATGATCGCGTTGACCTCGTCCACCGTCGTGTCGCGCGCGGCGATGAACGACAGGTCGACGATCGACACGTTGATCGTCGGGACGCGGATCGCGTAGCCGTCGAGCTTGCCGTTCAGCTCCGGCAGCACGAGGCCGACCGCGGCGGCCGCGCCGGTCTTGGTCGGGATCATGCTCATCGTCGCCGAGCGCGCGCGGCGCAGGTCCTCGTGGTAGACGTCGGTGAGCACCTGGTCGTTCGTGTAGGCGTGGATCGTCGTCATCAGGCCGGTGACCAGACCGATGTTGTCGTGCAGCGGCTTCACCAGCGGCGCGAGGCAGTTGGTCGTGCACGACGCGTTGCTGATCACCGTGTGCGACGCCTTCAGCGTCCCGTGGTTGACGCCGTAGACGACGGTCGCGTCGACGTCCTTGCCGCCGGGCGCCGAGATGATCACCTTCTTCGCGCCGCCCTTCAGGTGCGCCGAGGCCTTCTCCTTCGTCGTGAAGAAGCCGGTGCACTCGAGGACGACGTCGACGCCGAGCGAGCTCCACGGCAACTGGGCCGGGTCGCGCTGCGCGAACACCTTGATGCGGTCGCCGTTGACGACCATCGAGTCGCCGTCGACCTCGACCTTGCCCGGGAACTTGCCGTGCGCGGTGTCGTAGCGCGTCAGGTGGGCGTTCGTCTCGGGGCTGCCGAGGTCGTTGATCGCGACGATCTCGATCCCGTGCTTCCTGCCGCCCTCGTAATGCGCGCGCAGGATGTTGCGCCCGATGCGTCCGTAACCGTTGATCGCCACCTTGATCGTCATCGCCGTCTCCGGGTAAGGGTTGGAATAATGCTCGGTGTGAATCGTCGTCCGGCCGTCAGTGCAGCGCCTTGATCCCGGCCAATCCGACGAGTGAGGGGAGGTCGAGCCACCGGTAACCGGCCTCGACGAGCGGCGCGCCGTCCCATTCGAACGGCTGCTCGACCACGAGCTCGGCGCCGAGCGCCTCGAAGAAGCGGCGCGCGGGCGCGCTGCCGGCGAGGGCCCACGCGATCATGCCCGTCGCGCCGTGGGCCGCGCGCTCCGCGGCGACGGTGCCCACGAGACGCCGGCCGAGGCCGTGGCGCTGGACGTCGCGCGCCAGGTAGATGCCGGTCAACTCGGCGTCGCAGCCGTGCCTGGGCTCGTCGAGCCGGTTGCCCGCCGCGAAGCCCACGACGCCGGCATCGCCCTCGGCGACGAACACGCTGGCGCGGTCGCCCGGTGCCGCGAGCACGCGCTGCCACAGCGGCGCGCTCGCCTCGACGCTCATCGCGTCGAGCGACGCCTGCGGCACGAGCCCCTTGTAGCTCTGCCGCCAGCCGTCGATGCGCGTGCGTGCGATGGCCTCGGCGTCGCCCGTCCTCGCCCTGCGGATCGTGATTCCGCCGATCAAGAGTTCACTCCCCACGCTTGCCGCTTGGCGGCATCGCGCATCCCCGCCCTCGGGAGGGAGCGCCTGATGGGCCGTTCGACTTGTCGCCCATTAGGCGCGAGCCGCCGCAGGCCCGTCTATAGCCGTGCCGGGTAAGACCCTATCCCCCGGATGGGGGGTGTGGGGGACGGGCGGGCGCGTTCGCGCCCGCCTGGGCGGCGGCCGGTCGGCTGTCCACGCGGGCCTGGGACGCCGCCGGAGCGCGTCGGCCACGGCCTCGGCGGTGATGCCGAAGTGCTTGAAGAGGACGCCGGCGGGGGCGGACTCGCCGAAGGAGTCGACGCCGATCACCGCGGCGCGCGGGTCGTCGGCGGCGCCGACGTACTTGCGCCAGCCGTCGGTGACGCCGGCCTCGACGGCCACGCGCGGGACGCCGGGCGGGAGCACCGAGGCGCGCCAGGCGGCGTCCTGGCGGTCGAACGCCTGGGTGCAGGGCATCGACACGACGCGCACGGCGATGCCGTCCTTCGCGAGCGCCTCGCGCGCGGCCAGCGCGAGGGGGACCTCGGAGCCGGTGGCGATGACCAGAGCCCGCCGCTCGCCCGCCCCGAAGTCGGCGAGCACGTAGCCGCCCTTGCGGATCGAGGCGACCTGGGCCGCGTCCTTCGGCGCGTAGGCGACGTTCTGGCGCGAGAGCAGGAGCGCGGTGGGGCCGTCCGCGCGCTCGATGGCGGCCGCCCAGGCGACCGCGGTCTCGACCGTGTCGCAGGGCCGCCAGACGTCGAGGTGGGGGATCAGGCGCAGGCTCGCGGCATGCTCGATCGCCTGGTGCGTGGGCCCGTCCTCGCCCAGGCCGATCGAGTCGTGCGTGTAGACCATGACCGAGCGGGACTTCATCAGCGCGGCCATGCGCACGGCGTTGCGCGCGTAGTCGGAGAAGGTGAGGAAGGTGCCGTGGTAGGGGAGGAAGCCGCCGTGCAGCGCGAGGCCGTTGCCGATGGCGGTCATGGCGAACTCGCGCACGCCGAAGGAGAGGTAGTTGCCGGTGCCCTCGCGGGTGACCGGGGTGCTGCCCGACCAGTTGGTGAACACCGAGCCGGTGAGATCGGCCGAGCCGCCGACCATCTCGGGCAGGACCTTCGCGTAGGCCTCGATCGCCTGCTGCGAGGCCTTGCGCGTGGCCACCGTCTCGGCCTTGGCGGCCTGCGCGGCGACGAACGCGGCGGCGGCGGCGGGCCAGCCGTCGGGGAGCCTGCCGTCCATCCGGCGCTCGAACTCGGCGGCGAGCGCCGGATGCGCGGCGCGGTAGGCGGCGAAGCGCTCGCGCCAGGCGCGGTGCGCAGCACCCCCGCGCACTCGCGCGTCGAAGCCGGCGTAGACCTCCTTCGGCACCTCGAACGGCGGGTGGGTCCAGCCGAGCGCCGCGCGCGTGGCGGCGACTTCCTTCTCGCCCAACGCCGAGCCGTGCGCCTCCGCGCTGCCGGCCTTGCCCGGCGAGCCCTTGCCGATCACCGTGCGGCAGCAGATCAGCGTCGGCTTGTCGGTGATCTGCTTCGCCTCGGCGATCGCGCGGTCGACCGCGGCCACGTCGTGGCCGTCGACGCCGCGGACAACGTGCCAGCCGTAGGCCTCGAAGCGCGCCGGCGTGTCGTCGGTGAACCAGCCGGCCACCTCGCCGTCGATCGAGATGCCGTTGTCGTCGTAGAGCACGGTGAGCTTGGCCAGCCCCCAGGTGCCGGCGAGCGAGCAGGCCTCGTGCGAGATGCCCTCCATCAGGCAGCCGTCGCCGACGAACGCGTAGGTGCGGTGGTCGACGATCGCGTGGCCGGGCCGGTTGAACTGCGTGGCCAGGAGCTTCTCGGCGAGCGCCATGCCCACCGCGTTGGCCAGCCCCTGCCCGAGCGGGCCGGTGGTGGTCTCGACCCCGGGCGTGGCCCCACCTCCGGGTGGCCCGGCGTCTTCGAGTGCAACTGTCGGAAGTTCTTCAGTTCTTCGATCGGCAGGTCGTAACTGGACAGGTGCAGCAAGGCGTACTGCAGCATCGAGCCGTGGCCGTTGGAGAGCACGAAGCGGTCGCGGTCGGCCCAGCGCGGCGCCGCCGGATCGTGCTCGAGGTGGCGCGTCCACAGCGCCACCGCGATCTCCGCCATCCCCATCGGCATCCCCGGATGGCCGCTCTTCGCCGCCTCCACCGCGTCCATCGCGAGCGCTCGGATGGCGTTGGCGCACGCCGCGTCGGTAACGGGATGCATCGGGACGTTCGACATCGGGGCCTTCCGAAAGGGGCGGGAGGAACGACGGAGGCGCCGCGGGATCTCGGATCGGGGCACGGCCCCCGACGGTGCTGCGGCGCGGAAAAGACTTGAAATTATGGCGGAATCACCCCAGCTTATGCAATAATTGCCTGTTTGGTCGTGCGTGACCGGTCGTTCCGACGACGCGGAGTCTGTCCGACGTAGGGTGGAGTGCCCTTCCTTCCGTGCGAGCGGGGGGTGGGGCGTTTCCTTTTTGGGGGTGTTCCGGCGTCATTCGAGGCCAAAAGGGCCGAACGACACGGGACCTTGCTCTGGGGGAGACGATTGATGGACGGAATCCATCTGTTGGGCGAGTGGTACGGCTGCCCTGCCGACCTGCCGGAGATGACCCGTGCCGACGCGTTGCGCGGGCGCTGCATCGAGGCGGTCGAGCGGGCGGGGCTCACGATCGTCGGCGACCGGTTCCACCAGTTCGAGCCGCAGGGTGTGACCGGCGCGGTCATCCTGGCGGAGTCGCATCTTGCCGTCCACACGTGGCCCGAGATGGGTGCGGTCACGATCGACGTGTACGTCTGCAACTTCACGACCGACAACACCGAGAAGGCGCAGAGGCTGTTCGACGAGCTCGAGAAGTCGCTGAAGCCGGCGCGCACGCATTTCCACTCGATCCACCGCGGGGGCGCGAGTGGCTGACGGCGGGGGCGATCTCGCCCCTGGCGTCATGACCGAGTACCTCACCGACGAGTGGGGGTTCTTCATCCGGTCCAGCCGACAGTACGAGCGCTTCCGCTCGCCCTACCAGGCGATCGAGGTCCACGAGACCGAGCCGTTCGGCAAGCTCTTCCGGCTCGACGGCCACTTCATGACCAGCGAGCAGGACGAGTTCTTCTATCACGAGAACCTGGTCCACCTGCCGGGCATCACGCACCCGGCGCCCGAGCGCGCGCTGATCGTCGGCGGGGGCGACGGGGGCTCCGCCGAGGAACTGCTCAAGTACCCGTCGATGAAGAAGGTGACGCTGGCCGAGATCGACATGGCCGTCGTCGACGTCTCGCGCAAGTACCTCGCGAGCGTGCACAAGGGCAGCCTCGACGATCCGCGCCTCGATCTGCGGATCGGCGACGGCTTCGCCTACGTGCGCGAGACGTCGGACACGTTCGACCTGATCGTGCTCGACCTCACCGATCCGGGCGGCCCGTCGCTCGAGCTCTACACGCCGGCGTTCTACCGCGCCTGCGCATCGCGCCTGACGATGCTCGGGGCGATGGCGCTCCACATCGCGAGCCCGATCGCGCACCCCGACCGCATCCGCCAGACGCTCGTGAGCCTGCGCTCGGCGTTCTCGATCGTGACGCCGTACCTGACCTCGGTGCCGCTCTATGGCGGCTTGTGGATGATGGCGTGCTGCTCCGCGACGCTCGATCCGCGCAAGCTCTCGGCGCCCGAGATCGACCGCCGCATCGCGCAGCGCGGCATCACCGACCTGCAGTACTACAACGGCGAGATGCACCGCGCCGCGCTGGCGATGCCGAACTTCGTGCGGGCGCTGGTTTCCTGAGCTCGTCCCGGCGTGATGGCCGCGCGTGCGGCGGGCGCCGGGTCCGGCCGCGGCCGATCGCAGGTTGTGGGGGCGTCAGCCCGCCCCCTCGTGTGGGCCTGCGCGGGCCAATCCAACGGGCCTCGGCCCGACATTGGGGGGTTGCGGGACTCGGGGTCAACCTGCGCGTTCGGCCGTCCGTTCCTGATCACAGGGACGGGAGCTTGAAGTACCCGGTCCCGGCCGCACCTTCGAATTGGTGGGGGCATCGAGTCCCCGGACGATGAATGGCACACCCGATGACGCTGACCGACACGATGGGCAAGGCCGATTTCGTGCTGATCGACGGAGAGGTCTTCGAGACCGAGTACCTTCGCGTGCCCGACGAGGACACGCTCGCGGACGACGTCGTGCTCGAGGCGAAGAATGGCCGCGTCGAGTTCGCTTGGACGCGCGCCGACCTCGACGGCGCCGAGCATCTGGGCGAAGGCGTCTACCAGCTCGCCAGCGGGCACCAGCTGCGCTTCCTCCACAGCGCGACCGTCCACTGACGGCGTCCCGGCGTCACCCGCTGCGCTCCCGCATCGGTAGCGCCCGTTCAGGCCAGGACGGCGCGGCCCTCGACGGGTGCCGCCGCGGCTGCTACGCCCCCTCGAGCACGAACGTGTAGGTCGCGGCGAGCGCCCCGGGTTCGCGCGCTGCCGGCGCCCGAACCGGCGCGATCTCGAGGCGGTCGCGCTCGCGCGAGAAGAAGCCTCCCATCCCCGATTCCGACGACTCGCCCTTCAGGTAGAGCTGCGTCGTGAGCCTGCGCGAGCGCTGGTGCGAGATCCGGAAGTGCAGGTGCGCAGGGCGACCGCCGTAGGGGACCGGCCGGATCGTCGTGAACGCCCACGCGCCGTCCGCGTCCGCGATCGTACGACCATACCCTTGGAAATCGTCGTCCTGCGGCCCCGACGCCCCGACGTGGTGGTAGGTGCCGTCGGCGTCGCATTGCCACAGCTCGAGCGTCGCGCCGGCGAGCGGTTGGCCGTCCGCCCCGAGCACGCGACCGGACAGCAGGAGCGGCGTCCCGCGGGCGACGCCCGGCCGCCCGGCCACCCGCGTGAGGTCCGCATCGACGTCGGCGGGAAACGTCCTCGGATAGAACGGCCCTTCCGCGTCGCGCGGCGTCGGTGCGAGGGCGCTGCCCTGTGCGTGTGCCGGCGGCACCAGCCATCTCGCCGCGCCGGCCGCGATCGCGGCGGCGGCCCATCCGCCTCGGCGGAGCGCCTGCCGGCGCGCGTACGTCGCCGATCGAGTCGTCGATTTCGTCGTCATGAGCCACCTCCAGGTCGAAACCGTTGGAGCGCACGGCAGCTTTGCCGGTTCCCCTACCCGACGGAGCTATCCGCCCCCTAATCCCAACGGGGGGATTGACCGTCCCCGACGCCTATGCATATTCTCGCGCGCCCTGTGGGAATCCGTCGCGCTCGGAGATACCTTCCGGATTCCCGGGGCGAGACCCGCCCGACAGGATCGCCGGCGTATCGCGCGCGCCGGCGCGGGCACAGGTGTTCGATGTCCGGAGGCGCCCGGACGATGCCGCGCCCAGGAGCGGCCCACGCACCTGGACGACGCGATACCGCATTTTTCGGAGGATCGGCATGGATGCACGACGCAGGGACGTATTGAAGACCGGGGGCGGCGCGACGCTGCTGGCGGCGTTGACCGCCGTCGGCTGGCTCAAGCCGGGCGAGGCGCTCGCGCAGGCGCCGGCCTGGAACAAGGCCGCATTCGAGGCGAAGACGATCGACGAGGCGCTCAAGGCGCTCGGCAGCGCCGGCCCGGCGCAGAGCAAGGACATCGCGTTCGTCTCGACGCCGGACATCGCCGAGAACGGCGCGGTCGTGCCGGTCGGCGTGTCGAGCTCGATGCCGAAGGTCGAGTCGATCGCGATTCTCATCGAGAAGAACCCGAGCCCGCTGACCGCGGTCTTCGCGATCCCGGCGGGGACCGAGCCGACCGTCACGACGCGCGTCAAGATGGGCCAGAGCTCGAACGTCTACGCGCTCGTCAGGTCCGACGGGAAGGTGTTCGTCGCCAGCAAGGAAATCAAGGTGACGCTCGGTGGCTGCGGCGGTTGATCCGCGCGCGACCACCGACTCCCACGATCCACGACCCGAGGAAGTGCCATGGCTGATCCGATGAAGATTCGCGCCAACGCCGTCGGCGACGCGACCGAGGTGAAGGTGCTCATGAACCACGAGATGGAGACCGGCCAGCGCAAGGACGCGCAGGGCAAGACGGTTCCCGCCTGGTTCATCCAGAACGTCACCGCCGCGTGGAACGGCAAGACCGTGCTGTCCGCGCAGTGGGGACCCGCGATCTCGAAGAACCCGTTCCTGTCGTTCAAGTTCAAGGGCGGCGCGAAAGGCGACAAGGTGCAGGTCACCTGGGTCGACAACAAGGGCGAGACGCGCACCGACGAGGCGACGATCGCCTGACGCGGACCGGAACAACAGCCGTGTCCGACCGGCCCCGGCGGGCCGGCGAGGCGCGGTGCCAGTGGGCGGCGCGGAGTGCGCGCCGTTCTGTGGAGTGGGCGCTTCCCGCGTCCGACCCGTTGGAGGAGGCTTTCATGACCAGCACGATGCGCGCGGCGATCGCCGCCATCGCTTTCGCGATCGCGGCCCCGGCCGCCCTTGCGCAGGGCTCGACCGAGAAGGGTATCGAGGCGTACCGGCAGGCGCTGCAGGACGGCAATCCCGCCGAGCTGTGGGAGGCGCGCGGGGAAGACCTGTGGAAGAAGCGGACGGGCCCGAAGAACGCATCGCTCGAGAAGTGCGACCTGGGCCTCGGGCCCGGCGTCGTCAAGGGCGCCTACGCGCAGATGCCGCGCCACTTCGCCGACGCCGACCGCGTGATGGACCTCGAGACGCGGCTCGTCTGGTGCCGCGTCAACCTGCAGGGCATGAGCGAAGCCGACGCGAAGCGCGGGCCGTTCGGCGGTCCGGACCGCAAGTCCGACATCGAGGCGCTCGTCGCGTGGATCACGTCCGAATCGAAGGGCGTGACGATGGCGGTGAGCCTCGACCACCCGAAGATGCGCGAGAACTTCGAGCTGGGGAAGGCGATCTTCTTCTTCCGCGGCGGACCGCACGACTTCGCGTGCGCGACCTGCCATGGCGAGGACGGCAAGCGCATCCGGCTGCAGGATCTGCCGAACCTGACGGCCAAGTCGGGCGCGCAGAAGGGCTACACGACGTGGCCCGCGTACCGCGTCTCGCAGGGCGAGCTCCGCACGTTCCAGTGGCGCCTGAACGACTGTTTCAGGCAGCAGCGCTTCCCCGAGCTCGAGTTCGGCTCGCCGGCGTCGATCGCGCTGACGACGTTCCTGGCCTACAACGCCAACGGCGCGGCGTTCGCCGCGCCCGCGATCAAGCGCTGACGAGGAGACCGGCATGAACAGGCAGATGATGATCGGGCTCGCGGGGACCGTCGCGATCGTGGTCGCGGGATGCGCGGCGATGCAGACGGGGCCGACCGACCCCGCGATCGAGGCGAAAGCCGTGGAGATGATGAAGACGTCCTTCAAGGACAAGGGCCAGGCCAAGCTCGCCCGGCTCAACCAGGACGAGACGCAGCACCTGTGCAGCGTCTGGGGCGGCAAGGAAATGCCGAAGGACGTCGCCGAAAAGATCGAGAGGGCCAACCTGGCGCTGATCAAGTGGCCGGCCGACGGCAAGCTCGTCGGCGACTGGAAGCAGGGCGAGAAGATCGCGCAGGAAGGCCGCGGCATGCAGTACTCGGACAGCCCGACCGGCCCGGTCGGCGCCAACTGCTACGCGTGCCACCAGCTGTCGAAGCAGGAGGTGAGCTACGGCACGATGGGGCCGTCGCTCCACAACTTCGCGAAGATCCGCGGCTACACCGAGGAGACGCGCCGCTACGCCTGGAGCAAGGTGTGGAACGCGCAGGCGTTCAGCGCGTGCACGAACATGCCGCGGTTCGGCCACAACGGCATCCTGTCCGAGCAGCAGGTCCGCGACGTCGTCGCGCTGCTGGTGGATCCGGCGTCGCCCGTCAACCAGTGACGGGACGCCGGACCGCGCTCCGCCGCCTGGCCGCCGCGACCGCGGCGCTCGCGGCGGGCGTCGTTCCGGCGGCGCGCGCGGCGAAGGGCGCGGCGGCGCGCGTCGGCGACCGCGTCGCGTGGCGCGACGTGACGCTCCTCGACGGCACGACGCTGCCGGCGTCGCTGCTCGAGAACGGGCCTCCCGTGGTCGTCGAGATCTGGGCGACCTGGTGCCCGTTCTGCAAGCGCCAGAACCCGCACCTGCAGGCGCTCGCCGAGCGCCATCGCGGCACGCTCACCGTGCTCGCGCTTTCGATCGACAAGGACCCCGAGAAGGCGCGCGCGTACCTGAAGGAGCACGGCTACACGTTCGCCGCGGCGATCGCCGGCGCCGACACCGAGCGCTGGTTCGGCAAGCGCGAGGGATTGCCCGAGGTGTACGTCGTCGACGGCGGGCGCATCGTGTTCCGCGAGATCGGCGAGATGTTCCCCGAGGACGTCGCGGCGCTGGGCCGCTTTGCCGTCCGCCGCGCGGGGTGACGCGATGAACCGTCGGGAGTTCCTCCAGGTCGTCGCCGCGGCTGCCGCGGCAGGGCTGCCGCTCGACGCGCGCTCCGCCCTCGACCTCGCGGCGGGCGCGTCGTTCTACGATTCGATCGAGCGCTTCGGCAACGTCAGCCTGCTGCACTTCACCGACTGCCACGCGCAGCTGAAGCCGATCTTCTTTCGCGAGCCCTCGGTCAACCTCGGCATCGGCCAGGCGATGGGCCAGCCGCCGCACCTGGTCGGCGAGGCGCTGCTGAGGCACTTCGGGATCCGGCCCGGCACGCGCGAGGCGCACGCGTTCACGTTCCTCGACTTCGAGCGTGCCGCGAAGGCGTACGGCGCGATCGGCGGCTTCGCGCACCTCGCGACGCTCGTGAAGAAGCTTCGCGCGTCCCGCCCCGGCGCGCTGCTGCTCGACGGCGGCGACACGTGGCAGGGCTCGGCCACGGCGCTGTGGACGAAGGGCCAGGACATGGTCGACGCGTGCAAGCTGCTCGGCGTCGACGTGATGACCGGCCACTGGGAGTTCACGCTCGGCGCCGACCGGGTGAAGGAGATCGTCGAGAAGGATTTCGCGGGCAAGGTCGACTTCGTCGCGCAGAACGTGAAGACGACCGATTTCGGCGATGCCGTGTTCAGCCCGTACGTGATCCGGCCGGTGAACGGCGTGCCGGTCGCGATCGTCGGCCAGGCATTTCCGTACACGCCGATCGCGAACCCGCGCTACTTCGTGCCCGAGTGGACGTTCGGCATCCAGGAGCAGGAGCTGCAGAAGGTCGTCGACGAGGCGCGCGGCAAGGGCGCGCAGGCGGTCGTGCTGCTGTCCCACAACGGGATGGACGTCGACCTGAAGCTCGCGTCGCGCGTGTCGGGCATCGACGCGATCCTCGGCGGTCACACGCACGACGGCGTGCCGCAGCCGACGCTCGTCGCGAACCGCGGCGGCAGGACGCTCGTGACGAATGCCGGCAGCAACGGCAAGTTCCTCGCGGTGCTCGACCTCGACGTGCGCGGCGGCAAGGTGGCGGACTTCCGCTACCGGCTCGTCCCGGTGTTCGCGGCGCTGCTCCCCCCGGATCGCGAGATGGCCGCGCTGATCGCGAAGCACCGCGAGCCGTACGCGGCCAAGCTCGAGGAGCCGCTCGCGGTCACCGAGACGCTGCTCTACCGTCGCGGCAACTTCAACGGCACCTTCGACCAGCTGATCGTCGACGCGCTGATGCGGGAGAAGGACGCGCCGATCGCGTTCTCGCCCGGCTTCCGCTGGGGCACGACGCTGCTGCCGGGGCAGCCGATCCGGCGCGAGCACCTGATGGACCAGACGGCGATCAGCTACCCGTTCGTCACGGTGAACGAGATGAAGGGCGAGACGATCAGGACGATCCTCGAGGACGTCGCCGACAACCTGTTCAACCCGGACCCGTACTACCAGCAGGGCGGCGACATGGTGCGGGTCGGCGGGCTCGCCTACACGATCGACCCGGCACGCGAAGGCGGGAAGCCGCATCACGCGCATGGAGCTCGCCGGCAAGCCGATCGACGCCGACAGGACCTACAAGGTCGCCGGCTGGGCGCCGGTGTCCGAGGAGGCGAGGAAGGCGGGCGGCGAGCCGATCTGGGACCTGGTCGAGCGATACCTCGTCCGCGAGAAGACGATACGCGCGCGGCCGCTCAACCGGCCCGAGATCGTCGGCGTGAAGGGCAATCCCGGCATCGCGTAGCGGCCCGGGTTGACCGGGATCATGAACGGTCCGCGCGTTCGGCGCGAGGATCAACGCATGCGATCACCGGAGGAACCTGCGATGACGACGACCCGTTCCTGGACAGGCCTGGCGGCAGCCGCCGCGCTGGCGACCGCCTTCGCGGGCAGCGCTCTCGCGCAGACCCCGAAGCTCACGATCCCGCTCACGACGCTGCAGACCGGAACGGCGCTCACGGCCGCGCAGGCCGCGCTCGCGCGCTGCCAGAAGGACGGCCTGACGGTGGCGGTCGCGGTAGTCGACCGGGGAGGGGCGGTGCTTGCGTTGCTCCGCGATCCGCTCGCCGGCGCGCACACCGTGCAGACGGCGACGGGGAAAGCGTGGACCGCAGTGTCGTTCCGCACCGAAACGACCGAGCTCGCCGCGCTGACGCAGGCGGGCCGCCCGGCGTCCGGCGTGCGCGCGCTGCCCGGCGTGATCGCCGTCGGCGGCGGCATGATGATCCGCGCGAAGGGCGTGCTGCTCGGCGGCATCGGCGTGTCCGGCGCCCCGGGCGGCGATCAGGACGACGTCTGCGCCAAGGCGGGCCTCGCTGCGATCGTCGACTCGATCGAGCTCGAGTAGCGCGAAGGTCCGCGGATTCCGGTGCGCCGGGCGCGGCAGCGCTATGGCGCGGGGGGATCCGCGCGGCGCTCGTTCAGCACCTCGCCGATCGGTCGCTCGAGCAGCGCCTCGACGTCGCGCCCGCGCTCCTTCAGCGCGTCGAACTCCGCCTCGAGCGTCTCGACCGACTGCTTGCCGCGGCGGGCGAGGAACCGCGCGAGCCCCGGCGGCAGGTCGCGCCGCTTCATCAATCCCTGGAGCCACGCGATCGACGCGTCCGCCACCGCGCGCAGGCCCATGAACGTGCCGATCATTCCCCACGGCGATCCGGTGACGCCCGCCACCGGGAACCCGAGGATCAGGCCGAGCTGCGTGACGAGGACGCGGATCGACGCGCCGCCGCAGGTCTCGCCCAGCCTCGCGAAGCTCCACTCGCGCAGATGCGGCAGGTCCGCCAGCAGGAACACGGCCTGCACGCCGGCCGCCCACGCCAGCGCGATCCTCGCGTCCTCCCAGCGCAGCGGCCCGCCGACGCCGAACAGGAACACCAGCAGCAGCACGAACACCCCGTGCGCGACCGTGAAGATGCCGGTGGTCGTGACGAACCCCCGGAGGTAGGTATTGCCGTCGCCGAGCTGCCGCACGGTGTCGGCGGCGTCCGCGTGGTGATCGGACACCGTGCTCAGCGGCGCATGGTGGCCGGTCTTCGACGTCGCTCGCCTGTGCGCGACGATCCGGATCGCGCCGGTGACGAGCAGCAGCACGGTCTCGAACCAGAACAGCAGCAGGAGCGTAGCGGGCGAGCGCCCGTGGTAGATCACTTCCGCGAGCGGAATCGCGTTCATCAGCAACGCGTACGCGAGGGCCGGCAGGAATCCCATCGGATGGCTCCACGGCGCCCGGCGCGGAAGGCGCGCGGGATCGGCGCACACGATACCCGTTCCGCACCGCCGGGTGCGCAGCACCTGCGGCGTCAGGACCGCTGCCCCGCGCGGACGGGGCGTGCGACGCGCGCAGCTAGCGCACGGTGACGCGCGCGAACCTGCGCTTGCCGGCCTGCACGACGACCGTCGCGCCCGCGGGCACCGTCGTGCCCTTGTCGGCGACGACTTCCCCGTCGAGCTTGAGGCCCTTGCCCGCGATCAGCCGCAGCGCGTCGGACGTCGAGTCGACGACGCCCGCCTGCTTCGCGAGGTTCGCGATCGCGATGCCGGCGCCCGCGGTCTCGATCGCGATCTCGGGCATCGTGTCGGGCATCGCGCCGCCGCGGAAGCGCGCCTCGAAGCTCGCGAGCGCGCGCTCGGCGTCCGCCTTCGAGTGGAAGCGCGCGACGATCTCCTGCGCGAGCGCGACCTTCGCGTCGCGCGGATTGCGGCCGGCTTCGCACTCGCGCCTCAGCGCCGAGACCTCGCCCATCGGCCGGAACGACAGCAGCAGGTAGTAGCGCCACATGAGCTCGTCGGAGATCGACATGAGCTTGCCGAACATCTCGTCGGGCGCCTCGTTGATGCCGACGTAGTTGCCCTTCGACTTCGACATCTTGTCCGAGCCGTCGAGCCCCTCGAGCAGCGGCATCGTCAGCACGCACTGCGGCTCCTGGCCCGCCGACTTCTGCAGCTCGCGCCCGACCAGCAGGTTGAACTTCTGGTCGGTGCCGCCGAGCTCGATGTCCGACTTCAGCGCGACGGAGTCGTAGCCCTGCATCAGCGGGTAGAGGAACTCGTGGACCGCGATCGGCAGGTGGCCCGTGTAGCGCTTGTGGAAGTCGTCGCGCTCGAGCATGCGCGCGACCGTGTACTGCGACGCGAGCCGGATCATGCCGGCGGCGCCGAGCGGCTCGCACCACTCCGAGTTGTAGCGGATCTCGGTGCGCGCGGGGTCGAGCACCTTCGACGCCTGCGCGTGGTACGTCTCGGCGTTCGCGCGGATCGCCTCGCGCGTGAGCGGCGGCCGGGTCGCGTTGCGGCCCGAGGGGTCGCCGATCATCGACGTGAAGTCGCCGATCAGGAAGATCACCTGGTGGCCGAGGTCCTGCAGCTGCCGCATCTTGTTCAGCACGACCGTGTGCCCGAGATGGATGTCGGGCGCGGTCGGGTCGAGGCCCAGCTTGATGCGCAGCGGTTGGTTCGTCGACTGGGCGCGCGCGAGCTTGGCGCGAAGCTCGGTCTCGACGATCAGCTCGTCGGCGCCGCGCCGCGCGACCTCGATCTGGTGGTCGATGTCGATCGCCCCGGTCATCACCGTCACCCCTTCGCGTCCCGGTCGGCGACGGCGGCGCGCGCCGCCGGCCGCGCGTAGCAGCGGGCGTGCCAGTCCTTCACGTTCGGCCAGCGGTCGAGGCCGAACGCCGGCGCGCGGAAGAGCACCGCGGCGAGGTTGAGGTCGGCGATCGTGAACGTGTCGTCGGCGAGCCAGGGGCGCTTCGCGAGCGCTCCCTCGACGACGTCCAGCCGGCGCGGCAGCCTGGTCGCGGCGTCGGCGGCGATCTCCGGCTTGCGCTCGGCCTCGGGCAGGAACGTCGTGTGGTAGAACCACTGCCCCATCGGCGTCTCGACCTCGGACGACGCGAACAGCGTCCACTGGTAGAGAGGCCCTCGCCCTGGAGCGTCGCCGGCCACAGCTTGCCGGCCTTCCGCGCGAGGTAGAGGTTGATCGCCAGCGACTCGAACAGCGCGAAGCCGTCGTCGACGATCGCGGGCACGACGCCCAGCGGATGCACGGCAAGGTAGTCCGGCCCCTTGATCTCGGGACCCTTGTAGTGGTGCTTGACGTGCTCGTACGCGAGTCCGAGCTCGCGCGCCGCCCAGAGGACGCGGAAGGCCCGGGAGGCGGCGACGCCGTAGATCGTGAGGCTCATGGTGTCCGACCCTGGAATGGGCTTTGCTAGAATCACACGATGGCCGGCGAACCCGACGACACGCGCGTGCGCGAACCCGGCATTCTAGCCGATCGTCCCGACGAGGCTGCGGGGCGGCGGGCCGCCGCGCGCCCGTCCCGGTGGCTGCTGGTGGCGATCGCGGCGCTCGGACTGACGGGGGTGGCTGCGTTCGGCCTCGCGCCCGGCACGGCCGTCGACCCGGTGCCGACGACCCTCACGGTGCGCGACCTCGAGCTGCCCCGGGTCGAGGATGCGGCCGGCGAGCGCGCCGACGCCCCCTACTGGCGCGAGGAGCGCGTCCGGCGCGGCGACACGATCGGCGAGCTGCTCGCCCGCGCCGGCGTCGACGATGCCGACCTTCGCGCGCTCGTGCGCACCGACCCTGCGGCGCGCCTGCTCTACCAGTTGAAGCCGGGCCAGGCGGTGCGCGTCGCGACCGACGCGGACGGCGCACTCGTCGAGCTGCGCTTCTCGCCTGCCGCGTCGCAGATGCTGACGATCCGCCGCGACCGCGACGGCCTGCACGCGAGCCGCGGCGAAGCGGACGTCGAGACGCGCGTCGCGCTCAGGTCCGGCGTCGTCGCCTCGTCGCTGTTCGGCGCCGCCGACGCGGTCGGCCTGCCGGACGCGATCACGCTCGCGCTCGCCGACGCGTTCTCCGGCGACATCGACTTCTACCACGACCTGCGCCGCGGCGACCGCTTCGCCGTGGTCTACGAGACGCTGCACGTCGACGGCGAGCCTGCCGGCACGGGCCGCATCCTCGCCGCCGAGTTCGAGAACCGCGGCAAGGTGCTGCGCGCTTTCCGGTGGACCGCTCCGGACGGCACCGAGGGCTACTACACCGAGGATGGCCGCAACGCGCGCAAGGCGTTCCTGCGCTCGCCGATGGAGTTCTCGCGCGTGACCAGCGGCTTCACGCTCGCGCGCATGCACCCGATCCTGAACACGTGGAGAGCGCACCGTGGCGTCGACTACGGCGCGCCGACGGGGACGCCGATCCGCGCGACCGCGAGCGGCGTCGTCGCGTTCGCGGGCCGGCAGGGCGGCTACGGCAACGTCGTCATCGTCCGGCACGGCGGTTCTTACTCGACGCTGTACGCCCACCTGTCGCGGTTCGCGAAGGGGGTGGTGGCGGGTGCGCGTGTCGGGCAGGGCGACACGATCGGCCATGTCGGCCAGACCGGCTGGGCGACCGGCCCGCACCTGCACTACGAGTTCCGCGTCGGCGACGAGCCGCGCAACCCGCTGACCGCCGCGATGCCCAGCGCCGAGGCGGTTCCGGCGGCGCAGCGCGGGGCGTTCGCCGCGGCGATCGCACCCGTTGCCGAGGACCTCGCCGTCGCGCGACGCTTCCCGCACGCCGTACTCGCCGCCACGAACTAGATGACCCCCCGGAGCTCGCTGCGCGAGCCTCCCCCCGAGGGGGCACGCGCCCCCCCGAGGGGGCAGGCCCTGCGGGCGCGGGATGACGTCCCCCGAAGCTCGCTGCGCGAGCCTCCCCCCGAGGGGGCACGGCGACCTCGGGGCGGCCCGTCGATCGCCGAGGGTCGCCAACCGTCGCTGGCGCGCGAGTGAACGCGATGTCCCGCGAACGCTACGCGGGGGTGATGTCCGGCACGAGCCTCGACGGCGTCGACGCCGTCGTCGCCGACTTCGCCGCGGGCCCGGGCCGGGTGTGCGAGACGCTCGGCGCCGCCCATGTGCCCTTCCCCCGCGAGCTCCGCGCGACGCTCGCCGAGCTCCAGTCGAGCGGACCCGACGAGCTCGTCCGTGCCGCCGACGCGTCGATCGCGCTCGCCGACCTCTATGCGGAAGCGATCCTCGCGGCGTGCGCCAACGCCGCCGTCGACGCGGCGACGCTGGCTGCCGCGGGCGTGCACGGGCAGACCGTGCGCCACCGTCCCGACCTCGGCTGGACGATCCAGCTCAACGACGCGGCGCGCGTGGCCGAGCGCGCGGGCGTCACCGTCGTTGCCGACTTCCGGCGTCGTGACGTGGCGGCCGGCGGGCAGGGCGCGCCGCTGGTGCCCGCGTTCCACGCCGCGCTGTTCGGCGGCGCCGAGGCGCACCGGGTCGTCGTGAACATCGGGGGCATCGCGAACCTCACCGACCTGCCACCCGCCGGCGACGTGCGCGGCTTCGACACGGGCCCGGGCAACGTGCTCTCCGACCTCTGGCATGCGGAGCATCGCGGCGGCGCGTTCGACGAGCACGGCGCGTGGGCCGCGACCGGCAGGCCCATCGCTTCGCTGCTCGCCGCGATGCTCGCCGACCCGTACTTCGCGATGCCTCCGCCGAAGAGCACCGGACGCGACCGCTTCCACTCGGCCTGGCTCGACGAGCACCTCGCGCGCACGGCCCCGGACGCCGCGCCGCCGGACGTGCAGGCGACGCTCGTCGCGCTGACGGCGCGCACGATCGCCGATGCGATCCGCCGCGTCGCGACGGACGCGCGCGAGGTCCTCGTCTGCGGAGGCGGCGCACACAACGCGACGCTGATGGGCGCGCTCGCGCGCGAGTTGGCGCCTCGGGTCGTCGTGCCGACGTCTGATCGCGGTGTCGCGGTCGAGCACGTCGAGGCGCTCGCGTTCGCGTGGCTCGCCCGCGAGGCGCTGGCCGGGCGGCCCGCGAACCTCCCGGCCGTCACCGGCGCCGCGGGACCGCGCGTGCTGGGAGCGATCTACCCGCGCTGACCCCGTACCCGGGCGTGCCGCGCAACCGCGGGCGCCCGTCGTTCCCCATCCCTCGATACCTGCTGCACGACGCCCAGGAGATTTCCATGACCCCAAGACGCACCGCCCTCGTGACGGGCTCCACCAGCGGCATCGGGCAGGGCATCGCCGAGGCGCTCGCGCGCGCCGGCATGAACGTCGTGCTGAACGGCTTCGGCGAGCCCGCGGCGATCGAGCGCCAGCGCGCGGCGATCGAGCGCGAGCACGGCGTCGCGGCGCGCCACGTGGGCGCCGACATGGCGAAGCCCGCCGAGATCGAGGCGATGATGACGCGCGCGATCGACGAGTTCGGCGCGATCGACGTGCTGGTCAACAACGCCGGCATCCAGCACGTCGCGGCGGTCGACGCGTTCCCGGTCGACAGGTGGGACGCGATCATCGCGGTCAACCTCTGCTCGGCGTTCCACACGACGCGGCTCGCGCTGCCCGCGATGAAGACGCGCAAGTGGGGGCGCATCGTCAACATCGCGTCGGCGCACGCGCTCATCGCGTCGCCGTTCAAGTCCGCCTACGTCGCCGCCAAGCACGGACTCGCCGGCTTCACCAAGTCGGTCGCGCTCGAGGTCGCGCAGGACGGGATCACCGTCAACGCGATCTGCCCGGGCTACGTGCTGACGCCGCTCGTGCAGGCGCAGATCCCGGACCAGGCGCGCACGCGCGGCGTGTCCGAGGAGGAGGTGGTGCAGAAGGTGATGCTCGCCGGCCAGCCGACGCGGCGGTTCATCGACATCGCCGAGGTCGCGGAGCTCGCCGCCTACCTCGCGTCCGACGCCGCGCGCTCGATCACCGGCGCGATGATGTCGATCGACGGCGGGTGGACCGCGCAGTAGCGGCTCCCGGGCGGGCCGGTCGACGTCGACGCGCTGCGAATGCGAACGGGGCCCGCGAGGGCCCCGTCGTGGCTGTCCGCCGTGGCGGCGGCAGCCCGGTTCCGGTCAGGCCGAGAAGCTCGACCCGCAGCCGCAGGTCGACTGGGCGTTCGGGTTCTTGATCACGAACTGCGCGCCTTCCAGCCCGTCCGCGTAGTCGATCTCCGCGCCGACCAGGTACTGGTAGCTCATCGGGTCGATCAGCAGCGTCACGCCGTTCTTCACCATCGCCGTGTCGTCCTCGGCGACGGCCTCGTCGAACGTGAAGCCGTACTGGAAGCCCGAGCATCCGCCGCCCGTCACGAAGACGCGCAGCTTGAGTTCGGGGTTGCCTTCCTCCTCGATCAGCGAGCGGACCTTCTCGGCCGCGGCGTCGGTGAAGTTCAGCGGGGCGGGCATCTCGTTCATCGCGTTCATCGTCGTGCTCCCAAAGGCGCGTCGCGCCAGTTTCGTTCCCGGGCCGGCCGCGCTCAGGCGCCGACCCGCTTCAATTCGACCACCGCCGCGGACTCCGGTTCCGCCTGGCCGTGGTTGAGCCGGCCCTGGACCACGGCGCCGACGTGCATCTCGAGCGTCTTGTACGCCACGTCGCCGGTCACCCGCGCCTTCGGCTGCAGCTCCAGGTAGTCGCTCGCGGAAACCGGCCCCTCGACGGTGCCGTTGATCACGATGTGCGACACCCGGATCTCGCCTTCGACCTTCGCGTGCTCGCTGACCACCAGCGTGCCCGCCTGGCCGTCGGCGGTCGCGACGTTGCCGTGCACCTGGCCGTCGATGCGGAGGCCGCCCTTGAACACGATGTCGCCACGTACCGTGGTTCCGGCCCCGATCAGGCAGTCGATGCGCTTCTGCGGCGGGTGCTTCTTGTCTCCGAACATGGTGGCCTCCCTACGACAAGGCAAGGGTCCGCGTGGCCCGCGGAGCGCTCGCCCCCGATTCGTAGGCGCGAACCGTCAGCGACCGGACCCGGGCACCCGGCGGAATCCGGAGGGTGCCCTCGATCCGCTGATAATACTTGAATCGGAGCTTGAGCGCCCCGGCCGCATCGGGCTGGTCGTCGGGCAAGCTCAAGGTGGTCTGGCGGCCCGGCGACCCGTCGTCCGCCGGCATGGCGAGGGTCGCGGCAACGGCGAGATGGCCCTCGAAGTCCTCGCGCGGCGACCCGCCCCGGACGACGAGGATGCGGTAGTGCCAGGTGTCCCCCGGTCCCTGCTCGACGTCCAGGCGCGGGATCGAGACGCCAACCTGCTTGCTCGCGTCCGAGACGAGCTTCTGCAGGAACGCGAGCTCCTCGCGCACCTGCTGGTTCTCCTGCGTCAGCTCCGCCACCTGCTTGGCGAGCGCCGCCTGGACGCCCCGGGTCATCGCGAGCTCGGTCTGGAGCGCCGAGTTCGCCTGGCGCAGCGCGGCCGATTCCTGCGCGTACCGCGTCGCGTCGGCCTCGGCGGTCGCGAGCCGCGACTCGATCGCCTTGCGGTTGAAGCCGCCGAAGATCTGGCCGAAGTCGAAGCCCCACCACCACATGCCTGCGACCAGGACGACGAGCGCCGCCAGGATCGCGGCCCGCCACGGCCAGGGCAGGTGCGTACGCACCGCCATCCGCGGCGCGCTGATCGAGAAGGGCCGGCGCACCCGGCGCCATGCGCGATCGAGCCCCACCGGCCGTCGGCGCTACGGAAGCACCGCGAGCGCCTCGAGCCCGGTGGCCTCGGGGAGCCCGAACATGAGGTTCATGTTCTGGATCGCCTGCCCGGCCGCGCCCTTGACGAGGTTGTCCTCGACCGCCAGCACCATCGCGAGGTCGGTGCCCGCGGGGCGGTGGACCGCGATGCGCAGCATGTTCGAGGCGCGCACCGAGCGCGTGTCCGGCGCGGAGCCCGCCGGCATCACGTCGACGAACGGCTCGTTCGCGTAGCGCCGCTCGTAGAGCGCCTGGAGGTCGAGCTCGGGCTTGAGCAGCGGCGCGTAGAGCGTCGCGAAGATGCCGCGGATCGCCGGCGTCAGGTGCGGCGTGAACGCGAGCGACACCGGCGTCTTCGACGCGAGCGCCAGCCCCTGCACGATCTCGGGATGGTGCCGGTGCCCCTTGACGCCGTAGGCGGCGAAGTTGTCCGACGCCTCGGCGAACAGCAGGTTGACCTCGGCCTTGCGCCCCGCGCCCGACACGCCGGACTTGCAGTCGGCGATCAGGTGCTTCGTGTCGACGGCGCCTGCCTCGATCAGCGGGAGAAAGCCCAGCTGCACCGCGGTCGGATAGCAGCCCGGGTTCCCGACGATGCGCGCCTGGCGGATCGCCTCGCGGTTCACCTCGGGGAGCCCGTACACGCTCTCGGCGAGGAGGTCCGGGCACGAATGCGGCATCTTGTACCAGCGCTCGAAGACCGCGGGGTCCCTGAGCCGGAAGTCCGCCGCGAGGTCGATGATCTTCACGCCCGCGTCGACGAGCTCGCGCGCCTGCGCCATCGCGACGCCGTGCGGCGTCGCGAAGAACACGATCCGGCAGTCCTTCAGCGCCGCCTTGTCGGGCTCGACGAATGCCAGCGCGTCGTAACGGCGGCGCAGGCTCGGGAACATGTCGGCGACGCGCGTGCCGGCGTCCTTGCGCGACGTGATCGCGCTCACGCGCGCCTGCGGATGCTGGGCGAGGAGCCGGAGCAGCTCGACCCCGGTGTAACCGGTGCCTCCGACGATGCCGACGTCGATCATCATGCCTCCGTCATAGAGCGTTTCGATTCTAGCACCGGGTCCGGCGCGGGCCTGTAGGCGGGAGGGCGACAGGCGGGGCGCCGAAACGAAAAGGCCGCCTGCTCGGCGGCCTTTCCTCGCGCGGTGTCCCGCGAGCCGTCAGCGCTTGCTGAACTGCTTGCGGCGGCGCGCCTTGTGCAGGCCGACCTTCTTGCGCTCGACCTCGCGCGCGTCGCGCGTGACGAGCCCGGCCTTCGACAGCACGGGCTTGAGTTGCGCGTCGTAGTCGATCAGCGCGCGCGTGATGCCGTGGCGGACCGCGCCGGCCTGGCCGGACTCGCCGCCGCCGGTGACGTTGACCATCACGTCGAACGTCGTCTGGTGGCTGGTGAGCCCGAGCGGCTGGCGCACGACCATGCGTCCGGTCTCGCGCGCGAAGAACTCGTCGACCGGCTTCTCGTTGACGACGATCTTCCCGCTGCCTTGCTTCATGAACACGCGGGCGACCGAGGTCTTGCGCCGTCCCGTGCCGTAGTAGTAGTTGCCGATCATGTCAGGCCTTCGTGACGTCGAGGGGCTTGGGTTGCTGCGCGGTGTGCGGATGCGACGGTCCGGCGTAGCACTTGAGCTTCTTGATCATGGCGTAGCCGAGCGGTCCCTTCGGGAGCATGCCCTTGACGGCCTTCTCGAGCGCGCGGCCCGGGAACCGGGCCTGCATCTTGCCGAACGTCGTGGTCGAGATGCCGCCCGGGTAGCCCGAGTGGCGGTGGTAGAGCTTGGTGTCGACCTTGGTCCCGGTCACGCGCAGCTTCTCGACGTTGGTGACGACGATGAAGTCGCCGGTGTCCATGTGCGGCGTGAAGATCGGCTTGTGCTTGCCGCGCAGGCGCAGCGCGATCTGGCTCGCGAGGCGGCCGAGCACCTGGTCGGTGCCGTCGATGACGTACCAGTCCCGGCGGATGTCGTCGGGCTTGGCGGAATAGGTTTTCATGGCTTGGCGCTCGTGATTCGCGAAAGTGGTGTTCGGGTCAGCCACGGCCAAGGCCGGTCCTGCCGAAGCAAAGTCTTGAATTCTAATCCGGAAAGCCCGATGCGGTCAACGTCCGGCCCGTTGCGTCGCGCGTGCGCGGCGCCGGGACGCGGGGGCCGCCGCTCGCCTGCGGGAGGGATGCGGCGGCGCAGCAATCCGGCGGCGTTCTGACCGGCGGGCCGGGGCGGAGCCTCCCGGATTGATGCGATGCGGGATAAAAAAAGCGCGGTGCCAGGCACCGCGCTGAAGATTCCATCCTAGGAGGAGGAGGGATGGAATGGGCCGTCGGTGAAAGGGAAGAACCTTTCCGGCCCGACGACGAAACCAGTTTCCCATATTGCGCTGCACAACGCAACCTGGACAATGTCGGCATCCGGGCGGGACGCAGCGTCCCCGGTCTTGGCTGGAACCCTGCGGGGACCGGGCTCCGGGGAGGGGGCCGGCGAAAGCAGCGCGAACGCTGCGGTACCCTCAAAGGCGAATGCCGGGGCTGCCTCCGGATTCGGTAAGTGTCTACTCACTCACTACGCGCGGAGCACGCATGAGAGCACGGATCAAGTGGACCGAAGGCATGTCGTTCGTCGGCGAGACCGGGAGCGGGCATGCGCTGGTCATCGACGGGGCACCCGAACACGGCGGGCGCGATCTCGGGCCCCGGCCCATGGAGCTCGTGCTGGCCGGCGCCGCTGCCTGCACCGCCTTCGACGTCGTGCTGATCCTGAAGAAGGCAAGGCAGCCGGTGGCCGATTGCGTCGTCGAGGCAGAGGCGGACCGGGCGGCGGTCGAACCGAAGGTCTTCACGCGCATCCGGCTCGCGTACACGATCGCCGGGCGCGGGCTCGACCCCCGCCAGGTCGAGCGCGCGGTCAAGCTGTCGAAGGAGAAGTACTGCTCGGCGACGATCATGCTCGCCAGGACCGCGGAGATCGAGACGACGATCACGATAGTCGACGGGGACCGGGTCCCGTTGCCCGGCGCGCTCACCGACGGGCAGGCGTCAGGCTGAGCGCTGCCCTCGCGCCGCGCGGGAGCCGGGGGGGGGGGGGGGGGGGGGGGTCGGGCTTCAGCCGACGCCCTGGTCGCGACCCGTCGGCCTGAAGGCCGACCCACGAGCGGGGGTTGCGGTCGGGCTTGCGAGGTCGGGCCGGCCGGCGGGTTGCGGTCGGGCCCCGACTTCGGCCCGTCGGCCTGAAGGCCGACCCACAGGCTGTCGCGCGGGGTTGCGGGTCGGGCTTCAGCCCGACGGGGTTCATCCGGCGCGAGCGTCCGGTGACTGACGCCGGACCCGCAGGGCCGTGGCGCCCGGCGGCGGCGGGCTCGGCCGGGGGCTCAGGCGGGGCCGGCCGTGCCGCGACGATCCCGCGCACCTCGATCTGCGATTCGACGACGAGCCTGCCGCCGGTCGCATCGACGAACTCGAATGCCAGGGGCACGGGCTTTCCGGGCGCCACGGTGCCGGTGACGTCGACCAGCCGCAGCACGGATCCCTTGAGCGCGAACCGCGTCTCGCCGACCGGGATGGCCAGCCGTTCGACGGCGCGCGGGCTGCTCGCCGGGTCCTTCGGGTCGTGCACGACGATCTCGACCGCTCGCGCGACCGGCGTCCGCACCGCGACGAGCGTGAGGGGCGTGTCGGTGCGCAGGTCGGCATAGGCGTCGGCGGAAGCGGACCCCGCCGCCACCGGACGCATCCAGGCGTTCGCGACCTGCGGTGCGGCGAGCGCGGACACCGGCATCGCGGCAAGGGCCGCGAACGCCAGGACGAGCGCGGCTGCGCGCGTCATCCGGGATGGCGCAGCAGCCGGACCAGGCTCGACGTGTCCCAGCGCCCGCCGCCCTGCTGCTGGATGCGCCCATAGAACTGGTCGACGAGCGCGGTGACGGGCAGCGTCGCGCCGTTCGCGCGCGCCTCGGCGAGGCAGATGCCGAGGTCCTTGCGCATCCAGTCGACCGCGAACCCGAAGTCGAACTGGTCGGCGACCATCGTCCTGCCGCGGTTCTCCATCTGCCACGACTGCGCGGCGCCCTTGCTGATCACGTCGAGCACGCGCTCGGCGTCGAGGCCCGCGCGCATCGCGAAGTCGATGCCCTCGGACAGCCCCTGCAGGAGTCCGGCGATGCAGATCTGGTTGACCATCTTGGCGAGCTGGCCCGCCCCGGAGTCGCCCATCAGCGTGACCGCGCGCGCGTAGTGCGCGAGCACGCCCTCGGCGCGCGCGAAGGTCGCCGCATCGCCGCCGACCATGATCGTGAGCTTGCCGTTCTGCGCGCCGGCCTGCCCGCCGGAGACCGGCGCATCGAGGAAGCCGACGCCCTTCGCCGCGGCCGCGGCGTGGACCTCGCGCGCGACCTCGGCCGATGCCGTCGTGTGGTCGACGAGGATCGATCCGGCCGCCATCCCTGCGAGCGCCCCGTCCGCGCCGTTCGCGACGGTGCGCACGTCGTCGTCGTTGCCGACGCACATCAGGACGATCTCGGCACCGCGTGCCGCCTCGGCAGGCGTGCGCGCCGTGCGGCCACGGTACTCGTTGCGCCACGCGTCGGCCTTCGCCGGCGAGCGGTTGTAGACGGTGACCTCGTGGCCGGCGCGCGCGAGGTGGCCCGCCATCGGGTACCCCATCACGCCCAGTCCGAGGAACGCGAGCTTCTTCGATTCGTTGGTCATGGAACCCTTCCGTCGATCGGTCGAGTCGTCGGGCGTCTTCCTGCCGCGACGTGCATCAGTGCGCGCGGTCGCGCGCGGGCGCTTGCGCGTCGTGCCCGCCGCCCGACCGGTACCACCACTTGAGGACGAGGATCACCAGCGCGAGCCCGAGCGTCGCGACGTTCGCGACGATGATCGGGACCGCGTGGAGCTCGAGCCCGTAGACGAGCCAGAGGGCGACGCCGAGCGCGAAAGTCCCGAACGTCCACCATGACAGGTCGTCGGCGTGGCGAACGCGGACGATGCGCACGATCTGCGGGACGAACGCGATCGTCGTCAGCGTGCCGGCGGCAAGGCCGAGCGTGTCGACCGGCACCGCCGTCATCGGGCACCCTTCCCCGGGCTCATCGCGCCTCCGACTCGCGCGCGATCGCTGCACGTGCGGCCGCCGCCGCCTCGCGCACGCGCCTCGGCGCGGTTCCGCCCGGGTGGTCGCGGCTGGCGACCGAGCCTTCGAGCGTGAGCACGTCGAACACGTCGGCGGCGACGAGCGGCGAGTGGCGGGCGAGGTCGGCCAGCGGCAGGTCCGCGAGATCGACACCGCGCGTCTCGGCCTCGCGGACCGCGCGCGCGACGACCTCGTGCGCGTCGCGGAACGGCAGGCCCTTGCGCACCAGGTAGTCGGCGAGGTCGGTCGCGGTCGCGTAGCCCTCGCGGGCGGCGGCGCGCATGCGGTCCGGGACCGGTGCGAGCCCGTGAGCGACCAGGTCGGCGACGATCTCGAGGCAGTCCGCCAGCGTGTCGACGGTGTCGAACAGCGGCTCCTTGTCTTCCTGGTTGTCCTTGTTGTAGGCGAGCGGCTGCGCCTTCATCAAGGTGAGCAGCGCGACCAGGTGGCCGAACACGCGGCCGGACTTGCCGCGCACGAGCTCGGGCACGTCCGGGTTCTTCTTCTGCGGCATGATCGAGCTGCCGGTGCAGAAGCCGTCCGAGAGCGCGACGAACCCGTAGCGCTGCGACGACCACACGACGAGCTCCTCGGCGAAGCGCGACAGGTGGACCATCACGAGCGACGCGCAGGCCGCGAACTCGATCGCGAAGTCGCGATCCGACACGGCGTCGAGCGAGTTGCGGCAGGGCGCGTCGAACCCCAGCTCGCGCGCGACCGCATCGCGGTCGATCGGGTAGCTCGTGCCGGCGAGCGCCGCGCTGCCGAGCGGCATCCGGTTGACGCGGCCGCGGCACCCCGCGAGACGCTCGCTGTCGCGCGCGAACATCGCCTCGTAGGCGAGCAGGTGGTGGCCGAACGTCACCGGCTGCGCGACCTGCATGTGCGTGAAGCCCGGCATGATCGTTGCGGCGTGACGCTCCGCGAGGTCGACGAACGCGCTGCGCAGCGCGCGCAGCCGGATCGCCATCGCGTCGATCTCGCCGCGCAGCCAGAGCCTCAGGTCGGTCGCGACCTGGTCGTTGCGCGACCGGCCCGTGTGCAGGCGCTTGCCGGCGTCGCCGACGAGCGCCGTCAGGCGCTTCTCGATGTTGAGGTGGACGTCCTCGTCCGCGATCGACCACGCGAACCGGCCGGCCCGGACATCGGCGCGGATCACGCCCATGCCGCGCTCGATCGCGGCGAAGTCGTCGTGCGAGATGATCCCGGCGGCCGCGAGCATGCGGGCATGCGCGAGCGAGCCGTCGATGTCGGCCTCGGCGAGCCGCCGGTCGAAGCCGACCGACGCCTGGAACCGGGCGACGCGCTCGGACACGGGCTCGGCGAACCGGCCGGACCAGGTGGCCCGCGCGCGCGCGGGCTCGTCGGCGGGAGGGGGCTCGGGAGGGGCGGGAGGGCGGGCGGCGGTCATCGGCGGAGCTCGGGTACGGCTTTCGCTTGCGTGCCTGACGTCGCATGCCGACAATCGGGATCCCGGCGTCGGGCGGGGGGCCGCCGCGACGACGCGATTCCAGAGCGACCGCCGGGTGTCCGTGGCGGGCACGATGCTTGCATGCGCCCACCCTGATGTCTTCAATTATAAAGCATACCCCGCACGTGCAGGCTCCCCGGCTGCCGGACTTCCGCAATCTCGGGACGATCCTGCGCGTCCTGCTTGCCGTGAACGGCGCGGTGGCGCTGGTCGCGCTCGTGCTGGCGAGCGGGCCGCGGAGCTTCGTCGACCAGCTGGTGCGAATGACCGGATTCGTCGAGCCGCACCTGATCGCGCAGCTCGCGCTCCTCTATGCGCTCGCTCCGCTGCTGGCGCGGCAGCCCTACCGCATCGGCGCCTCGCTCGTCTTCGCGATCACGGTCGTCACCGGCCTCGCTGTCCACCTGCTGGTCCTCAAGCTGCTTCCGGGCGTCGGCGACACGCTGCTCAAGCACCTGCTCCTCGCGATCGCCGCGACGGCGCTGCTGCTCGCCTACTTCCACCTTCGCGCCCGCGCGCTGTCGCCGGCGATCACCGAGGCGCGGCTGCAGGCGCTGCAGGCGCGCATCCGCCCGCATTTCCTGTTCAACAGCATCAACGGCGTGCTCTCGCTCGTGCGGAAGGATCCGCGCCGGGCCGAGGAGGCGCTGCACGACATGGCCGACCTGTTCCGCGTCCTGATGCGCGACAACCGCGACCTCACGCCCCTCGCCGACGAGGTCGAGCTCTGCCGCCAGTACCTCGAGCTCGAGAAGCTCAGGCTGGGCGACCGGCTCGGCGTCGACTGGAACGTGCGGAGCATGCCGGCCGACGCGCTCGTTCCGCCGCTCGTGCTGCAGCCGCTCCTCGAGAACGCCGTCTACCACGGGATCGAGCCGTCGAGCGAGCCGGGGATCGTCTCCGTCAACATCTTCCTGTCGAAAGGCGAGGTGCACGCCGTGCTGCGCAATCCCTACCGCGCGTCCGGCGGCAGCCACCACTCGGGCAACAAGATGGCACTCGACAACGTCCGCGAGCGGCTCGCGCTGCACTTCGACGCCGAGGCGTCACTCGATTCGAAGGTGCTCGAGCACGCCTACGAGGTCCACATCAGGATGCCCTACCGGACCGAATCGCCGCTGAAGCCGTCGGCGGACGGTACGCGCGCTGCGAGGGCGGCCCCGCGCCCGCGCAAGCCGGACGGCGCGCTGCGGGTGGGAGGGGCGCATGGCTGACGCGCCGATCCGCGTGATGGTCGTCGACGACGAGACGCCGGCACGGCGCCGGCTGCGCGAGCTGCTCGACGACTGTTCGGCGTCGCTGCCGATCGCCGTCGTCGGCGAGGCGGCGAACGGCCGCGAGGCGCTGGACCTGATGCAGTTGGCGCCGCCGGACCTCGTGCTCACCGACATCAACATGCCGGACATGGACGGCATCGAGCTCGCGCGCCACCTGCTCAAGCTGCCGCGCCCGCCGGTCGTCGTGTTCACCACCGCGTTCCACGAGCACGCCCTCGAGGCATTCGAGGTCAACGCGGTCGACTATCTCGTGAAACCGGTGCGGGTGCAGCGCCTGCTCCTGGCGCTGCAGAAGGTCCCGCGACTGCGGCCGCTCTCCGCCGAGCGCATCTCGCACCTGCCGTCGAACGCGCGCCGCTTCCTGTCGGTGACGGAGCGCTCGCGCGTCGTGCTCGTGCCGATCGACGACGTGATCTTCCTCAAGGCCGAGCTCAAGTACATCACGATCCGGACGAAGGACCGCGAGTTCCTGCTGGAGGAGTCGCTCACGCGGCTCGAGCAGGAGTTCGGCCACCGCTTCGTGCGCGTGCATCGCAACTGCCTCGTCGCGCGCGATGCGGTCCGCGGGTTCGATCGGCGGGTGAACGACGACGGCGACGCGCATTGGGAGGTGCTGCTGAACGGCCTCGACGAGACGATTCCCGTCTCGCGCCGGCAGCAGGGCATCGTGCGCGAGCTGTCGCGCGAGAGCGTCGGCTGACGACGGGCCGGGCGGCCGGCGCCCGGAACCCGCTGTCCCACCGCGTCCCGCCGGGGGCGGTAAACTCGGGTCCTTTCCGCAGCGCCCCCTTCGGGCGCAGGCCCCCCTCATGAAAACGCTCATCTGCGGCTCGCTCGCCTACGACACCATCATGGTGTTCCCCGACCGGTTCGGCCGGCACATCCTGGCCGACCAGGCGCACATGCTGTCGGTGTCGTTCACCGTGGGCGAGATGCGCCGCGAATGGGGCGGCTGCGCCGGCAACATCGCGTACAACCTGCGCGGCCTGGGCGGCGCGCCGGTCGTGATGGCGACGCTGGGCGACGACGGCGGCGCGTACCGCGACCGGCTCGAGTCGCTGGGGATCGGGCTCGACGGCGTGCGCCACGTTCCCGGAACCTACACGGCGCAGGCGTTCATCATCACCGACCTCGACGACAACCAGATCACCGCGTTCCACCCCGGCGCGATGACGCGCTCCCACGACAACCGGGTCGGCGACGTCGCGGGCGTGTCGTGGGGGATCGTGGCGCCCGACGGCCGCGAGGGGATGCTCCAGCACGCGGCGGGCTTTCGCGAAGGCCGCGTGCCGTACGTGTTCGACCCGGGACAGGGCATCACGCTCTTCGACGGGCAGGAGCTCCTCGCGATGGTCGACGGCGCGGCGGTCGTCGCGTGCAACGACTACGAGGGCAAGCTCCTGTCGGAACGCACCGGGCTCCCGCTGGACGCGATCGCGAAGCGCGTCGACGCGCTGGTCGTCACGATGGGGGGCGACGGTTCGGTGATCCACGCCGACGGACGGACGCTCCACGTCCCGCCCGCGCGCGCGGAGGCGATCGTCGACCCGACCGGTTGCGGCGACGCGTACCGCGCAGGCCTGCTCTACGGCCTCGCGCAGGGGTGGGACTGGGAGCGCACCGGCCGCCTCGCCTCGACGCTAGGGGCGCTCAAGATCGGCTCGCGCGGCGGCCAGAACCATGCGGTCAACCGGGAGCGCGTGGCGGCGTTGTATCGGGAATCGTTCGGAAGCTCTCCCTGGTGAGCGTCTCCATCCTCCGCCGACTCGCCCTCGTGGCGGCGCTCGCGCTCGCCGCCGCGGGATGCGTGCCCGTGCCGGGCCCGAACGTCTACGGGCCGGGGCAGGCGGCGCGCGTCCAGTCGGTGGAGTTCGGCGTCGTCGAGTCGGTGCGCGACGTGCGCATCGCGGGATTCCGGACCGGCGCGGGCAGCGTGAGCGGCGCGATGGTCGGCTCGATCGCGGGGAGCTACGCGGGCGGCAGCTGGAACGCGAACGTCGTGGGCTCGATCATCGGCGCGATCCTCGGCGGCGTCATCGGCGGCGCGATGGAAGAGGGCGCGACGCAGCGGCAGGGCGTCGAGATCACCGTGCGTCTGGACAGCGGCGCGCTCGTCGCGATCGTCCAGGACGTCGAGGAGCCGGGGTTCAAGCCGGGGGACCGCGTGCGCGTGCTCTCCGACGGCGTCATGTCGCGTGTCACCCGCTGAATCCACGGCCCGTCGCCCGGCCCGGGCGGCGCGACCGGTGGGGCTGCCGGTCAGGCTCTGGCGCGCGACGCGCGTCACGCTGCACATCGCCGCCGGGATCGCGACGACGACGTTCGTGTTTCCCCGGGCGCGACCCGAGCGCAAGCGCGCGCTGATCCGTCGCTGGTCGCAGAAGCTCCTCCGCCTGATGAACGTCGAGTCGCGCGTCCACGGCGCGATCGACGCGCACGGCGGCAACGTGCTCGTCGTCGCGAACCACGTCTCGTGGCTCGACATCGTGGTGCTGAACGCGCACCGGCCCTCGCGCTTCATCGGCAAGTCGGAGCTCGCTCGCTGGCCCGTCGTCGGCCACCTGATCCGCGGCACCGGGACGCTCTTCATCGAGCGCGCGCGCAGGCACGACACGCACCGTGTCAACAGGAGCGCGGCGGACGCGCTGGCCGCCGGCGACGTCGTCACGGTGTTCCCGGAGGGCACGACGACCGACGGCACCACGGTGCTCCGGTTCCACGGATCGCTGCTGCAGCCGATCGTCGACGCCGGGGGGCACGTGCTGCCGGTCGCGATCCGCTACCACGACGCCGACGGCGCGCTCTCGTTCGCGCCCGAATACGTGGGCGACACGAGCTTCGCGACGTCGTTCTGGCGCGTCTGCGGCGAGCGCCGCCTCGGCGTCGAGCTCTTCGCCGCGCCCGCGCTCCCCGCACGCACCCGTCATCGCCGCGAGCTCGCGCGCGACGCCGAGGACGCTATCCGAACGGCTTTGGCTGAACGGGCTGCCGCGACGGGACCTGGTACACGCGACGGTCCGGCAGCCGGACCGCGGTGAGCGTCCCGCCCCACAGGCACCCCGAGTCGAGCATCATCACGTTGGGCGCGAGGTCGAGCTCGAGCGTCGACCAGTGCCCGCACACGACGGTCTCGCCCGCCGTTCGCCGGTGGTCGTGCGCGAACCACGGCCGGAATCCCTGCGGCGCGTGCTCGCGTCCGCGCTTCTCGCGGAACTCCATGCGCCCGTCGGGCGTGCAGAAGCGCATCCGCGTGCACGCATTGACGATCGCGCGCAGCCGGTCGTCGCCCTCGAGGTCGTCGCGCCACGTCGAGGGCTCGTCGCCGTAGAGAACGCCGAGGAAGCGGTGCGCGTCGTCGCTCGCGAGCTTCGCCTCGACCTCGCCGGACAGCATCTGCGCGTGAGCCGCCGTCCACGACGGCAGCAGGCCCGCGTGCACCATGAGCAGGTCGTCCTCGCGCACGACGAGCGGCTGCGAGCACAGCCAGTCGACGAGCTCGGTGCGGTCCGGCGCCTCGAGCACGTCGTCGATCGTGTCGCTGAGGTGCGGCTTGCGATGGCCGGCGGCGACGGTGAGGAGGTGCAGGTCGTGGTTGCCGAGGACGACGCGCGCGGCGTCGCCGAGCGCCTTCACCTCGCGCAGGATCGGCAGCGACCCGGGGCCGCGGTTGACGAGGTCGCCGACGAGCCACATGCGATCGGTCGCGGGCGAGAAGCCCACGAGGTCGAGGAGCTGCACGAACTCGTCGTGGCAGCCCTGGAGGTCGCCGATCGCGTAGAGCGCCATCGCGGAGGATTCCGTGGAGAGTGAATCGGCGCGCGCGTCAAGACTGCCGCGCGGGCGCGCCGGTTGCTAGGATGAGGGCCATTCTAGCAAGCCGGTCCGATGTCGTTCCCGCTCAACCCCGCGCAGGCCGAAGCCGTCCGCCGCACCGATGTCCCGATGCTCGTGCTCGCCGGCGCGGGCAGCGGCAAGACGCGCGTGATCACCGCGAAGATCGCGCACCTGGTCGCGCAGGGGGCCGACCCGTCGCGCGTCGTCGCGATCACGTTCACGAACAAGGCGGCGCGCGAGATGCGCGAGCGCGCGAACGCGCTGCTCGGCGCGTCCGGCCGCAAGGACGCCGCGGCGAAGGTGAGGATCGCGACGTTCCATGCGCTGGGCCTCTCGATCGTGCGCGCCGAGGCGAAATCGCTGGGATTGAAGCCCGGGTTCTCGGTGCTCGACCCGCAGGACCTCGAGTCGATCGTCGCCGAGCTCGTCGCCACGGCCGACCGGTCGCGCACGCGCAAGGCGCAGTGGAAGATCAGCCAGTGGAAGAACGCGCTCGCGACGCCCGCCGAGGCGCTCTCCGCGGCGAAGGACGACGAGGAAGCGGTCGCCGCGAAGGCCTACGCGCACTACGCCGACGCCCTTGCCGCCTACCAGGCCGTCGACTTCGACGACCTGATCCGGCTGCCGGTCGGGCTCCTCGAGCGCGACGCCGAGGCGCGCGAGCGCTGGCAGGCGCGAAGCGAGCACGTGCTGGTCGACGAGTACCAGGACACGAACCCCGCGCAGTACCGGCTCTTCCGCGCGCTGGTCGGCGAGCGCGCGCGCTTCACGGCGGTGGGTGACGACGACCAGGCGATCTACGGCTGGCGGGGCGCCACGATCGAGAACCTCGCGCAGCTGCCGCACGACTATCCCGGGCTCGTCGTCGTCAAGCTCGAGCAGAACTACCGGTCGACGACGCGCATCCTGAGGAGCGCCAACGCGCTGATCGCGAACAACGAGAAGCTCCACGAGAAGCGGCTGTGGAGCGATCGCGGCCACGGCGACGCGATCCGCGTCGTCGCGGCGCGCGACGAGGAGACCGAGGCCGAGATCGTCGCCTCGGCGATCTCGGCGCACCGGTTCGAGCACCGCGGCCGCTGGTCGGACTACGCGGTGCTCTACCGCGGCAACCACCAGGCGCGCGCGTTCGAGGCGGCGCTCCGCGCGCAGGCGATCCCGTACGAGGTGTCGGGCGGGCAGTCGTGGTTCGAGCGCACCGAGATCAAGGACCTGATCGCCTACCTGCGCCTGGTCGCGAACGAGAACGACGATCCCGCGTTCCTGCGGGCGGTCGCGGTTCCGAAGCGTGGCGTCGGCCAGACGACGCTCGCGAAGCTCTCCGAGGTGGCGGCCGCCCGGCACGAGAGCCTGGCCGCCGCGGTCCACGCGCCCGGGTTCGCGACGGCGGCGCAGGTGCGCGCGCACGCGACGCTCGTCGAGTTCGCACGCATGATCGACGGCCTGCGCCACCGCGCGCCGCGCGAGCCGGCCGGGCGCCTGATCGACGAGCTCCTGCGAGCGATCGGCTACGAGGACCACCTGCTCTCGACGTTCGACAAGCGCGAGGCGGCCGCCAAGATCGAGAGCGTGCGCGACTTCACCGGCTGGCTCGCGAGGAAGGGCGAGGCGGACCGCAAGTCGCTGATCGATCTCACGCAGATGATCGCGCTGATCACGATGCTGGAGGGCCGCGACGGCGAGGGCGTCGATGCGGTGCGGCTCTCGACGCTGCACGCGGCGAAGGGGCTCGAGTTCCCGCACGTGTTCCTCGTCGGGCTCGAGGAAGGCATCCTGCCGCACCGCGAGTCGGTCGAGGCGGGCACGATCGACGAGGAACGCCGGCTGATGTACGTCGGGCTCACGCGCGCGGAACGCTCGCTGCACCTGTCGTTCTGCCGCACGCGCAGCCGCGCGGGCGGGCGCGTCGACTGCGCGCCGTCGCGGTTCCTGAAGGAGCTCGCGCAGGACGACCTGCGCTGGGCCGGGCAGCCGCTGCCGGCGGACGAGGCCGCGCGCGAGAAGGCGGCGGGCTCGGAGCGGCTGGCGGCGCTCAAGGCCGCGCTCGCACGGCCGGCGGCGAAATGAAGAACGCGGCCCGCGGGCCGCGTTTTCCCAACCCTATCCGATCCGGGCGCCGCTCTTGGCGCGTTGACCGGCGCGTCAGCGCCGGTCCAACGCGGTGAGGGCGGCGCCGTTACTTCGCTGCCGCCACCATGTAGTCGACGGCCGCCTTCACGTCCGCGTCGGGCATCGATGCGGCGCCACCCTTCGGCGGCATCACGCCCGCCTTGCCCTGGTAGCCCTTGATCGCGTGGTCGTGGAGCACGTTCGCGCCCTGCGCGATGCGCGCGGACCATGCCGCCTTGTCGCCGAACTTCGGCGCGCCGGCGATTCCCATGCCGTGGCAGGCGACGCACGCCGTGTCGTAGGCCTTCTTGCCGTCCGTCTTCGCCGGTGTGGCCGAGGCGACGGCGGCAGGCGCGACCGAGGCGGCGGCTGCAGGGGTGGCGGCTGCAGCCGGCGCAGCGGCGGGGGCCGCCGCGGCCTTCGCGGCGGCGGGCGCAGCGGCAACGGGCGCGTCCTTCCACGACGCGCCCGCCTTGTTGCCCATGAAGGCGACCGCGCGCTGGACCTCGGCGTCGGTCCGGTCGGCGTTGCCGCCCCGGGGCGGCATCGCCCGGATACCCGCGATCGCGTGCTGGACAGTGAGCTTCTCGCCCTGCGCGATCACCTTGCCCCAGGCGGCCTTGTCGCCCAGCTTGTGCGCGCCGGCGATCCCGGCCTCGTGGCAGGTCTTGCATACCTGTCCGTACACCTGCTCGCCGGTGAGGTTGCCCTTCGGGCCGGACGGCGCGGCGATCTTCACGACGCCGAACGGCGCGATGCGCGTAAGGATCGACGCGTCGTCGCCGGTCCCGTGCGCGCGGCCGGTGACGAGTTGCGTGATCAGGATGATCAGCGCGATCGGCACGACGAACGCGAGCACGACGACGATGATGAGCTGCTTCGGGGTCTTGATCGGGGAGCTGTGCTGGTCGGGTTCGTTCATGGCGTCGCGTCGGGCGGCGGGGGACGGCAAACGCGGCATTATACCGGCCTGACCGCGCCTGTCCCGGCCGCGAGGGGCTTTCTGGACGAGGGGGGCCGCAAGCGGCTAAAATGGCCGGTTCGCGCGCCCGTAGCTCAGTTGGATAGAGTATTGGTTTCCGAAGCCAAGGGTCACAGGTTCGAATCCTGTCGGGCGCGCCACCCTTTCCCCCGCCTCCCGGCGTCCTGCACGGTCCGCAGGGACGGCCCCCTGGGCGTACCCCTCAGTCGAAGCTCCGCCGGTAGGCGATCCCGAGGCCGCTCGCGGTCCCGGTCTCGGCGCGCAGCGTGATCGACTGCGTGAGCGTGTACTCGAGCCGCAGCACGTTGGTCGCGACCGTGATGCCTTGCTCGTAGACGAGCGACAGGCGGTCGTTGAGGCGCTTGTTGAACGCGACGACCGCGTTGGCGACGGCCTGTCCGCCTGCGGTGAGCGCCGTCTGGCTGCGGAACGACACGTCGTCGAGGCCGATCTGCCGCGCGATCGTCGTCGCGTACGGCCGCTCGTTCACGCCGAACAGCAGCGACGACGCGGCCGAGATCGCCGAGATGTCGGCGCCGGTCGACCGGTCGAGGCCGCGGCCGGTGATGAGCCAGGCGAGTTTCTCGCCGTCGGGCATCGCCGGCGTCGAGACGAGCCGCACGCGCGGCACGCGCACGCTGCCGGTGAGCTCGACGCCCACCTCGACGGGCAGGTTGGCGCGGATCGCGAGGATGTCGAGCGCCGGATTGTCGAGCGGCCCGTCGAACACGAGGCGCGCGCGCTCGCGGTCGAGGTCGAGGCGCTGGCCGAACGCGTAGTACGTGCCGTGCGTGGCGAGGATCACGCCCCGTGCCTCGAGGCGGCCGTCCTGCGCGCTCGCGATCTTCAGGCGTCCGCCCAGGTTGGCCTCCAGCCCTTCCCCGGCGAACGACAGGCGGTTGCCGAGATCGACGTCGAGCGCGAGCGCGAGCGCACTGCCGAGGCGATCGTCGCGCGGCGCCGCCGGCGGCGGCCGCCCGCGCACGACGACGTCCGGGGACAGCGTCGCGCCCGGCGTGCGCTCGTACTCGATGCGGCCTTCGTCGACGCTCACGCTGCCCAGGATCGCGAGGCGGCCGTCGACGAGCGCGAGCGTTCCTTCGCCGGTCGCGACGATGCGCCGGTCCGGGCGGTTGAGCACGCGCAGACGGGTCGCCGTCCACGCGAGCTTCGTGCCGAGGCCTTCGGGCTCGCCCTCGCGGCGCGCGCGCGCCAGCGTGCCGCTCGCGCGGAACGTGCCGTCGCCCGCGCGGAACGAGAGCCCGTCGAGCGTGACCGCGCCCCGGTCGATGGTCGCGGCGAGGACGCCCTCGCCGAAGTGCAGGCCCCACTGCGGCGCGTCGAAGCGCAGCGCCTCGCCGGCGATCTTCCCCGCCAGGACCGGTGTCCCGAGCGTCCCCGTCGCCTCGAGTGCGACGCGCAGGCGGCCGTCGGCGGTCGCGGTCGTGCCGAGCCAGGGTTGCAGCAGCTTGAGCGACGGCCACTCGCCGTCGAAGCGCGCGGTGAGCGGCGCGTCGCCGCGAAGCGTGCCCGGCGCGGCGGTGGGCGAAGGCGCGATCGCGAACGACAGCGTGGCGCTCCCGCTCCGCTCGGAGGCGAGCGTCGCGGTGCCGTCGATCGCATCGCTCGCGAAGCGCACGTCGAGGTCGAGGCGCGAGAGGCCAATCGACGCCTCCTCGCGCGACGCGCCCGATCCGGCGTCGTAGCGCACGTCGCCGCGCTCGCGGCGGATCGAGATCGTGCCTCCGAGGCGGGGGGTCGCCGCGATCGACCAGGCCCCGCCGAACGCGACGTCGGTCGTGAACGGCAGGCTCGCGCCCGCGAGCCGTGCGACCGTCTCCGCGGGCACGCCGGTGAACGCGCCGTGCGACGTGATCCGGCCCTGCTCGACCAGCAGGTCGTCGACGCGGAACTCGCCGTCGGCGAAACGCAGGCGCGCCGAGGCGAGCGCGACGCGGTCGCGCGCGAGCTCGAGCTTCGCGGGCGCCTCGAGCCGGACGTCCGCACGGCCCGACGACCGGAACGCCTCCAGGGCCCCCCGCCACTGCACCGTTTCGGCGTCGAACGCGCCGGCGAGCGACGTCTCGACGTCGTTGTCGGCGATGCGCGCGCGCACGACCGCGCGATGCTCGTCCGGCGTTCCGCGCACGGCGGCCGCGATGCTCGCGAGCCGGACGCCGGCGGCGACGACGTCGCGCGCGTCGAGGTCGAGCTCGATCGGCTTCTTGCCGGGCGGGACGCCGGGTATCTGCGCCCACGCGACGCGGGCGTCGAGCTTCGCGGCGGCGAATCCGGCGCCCGCGCGCAGGCGCTCGCCCTGCACGCGAGCGTCGACGCCGACGTTGCCCGGCACGAGCGACACCGTGCCCTTCGCGGCGAGGCGGCCTTCGAGGGGAGCGGGCAGCCAGGCGTCGGCGAGCGGTCGCGCGGCGTCGAGCTTCGGCAGGTCGACGTCGAACGCGATCGCGTCGCCCAGGCGTCCCGCGTTGCCCTTCGCGACGACGCGGCCGCCGGCGACGCGCGCGTCGACCGCGACGTCGCGCGCCTCGGTGCCGGTGATCCTGCCGCGTGCCGTGCCGGCGAGCGCGACACCCGACAGGCGCGATCCGTCCGCGATCGACGCGTCGATGTCCGCGCGCCACGGCGCGGCGAGCGCACCGGTCGCGCTCACGCGGCCGTCGAGCGACCCTTTCGGAAACGCGCCGAACCGGGAGGGGTCGAATGTCGAGAGCGTCGCGCGAGCGTCGAACGCGATCGGTTCGTCCAGCGAAATCGTTCCTTCGCCGGCCAGCCGCGCGTCGCCCGCCGTCGCCCGTAGCTGCGACAGCGTGACCCGGCGCCCGGCGATCGTCGCGTCGAACGCTGCGGCGAATTGCCGGCTGCGATCGGCAAGGTCGGCGCGCACGCGCTGCACGTTCGCATCGAGGGTCGCGTCGACGCGACCCGCGATCCGCGTCGTGACGAGCCTGCCGTGGATCCTGGCGAGGTCGACGTTCGCGACGTCCAGCGTCCCGGTGAGGGCGGACGAAGCGAGCGCGACGCTCGCGCGGCCGCGTGCGGTGCCTCCGCCGGGCAGCGTCGCGGCGATGCCGTCGAGCGCCAGCGCTTCGTCGTCGGCGGCGTAGTTCGCGTTCAGCGATGCGAGCGGCAGGCCGCCCGCGTCGATCGCGCCGGCCACCCGGTTCGTCGCCTCCAGGGTGCCTGCGAATCCCCGGCCCATCGGCTTCAGCGTGACGTGCGCGTCGATCGCCGTCGCGGGCCACTGCGCGTCGATCGCCGCCAGGTTCGCTTCCGCGAGATCGACGGTGGCGGACGCGATCGCGGATCGCGCGAACGGCGTCAGCGTGGCGCGTGCGCGGAGGCCGGCGCCGCGCGCTCGGCCCGACGCGTCGACGGCGATGTCAGCGAGCGTCCCGCCCAGCGTCGCCTTCGCGTCGATGCCGGCGAGGCTCGCGTCGCCGGCGAACGCGAGCTCGCCCGCGAGCGCGAGCGGCGCGGTCGCGCCCAGCGTCGCGTTGGCCGAGAGCGTTCCCCGGTCGAACACGAAGGCGAGGTCGCGGATCCGATGCTCGCTCGGGCTCGCGGAATAGCCGAACGCCAGGCCGCGCACGTGGCCCGAGCGCGGCCCCAGCACCCAGTCGAGTCGCCCCACCGCGACGCGGTCGATCGTGAGCGGGAACGGCAGCACGAGCGCCGTCGGCGGCGCGGTCGCCGTGTCGGATCCCTTCACCGCGACCACGACGGTCCGGGCGCCCAGCCCGCGGACGTGGACGCGGCGCTCGACGAGCGCCAGCGGCGACCAGTCGAGCGCTAGGTCGTGCGCCTCCAGCTGCGTCTCCGGTCCGGTCCACGTGATGCGCCCGACGCGCACCGTCGACAGCAGCGATCCTTCCGCGCCTTCGATCGCGAGGCGCCCTTCGCTGCGGGCGATGATCTCGCGCACGGCAAGGTCGAGCGCCGCCTGCGTCCCGAGGAACACGAATGCCGCGCCCGCGAGCGCGACGGCGACGATCGCGACCGCCGCCGGAACCGCGAGCGCCACGCGTGCCCAGCGCCGCCCCGCGGGGCGGGGCGCCCGCTCGTCGCGGTCGGGGGCGCCGTCCATCAGAACGCGAGTCCCACCGAGAAGTGCAGGCGCACGTTGGCGTCGTCCTGGCCGTACGCGACGTCGACGCGGAACGGGCCGATCGGCGTGCGGATGCGGGCGCCCACGCCGTAGCCGATCGAGAGGTCCGCGAGGTCCTTCGCCTCGTCGCAGGCCGTGCCCGCGTCGACGAACACCGCCGCGCCGAACGTGTCGTTGATCCAGCGCACCGCCTCGACGCTCGCGAGCGCGTAGTAGCGGCCGGGCAGCACGGTGTCGCCCTGCTTCACGCCCAGGCTCTGGTAGGCGTAGCCGCGCACGGTCGAGTCGCCGCCGGTCCGGAACAGCAGCGCGGAGGGCACGCCTTCGCGCGAGCCCGCGATCACCGCGCCGGCCTCCGCGCGGACGCTCACGCTGTAGGCGCTGCCGACCGGGCGCCACGCCTGGAACTGCGCGATCACGCGGCCGAAGCCGCGCGACGACGCGCCCGGGATCCCGCCCCCCGCCTGCAGCATGAACGTGTAACCCTTCGTCGGCGAGACGAGGTCGTCGACCTCGCGCCGCGTCCACGCGCCGTCGACGAAGAGCGCGTGCGCATCGCCGTCCTCGCCGTCCTGCGGAAGCTGCTGGTCGAGGTAGTACGCCGCACCGAACGCGAGTTGCCGCCGCTCCTCGACCGACTGGCGCCGCCACGCGGCGAGCGCGGTCCGCGTGACGAGGTTCTCGATGTCGGTGCGCTCGATCTGCGCTCCCCAGGAATCGCGCCAGCCGCGCTCGTCGGGCGGCTGGACGAAGCGCGCCGCGATGCCCTGCACCTTGGACTCGACGCGCGCGTCGACGTTGAACTGCAGGGCGCGGCCGCCGAAGTCGACGTCGCGCCACAGGAAGTTGCCGCGCCAGCGCGTGTCGGTCGAGAAGCCGACCCCCGCCTCGAGGCGCTTCGTCGGCGCCTCGATGACGTTCACGCGCACGGTCGCCTCGGCGGCCTGGGCGGGATCGGGGTCGATCTCCGCGTGGACGCTCGCGAAATAGCCGCTGGCATCCAGGCGTCGCACGAACGTGTCGAGCGCCTCGCGCGTGTACGGGTCGCCGCGGCGGGCGGTCGAGAAGTTGCGCACGACCGAGGGCGGATAGCGCTCGAGCCCGCGCACCTCGAGCGCGCCGATCGAGAACGGCGGACCGCTCTCGATCTCGATCTCGAGATCGGCGGCGCGCCCGGCGGGATCGACGTCCGCGAGGCTGCGCGCGATCGTGGCCGCCGCGTAGGGGCTCGCGCGCATCGTGTCGACCGCGCGCGTCTTCGCGATCTCCCAGCCGCGGTTGCGGAACACCTCGCCGCGCCCGAGCAGCCAGCCGTCCTTCGTGCGGGCGATCGCGTCGGTTCCCGTGGGCACGTCGCGGGCCGCCGGCCCCGTCACGTCGATGCGCACCGAGCGCACGCGCGAGGCCTCGCCCGGCACGACCCTGAGCGTGACCTCGATCGGATCGGCCGAGCGGTCGATGGCCACGCTCGCCTCGGCGGAGAAGAAGCCTTCGGCGTCGGCGGCGGCGCGTGCCTGCGCGGGCGCCTCGCGAACGAGGCGCTCGAGCAGCAGTTCGGTCATGTCGGCGAAGTCCTGCCAGCGGACGAGGTCGACGTTGCCGCGGATCGCCGGGACGAGCGCCGAGGGCGCGTCGATCGTCGCGCGATAGCGAACGGCGTCCGGCGCGCGCGCGCGGACGGTGGCGGGGGAACTCGAGTCGGGGGTCGGCGGTGCGGCGGGACCGGCGGCGTCAGTCGCCGCGTGGGCCGCGCTCGCCGCGAGCATCGCCGCCGCGAGCGTGTTGCGCGCTCGCCGGCGCCAGGTCGCACGCGCCGCTGCAGCGGGCGCCATCGTCATCGGCCGGGGAACCGGCGGCGAGTCGCCGACCGGAGCATAGGGCGGATTGTCGGGCGACCATCCGCGCGGATAGTCGAGGGGGCGCGGGGTCGGGGCCGAAACCAGGTCGGACGAACCCAGCGGCGCGAGCCACGGGACCTCGCGGCGCGGCCAGTCGAGCTGCACCTCGGTCGGGGCTCCGCCCAGGAACCAGAGGACGGGGTCGGAGCCCAGCTGCGCGTTGCGGTCGTACCAGCGCGCGCAGCCCCCGAGCGCGGACGCCGCGAGGACGACGAGGACCAACTGGGCACGGCGCATGGCGTTCTCCTGACGTGGGGCCGGGGCGGCGTCGATTGCGTGACGAGGGAGCCCCCCGGCCTGGACGGGCTAGTCTCTCACAACCCCCTCGCAGGAAACATGCCGGCGTCATGGCGAAGGCCCCTCCCGGCACGCGACCGTGGCCGAAAAGCCACGATCCCGGGCGTCAGAACCGCGCCTGGAACGTGATGCCCAGCAGAGGCGCGGGGTCGAAATCCTGCGAGACGAGCTCGTTGCCGTCGCGGTCGTGCACGGTGAGCTCGCCGCCGACGGCGACGCCCGCGTAGAGGTCGAGGCGCGACGCCGGCGCAGGGCGCCAGGTGGCGCGGAGCATGAGCGGGATCGATTTCCTCTCGCCGATGCCGTCCGGCGTCGGGCCGTTGCGGTCGAGCCTGAACCGGTGGGTCCGCCACGCGCCGCCGCCGGCGATTTCCCAGCGGTCGTCCAGTGTCCAGGCAAGCTCGAGACCTGCGCCTCCCGCCGGCCCCGCCTGGGTCGGGTTGGCGAGCCGCAGCCGGTCGTTGATGCGCCAGTCGACCAGCACGACGGGGAACGCCTTGGTGTCGTCGATCTCGCGGAAGATCCCCGCCCCGATCCCCAGCGTGAGGTCCTTCGAGTACGCCTTGCTCACCGCGAGGATCGCGCCCCAGTTGAGCGCGTCGCTGCTGCTCGCGCCGGATTCGTAGGCCCACTGGACCGTCGGGATCGCGGTGAAGGTCAGGCCGGCCTCGGCCGCGTAGACGAACGTCGCGCCGATGCTCGGCCGGTGCAGTTGCCCCCAGGGCGCTGCGCCGAACGCGGCGGGGCTCGAGAAATTCCAGTCCTCGTAGTCGTAGCGCAGCGTGAAGCCGGCCGTCAGCTCGGGCGTGAACTGGCGCAGCACGCTCCCGATCGCGAAGACGCCGCTCCCGTGGAAGTCGCCGCCGCCGTCGATGTCGGCGTCGAGCTGCGTGTACGCGGTGATCGACCCGCTCGTCACCGTCGCGCCGACGGGAAGGCGCTGGGCCAGCGCACCTGCGGACGGGAGCGCCAGGGCGGCAAGGGCGACGGCGAGGAGGCGTGCGGGGACGGGCATGGGGCGGTGGCTCCGGGTTCGGGATGCGGGAATCGTGGGCGCGCGCCGCCGCGAGTACGTGCCGGCGCGTTCAAACGCGAATTGTAGCCGGCTTGCTGCACTGCCGAACCGCCGCCCGTATTGCGACGTGCCGGCGCGCTCCCGGCATCGGGAGAGCCGTGCCAGCCGTGCGCGGCTGCGAGGCATGCCGACGGCATGAAGCGGATGGCGGGGACGGAAAGCGATGCGGCGGCGGTAGGCAGGCGATTTTTCCGCACTTGACCGCGCGCCGGGACCTCGAATCGAACATTCGTTCGACGGGTGGGGCGGAGGCGAGACCCATTCTCGTGTATTACCTTCGAAACTTAATCTAAGTATTTGTTTATTCGAATTTATGGTTTCTGTGGCGAAATCGGCGCTAAGTGATTGTTCGGACAGTGGAAATCGTTGACTGGCTGCCGAATCGACGTTTATAGTGGCGGGAAGTGGGGAATTGTGGGTTTGAGTGGGGTCTTGACGTCGATCGATGAACCCATCGGTTGCCGGGACCCCTGCCGATCGCGTGATCCAGGGAGAAGTCGTTGGTCAAGTCGGCCCCCGAAGGCGAGCGCTCGATGCCGGTGTTCCGCGGCGTCACCGAGCTCGCGCTCGACGCGAAGGGCCGGTTCGCGGTGCCCGCGCGGCACCGCGACGCGATCGTCGCCGAAAGCGGGTCGGCTCTCGTCCTCACTGCCGACCCCTCGCGCTGCCTGCTCCTCTATCCGCTCGCCGCATGGGAGCCGATCCAGGCGCGACTGATGGCGCTCTCGTCGTTCGACGAACGCATCCGCGGCCTGCAGCGCCTCATCGTGGGCCACGCCGACGACGTCGAGATCGACGCGTCGGGCCGCATCCTCGTGCCGCCCGCGCTGCGCCGCTACGCGTCGCTGGACAAGCGCGTCGTCCTCGTCGGGCAGGGGCGCAAGTTCGAGCTGTGGGACGACGCGGCGTGGGCCGCGCGCACCGCGCAGGCGATCGCGTTCGACGGCGGCGGTCTGCCGCCGGAGCTCGACGGCTTCTCGCTCTGATGTCGCATGGGACCCATGTCAGCGTCCTGCTCGAAGAGTCGGTCGCCGCGATGGTGCTGCGCGACGACGGCACCTACGTCGACGGGACCTTCGGGCGCGGCGGGCATTCGCGGGCGATCCTCGCGCGCCTCTCGCCGCGCGGTCGCGTCGTCGCGATCGACCGCGATCCCGACGCCGAGCGCGCGGCCGCCGCGCTGCACGACGGGCGACTCGTGTTCCGGCGGGCGCGGTTCTCCGCGCTCGACGACGTGCTCGACGATCTCGCGATCGGCCTCTGCGACGGCGTGCTCCTCGACCTCGGCATCTCGTCGCCGCAGATCGACACGCCGGCCCGCGGATTCTCGTTCCGCCACGAGGGCCCGCTCGACATGCGCATGGATCCGGACGCCGGCGAGCCCGCCGCCGCGTTCATCGCCCGCGCGAGCCTGCGCGAACTGACGGAGGTCATCCGCGACCATGGTGAAGAACGGCTTGCTCAACCGATTGCAAGAGCGATTGTTGCGGCTCGCGCGATCGGCCCCATCGTCACGACCCGGCAGCTGGCCGCGATCGTGGCCCAAGCCGTCGGCTCGCGCACGCGGGGTGATTGGCGTCAGGATCCGGCCACGCGCACGTTCCAGGCCCTTCGGATCGCGGTGAACGAGGAACTCGCCGAGCTCGAGCGCGTGCTGCCGCGCGCGGTCGCGCGATTGCGCGAGGACGGGCGCCTGTGCGTCATCAGCTTCCACTCGCTCGAGGATCGCATCGTCAAGCGCTTCATCGCGCGCGCGTCCGCGCCGTTCGGCGGCGACCCGCGCCTCGCGCGCGTGCCGATCGCGCAGGCCGACCTGCCGTCGCCGCCGCTCGCCGCGGTCGGGCGCGCGATCCGCGCATCGGACGCCGAGTGCGACGCGAACCCGCGCGCGCGGAGCGCCGTGCTGCGCGTCGCGCGCCGCACCGGCGGGCCGCTCCCGGCCGACTGGCCCCTGCGCGGCGGCGAGTGAGGACCGGCCGATGGCGCGCCTGAACCTCGTCCTGCTCGCGATCCTGGTCGGCTGCGCGGTGTCGCTCGTGGCGTCGCGACACCAGGCGCGCAAGCTCTTCGTCGACCTCGAGCGCGAGCAGTCGCGCTCGCGCGCCTACGAGGTCGAGTTCGGCCAGCTGCAGCTCGAGCAGTCGACCTGGTCGATGCCGGCGCGCGTCGAGAAGATCGCGCGCGAGCAGCTGCACATGCAGGTGCCGGGCGCGGGGCGCGTCGAGATCGTCGCGCTGCCCACCACGGGCGGGGAACCGCGATGAGAGCGACAGAGGCGGTCGCGACGCGATCGCGCCAGCGCGCGCGCGCGACCGAGGGGCCGGCGACCCGATCCCGCGCGGCCGGGCCGCGATCCTGTTCGGCGGGCTCGCGGTGCTCTTCGCGGTGCTCGCGGGGCGCTCGCTCTACCTGCAGTGGTTCGACAACGCGTTCCTGCAGGAACGCGGCGCGGCGCGCTACTCGCGCGAGCTGGAGCTGCCCGCGCACCGCGGGCGCATCGTCGACCGGAACGGGGAGCCGCTCGCCGTCTCGACGCCGGTCAAGTCGCTGTGGGCGTTCCCGGGGCAGCTCGAGCTCTCGTCCGAGGACCTCGTGCGGCTCGCGCGCGTCCTCGACGTCAGGCCGGCGGCGCTGAAGTCGCGGGTCGAGGCGTCCGACGAGTTCGTCTACGTCGCGAAGCTCGTGTCGCCCGAGGTCGCCGAGCGTGCGCTCGCGCTGCGGATCCGCGGGCTGAACGAGGAGACCGCGTTCCGCCGCTACTACCCGGCCGGCGACGTCGCCAGCCACGTGCTGGGATTCACCGGCGACCGCGATGCCGGGCAGGAAGGCATCGAGCTCGCGCAGCAGGGGTGGCTCGCCGGCGTGCCGGGCAGCCGCCGCGTCATCATCAATCGCCGCGGCGAGGCGGTCGAGGACGTCGCGTCGATCCGCGCGCCGCAGGAGGGGCGCGACCTCGCGCTTTCGCTCGACTCGCGCCTCCAGTACCTCGCGTTCCGCGAGCTCAAGGCGGCGGTCGAGGCGAACCGCGCGAAGGCCGGTGGGCTCGTGATCCTCGACGCCCGGAGCGGCGAGATCCTCGCGCTGGCGAACTGGCCCACCTACAACCCGAACTCGCGCGACCGCGCGGCGCGCGACCGCATGCGCAACCGCGCGCTCACCGACGTGTTCGAGCCCGGCTCGACGCTGAAGCCGTTCTCGATCGCCGCGGCGCTCGACGCCGGGACCGTGCGTCCCGACACGCCGATCGCGACCGGCGGCGGGACGCTCACGATCGGCTCGGCCACGATCCACGACGCGCACCCGGCGGGCACGCTCACCGTCGAGCAGGTGATCCAGAAGTCGTCGAACGTCGGCGCCGCGAAGATCGCCCTTGGTCTGCCGGCGCAGACACTGTGGAAGACGCTGGCCGACGTCGGCTTCGGCACGCCGCCGAAAACCGGCTTCCCCGGCGAGGTGAGCGGCAGGCTCCGGCCGGCGAAGTCGTGGAAGCCGATCGAGCAGGCGACGATCAGCTACGGCCACGGCATCTCGGTGAACCTGGTGCAGCTCGCGCGCGCCTACACGGTGTTCGCGGGCGGCGGCGAACTGAAGGCGGTCTCGCTGTTCAAGACCGGCGCGCCGGTGGCCGGATCGCCGGCGATCGGGCGCGAGACCGCGCTCGCGGTGCGGCGGATGCTCGAGCTCGCGGTGCAGCCCGGCGGCACGGCGCCGCGCGCGCAGGTGTCCGGCTATCGCGTCGCCGGCAAGACCGGCACCGCGCACAAGCTCGAGGGGCGCGGATACGCCGCGAACCGGTACGTGAGCTCGTTCGTCGGCTTCGCGCCGGTGTCCGATCCGCGCATCGTCGTCGCCGTCATGATCGACGAGCCGACTGCCGGCCAGTACTACGGCGGCGTCGTCGCGGCGCCCGTGTTCTCGACCGTCACGGGCGCGGCGCTGCGCATGCTCGGCGTGCCGACCGACGCGCCCGTCGACAACGTGATCCTGCCGCCCGATGGCGGAGAGGTGCGCGAGGAAACGTGATGGCCGGGCCCGCATTCGACCCCGTCGCCATGCTCGCCCGCCTCGGCCGCGCGCCGCGCCGCATCACGTCCGACAGTCGCCAGGTCGGCGCGGGCGACGCGTTCGCCGCGTGGCCGGGGACGCGCGTCGACGGCCGTGCGTACATCCCGGACGCGATCGCGCGCGGCGCGGGCGCCGTGCTGTGGGAGTCGCAGGGCTTCCGCTGGAACGCCGGGTGGGCGGTGCCCAACGCGGGCGTCGAGCGGCTCGCGGCGAAGCTCGGCTACGTCGCGGACGTCGTCTACGGCCATCCGTCGCGCGACCTGTGGATGGTCGGCGTCACCGGCACGAACGGCAAGACGACGACGTCGCAATGGATCGCGCAGGCGCTCGACGATGCGGGACGGCGCTGCGGCGTGATCGGGACGCTCGGGATCGGCCTCGCCGGCGCGCTCGAGCCGACGGCGAACACGACGCCGGACGCCGCGGTGTTCCACGAGACGCTCGCGCGATTCCGCGACGAGGGCGCGAAGGCGGTCTCGATGGAGGTCTCCTCGATCGGGCTCGACCAGGGACGGGTCAACGGCACGACGTTCGACGTCGCGGTCTTCACCAACCTCACGCGCGACCACCTCGACTACCACGGATCGATGGCCGCGTACGGCGACGCGAAGGCGAAGCTGTTCTCGTGGCCGGGCCTCGCGTGCTCGGTGATCAACGCGGACGATCCGTACGGCCAGCGCCTGATCGACGAGGTGCGCGGGCGCGGCGGGCGCGCGATGTCGTACGGCGTCGCGAACGCGGAGGTCGCCGCGACGAGCGTCGCGATGGGGCCGCGGGGACTCTCGCTCGGCGTCGCGACGCCGTGGGGCCCCGGCGAGGTCGACACCGGCGTCGTCGGCGCATTCAACGTGTCCAACCTGCTCGCGACGCTGGGCGCGCTCCTCGCGAGCGACGTGGGGCTCGAGCGGGCGCTCGACGCGCTGTCCCGCGCCGCGCCGCCGCCCGGACGCATGGAACGTCACGGGGGCGGCGGCATGAGGCCGCTCGTCGTCATCGACTACGCGCACACGCCCGACGCGCTCGAGAAGGTGCTCGTGGCGATGCGGCCCGCGGTGGCGGAAGGCTGCGAGCTCGTCTGCGTGTTCGGCTGCGGCGGCGACCGCGACCCGGGCAAGCGCCCGGTGATGGGACGCGTCGCCGCGCGGCTCGCCGACCGCGTCGTCGTCACCACCGACAACCCGCGCTTCGAGGACCCGGCCGCGATCGCGGGCGCCGTCGCGAAGGGCATCGTCGAGACCGGGCAGCGCCGCTGGCTCCTCGAGCTCGACCGCGCCGCCGCGATCGCCGCCGCCGTCGGCGCCGCGAAGCCGGGCGACGTCGTCGTCGTCGCCGGCAAGGGTCACGAGACCTACCAGGAGGTCGCCGGCGAGCGGCGGCCGTTCTCGGACGCGCGCGTGGTGGACGAGGCGCTCGCGGGCCGGAGCCCTGCATGATGGACCTCGCGACCGCCGCCCACGCCGTGCACGGCCGCGTCGACGGCGCCAACGTCCGGTTCACGCGCGTGACGACGGACTCGCGCGCGGTCGAGCCGGGCGACCTGTTCGTCGCGCTCGCCGGCGAGCGCTTCGACGGCCACGACTTCGTCGCGGGCGCGTTCGGCCGCGGCGCCGCCGCCGCGCTGGTCGCGGACGGCCGCGGCGCGTTTCCGGGCCCGGTCGTCGCCGTGCCCGATCCGCTCGCGGCGCTCGGGCATCTCGCCGCCGCCTGGCGCGCCCGCTTCGTCCTGCCGCTCGCGGTCGTCGTCGGGAGCAACGGCAAGACGACGGTCAAGGAAATGACCGCGTCGATCCTGCGGGCGGCCTGGGGCGAAGGCGCGACGCTCGCGACCGCGGGCAACCTCAACAACGCGATCGGGCTCCCGCTGACGCTGCTGCGGCTGCGCGAGGGCCACCGCGCGGCGGTGATCGAGCTCGGGATGAACCACCGCGGCGAGACGCGCGAGCTCGCGGCGATCGCGCGGCCGACGATCGTCGTCGTCAACAACGCCCAGCGCGAGCACCAGGAGTTCATGGCGAGCGTCGCCGAGGTCGCCGCCGAGCATGCGGACGCGGTCGCCGCGCTTCCCGCCGGCGGCGTCGCGGTGCTGAACGCCGACGACGCATCCTGCGGCGTCTGGCGCGAGGCGGCGGTGCGGGCGGGCGCGCAGGTGCGCACCTTCGGGCTCCGCGCGGCCGCCGACGTGACGGCGCGCACGACGCTCGCCGCCGACGGCACCGACCTCGCGATCAGCACGTGGGCGGGCGACGCGACGGTGCGCCTCGCGGTCCCCGGCGAGCCGATGGCGCGCAACGCGCTCGCGGCCGCGACCGCGGCGCTTGCCGCGGGCGTTCCGCTCGACGCGGTCGAGCGCGGCCTCGCGGCATTCCGCCCGGTCGCCGGGCGGCTCGTCGCGAAACGCGCCGCCTCGGGCGCGCTCGTGATCGACGACAGCTACAACGCGAATCCCGACTCGGTGCGTGCGGCCATCGAGGTGCTCGCGTGCGCGCCGGGCGTGCGCCGGCTCGTGCTGGGCGACATGGGCGAGGTCGGCGCCGAGGGTCCGGCGTTCCATCGTGAGGTCGGGGCCTACGCGCGCGAGCGCGGCATCGACCGGCTCGACGCGGTGGGCACGCTCGCGCGTCACGCGGTCGAGGCGTTCGGCGCAGGCGCGCGCTGGCACGCCGACGTCGACGCGCTCGTCGCGGCCGTCGCACCGGAGGCCAACGAAGGCGCCGCGATCCTCGTCAAGGGCTCGCGCTTCATGCGCATGGAGCGCGTCGTGGGCGCACTGGCAGGCGCCGGGTCTCCCCCGGAGCAGGCTGCGCCTGCTTCCCCCCAGGGGGCGCGCCGTCCTCGGGGCGGCCCGTCGGACGCCAGCTCGGCAGGGAGCCACTGATGCTGCTCTGGCTCGCCGAGCTGCTCGCGAAGGACGTCCGCGCGTTCAACGTGTTCGGCTACCTGACGCTGCGCGCGGTGCTCGCGTGCATGACGGCGCTCCTGATCTCGTTCGTCGTCGGTCCGCGGATGATCGCGTGGCTCACGCGCATGAAGATCGGCCAGTCGGTGCGCGACGACGGGCCGCAGACGCACCTGGCGAAGGCGGGGACGCCGACGATGGGCGGCGCGCTGATCATCGTGGCGATCGCGGTCACGACCCTCCTGTGGGGCGACCTCGAGAACCGGTTCGTCTGGGTCGTGCTGCTGGTGATGGTGGGCTTCGGCGCGATCGGATGGGTCGACGACTACCGCAAGGTCGTCTACCGCAATCCGAAGGGACTGTCCGCGCGCGGCAAGTTCCTGGCGCAGTCGGTCATCGGGCTCGTCGCCGCGGTCTACCTCGCGTTCGCCGTGTCGGCGCCCGACACGGCGCAGTCGTTCCGCCTGCTGGCGGAGTGGGTCGGGAGCGGGTTCTCGGGCGCCCTGTCGCCCAAGGCCGACCTGATCGTTCCGTTCTTCAAGTCGATGAGCTACCCGCTCGGCGTCTGGGGATTCATCGTGCTCTCGTGGTTCGTGATCGTCGGGACCAGCAACGCGGTCAACCTGACCGACGGCCTGGACGGCCTCGCGATCATGCCCACCGTGATGGTCGGCGCGGCGCTCGGCGTGTTCGCGTACGTGAGCGGCAACGCGATCTTCGCGCGCTACCTGCAGTTCCCGGTCATCCCGGGCGCGGGCGAGCTGGCGGTGATCTGCGGCGCGATCGCGGGCGCGGGGCTGGGCTTCCTGTGGTTCAACGCGTACCCGGCGGAGGTGTTCATGGGCGACGTCGGCGCGCTGTCGCTCGGGGCGGGGCTGGGCGCGATCGCCGTGGTGGTCCGGCAGGAGATCGTGCTCTTCATCATGGGCGGCGTGTTCGTCGTCGAGACGCTCTCGGTCATCGTGCAGGTCGCGTCGTTCAAGCTGACCGGCAAGCGCGTCTTCCGGATGGCGCCGATCCACCATCACTACGAGCTCAAGGGCTGGAAGGAGAACCAGGTCGTCGTGCGGTTCTGGATCATCACCATGCTGCTGGTCCTGTTCGGTCTGTCCACGCTGAAGCTGCGATGAACACCGCCGGGCCGTCCCAAGGTGTTCGCCCCCTCCTTCAGGAGGGGGGAGGCGCTGCCGCGCGAGCGGCGAGCCTGGGGGAGGTCGTGAACCCCGCCGGGCCGACCCAAGGTGTTCGCCCCCTCCATCCGGGAGGGGGGAGGCGCTGCCGCGCCAGCGGCAAGCCCGGGGGAGGTAGTCCTGTGACCGACTACGCCGGTCGACATGTCGTGGTGCTGGGCCTGGGCCTCACCGGGCTCACGCTCGCGCGCTGGCTCGCGCGTCACGGCGCGACCGTGCGCGTCGCCGACACGCGCCCGCATCCGCCGAACGCGGCGCGCCTCGCGGACGAACTGCCGGGCGTGCGCCTCGAGACCGGGCCGATCACGGCGGCGACGCTCGCCGGCGCCGACCTGATCGCGATCAGCCCCGGCGTCCGGAAGGACCAGAGCGCGATCGCGGAGGCGGTCGCGGCCGGCGCCGAGCTCGCCGGCGACGTCGAGCTGTTCGCGCGCGCGCTGCCGCCCGGGCAGAAGGTGCTCGCGATCACCGGCACCAACGGCAAGACGACGACCACCGCGCTCGTGGGCGAGCTCGCGCGCGCCGCGGGGCTCGCGGCGACGGTCGCCGGCAACATCGGGTCCGCCGTCCTCGACGTCCTCGCCGCGATCGAAGCCGGCGCGCCGTGGCCCGACGTCTTCGTGCTGGAGCTGTCGAGCTTCCAGCTCGAGACCGTGTCGAGCCTGAAGCCGACCGCCGCGGCCGTGCTCAACGTCACGCCCAACCACATGGACCGCTACGCCGGGCTCGCGGACTACGCGGCGGCGAAGGCGCGGATCTTCAACGGCGCCCGCGTGCAGGTGCTGAACCGCGACGACGCGATCGTGCGCCTGATGCGCCGGGCGGGCGAGACCGTGCAGACGTTCGGCTCGTCGGTGCCGCTCTCCGAGGAGGAGTGGGGGCTGGTCGAGCGCCCGGGCGGCGCGTGGCTCGCGCGCGGCGGCGAGCTGATCGTGCCCGCGGGGTCGCTCTCGCTCATCGGCCGGCACAACGCGCTGAACGCGCTCGCCGCGCTCGCGCTCGTCTCGTCGGTCGCGCGCATCCGGCAGCCGGTGCTCGACGCGCTCCGCGCGTTCACCGGACTGCCGCACCGGATGGAGCGCCTGGGCGAGGCGAACGGCGTGATGTTCGTCAACGACTCGAAGGCGACGTCGGTGGCGGCGACCGAGGTCGCGCTCGCCGGCATCGGCCGCCCCGTCGTGCTGATCGCCGGCGGCGACGGCAAGGGGCAGAGCTTCGCGCCGCTCAAGGGGGCGGTCGACGCCTCCTGCCGCGCGGTGCTGCTGATCGGGCGGGATGCCCCGGACGTCGCGCGCGGGCTGACGGGCGCGAAGGCGACGGTCGAGAGCGTCGGCACGCTCGACGCCGCGGTCGCGCGCGCGCTGGCCGTCGCGCGGCCCGGCGACGTCGTGCTGCTGTCGCCGGCGTGCGCGAGCCTCGACCAGTTCGTGAACTACGAGGCGCGCGGCGAGCGCTTCCGCGCGCTCGTGCGCGAGTGCGCGGGGGAGGCGTTCCGTGCGTAGGCCGAACGCGGGCGGGGCGACGGCCGCGCGACTGCCCGGCGGCGCCGAGGGCGCGCGCGCGCCGCGGGCGGCGGCTCGCATGGCGCGTGCGGGGGGAATGTCGGTGCGCACGCTGCTCGGCCTCGCGAGCCCCGCGCCGTCGTCGCGCACGATGCTCGCGTACGACGCGTCGCTCGCGTGGGCCACGCTGCTGCTCCTCGCGATCGGCCTGGTGATGGTCTACTCGGCGTCGATCGCGATGGCCGAGTCCTCCGCGCAGACGGGGCACCGGTCGTGGTACTTCCTCGCGCGCCACGGCGCGTTCGTCGCCGTGGGGCTGGTCGCGGCGGCATGCGCGTTCCAGGTGCCGGTGAAGGCGTGGCAGGCGCTCGCACCCTGGCTGTTCGTGGCCGGCATCGCGCTCCTCGTCCTCGTGCTGGTGCCGGGCATCGGGCGCAGCGTCAACGGCTCGCGGCGCTGGCTTTCGCTCTACGTCGTCAACGTGCAGCCGTCCGAGTTCATGAAGCTCGCGGTCGTGCTGTACGCGGCGAGCTACGCGGTGCGCAAGGCCGCGTTCCTGCACGCGAGGCAGCCGCTCCGGCAGACGATCCTGCGCGGCTTCGCGCCGCTCTTCGCGACGATGGTGCTGATCGGCGGCCTCCTGCTGCTCGAGCCCGACTTCGGCGCGTTCGTCGTGATCGTCGCGATCGGCTTCTCGATCCTGTTCCTGGGCGGCCTCGACTGGCGGCTCTTCGCCGGGCTGACGGCGCTCCTGCCGATCGCACTCTCCGCGATCCTCGTCGCCGCGCCGTACCGGCTGCAGCGGCTCACCGCGTTCCTCGACCCGTGGTCGGACCCGCTCGGCAAGGGCTACCAGCTCTCGCACTCGCTCATCGCGTTCGGCCGCGGCGAGCTCGTCGGCGTCGGCCTGGGTGCGAGCGTCGAGAAGCTCCTCTACCTGCCCGAGGCGCACACCGACTTCCTGCTCGCGGTGATCGCCGAGGAGCTGGGCTTCGCCGGCGTCGCGCTCGTCCTCGTGCTCTTCGCGTGGGTGATCTACCGCGCGTGGGCGATCGGGCGCCAGGCCGTCCGGCTCGAGCGCCCGTTCGCCGCGCTCGCCGCGCAGGGCATCGGCGTGTGGATCGGCGTCCAGGCGTTCATCAACATCGGCGTCAACATGGGCGTGCTGCCGACCAAGGGCCTCACGCTCCCGCTGCTGTCGTTCGGCGGCTCGGGCATCGTCGCGAACTGCCTCGCGATGGCGATCCTGCTGCGCGTCGACTACGAGAACCGCCGCATGCTGCGCGGTTACCCGGTGTGGAGAGCGCCGCGCCGGGGGGGGGGGGGGGGGGGGCCCGGGGGGGGGGGCCCCCCGGGGGGGGGGGGGGCGGGGGGGGGGGGGGGGCGCCCCCCCGGGGCGGGGGGGGGGGGGGGGGGGCGGGGCGACAAGCCTGGGGGAGGCGTCCCGATGAGCGCCACCGTGATGATCACCACCGGCGGCACCGGCGGCCACGTCTTCCCGGGCCTCGCGGTCGCCTCGAGGCTCGCCTCGCGCGGCGCGAGCGTGTTCTGGCTCGGCACGCGGGAAGGCATGGAAGCCGAACTCGTGCCCAGGCACGGCGTCGCGTTCGAGTCGGTGTCGTTCCGCGGCGTGCGCGGCAAGGGCCTGAGGACGCTGCTGCTCGGGCCGTTCGCGCTCGTCGCCGCGTGCGTCGAGGCGCTGTCGGTGATCCGGCGCCGCGCGCCCGACGTGGTGCTGGGGCTCGGCGGCTTCGCGTCGTTCCCCGGCGCGCTGATGGGGGTGGCGACGGGCCGGCCGCTCGTCGTCCACGACTCGAACGCGGTGGCGGGGCTTGCCAACCGCGTGCTCGCTTACGGGGCGGACCGCGTGCTGCTCGGGTTCCCGGACGCGTTGCGCGGCCGGCACGCGAAGATCGTCTCGTGGACCGGCAACCCGCTGCGCGACGCGATCGCCGCGGTGCCCCCGCCCACCGATCGCTTCGCCGGGCGCGCGGGGCCGCTGCGGCTGCTCGTCGTCGGCGGCAGTCTCGGCGCGCAGGGCCTGAACGAGCGCGTGCCCGCCGCGCTCGCGCGGCTGCCCGCGGTGGCGCGCCCGCAGGTCGTCCACCAGGCGGGTGCGAAGCACATCGACGCGCTGGCGCGCGCCTACCGCGACGCCGGGATCGAGGCCGAGTGCGTCGCGTTCATCGACGACATGGCCTCGCGCTACGCGTGGGCGGACTTCGCGATCGCCCGCGGCGGCGCGCTGACGGTCTCCGAGCTCGCCGCCGTGGGACTGGGCGCGCTGATCGTCCCGCTGCCCGGCGCGATCGCCGACGAGCAGACGGCGAACGCCGAGTTCCTCGTGCGCGCGGGGGGCGCGATCCGCATCGCGCAGGACGAGCTCGGCACGGAGCGCCTCGCGTCGTTCCTCTCCTCGCTCGACCGGCCGAAGGCGCTCGCGATGGCGTCGGCCGCGCGGGCGGTCGGGCGGACGGATGCCGCGGATCGCGTCGCCGACGCGTGCCTCGAGGCCGCGGAGCGCAAGCCATGAAGAGCAAGGTCCGCCGCGTGCATTTCGTGGGCATCGGCGGCGCCGGGATGAGCGGCATCGCCGAGGTGCTCGCGACCCAGGGCTACCAGGTGTCGGGCTCGGACCTCGCCGAGAGCGCGGTGACGCGCCGCCTGGCGTCGCTCGGCATCCGCATCGTCGTCGGCCACGCCGCGGCGAACGTCGAGCACGCCGATGCGGTCGTCGTGTCGACGGCCGTCGCGCCGGCCAACCCGGAGGTCGTCGCGGCGCGCGAGCACGGCATCCCGGTCGTGCCGCGCGCGCTGATGCTCGCCGAGCTGATGCGCTTCAAGCAGGGCATCGCCGTCGCGGGCACGCACGGCAAGACGACGACGACGAGCCTCGTCGCCTCGGTGCTCGCCGAGGGCGGCCTCGATCCGACGTTCGTGATCGGCGGCCGGCTCCTCGCGGCGGGCGCCAACGCGCGCCTCGGCACGGGCGAGTACCTGGTCGCCGAGGCCGACGAGTCCGATGCGTCGTTCCTGCACCTGACGCCGACGATCGCGGTCGTCACGAACATCGACCAGGACCACATGGAGACGTACGGCCACGACCTGGGCCGCCTGAAGCGCGCGTTCGTCGACTTCGTGCAGCGCCTGCCGTTCTGGGGCGTGGCCGTGCTGTGCGTCGACGACGACAACGTGCGCTCGCTCGTGCCCTCGGTCACGAAGTCGGTCGTCACCTACGGGCTTGCCGACGACGCGCGGATCCGCGCGACCGGCGTCACGAACGCGGGCGGGCGCATGCGCTTCGCCGCGCAGGCCGCCGGCGTCCCGGACCTCGCGGTCGAGCTCGCGCTCCCCGGCGTGCACAACGTGCGCAACGCGCTGGCGGCGATCGCCGTCGGACGCGAGGTCGGCGTCCCCGACGCGGCGATCGCGCGCGCGCTGTCGGAGTTCAAGGGCGTGGGTCGCCGCTTCCAGCGCCATGGCGCGGTCGCGCTCGCCGCGGGCGGACACGTCGAGCTGATCGACGATTACGGCCACCACCCGGTGGAAATCGCCGCGGTGGTCGACGCCGCGCGCGGCAGCTTCCCGGGGCGCCGCATCGTCCTCGCGTTCCAGCCCCACCGCTACACGCGCACGCGCGACCTGTTCGAGGACTTCGCGCGCGTGCTGTCGACCGTCGACGCGCTCGTGCTGACCGACGTCTACCCGGCAGGGGAGCCGCCGATCGTCGCGGCCGACGGGCGCGCGCTCGCCCGTGCGGTCCGCGTGGGCGGCAAGGTCGAGCCGCTTTTCGTCGAGGAGGTCTCGGGGCGTCGCCGACGCGGTGCGCGCGATCGCACGCGACGGCGACGTCGTGCTGATCATGGGCGCCGGCTCGATCGGCCAGGTCGCGCCGCAGCTCGCGGCGGGGGCGGGATGAGCGCCACCGAGCCAGGGCCCCTGGCGTTCACCGGCCTGCGCGGCGTGCTCGAGCGCAACGTGTCGCTCGCGCGCTACACGAGCTGGCGCGCCGGCGGGCCGGCCGAGATCCTGTTCCGTCCGGCGGACCGCGACGACCTCTCGGCGTTCGTGCGCCAGCTTCCGGCGGGCGTTCCGCTGCACGTGATGGGACTCGGCAGCAACACGCTCGTGCGCGACGGCGGCGTGCGTGGCGCGGTCGTCGTCATGCACGATCCCGGCGCGGTGCTCGCGGTCGCGGACGGCCTCGTCTACGCGGAAGCGGGCGTCGCGAGCCCCAAGGTCGCGCGGCTCGCCGCCCGGCTGGGCTGCGAGGGCGCCGAGTTCCTCGCCGGCGTGCCGGGCACGATCGGTGGCGCGGTCGCGATGAACGCCGGCTGCTACGGCGGCGAGACGTGGAACCACGTCGTGCGCGTCGAGGTGCTGACGCGGGACGGCCGGTTCGAGGTGCGCACGCCGTCGGACTACGCGATCGGATACCGGAGCGTGCGCCACGCCGACGGCTCGCCGCCCGACGGCATCTTCACCGCCGTGTGGATGAGCTTCCCGCCGGGCGACGCGACGAAGGCGCGAGCGCGCATCAAGGAGCTGCTCTCGAAGCGAATCGCGTCGCAGCCGCTGTCGCTGCCCAACGCGGGCAGCGTGTTCCGCAACCCGGAAGGCGACCACGCGGCGCGCCTGATCGAGGCGGCGGGCCTCAAGGGGCACACGATCGGGGGCGCGAGGGTGTCGGAGATGCACGCGAACTTCATCGTCAACCCGGGGGCCCGCGCACGCGCGGCCGACATCGAGGCGCTGATCGCCCACGTGCGCGCGACGGTCGAGGCGCGGTTCGGCGTCGAGCTGGAGCCCGAGGTTCGCATCGTGGGCCTCGCCGGGAACGGAGGAGGCGCGATGAGCAACGCGTGGATGGGCAAGGTCGCGGTGCTGCTGGGCGGCCCGTCGGCGGAGCGCGAGGTGTCGCTGATGTCGGGGACCGCGGTCGTCTCCGCGCTGCGCGACCGGGGCGTCGACGCCCATCCGTTCGACCCGGCCGAGCGCGACCTGTGGGAGCTCCGCCGCGACGGCTACGCGCGCGCGTTCGTCGCGCTGCACGGGCGCTACGGCGAGGACGGTACCGTGCAGGGCGCCCTGGAGACGCTGGGCATCCCGTACACGGGCAGCGGCGTGATGGCCTCCGCGCTCGCGATGGACAAGTGGCGCACCAAGCTCGTCTGGATCGCCGCGGGCATCCCGACGCCGCGCTACCGCATCGTCGACGAGGCGACCGACCCGATGCGCCTGGTCGCGGAGCTCGGCCTGCCGCTGATCGTCAAGCCCGCGCGCGAAGGCTCGACGATCGGCATCACGAAGGTGTCGAGCGTCGACCACGACGAAGTGCGGCTCGCGATCGTCGAGGCGGCCAAGCACGACCGGCTCGTGCTCGCCGAGGAGTTCGTCGAGGGGCGCGAGCTCACCGCGTCGATTCTCGGCGACCGCGCGCTGCCGCTGATCCGCATCGAGGCGCCCGGCGGCAACTACGACTACCACAGCAAGTACTTCTCGAACGAGACGAAGTACCACTGCCCGGCCGGGCTGCCCGACGCGGTCGAGCTGGCGATCCGCGAGCAGTCGCTCGCGGCGTTCCGGATCCTCGGGGCGAGCGGCTGGGGCCGGCTCGACGCGATCCTGCGCCGCGACGGCACGTGGTCGTTCCTCGAGCTCAACACGTCGCCGGGCATGACCGGCCACAGCCTCGTGCCGATGGCGGCGCGCGCGGCCGGCATCGCGTTTCCCGACCTGTGCGTCGAGATCCTCCGGGGGGCCCATGTGGGATGACCCGAAGGCGCTGAACGCGTTCGCCGCGACGCTCGCCTCGATCGCCGTCGCGTTGCTGGCGATCGGCGCGGTCGTGTGGGCGGCGCGCAACGACGCGTTCGCGCTCCGCGAGGTCGTCGTGGCGACGCCGCTCGCGCGCTCGAGCCCGGCGAACCTCGAGGCCGCGATCCGGAGCGACCTCTCGGGCACGTTCTTCACGCTCGACCTCGACACGGCTCGCGCGGCGCTCGTGCGCGTCCCCTGGGTGCGCAACGTCTCGCTGCGGCGCCAATGGCCCGGCCGGCTCGAGATCGCGGTCGAGGAGCACGTGCCGTACGCGCGCTGGGGCGACTCCGGGCTCGTCAACGCGCAGGGCGAGATATTCGCCGCGACCCACGACGGCGAGCTGCCGCAGTTCGACGGGCCGGACGCGCGCGTTTCCGAGGTGACGGCGCGGCACCGGGAGTGGAGCGCGCTGCTCGCGCCGCTCGACCTCAGGCTCCGCGCCATCGCGGTCTCGCCCCGCGGCGGATGGCGCCTGAAGGCCGGCAGCGAGGAAGCGGCGCTCGCGATCGAACTGGGGCGCGACGAGCCGGACGCCAGGCTCGCGCGGTTCGTGGCGGCGTACGGCCGCACGGTCGGTGCGCTCGCGCGGAGCGGCACGCGCGTGGGGGAGGTCGACCTCCGCTACCGCAACGGATTCGCGGCGCGCGTGCCGGGGTTCCGCGAGAAGCCGCCGAAGCGGGCGCTCTGAGGGACGGGGGAACGGGAAGCATGGTCAAGGAAAGCAAGAACCTCGTCGTCGGGCTCGACATCGGCACGTCGAAGATCGTCGCGATCGTCGCCGAGGTCGGGCCGGACGGCGAGCTCAACGTGATCGGGCTGGGCACGCAGCCCTCGCGCGGCCTGAAGCGCGGCGTCGTCGTCAACATCGAGGCGACGATGGCGTCGATCCAGCGCGTGCTCGAGGAGGCCGAGCTGATGGCCGACTGCCGGATCGGCGCCGTCACGACCGGCATCGCGGGCAGCCACATCCGAAGCCTGAACTCGAGCGGAATGGTCGCGATCAAGGAGGGCGAGGTCTCGCAGGCGGACATCGACCGCGTGATCGAGACCGCGAAGGCGATCGCGATCCCGAACGACCAGCAGATCCTGCACATCCTGCCGCAGGAATTCATCATCGACGGCCAGGACGGCGTGCGCGAGCCGCTGGGCATGAGCGGCGTGCGCCTCGAGGTCAAGGTGCACATCGTCACCGGCGCGGTGTCGGCGGTCGAGAACATCGCGAAGTGCGTGCGCCGCTGCGGCATCGAGCTCACCGACATCGTGCTGCAGCCGCTCGCCTCCGCGGCGGCGGTGCTGAACGACGACGAGAAGGAGCTGGGCGTCTGCCTGATGGACATCGGCGGCGGCACGACCGACATCGCCGTGTTCGCGGGCGGCGCGATCCGCCACACCGCCGTGATCCCGATCGCCGGCGACCAGGTGACCAACGACATCGCGATGACGCTCCGCACGCCGACGAAGGAGGCCGAGGAGCTCAAGATCCGCCACGGCTGCGCGCTGCGGCAGCTGGCCGACGCGAACGACATCGTCGAGGTCCCCGGCGTCGGCGAGCGCGCGCCGCGCAAGCTGTCGCGCCCGATGCTGGCCGAGGTGATCGAGCCGCGCATCGAGGAGCTCTACACGCTCGTGCAGTCGGAGCTGCGGCGCTCGGGCTTCGAGGAACTCCTCTCGTCGGGCGTCGTGATCACCGGCGGCACGTCGATCCTGCAGGGGATGGCCGAGCTGGGCGAGGAGGTGTTCCACCTGCCGTGCCGCGTCGGCGCCCCCTCGTACATGGGCGGGCTCGCCGACGTCGTGCGGAGCCCCCGCTACTCGACCGCCGTCGGGCTGCTGATGCACGGGCGCGACCAGCGGATGCGGGCCGAGGCCGCGCGCGCGCAGGTGAAGGGGATCACGGGCGTCGCTGAGAGGATGAGGCAGTGGTTCAAGGCGAATTTCTGAGGCGGGCGGCGTTGAGGCGCCCGCTTCGCACGGATCAGGTTTCGCGGGGATCGCGTCCGAGCAGGCGTTCCCCGGCGGCAGGAGCACGAAGGGACGATCGACACGCAACGCATCGCTGCACAGCAACGGCCGTCGGCAGCAGGGCGGCGCAACCCGACAGACAACAAGGCGACCACGCCAACCGGCAACGCTTGTAGACAGGAAAGGAAGGGTAACCACATGTTCGAGATCATCGACCAGGCTCCGCAGGACGGCGCGATCATCAAGGTCATCGGCGTCGGCGGCTGCGGCGGCAACGCGGTGGAGCACATGATCATCAGGGGGCTCTCGGGCGTCGACTTCATCTGCGCCAACACCGACGCGCAGGCGCTCAAGCGCTCGAATGCCCGCACGCAGCTCCAGCTCGGGACCGCGCTGACGCGCGGCCTCGGCGCGGGCGCGAAGCCCGAGATCGGCCGCGACGCGGCGATGGAGGACCGCGACCGCATCGGCGAGCTGATCGCGGGCTCGGACATGCTGTTCATCACCGCGGGCATGGGTGGAGGAACGGGCACCGGCGCCGCGCCGATCATCGCCGACATCGCGAAGCAGCTCGGCATCCTGACCGTCGCGGTCGTGACGCGGCCCTTCACGTTCGAGGGCAAGCGCCAGAAGGTCGCGCAGGCCGGGATCGAGGAACTCGCGAAGCGCGTCGACTCGCTCATCATCATCCCGAACGACAAGCTGATGGCCGTGCTGGGCGACGACGTCTCGGTGCTCGACGCGTACGCGGCGGCCAACGACGTGCTGCACGGCGCGGTGTCGGGCATCGCCGAGGTGATCAACAACCCCGGCCTCGTGAACGTCGACTTCGCCGACGTGCGCACCGTGATGGGCGAGGTCGGCATGGCGATGATGGGCTCGGCGTCGGCCAGCGGCCCCGAGCGCGCCCGCTCCGCCGCGCAGGCGGCCGTCCGCAGCCCGCTGCTCGAGGACGTCAACCTCGCCGGCGCGCGCGGCGTGCTGGTCAACATCACGGCGGCGTCCGATCTCAGGATGAAGGAATATCACGACGTGATGAATACGATCAAGGAGTTCACCGCCGACGACGCGATGGTGATCGTCGGCACCGTGATCGACGACGCGATGACCGGCGAGCTCCGCGTCACGATGATCGCGACGGGCCTCGGCGCCGCCGCGGCGCAGGCGAAGCGCGTCCCCCCGACGCTCCAGGTCCTGCAGCAGCCGGCGGTCGTCGAGCGCACGGGGACCGACGGGCTGGGCATGACCGTCGAGACGATCGACTACGACAAGCTCGACCAGCCGGCGGTCGTCCGGCGGCGCTCGCCGTCGGTGGGCGGCGCGTCGGCGGGAGCCTCGGACATCGAGATCCCGGCCTTCCTGCGCAAGCAGGCCGACTGACGGGACGCCACGGGCGCCGGGGGCTGTGCTAGCATCCCCCGGTTCCGCCCCCGGCGCGCAGGATCCGACGGAACCGACGTCCCTTCGCGGGAGTCCACCTCAAGATGCTTCGCCAACGCACCCTCAGGACCGCCACGCGCACGACCGGCGTCGGGTTGCACACCGGCGCCCGCGTCGAGCTCGTGCTGCGCCCGGCGCCGCCGGACACCGGCATCGTCTTCCACCGCACGGACCTCGTCCCGCCGGTCGCCATCCCGGCGTCGGCGACGCAGGTCGGCGACACGCGCCTGTCCTCGACGCTGCGGGAAGGCGCCGCGACGGTCTCGACGGTCGAGCACCTGATGAGCGCGCTCGCGGGCCTCGGCATCGACAACCTGCACGTCGACGTCGCCGGTCCGGAGATCCCGATCATGGACGGCAGCGCGGGCCCGTTCGTGTTCCTGCTGCAGGGAGCGGGCATCGCCGAGCAGGCGGCGCCGAAGCGCTACCTGCGCATCGTCGCGCCGGTCGAGGTCCGCGACGGCGACAAGTGGGCCCGCTTCGACCCCTGCGACGGGTTCCGCCTCGATTTCACGATCGACTTCCCGCACCCGGTGTTCGGATCGGAGAACCGGCACGTCGTCATCGACTTCGCCGAGCATTCGTACGTCAGGGAGGTCGCGCGCGCGCGGACGTTCGGATTCATGCAGGACGTCGAGGCGATGCGCGCCGCCGGCCTGGGCCTCGGCGGCAGCCTGCAGAACGCGGTCGTGCTGGACGAGGTGCGCGTGCTGAACAGCGAGGGGCTGCGCTACGACAACGAGTTCGTGAGGCACAAGGTCCTCGACGCGATCGGCGACCTCTACCTGCTCGGCCATCCGCTCATCGGCCAGTACACCGCCTACAAGTCGGGCCACGCGCTGAACAACGCACTCGCCCGGGCGCTCCTCGCACGGCCGGACGCGGCCCGCCTCGTCGCGTTCGACGCGGCCGCCGACGTGCCGAGCGCGTTCTACGACTGGCGCGTCGCGACGGCCTGATGCCGCACCTCGCAGGACGGGGGCGTCCGTCCCGGCACCCCCCGGGCGGACCGATGCCGGTTACGCGCCGGCCGGATGCCGGTCTGCCCGGCTGACCTCCGACCGCGATGGTGCTCGTCCGCCTGCTCCTGGTGCTCGGCCTCGCGGCGATCGGCGTCGCGTTCCTGCTCTTCCTGTTCACGCGCGACCGCCGCTACCTCCGCTTCATCTGGCAGGTGGTGAAGCTGCTCGTCCTGGCGCTCGCCGGCGTGCTGATCTTCTTCGCGATCGAGCGTGCGCTGATCATGCTGTAGACGGGGTGCCCGGCCCGCAGCCGGGGCCGCATCGGTGCCAGCGGCAGCGCGGTTCAGCGCCCGGACCGCTTGAGCCAGAGGGCGACCGCGGCCTTGAGGGGGCCGTCCGGCAACGTGCCGGCCAAACCCTCCAACGCCGCTTTTTGGGTGCTATCCCATTGACGTGGAAGGATTTTTCTCTCCACCTGCCGAACGGACGCGGGTTGCACTCGGACCCGAACTTCCCTAAACTCCATCCCCTCACTTCCGAGGGCCGCCCGGACGGCCGGAAGCCGTTGCCGCAAGGCGGCAGCGATGGTCCCGGTCGACGCGACGAGGTCGAGCTGGTCGGGGGAGGGCAGCCACGCGGCGACGTGCGCCGCCAACGGTCGTGGCAATGCGGCATGGACCGCCCGCGTGACCCGCGTTTCCTCGCGGCGGCGGCGGTTCCAGGCGGCGAGCAGGGGATCGTCCGCGAGCACGCGGGCGAGCGGCCTGCCGGGGGGGAGGGGCTTTCCCGGCATCGAGGCGTTCGCGTCGAAGGAGTCTTTCGAGTTGGACATCATACTGGTCAGCGGTGCGAGCGCGCGTGCGAAGACCCTCTCGCTCGACTGGCGTCACGGCGTTGCGGTCGCGCTCGCGGTCCTGGCCGCGCTGGTGCTGTTCACGCTGGTCTTCAACTACGCCACGCTCAGGTGGGCCGCGGCGGTCAAGCACCCTTGGCTGCAGGCGATCGTGCTCGCCGACCAGCGCGAGGAGGCGCAGCGGACGCAGGAGAAGGTACACGGCCACCTGAACGCGATGGCGCTCAAGCTCGGGGATCTCGAGGCGCAGGTGATGCGGCTCGACCACCTGGGCGAACGACTCGCTCGCGTGGCGGGCCTCAAGCCTCAGGAACTGCCGGCCAAGGGAACCTCGCCCGGTCGCGGCGGCGCCGACTCGGCGACGGTCGCGCCGCGCGATCTCTCGGTCGAGGAGTTCTCGGCGCTGCTCGAGACCTTGCGCCGCAAGATCGACCAGCGCACTGACCAGCTCTCGGTCCTCGACGCCCTCCTGATCCAGAATTCCGCGAGCCTCAAGTTCCTCCCCAGCCTGCTGCCGATCGTCGACGGCTGGTACTCGTCGAACTTCGGCTACCGGATCGATCCGTTCACGGGGCAGCAGTCCTATCACGAGGGCATCGATTTCCCGGCCGAGTCCGGAACGCCGATCGTCGCCGCCGCGAGCGGCAAGGTGATCCACGCGGAGGTGCACCGCGAGTACGGTAAAATGGTCGAAGTGGACCACGGCAACGGCCTTGTCTCGCGGTACGCGCATGCGTCGACGGTGGACGTGCGCGAAGGCGATCTCGTCGTGCGCGGGCAGCGGATCGCCTCGGTCGGGTCGACCGGCCGGTCGACGGGGCCGCATCTGCACTTCGAGGTCAGGCTGAACGGCGTGCCGCAGAACCCGGCGCGCTTCCTGCAGAACTAGCGCGAGTCGCCGGCGCGTCCGCGCGTCCGGCTTCCCTCCTGGCGCCATGCGCGCCGACGCCGGGGCACCGGGGACGGCGGTGTCGTCCCGAGGGTTCGCGAATTCCTCCATCCGATGATCTCCAACATCCTCACCCGCATCTTCGGAAGCCGCAACGAGCGGCTCCTCAAGCAATATCGCGCCGTCGTCCGCGACATCAACGCGCTCGAGCCGGCGATCTCCGCGCTCGACGACGCCGCGCTCCGCGCCAAGACCGGCGAGCTGAGGGAGCGCGTGGCGAAGGGCGAGGCGCTCGACGACGTGCTGCCCGAGGCGTTCGCGGTGGTCCGCGAGGCCGGCAAGCGCGCGCTCGGCATGCGCCACTTCGACGTGCAGCTGATCGGCGGCATGGCGCTGCATCACGGCAAGATCGCCGAGATGCGCACCGGCGAAGGCAAGACGCTGGTCTCGACGCTGCCCGGATACCTGAACGCCCTCGCCGGCAAGGGCGTGCACATCGTGACGGTGAACGACTACCTCGCGCAGCGCGACGCCGACTGGATGGGACGGATCTACCGGTTCCTGGGCCTCGAGGTCGGCGTCAACCTGTCGCAGATGAACCACGAGGCGAAGCAGCAGGCCTACGCGGCGGACATCACCTACGGCACGAACAACGAGTTCGGCTTCGACTACCTGCGCGACAACATGGTCTACCAGGCGAGCGAGCGGGTGCAGCGCGGGCTCGCCTACGCGATCATCGACGAGGTCGACTCGATCCTGATCGACGAGGCGCGCACGCCGCTCATCATCTCGGGACAGGCGGACGACAACATCGAGATGTACTACCGGCTCAACGACCTCGCTCCGCGTCTCAAGCGCCAGGAGTCCGAGACCGGGACGGGCGACTACTGGGTCGACGAGAAGGCGCACCAGGTGCTGCTGTCGGAGGAAGGGCACGAGCACGCGGAAGCGGTGCTCGCCGACGCCGGCCTGCTCGCGGCGGGGACGAGCCTGTACGACGCGCAGAACATCTCGCTGATGCATCACCTGTACGCGGCGCTGCGCGCGCACGCGCTCTACCACCGCGACCAGCACTACGTGGTGCAGAACGGCGAGGTGATCATCGTCGACGAGTTCACCGGCCGGCTGATGACGGGCAGGCGCTGGTCCGAGGGCCTGCACCAGGCGGTCGAGGCGAAGGAAGGCGTGGCGATCCAGCGCGAGAACCAGACGCTCGCGTCGATCACGTTCCAGAACTACTTCCGGATGTACGGGAAGCTCGCCGGGATGACCGGCACGGCCGACACCGAGGCCTTCGAGTTCCAGCAGATCTACCACCTCGAGACGGTGGTGATCCCGACGCACCTGCCGATGGTGCGCAAGGACGAGAACGACCTCGTGTTCCGCACGTTCCAGGAGAAGGTCGACGCGATCGTCGCCGACGTCCGGGGGTGCCACGAGCGAAGCCAGCCGGTGCTCGTCGGCACGACCTCCATCGAGAATTCGGAGCTGCTGTCCGGCCACCTGGAGAAGCAGGGACTCAAGCACGAGGTGCTGAACGCCAAGCAGCATGCCCGCGAGGCCGAGATCGTCGCGCAGGCGGGACGCCCGCGCGCGATCACGATCGCGACCAACATGGCGGGCCGGGGCACCGACATCGTGCTGGGCGGCGCGATCGAGCAGCAGCTCCTCAGGATGCGCGAGGACGAGTCGATCCCGCTCCCCGAGCGCGAGGCCGAGATCGCGCGGCTGCGCGCGGAATGGCAGGCACGGCACGACGAGGTGGTGGCGTCGGGCGGCCTGCACATCGTCGGCACCGAGCGCCACGAGTCGCGGCGCATCGACAACCAGCTGCGCGGCCGCTCCGGCCGCCAGGGCGACCCCGGCAGCTCGCGCTTCTACCTGTCGCTCGAGGATCCGCTGCTGCGCATCTTCGGCGGCGAGCGGCTCGGCGTCATCATGCAGAAGCTCAAGATGCCGGAGGGCGAGCCGATCGAGCACGCGATCGTCAACCGGTCGATCGCGAAGGCGCAGAACCGCGTCGAGTCGCGCAACTTCGACATCCGCAAGCAGCTCCTCGAGTACGACGACGTCGCGAACGACCAGCGCCGGGTCATCTACCAGCAGCGCAACGAGCTGGTGGACAGCGAGGACGTGGGCGGCACCATCCGGAACATGATCCGGGGCGAGATGGAGGCGCTGGTGCGCCGCTACGTGCCGGCGGAGTCGGTCGAGGAGCAGTGGGACCTGCCGGGGCTCGAGGCGGCGCTCGCGGGCGAGCTGCAGATCCACGTCGCGGCGCAGGAATGGCTGAAGGACGCCGACGTCAACGACGACACGATCCGGGATCGCATCGTCGAGGCCGCGGTCGCCTCGTGGCAGGAGCGCGAGGCCTCCGCGGGCGCCGAGGTGATGCGCTCGTTCGAGCGCAGCCTGATGCTGCAGACGCTCGATCACCACTGGCGCGACCACCTGGCGAACCTCGATCACCTGCGGCAGGGCATACACCTGCGCGGGTACGCGCAGAAGAACCCGAAGCAGGAGTACAAGCGCGAGGCGTTCGAGCTGTTCTCGGAGATGCTCGACCGGGTCAAGCAGGACGTCGTGAAGGTCGTGCTGACCGTGCAGGTCCGCAGCCAGCAGGACGTCGCCGCGGTCGAGGAGCCCGAGGCCGTCAGCAACGTTCGCTACCAGCACGCCGACTACGAGGAGGCGCTCGCGTCGCGCCGGCGGGCGACGACGCCGCGAAGGCGGTCGAGGCGCAGCCGTTCGTGCGGTCGGGCGACAAGGTGGGGCGCAACGACCCGTGTCCCTGCGGGTCGGGCAAGAAGTACAAGCAGTGTCACGGGCGGCTCGCGTAGGCGGCTGAGGCTGCGGCGGGCTTCGGGGGGCGAGCCGCCCTGAAGCCAGCGCGACGTGCCCAACGCGTTGGACCGGACGCCTGCGGCGCCGGTCAACGCGCCGAGCCCGTCGCCCGGTTGGACGCAGAACCGAGCGCATGGCGAGCGACGGGTGCCTTGGCGCGATGTCGGGCTCGCCCCATGTGCTCCCCGCTGCGCCGATCCGAACGCTTCCTTCCAGGCTGGTTTTCTTCCCGGCATGGCGCGCGCTCGCGCCGGACGGCATCCGGCTATCATTCGCTACTGCCGCCCCGCGCTCGACGCGCGGCCACAAGTGACGCGACGTCACCGGCTCCTGTCAACTGACTCCTGGCTCCTGAATGCCCGTCAACTACACGCCCCCGACGCCCGAATCGCTGCTTCCCGTTCCAGGCATCGCGCTCGGCGCCGCCGCAGGCCGCATCAAGAACTGGGACCGCAACGACGTGCTCCTGGTCGTCTGCGAGCCCGGCACGGTCGCCGCCGGCGTGTTCACGAAGAACCGCTTCTGCGCGGCGCCGGTGATCGTGTGCCGCAGGCACCTCGCATCGAGCGGGCAGTTGCGCGCCCTCGTGGTCAACGCCGGCAACGCGAACGCCGGCACCGGCAAGCGCGGCATCGCCGATGCCGAGACGACGGCCGCTGCCGTCGCGTCGATGCTCGCGTGCCCGATGCAGCAGGTGCTGCCGTTCTCGACCGGCGTCATCATGGAGCCGCTGCCGGTCGACCGGCTGGTCGCCGCGCTGCCCGCTGCGCGGGCGGCGGCGCGCGAGGACGGATGGTTCGACGCGGCGCGGGCGATCATGACGACCGACACGGTGCCGAAGGGGGCGTCGCGGCGCACGACGATCGACGGTGCGCCGGTCACGGTCACCGGCATCGCGAAGGGCGCCGGCATGATCCATCCGGACATGGCGACGATGCTTTCGTTCGTCGCGACCGACGCCCCGGTCGACCGGGCGCTCCTGGCGACGATCGCGCGCGAGGTCGCGGACGTCTCGTTCAACGGCGCCACCGTCGACGGCGACACGTCGACCAACGACAGCTTCGTGATCGCCGCGACCGGCAGGGCGCGCATCGCGCCGATCGCTCGCGCCGACGATCCGCGCCTCCCGGCGCTGCGCGCCGCGATCGAGGGTGTCGCGGTCGACCTCGCCCAGGCGATCGTGCGCGACGGCGAGGGGGCGACGAAGTTCATCGCGATCCGCGTCGAGGGCGGGAGCACGGTCGACGAGTGCAGGGCGGTCGCGTTCGGCATCGCGCACTCGCCGCTCGTCAAGACCGCGTTCTTCGCATCGGACCCGAATCTCGGCCGCATCGTGTGCGCGATCGGCAACACCGCGGCCCCGGACACCGATCCCGGGCGCGTCTCGTTCTGGCTCGACGACGTGCTCGTCGTCGACCACGGCGGGCGCGCGGCCTCGTACCGCGAGGAGGACGGGCAGCGCGTGATGAAGCAGGACGAGATCGCCGTGCGCGTCGACCTCGGGCGGGGTTCCGCGCGCGCGACGGTATGGACCTGCGACTTCTCGCACGACTACGTGTCGATCAACGCCGACTACCGGTCATGAGCGCCGGCAAGCGGGCCGCCGTCCCCGACCCGCTCGACGCGCTCGTGGCGCGCGCGGAGGGCGTGCTCGCGCGCTTCGAGGCGCTGCTTCCGCCGGTCGCGCCGGATCCCGACTGGGCGAAGGTGACCGCCGCGCGCTGGCGCAAGCGCGGCGACCGCGGATGGCTCGCGCCCGTCGTGGATACAAGGCGCTCAAGGTCGCGCTCGACGGGTCGATCGCGGGGCCGTCGGGCAACGTGGTGATCTACGCGACGTCGAACCGCCGGCACCTGCTGCCCGAGTACATGAGCGAGAACCTGGAGACGAAGCACGTGGGCGACGAGGTGCACCCCGGCGAGTCGGTCGAGGAGAAGATCTCGCTGTCCGAGCGCTTCGGCCTGTGGATCTCGTTCTACCCGTTCGCGCAGGACGACTATCTCGCCGCGGTGGCCGGCTGGCTCGCGTCGTTCGGCGTCGGCGCGCCCGCGAGCGCGAAGGAGGCCGACGCGCGCACGCGCGAGGCGCTGCAGTTCGCGCTGCAGCGCGGATCGCGCTCGGGACGCGTGGCCTGGCAGTTCGCGAAGCTCTGGGCCGGCCAGCAGGCGTTGAGGCGCCGGTCCTGACGATGGGCGTGACGCGCGTCGCGGCCGCGGTCGTCGTGCGCGCCGACGGCAGCGTGCTGCTCGCGCAGCGCCCCGCGGGCAAGCCCTACGCGGGCTACTGGGAGTTCCCGGGCGGGAAGCTCGAGCCGGGCGAGTCGCCGCGCGACGCGCTCGCGCGAGAGCTCGTCGAGGAGCTCGGCATCGTCGTGCGTCGCGCCGCGCCCTGGATCGTGCAGGAGCACGTCTACCCGCACGCGCACGTCGAGCTCCACTTCTTCCGCGTGTTCGCCTTCGACGGCGAGCCGGTCGGCCACGACGGCCAGGCGTTCTCGTGGCAGCGTCCCGGGGCGTTCGACGTCGCGCCGCTCCTGCCGGCCAACACCCGCGTCCTCGACGCGCTCGCGCTGCCCCCGGCAATGGGTATCACGTGCGCGGAGGATCTGGGCGAGGAAGCGTTTCTCGCGCGCGCGGAACGCGCGTTCGCGCGGGGTCTCCGGCTCGTCCAGCTGCGCGAGAAGACGTGGCCGGCCGCGCGTCGCGACGCGTTCGCGCGGCGGCTCGTCCCGCTCGCGCACGCGCACGGCGCGACGGTCGTGGTCAACGGCAGGGCGGACGACGCGCTGCGCGTGGGCGCGGATGGCACGCACTGGACGTCGGCGTCGCTCGCTGCGGCGGCGCGCGCGGCCCGAAGGCATGCTGATCGGAGCGTCGTGCCACACGCGCGAGGAGCTTGCGCGCGCCGCGGCGCTCGGCGTCGACTACGCGGTCGTCGGCCCGGTCCTGGCGACGACGACGCACCCGGGCGCGACGCCGCTCGGCTGGGACGGCTTCGCGCGCACGATCGAGCACACGCGCGTGCCCGTCTACGCACTCGGCGGGCTGCAGTCGGCGGATCTCGGCACGGCGCTGGACCATGGCGCGCATGGCATCGCGATGCGTCGCGGCGCCTGGGACCGAGGCGGGGCCGCCGGGTGACGCGCGGATCGTCGCTCAGGTCCCGCGCGGGCCCTCGCCTGGCGGCAGGGCCTCGTCGTCGTCCTGCTCCACGGCGGGAACCCGATACGACTCGCTCAGCCACGCGCCGAGATCGACCTGCTTGCAGCGCTGCGAGCAGAACGGCCGCCAGCGCGTATCGGCGCTCGCGCCGATCGCGGTCCTGCAAGTCGGGCAGCGACGTGCGAGTGCGTCTTCGCCGCTTCGGCTCATGGCGTGGCGGTTGCGCTGCGCGGGCGCGGGGTCGTGCGTCGGTGGGGCAACGTGCGGAGCTCCGTGGAAGGTCCGATTGTATGCCCGGACAGGAGTTGGCCGATTTGCCGGCACGCGCAGCATCCGCCTCCCTCATCTCCGCTCGAGCGCTGCCGGAGCCTGCGCACTCTCCGGATGTGGCAAGCAGGCGCACCGCACCGCCCGCGGGCGCTGCATCGACCGCGCGTCGAACGCTCTGCCTCGCGCTCGCCGGGTGCGCCTGCGCAGTGGCGGCCGGCCCGACCCGGGGCCAGGCGATGGCCGTCGATGCCTGGCCGGCCCGACCGGTCCGCGTGGTCGTCGGCACGCCGGCGGGATCGACGTACGATTTCATGCTGCGCGCGATGCAGGAACCGCTGCGCGCGGCGCTCGGCCAGCCGATCGTGATCGAGTACCGGGTCGGCGCCGATCAGATCCTCGCGGCGCGCATGGTCGCCGGCGCCGCGGGCGACGGATACACGCTGCTCGCCGGTACCCGGACGCAGTTCGCGGTGAACCCGGTGACACACGCGAGTCTGGGCTACGACTCCGATCGCGACCTGGTCCCGATCACCTTCCTCGGCAGCCAGATCCTCCTCGTGGCCGTGCATCCGTCGCTGCCCGTGCGGACGCTTGCCGAACTCGCGGCGTGGTCGCGCGCGCACCCGGACAGGATCAACTACGGCGCGGGATCGGGCGCGCTCATGCTTGCGGGCGAGGCGCTGAAGGCCGCCATCGGTGCCGACATGACCCACGTGCCCTACAACGGTCTCGCGCCGACGCTCCAGGCGATGATCGCCGGGGACGTGCAGGTCGGAATCGTCGACGTCGCCTCGGCGCAGGCGTCGATTCGTGCCGGTCGCGTGCGCGCGCTCGTGGTCAGCGGTCGCGGGCGCCTGCCCCAGCTGCCCGACGTCCCCACGTTCATCGAGGCGGGATACCCGTCCGCGGACCTCCCGTTGTGGAACGCGCTGTTCGCTCCCGCCGGTACGCCGGAGGCGATTCTCGCGCGCGTGCGCGCAGCGTTCGTCAAGGTGCTGGAGGAGCCCGAGGTGGTCGCCAAGCTGCTCGAGGCGGGCGTGGTACCTGAAACGTCCACACCCGACGCGCTGGGGGAGCGGTTGCTGCAGGAGCGAGCCGAGGTCGCCGCGCTGGTCAAGTCGCTGGGCATCGCGCCGAAGTGACGTTGGTCCGGCATTCATGGTTTCGCCGTGCGCCGGCTCGGCGGGGGTGGGCTGTCGCGCGCTGCGACGCGGGCGCGGGTATCATCGCGCGACATTTCCATCCGATCTTTCCCGATGAACCTCCCGCTCCCGTCCTTCCTGGTCCTGACGGCGCTGCTGCGCGCGCTCGGATCGCTCGCGGCCGTCGCACTCCTGGTGGCTGCTTCCGCGTCCGCGGCGCTCGCTCCGGGGCCCGCCTCGCAAGCCATCCGGATCGTCGTAGGCGTCAGCCCGGGCGTGGGCGCCGACGTCACCGCGCGCCTGCTGGCGCAAGGGCTCGAGGCCGAGCTCGGCGAGCCGGTGATCGTCGACAACCGCCCCGGCGCCGAAGGGTTCATTGCCGCGCGCCAGGTGGCGTCCGCGCCGCCCGACGGACGCACGCTCCTCTTCGCGCTCGGGTCGCAGTTCGCGATCAACCCGGCGATCTTCGCGAGCCTGCCGTACGATCCGCAGCGCGACTTCGCGCCGATCACGCTGCTCGCGCGGCAACCCGCGCTCGTTGTCGTGCACCCGTCGCTGCCGGTGACCACGCTGCGCGAGCTCGCCGACTACACGCGTGCACACGTCGACCGTCGATTACGGCACCGGCTCGAGCACCTTCATGCTGATCGCCGAATCGTTCAAGTTCCGCGCCGGTGCCGACATGCAGCACATCCCCTTCAATAGCGCGGGGCACGCGCACGCGGCGCTCCTCGCCGGCACCGTGCAGGTCTCGGTGCTGCCCGGAGTCGGCGTGATCGGTTCGGCGCAGGCCGGTCGCATCCGCGTCCTCGCGGTATCGGGGGACAAGCGCCTGCGCCAGCTCCCCGGTGTGCCCACCTTCGCTGAATCGGGCCAGGGAGACGAGGTGCCGGTGTGGAACGCGTTGCTCGCGCCCGCCGGCACGCCGCCTCGCGTGGTCGACATGATCCGGGCGGCGGTTCTGCGCGTGCTCGCCCAACCGTCGATACGCGAGCGCTGGACGGCGGACGGCCAGGTCCTCGTCGGCAGCACGCCCGAGGAACTCGCCGCGACGATCCTGCGCGACACGGAACGCATGAAGGCGCTGGTGAAGGCGATCGCGCTGCCGCTGCGCTGACCGCCGTGCGTCAGCGCGGGCTGCGCGAGGCGCCGGGAACGAGCTGCGCGAGCGCGGCGCGGACGACCTTGCCGTTCTGGTTGCGCGGAATCGCCCGCATCCGAAGCACGTACGCCGGAACGTAGATCCCGAGCTGCTCGCGGCATTGCAGCTTGAACGCCTCGAAGTCGAAGGTGGGATCGGTCACGATCGCGAGGCCGACCCGGTCGATGCCGACGTCGGACGGGTAGGAGAACGCGGCGACGTCGGCGATGCCCCGCATCTCGAGGACCAAGCCCTCGAGGCGCTCGGGCGCGATCTTCGCTCCGCCGATGTTGATGCGTTCGTCGTCCCGGCCGGCGATCACCAGCATGCCGTCGGGATCGATGTGACCCAGGTCGCCGGATTCGAACCACCCGTCGCGAAACGGGTCGTTCGGCCCCGAACCGTCGGCATAGCCGCGTGCGCAGGTCGCTCCGCGAAAGCGCAAGCGGCCTTCCGAGCCGCGGGGAAGCGGGGCACCATTCGCGTCGACGACCGCAACCTCGACGCCGCCAGGCATCAGGCGCCCGGCCGCGCCCGGGCGGCCGGCGATTTCCTGCCACGGCGAGTGGGTCACGACGCCGCACTCGGTCGACCCATAGAGCACGTGGATGTGCGGGCTCACGCGCTCGATCGCGTGCCTGGCGAGCCGTCCGGTCAGGCGGCCACCGCTGACTTCGACGTAGCCGAGCGACGGGAACGGCACGGCGTCGCGCGGCAAGCCCGCGACGAACTGGGCGAGAATCGCCGGCGGGATGACCAGCGCGTTCACGCGGTGCCGCGCGATCGCCTGCGCCAGCGCCTCGATCGGAGTTGCGCCGACGACGGCTGCGCCGCTGGCGAACGCGTGCATCGTGACCTGCAGGCCGTAGTTCGCGTGGAGCCTGACCATCGACAGCAGGCGCGGCGCAGGCGGAGACGGACCGCACGCCCTCGCGCCTCGAGCCGCGCGAAGACCTCGTCGTGCGAAAACGCGATGGCTTTCGGCCGGCCGGTGGTACCCGAGGTGTGAGAGAGCCGGAAGACCGCCTGGCCGCCGTCGTGCACGGCGACCCGAGCCCCGTGCGACGACGGCACCTCCAACCAATCGTCGGCGACGCGCACCGTGGGGGCGACGCTGCTCGGTTCGCGCCCGGGCGACGCCGTGCACGCGTCGCAGCGGTCGCCCGCGGCGAGACGGTCGATCGACTCCGCTCCGATGCGGGCGAGCGCCATGATGACGGCCAGCATCGGGAGCCCGTCGTCGAGCGCGGTCGTGACGCGCTGCCCCGCGCGCACGCCGGCGTCGAGCAGGCGCTGCGCGACCGCGTCGATGATCGCGTCGAGCGCAGCGTGGGTGACGCCGGAACGCCGCTCGTCGATCCAGGCGACGGCGTCGGGTCGGGTCGCCGCGTTTGCGCGGAAGATGTCCGAGACGTTCATTGGGGCGCCCTGGTCCGCGCGATGCCGACAGGTGGGGTCGAGAGGGGTGCGGACGGGAAATGGCGCCCGATCGTCGTCCGGCGACCGAGCGCGCGTCGCGCTACAGATTGCAGAACGCGAGCTCGAACTCGACGTCGCGGTCGTAGACGGTCCCGCGGTCCATGCCGGTGACGTCGATGAACCGGATGTTCAGCGCGTACTTGTTCGCGCTGATCTCGGGCACGCACGCGAGGTCGCGCGCGACGGTGAGCCGCAGGAGCTGCGCGACCTTGGCCGTCGTCAGCATCAGCTGGAACACGCCGCGGTAGGCGATGTGCCGGCCGGACCGGCCGTTCTCGCGCAGCAGGCGCAGCACGATCGCGAGTCCCGCGAGCACCGGCTCGAACGGCTCGATCCACCCGCGCAGGTCCGCTCGCCGCGCCTCGGCGTCGCGGTGCAGCCACCAGTGGTAGGCCGGCAGGTCGAACTCGCACGCTCCGCCGGGGATGCCGCTGCGCTGCTTGATCGCCATCAGCCACTCGTTCTCGCGCAGGTGCGCGCCGAGCTTGCCGGACGCCGCGAGCAGCTGCGCGGTGACGCCGTCGATGTCGGCGAGCAGCGCGTCGAGCGCCTCGGTCTCGATCCGCGGATTCGCGCGCAGCGGGCCGAGGACCTGCCGCTGGCGCTCGAGCTCCTGCAGGAGCTCGGTCTTGAGGTCGGCGCGGGCCGCGATGTCGGCGATCTCGAACAGCGACGCGAGCGCGGCGTGGTGATCCTGCGGCAGGTCGCCCTCCGCGTACACGGAAAGGCGCGAGTAGACGTCCTCGAGCCGCATCAGCGTCCGGATGCGCTCGTTGAGCGGGTGTTCGTAGCGGATCATCGCGGGCTGTCGTCGCCGAGCGCCATTGTCCGCGAATCGCCCGCCGGATCAAGGCCGCGCGTCGCGCCGGGCCGCCGCGAGCGCCCGGTAGGACGCGTCGAGGCGGGCGACGGCGGCCGCGATCGCCTCGGGAGGTCCCGAGTTGTCGATCACGTCGTCGGCCCGCGCGAGCCGTTCCGCTCGCGCCAGCTGCGTCGCCATGATCGCGCGGACCTGGCTCTCCCGCAGTCCGCTTCGCAGGCCGACGCGCCGCACCTGCTCGGCTTCGGGGCAGTCGACGACCAGCACCCGGTCCGCGAGCGACGCGGTGCCGCCGCGCTCGAAGAGCAGCGGGACGACGAGCACGCCGTAGTCACCCCGCCAGTCCGCGACGCGGCGCCGGATCTCCTCGCGGATCGGAGGATGGAGCGCCGCCTCGAGGCGGTGGCGGAACGACGCGTCCGCGAACGCCTGCTCGCGCAGTTTCGCGCGGTCGAGCGTCCCGTCGGCGGCGAGGATCGAGGGGCCGAGCGCGGCGACCACGGCGCGATGCCCGTCGCGCCCGGGCACGGAGAGCTCGTGGGCGACCTCGTCCGCGTCCACGACCTCGACGCCCAGCACGCGAAAGGCCGTGGCGACCGCCGACTTGCCGCTCCCGATGCCGCCGGTGAGGCCGACGACGAGCGTCACCGCAGGTACATCGCGTTGATCGCCGGGCCGAAGAACAGCGCGACGGCCCCCGCCCCCGCGAGCCAGGGACCGTAGGGCAGCGGCACGGCCTTGTCGCGGCCCTCGAGCACGATCATCAGGATGCCGCCGACCGCGCCCAGCACGCTCGAGACGAGCACGATCTGCGGAAGCATCGGCCAGCCCAGCCACGCGCCGAGCGCGGCGAGCAGCTTGAAATCGCCGTAGCCCATGCCTTCCTTTCCGCGGACGAGCTTGAACAGCCAGTACACCGCCCAGAGGACGAGGTAGCCGGCCATCGCGCCGACGACGGCGGACGCGAGCGGGACGAAGAGCCCGAACAGGTTCGCGACGAGGCCGCCCCACAGGAGCGGCAGCGTGAGGTCGTCGGGCAGGAGCTGCGTGTCGGCGTCGATGAACGCCAGCGCGAGCAGCGTCCACAGGAACGCGCAGGCCGCAAGCCCCTTCCAGCCCGCGCCGAACTGCCAGACCGCGGCGACCGCGAGCGCGCCCGCGACGAGCTCGACGACGGGATACCGGGGCGAGATCGGCGCCTTGCACGCGCGGCACCGGCCGCGCAGCGCGAGCCACGACACCACCGGGACGTTCTCGATCGCCGTGATCGCATGCCCGCACGCCGGGCACGCCGACCGCGGCACCATCAGGTTGTAGCGGGGCTTCGCTTCGGGCTCGCGCCCGGCGAGCTCGGCGCACTGGTCGGCCCAGCCGCGCTCCATCATCTTCGGGAGGCGGTGGATGACGACGTTGAGGAAGCTCCCGACGCAAAGCCCGATCACGGCGGCCGCGGGGAGCGCGACCGCCGGGTCGAGGAGGGATGCCATCGCCGCCCGGATTCCGCGGTCAGACGACCGCGCCGAGCTTGAAGATCGGCAGGTACATCGCGACGACCAGGCCGCCGACGACGACGCCGAGGAACACGATGATGATCGGCTCGAGCAGCGACGAAAGCGCGGACACGGCGTCGTCGACCTCGCGCTCGTAGAAGTCCGCGATCTTCGTGAGCATCGCGTCGAGCGAGCCCGACTCCTCGCCGATCTGCACCATCTGCAGCACCATGTTCGGGAAGAGCTGCGTCGACATCATCGAGTTGGTGAGGCTCGTGCCGGTCGACACGTCGGTCTGGATCCGCCGCGTGGCCGACTGGTAGACGGCGTTCCCCGCCGCGCCCGAGACCGCGTCGAGCGACTCGACGAGCGGCACGCCGGCGGCGAACATCGTCGCGAGCGTGCGCGTCCAGCGCGCGATCGTCGCCTTCTCGAGGATGTCGCCGATGACCGGGAACTTGAGCAGCAGCCGGTCGAACGTGTAGCGGAACGTCGCCGAGCGCTTGATGAGCACCGTCATCCCGAAGATCGCGCCGCCGATCGCGAGGAACGCGGCCCACCACCAGGTGACGACGAAGTCCGAGATGTCGATGACGAGCTGCGTGGGCGCGGGCAGCGACGCGCCGAAGCTCGAGAACACGTCCTTGAACGCGGGGATCACGAAGATCATGATCACCCAGACGACGACGATCGCGACGGTCACCACCGCGGACGGGTAGAAGAGCGCCGCCTTGATCTTGCTCTTCAGCGCGAGGATCTTCTCCTTGTACGTCGCGAGCCGGTCGAGGATCGCGTCGATCATCCCCGAGCTCTCGCCCGCCGCGACCAGGTTGCAGTAGAGGTTGTCGAACTGCGCCGGGTAGTGCCGGAACGCGTCGGCGAGGCTCGATCCGGCCTCGATCCGGCTCTTCACTTCCATCATCAGGCGCGAGAACCTGGCGTTGCTGTGGCCGCGGGCGACGATCTCGAACGACTGGAGCAGCGGCACGCCCGCCTTCAGCATCGTCGCGAGCTGGCGCGTGAAGAACGTCACGTCCTTCTCGGATACGCGCTTCCCGCCGCGGAACGTCTGGCGCTTGATCTTGGTGATGCGGATGCCCTGGCGGCGCAGGTTGCTCGTGACGACCGTCTCGGACGCCGCCTTCGACTCGCCGCGCACCTGGCGGTTGTTGCGGTCGACGCCCTCCCAGAGGAACGTGTGCTCCTTGACATCGGACTTGCGCTGCACGGTGGCGGTGGCCATGGTCGTTTCCCCGGGGCGGCATCAGGCCGCCGGCATCATTCGTTCGTGACGGCTTCCACTTCCTCGAGCGACATCAGGCCCGCCTTGACCTTCAGGAGGCCGGACTGGCGCAGGTTGCGCACGCCTTCCTTCTGCGCGAGGTCGGCGATCTCGAGCGCGTTGCCGTTGCGCATGATCAGCAGGCGCATGTCGTCGGAGATCGGCATCACCTCGTAGATGCCGACGCGGCCCTTGTAGCCGGAGCCGCCGCAGTGGTCGCATCCGCCCGGGCCGTACGCCTGCCAGCTGCCGTCGAGGTCGTCCTCGGAGAAGCCGGCGCGCAGCAGCGCCTCGGGAGGGATGTCCTCGGGGCGCTTGCAGTGCACGCAGAGCTTGCGCCCGAGCCGCTGCGCCGTGATCAGGATCACCGACGACGCGATGTTGAACGGCGCGACCCCCATGTTCTGGAGGCGCGTCAGCGTCGTCGGCGCGTCGTTCGTGTGCAGCGTCGACAGCACGAGGTGGCCGGTCTGCGCCGCCTTGATCGCGATGTCGGCGGTCTCGAGGTCGCGGACCTCGCCGACCATCACGATGTCGGGATCCTGGCGCAGGAACGCGCGGAGCGCGGCGGCGAACGTGAGGCCCGCCTTCTCGTTCACGTTGACCTGGTTGACGCCCGGGAGCTGGATTTCCGCCGGGTCCTCGGCCGTCGAGATGTTGATCCCCGGCTGGTTCAGGATGTTGATGCAGGTGTAGAGCGACACCGTCTTGCCCGAACCGGTCGGGCCGGTCACCAGGATCATGCCGTACGGGCGGGCGATCGCGTCCAGCAGGATCTGCTGCTGGTCGGGCTCGTAGCCCAGCGCCTCGATGCCGAGCTTGACCCCGGACGAGTCGAGGATGCGCATCACGATCTTCTCGCCGTAGAGCGTCGGCAGCGTCGAGACGCGGAAGTCGATCGACTTCGTCTTCGACAGCATGATCTTCATGCGGCCGTCCTGCGGCACGCGCTTCTCGGCGATGTCGAGCTTGCTGATCACCTTGATGCGCGAGGCCACCTTGTCCTTGATCGCGAGCGGCGGCTGCGCGATCTCGGAGAGGATGCCGTCGATGCGGTAGCGGATCCGGTAGAAACGCTCGTAGGGCTCGAAGTGGATGTCGGACGCGCCGCCGGCGATCGCGTCCAGCAGGATCTTCTGGATGTACTTGACGACCGGGGCATCCTCGACCTCGGCGTCCTCCTCCTCCGTCCGCGCGCCCGGGGTCCCGTCCTGCATGTCGACCTCGAGGTCGTCGAGGTTCGCGGCGTCCCTGAGCGTCGCGCCCGACGCCTCGACCAGGCGATGGATCGCATGGCCGAGCTTGTCGTCCTCGACGACGACCGGCTCGACGACCAGGTTGGTCTTGAACCGGACCTCCTCGAGCGCCTGCATGTTCGCCGGGTCGGAGACCGCGACGAACAGGCGGTTGCCGCGCTTGGCGAGCGGGAGCACGCGCCGCGACTGCGACATCTTCGCGTCGAAGAACTCCTTCTGGAACTGGTCGAAGTCGAACGACGAGAGGTCGAGCAGCGGGACCCCGAACGCGCGCGACCCGAACACGGCGACCTGGTTCGGCGTGAACCGCTTGCTCGTCAGGACCTGCTCGACGAACGAGATGTTCGCGGCCTGGGCCTGGTTCTGCAGCGACTCGGCCTCGCTTTCGGGCATCAGCCCGTGCTGGGCGAGCGCGCGCGCGAGTCCGCTCAGGTTGCGAGTGGCGGCGTGCGTGGCCATCGGGTTCGGGTCGGGTGGGTTTCGCGCCCGCGGGCCGGGGCTCGCGGCAGACAGGGGACCGAAGCAACCTTCGTGCCGTGGCGCGAGCGTCGAAACCACCTCGCCACGTCATTCCAAATGCATGAAACTTAACGAGAAGATGATGCCCGCTCGTCCCGGCTTTGTAAAGGCGCCGAAGGATGGCCCACCGGGGGCAGCAGCCGGACCACTTTCACGGCACGATCCTGCGTCTGGACGACCTCGACCGACTGGCCGGCGAGGCGGAAAGCCGTCCCCGCTTCCGGGATGTCGCCCAGGTGGTCGACGATGAGGCCGTTGAGCGTCTTCGGGCCGTCGAGGGGAAATCGCGTGCCGAGCTGCCGGTTGAGCGTGCGCAGCGACGCCATGCCGTCGACCGTCACGCTGCCGTCCTGCTCGCGCCTGAACCCGTCCCCGGCGCCCGGCGCGGTGGTCGTGAACTCGCCGATGATCTCCTCGACGATGTCCTCGATCGTCACCAGGCCCTTGAGCTCGCCGTACTCGTCGACGACGAGCCCGATGCGCTGCCGGTCGGCCTGGAACTGCGTCAGCTGCGTCAGGAGCGACGTGCCCGCGGGCACGAAATAGGGCTTTCGAAGCAGCGGGCGCAGCGACTCGGGGTCGATCCCCTCGCCCTCCTGCATCAGCCCGACGACGTTCTTGAGGTGCAGCACGCCGACGATCTGATCGGGCGAGCCCTCGTAGACGGGCAGGCGCGTGTGGTACGAGGTCGCGAGCTGCTGGCGCAGGAGCTGCGGCCTCGCGGCGAGGTCGATCGCGTGGATCTGCGGGCGGGGCACCATGACGTCTTCGACGGTCACGGCCTCGAGGTCGAAGAGGTTGGCGAGCATCGCCCGGTGCTTGCCGCGGAAGTACTGGTTGCCCTCGAGCACCAGCGCGCGGATCTCCTCCTGCGACAGCGCGCCGCCGGCGTCCTGCGGCGGCTGGATGCGCGAGACCTTGAGCAGCGCCTGCACGAACAGGTTGACGAACCAGACCGCCGGCATCGCGATCCTGAGCAGCGGCGCGAGCGTGAACGAGGCGACCGGCGCGATCCGGTCGGCGTAGGCGGCGCCGACGACCTTCGGCGTCACCTCCGAGAACACCAGGATCAGGAACGTGATCGCGATCGTCCCGGCGGCCAGGGCGAGCTTGCCCTCGCCGAACAGGCGCTCGGTGAGCACGGCGGTGAGCGTCGCCGCGGCGGCGTTGATCAGGTTGTTGCCGAGCAGGATCACGCCCAGCAGCCGGTCGGTCTTCGCGAGCAGGCCGAGCGCGGTGCGCGCCCCGGCCGAGCCGCGCTGTGCCTGGTGGCGCAGCCGCACGCGGTTCGCCGCCATCATCGCGGTCTCGGCGAGCGAGAAGAAGCCCGAGACGACCAGCAGCAGCGCGAGGGCGATGCCGAGCGTCGAGTTCGAGTAGTCGTCCACGGGGCGCGGCCGGTGTCAGCGCCCCAGCACGATCTCGACCACGAACTTCGTGCCGAGGTAGGCGAGGATCAGCAGCAGCGTGCCGGTGAGGATCCAGCGCAGCGCCTTGCGGCCGCGCCAGCCGTAGCGCCATCGGCCGACGACGAGCAGGCCGAAGACGACCCAGGAGGCGACCGCGAACACGTTCTTGTGCGTGAACTGGAACGCCCGGCCGAACAGCTCCTCGGAAAACAGCACGCCGCTCGCGAGCGCGAGTGACAGCAGCACGAATCCCGCCGCGATGAGCCGGAAGAGCGCGCGCTCGAGCGTCAGGAGCGGCGGGGTCGCCGTGCCTTCCGCCAGCCCCCGGTGCAGCCGGCTCTCGAGCCCGGTCATCACGAGCGCCTGCGCAGCGGCGACGATGAAGAACGCGTAGGCGAGGAGCGCGACCGCGATGTGGGCGGTCGCCCACGGGGCGCCCGCGTACGGAAAGCGGTGCGCCGAGCCGAAGGCGACCGGGACCAGCGTGGCGACCGCGGCGACCGGCAGCACGACCGCGCCGACGCCGGGCAGCGACGCGAGCGCGCCGGTGGCCCAGGCGACGAGCACCGTGAGGCCCCCGACGAGCGAGAGCGCATGGAAGAGCGAGAGATCGAGGCCCTCCGGCGTGACGACGCCCGTGGCCGCGGCGAGCGCGTGCGCCGCGAGCGCCGCGGGCGGGAGGACGCGGCGGGGCACGGACGTCGCCCCCGAGCCCGGCCATAGCGCCCAGGCGGCGGCCGCGTAAAGCGCGAAGGCGGCGACGTGCAGTAGAATCATCGGTCCTGCAGAGTGTAGCGCACGCGCCTGGCCGGGGCGTGCCCGCCGACCCCCCGATGCTCGAGAACCTCACGCAACGCCTGTCGCGCGTCGTCAAGACGCTGCGCGGAGAAGCGCGCCTCACCGAAGCCAACATCGCCGACGCGCTGCGCGAGGTGCGCCTGGCGCTGCTCGAGGCCGATGTCGCGCTGCCGGTCGTCAAGGATTTCGTCGCGCGCGTGCGCGAGAAGGCGGTGGGCGAGGAGGTGACGGGCTCGCTGACGCCCGGCCAGGCGCTCGTCGGCGTCGTGCACCGCGAGCTCACCGCGCTGATGGGCGCGGCAGCGGTGCCGCTCGACCTCGCGACGCGCCCGCCCGCGGTGATCCTGCTCGCCGGCCTGCAGGGCGCGGGCAAGACGACGACCGCCGCGAAGCTCGCGCGGCTCCTGCGCGAGCAGAAGAAGAAGGTGCTCGTCACCTCGGCCGACGTCTACCGCCCGGCGGCGATCGCGCAGCTCGCGATGCTCGGCGCGCAGGTCGGCGTCGACGTGTTCCCGTCGACCGAGTCCGAGCGCCCGGTGGACATCGCGACGCGCGCCCTCGAGTGGGCGCGGACGCACTACCACGACGTGCTGATCGTCGACACGGCGGGCCGCCTCGCGATCGACGAGGCGATGATGCGGGAGATCGCGGAGGTCTCCGCCGCGGTCTCGCCCGTCGAGACGCTGTTCGTCGTCGACGCGATGCAGGGCCAGGACGCCGTCAACACCGCGAAGGCGTTCCGCGACGCGCTGCCGCTCACGGGCGTCGTGCTGACGAAGCTCGACGGCGACGCGCGCGGCGGCGCCGCGCTGTCGGTGCGCGCGATCACCGGCGCGCCGATCAAGTTCGCGGGCGTGTCGGAGAAGATCGACGGGCTCGAGGTGTTCCATCCCGAGCGCATGGCCTCGCGCATCCTCGGCATGGGCGACGTGCTCTCGCTCGTCGAGCAGGCGCAGAAGTCGGTCGACACGGTCGAGGCGCAGAAGCTCGCGAAGAAGGTCAAGAGCGGCAAGGGCTTCGACCTCGAGGACTACAAGCAGCAGATCGCGCAGATGCGCAAGATGGGCGGGCTCGCGGGGCTCGTCGACAAGCTGCCCGCCGAGCTCAAGGCGGCCGCTGCGAACGCGCAGGTCGACGAGAAGCAGGTCGGCCGCCTCGAGGGCATCATCAACTCGATGACGCCCGCGGAGCGCGCGAAGCCCGAGCTCCTCAAGGCGTCCCGCAAGCGCCGCATCGCCGCGGGCGCGGGCGTCCCGGTCCAGGAAGTGAACCGGCTGCTCGCGCAGTTCGAGCAGGCGCAGAAGATGATGAAGATGGTCGCGAAGGGCGGCCTGCAGAAGATGATGCGGGGGATGCGCGGACTGATGCCGGGGCGGTAGCGGCTGTCGGGCGCCGCGCCCCACCTGCTTCCGGGCAACGCGGGTCAGGAGTGACCGACCCGAGCATCCGCAGGGCGACGCGCGGCGCGATTCCCCCGGTCGCGACGCGTTCGACGCGACGAGCGTCCTCGGGCCGGCTTTCGGCGGCGGCACCGGCGCGATCCTCGGGGTCGCCGGGTGCCGGGAGCAGGGCCCGCCGTCCATCCAGCGCGACCAAGGGGCTTGTCAAGTCTTTGATTGCAAATGGTTCGCGCCGGCACCCTCCCCGGGCCGCCCTTACGCCGACCTTGCCTGGAAGGCCGTTTCCGTTGTAGAATCAACGTCTTTTTCGCCCTGCCCGGAACCCACGATCATGGTTGTCATTCGTCTCGCCCGCGGGGGCGCCAAGAAGCGCCCGTTCTACAACATCGTCGTCGCCGATTCGCGCAATCGCCGCGACGGCCGCTTCATCGAGCGCGTCGGGTACTACAACCCGATCGCGTCCGGAAAAGAGACCGGGCTCAAGCTCGAGCTCGAGCGCATCTCGTACTGGAAAGACCGCGGCGCCAAGCTGTCGGACACGGTCGCGATGCTGGTGAAGCGGTCCGGCACCCCGGCGCCCGCGCCGGCGGTGGCTGCCTGACGGACGCGAACGACGCGTACGTCGTCCTGGGCCGCATCGTCGGTCCCTGGGGCGTGCGCGGATGGGTCAAGGTCGCGCCGTACGGCGACGGACCCGTGGGACTCGTCGCGCAGCGCACCTGGTGGTTGCGCGCTCCCGGCGGCGACTGGCAGTCGCGTGAGGTCACCGAGGCGCGCGCACACAGCGGAACGGTCGTGGCGGCGCTCGAGGGCTTCGGCACGCCGGAGGCCGCGGCGGCACTGAAGGGCCGTGAGGTGGCGGTGCCCAGGTCGGCGCTGCCGAAGGCGGGAAAAGGCGAGGTGTACCACGCCGACCTGGTGGGCCTCGACGTCGTCAGCTCGTCGGGCCGTTCGCTGGGGAAGGTCGTGGCGATGGAATCGTTCGGCGCGCATCCGCTGATGCGCGTGCAGGGTGGCGAAGGCGATGGCGATCCGGCCGGGCGCCTCGTGCCGTTCGTCGAGCCGATCCTCAGGTCGGTCGACCTGAAGGCGCGGCGGATCGAGGTCGACTGGGAGCCGGAGTACTGATGGACACCCCCGGCGGGGGCGCGGCGGGACCGGCGGACCGCGCGATGCGCATCGACGTGGTCACGCTGTTCCCCGCGATGGTCGCTGAGGCGGCGAAGGTCGGGATCACCGGCCGCGCGGCGGAGCGCGGGCTGTGGTCGCTGCGGTGCTGGAACCCGCGCGACTTCGCGACCGACGCGCACCGCACGGTGGACGACCGGCCGTATGGCGGCGGGCCGGGGATGGTGATGATGGCTGCGCCGCTAGCCGCGGCGAGCGCGGCGGCGCGAGGGGCTCAGCGGGGCGATGGCGTGGCGCGCTCGCACACGATCTACCTGACGCCCGCCGGGCGACCGCTGACCCACGCGAGGGTCGTCGAGCTTGCGGCGGACCGCGCGACGGGGCTGGTGCTGCTGGCGGGGCGCTACGAGGGAATCGACGAGCGCCTGGTCGAGCGGGAAGTGGACGAGGAGATCGCGATCGGCGATTTCGTCGTCAGCGGCGGCGAGCTGCCGGCGCTGATGCTGATCGACGCGATCGCCCGGCAGCTGCCGGGGGCGCTCAACGATGCGCAGTCGGCGGTCGAGGAGTCGTTCGTGGCGGGCCTGCTCGATTGCCCGCACTACACGCGGCCCGAGATCCACGAGGGCGCGAAGGTGCCCGACGTGCTGCTGTCGGGGCACCACGAGGCGATCCGGCGCTGGCGCCTCGAGCAGTCGTTGAAGCGGACGATGGAGCGGCGGCCGGACCTCCTCGAGGGCCGGGCGCTGGCGAAGGAAGAGCGGGAGTGTCTGGCGCGGATCCGCGACGTGGCGTCGGGGAACGGCCGGCGGAAGTAGCGGAAACGGCAACACGACGTCAACAACCAGAAAACGGGCTCACGTCCGGCGCCGGAAGGTTCGCCTCCGCGGCGCCCGACCTCTGATCCCCGCAAACGCAACCAAGGAAACGAGACCATGAACCTCATCGAGACGCTGGAGCGCGAGGAGATCGCGCGCCTCGGCAAGACCCTCCCGGAGTTCGCGCCGGGCGACACCGTCGTCGTCAACGTGAACGTCGTCGAAGGCGAACGCAAGCGCGTGCAGGCCTACGAGGGCGTCGTCATCGCCAAGCGAAACCGCGGCCTCAACTCGTCGTTCGTCGTGCGCAAGATCTCGAGCGGCGAGGGTGTTCGAGCGGACGTTCCAGTCCTATTCGCCGCTGATCGCATCGATCGAGGTGAAGCGCCGGGGTGACGTGCGACGCGCGAAGCTCTACTACCTGCGCGCGCGTTCGGGCAAGTCGGCGCGCATCCGCGAGAAGCTCACGACGAAGGCGGGCAAGGCCGAGTAGCCCGGGGCCCTCCCGGGACGGCCCCGCGCGGGGCCGGAGCGATGGTCGCCGGGCACCGGCGCCCGCCGCTCCGGCCCCGCGCCCATTCTGGAGCCCCCCGGCTCGCTTCTTGCATGGTTGCCTTGTCACGCCGATCCTTTTCGACCAAGATTCCACCGTCATAAGCCGGGATCCGCGGGCCACCGGGACTCCGAAACGCGCGCATGAAGGCCACGCTTTACGAGGCGCTGGGCATACCGCAGGCCGCCTCCGACGAGGAGGTGCGCGCGTCGCTGCGCCGGCTCATCCGCAAGTACTACGCGAAGACGCGCGACGGGCAGGGAAACGTCGAGGAGGCGCTGCGCTTCATCAACCACGCGAGCCGGATCCTGTCGGACCCGGACCGGCGCACGCGCTACGACAACGAGCTCGCGCTCTCGGCCGGCACGACCGAGCAGCGGATCGCGCACGTCGTCACGAACGCGGTCGCCGAGTCCGGTGAGCAGACCGACGTCGGCACCGAGGCCGTCGACAGGGCCGCAGAGGCCGACGTGCTCGACGACGAGGCACTCGAGGCCGCGCTGACCGCCGACGACGAGCGGCTGGAGCCGGCCCTCCACCATCCCGGTCTCACCGAGCGCGTGTCGACCCTGGGCCGCTCGCCGGTCGTGACGCTGGCGCTCTGCGCGCTGTTCGGCGCGTTCATCGCCGCGGCGATCGTCTTCGTGACGCCGGCCGACGCGGTGCTGGTCGCGAAGCAGGTGCTCGTCTGGCTGACGCTGGGCCTGCTCGGACTCACCGCCGTCTACGGCGCGGTGCACGGCGTCGCCTGGGCGTCGCGGCGGCGCATGCCCGCCGCGCCCGCGCTGCAGCCGCAGACCGATCTCGCGATCCTCAACTGGCGTCGCGAGAAGAGCGTCTTCCTCGGCACCAACCAGCCACAGGAGGACGCCAGCTGGATCTTCCAGCTCCGGATGGCGGAGCTCGAGCGCGCGAAGTCCGGGCGCACGAGCGAGCCACGTCCCTGGCAGCGCCTGGGCGCGCGCCTGTTCGACTACGCGATCTGGGGACTCGTGCTCGCGCTTCTGCTCTCCGAGCTGAGGGGGGCGGGCGCCGTCCCGGAGCAGCTCGCGTACTGGCTCGGGCATCCGCTCGTCGCGCCGATCCTCATCACCGGCTCGTGGGTGCCCATCGAGGCGCTGCTGATCGCGTCCCTCGCGACGACGCCGGGCAAGTGGCTGTTCGGCGTCTACCTGCAGTTCTCGATCTCCGACGCGTACGCACGGCGCGACTCGCGCACGCAGTTCGCGCGCGCGCTGAAGCGCGCGTTCCGCGTCTGGTGGGAGGGCGTGGGACTCGGGTTCCCGCTCCTCGCGCCGTTCCTGGTCGCGGTCGCGTACGAGAAGGTCATGGTCCAGCAGGAGACCGACTGGGATTTCGCGCACGATTGCCTCGTGACGCACGGGCCTCCCGGCGTGCTCAACCTCGTCACCGGCGTCTGCGGGCTCGCCGCGATGCTGTGGCTCTACGGCGTCGCGTGGCACCAGCCGATGGCGGACTCGATCACCTGGGCGCGCGCGACGATCACCGATGCGATCCCGTCGACGGCGATGCTGCGCAACTTCTCGGGAAGCAGCGCGATCGGCGGGATCGCGCCGTCGACGCCGGTGCGCACGATCACGCCAGCGTCGAAGGCATCCGCTGCGCCGACGCCCTCGCGCGCCGGCGAGCCCATCGACTCGGATCTCTCCGCGAAGTTCGCCGAGCGGCGCTCGCGCATCGCGGTGCTGGCCGTCGAGGGACCGCGCATGCTGCGCGCGGGCAACTGGCGGCGCGCGGGCGAGCTCTGCCGCACGTGGACCGAGCTCGACCTCGGCAATCCCGAGGGGTGGCGCTGCCTCGGCCAGGCGATGCAGGCGCAGGGCTACCACCAGGAAGCGATTGCGGCCTTCCGCAAGGCGAAGCAGTTCGATCCGGGCGATCGCACGCTCGACGCCGCGATCGACCGTTCGCAGCGCGGCATCGTCGCGGATTTCATCAACCGCTACCGGCAGTAGCCGGGAGCCGGCCGGCACGCGCGACGTGCCGCATGCCCGGTCGATGCCGGGCGATCGTCGACGGGGGGGCGGGGCCGGGGTGATCCGAGCAGGCGGCTGTCGGTGTTGACGCGGGCGGACTGGCCGGCGTGCGCCTCGGGGCCGTTTCCTGACGCAGCGGTCGCCCCGGTGGCTGGGGCCGCCCAGGCGATCCAGATCGGCATCGTGAACGCCGCGAGCAGCGTGCCGGTCGAGACGATCAGCGCGACCGGCGCGCCGCGCCCGTTCATGCGCGCGGCGAGGATGTAGGCCGACGTCGCGGTCGGGACCGAGGCGTGCGCGAGCGCGACCTGCGTCTCGACCGTCGTGAGCGCCATCGCGTGCGCGAGCGCCAGCGCGATCGCAGGCGCGGCGACGAGCTTGACCGCGTGGAACCACGCGAGCGCGGGCAGCGGGAGCGCGCCGCGCTCGAAACGCAGCGCCGCGCCGACGGCCAGGAGCCCCAGCGGCAGCGCTCCGTTGCCGGCCAGCTCGAGCATGCGCGCAGGCACCCGGGGCATCGGCAGGGCGAGCGCGTTCCACACGATGCCGGCGAGCGTCGCGAGCACGAGCGGGTTGCGCGCGACCTCGAGCGCGATCCGCGCGGCGTGGCCGCGCGCGAGCACGGCGACCGCGGCGACGTTGACGACCGGCACCATGATGCCGACGACGAGGCTCGCGAGCGCGACCGCCTTCGCGCCGCCGAGACTCGACGCGACCGCGAGCACGAGGTAGGTGTTGAAGCGGAATCCGCACTGGAAGCACGCGGCGAACGTCTCGCGCGGCAGCGCGAACAGCGGCCTCGCGAGCGCCGAGAGCACCATCGCGCCGCCGGTGTAGCCGAGCGCGGTGAGCGCGAGCGCACCGGCGTCGCCGATCGCGAGCGGCGCGGTCGCGAGCGACCGGAAGAGCAGCGCCGGGAACAGGACGAAGTAGACGAGGCGCTCGACGCCTTCCCAGAAGGGCGCTCCGTACGCGAACCGGCGGGCGAGAAGCACGCCCAGCGCGATCAGCAGGAAGTCGGGGGCGACGAGCAGCGCGGCGTTCATCGCGGAGTCACGCGGACACGATGTCGCGCGCGTCGTCAGGCCGGGGTCCGGGTCGGGCGATCCGGGCGACACCGGACCCGCGGCGTCGGCGATCGCCTCAGCGGCGCCTGATCACGAACCAGAACGCGCCGTCGCGCTCGCCTTCGCCGACGAGCTCGTTTCCGCTTTGCCGGCAGAACGCGCGGAAGTCGCGGACGCTGCCCGGCTCGGTCGTCAGTATGCGGAGGGTCTGGCCCGTCACCATGCGGTTCAGCGCCGTCTTCGTGCGCAGGATCGGAAGCGGGCAATTGAGGCCGCGCGCATCGACCTCGCGATCGACGGGCTCCAGCGCGACGGTGTCCTGGGTGGTCATGGCGGAGCCATTATAGCCACGCGCCGGGGTCGGGAGCTACCGGCCGCGGACCCTGGCGATCAGCGCCGTCGTCGAGCGGTCGTGGGCGAACGGCACGGCGACGAAGCGCCCGCCGGCCGCGACGACCTCGGCCGCCCCGGCCGTCGTGGCGGCCGTGTAGTCGCCGCCCTTCACGAGGATCTCCGGCATGCAGGCGACGATCAGCGCGCGCGGCGTGTCGTCGTCGAACGCGACGACCAGGTCGACGCACGCGAGCGCGGCGAGCACGGCCATCCGGTCGTCGAGCGCGTTCATCGGCCGGTCGTCGCCCTTGCCCAAGCGCCGGACCGACGCGTCGCTGTTGACGGCGACGGTGAGCGAGGCGCCGAGCGCCCGCGCCTGCTCGAGATAGGTCACGTGCCCCCGGTGGAGGATGTCGAACACGCCGTTCGTGAACACGCGCGGTCGCGGCAGCGCGGCGAAGCGCGCGAGCGCGTCGTCGCGCGCGGCGATCTTGGCGAGCGAGGCGGGTGGCGGCAGCGGACGGGGCCGGGTCATCGGTCGACGCCTCGTCGGTGCGCCGCCGGAGCAGCGTCAGCCGGTGATCTCGAACAGCTTGACGACGCGTGCGACGCCGCTCGTCGTCGAGGCGATCCGGGCCGCGTCGTCGGCCTCGACGCGCGACACGAGGCCCATCAGGTAGACGACGCCGCGCTCGGTGACGACCTTGACCTGCGTCGTCGAGAACTTGTCGGACTCGACGAACCGCGACTTGACCTTCGACGTGATGTAGCTGTCGTTGGTGCGCGCCGACAGGTCGGTCGTCGGGCCGATGACGAGCTCGTCGTGCACGCCGCGCACGCGCTCGGTGCCGCGGGCCAGCGCGTAGATGTCGGCCCTGACCGCGGCGTCGGGGACTTCGCCGGTGAGCAGCACCATCCCGTTGTAGCTCGTGACGTTGAAGTGCACGGTGTCGCCGTAACGGCCCGCCACCGTCGTCAGGAGCTTGGTCTCGATCGTCGTGTCGTCCAGTTGCGCGCCGGCGGAGCGGCGGTCGGTGGCGACGAGCGCGGCGCTGGCCGCGCCGGCCACGATGACCGGGGCGCAGGCCGACAGGAGCGGCGGGACCGCCGCCGCGAGCAGGATCAGCAGCAGGGCGAGCGGGGATCGTGTCATGACTCGTCTCCGAGCAGCGTGTGGTCGATCGCGTCGCACAGGCAGTGGATCGTGAGCAGGTGCACTTCCTGGATGCGGGCGGTGCGCGCATGCGGCACGCACAGATTGACATCGCCCTCGCCCAGGAGTTCACCGATCCGGCCCCCGCCCTTGCCGGTGAGCGCCACCACGTGCATCTCGTGCTCGTGCGCCGCGACGATCGCGTCGATCACGTTGCCGGAGTTGCCCGACGTCGAGATCGCGAGCAGCACGTCCCCCCGCCGCCCCAGCGCGCGGACCTGCTTGGAGAAGACCTGCTCGAACGAATAGTCGTTGGCGATCGCCGTCAGGAGCGACGTGTCCGTCGTGAGGGCGATCGCCGGCAGGCCCGGGCGTTCCCGCTCGAATCGCCCGACGAGCTCCGCGGCGAAGTGCTGCGCGTCGGCGGCCGAGCCGCCGTTGCCGCACGCGAGGATGCGGCCATCCGCGAGCAGGCAGCCGGTCATCATCTCGGCAGCGCGTGCGATCAGTGGGGCCATCGGCCCTGCCGCAGCGAGCTTCACCTCGGCGCTGGCGGCGAAATGGGAACGGATGCGCTCGACGGGATCCATGCCGCGAATTCTAGCAGGCGGCCGGCGGCTGTCCTGAGGGCTTCCTCAGGTGTGCGGCATCGCGTGTCGGCCGCCTGCGGGGATCGCAAGCGCGCGTCGTCGATCCCCGGCGCAAGCGCCGGAGCGCTCGGTGAGGCGGAGCAGGGGCCCCGCGCTTGCGCGGGGATGCGACCCGAGACGAGCGCAGGGCCGGCGAACTCCGCGTGACCATTCGGGCCGCCGTTGCATCGCCGGCCCCTCGCCGACGCAGGGGGGGGGGGGGGGGGGGGCGGCGCCGCGGGGGTGGGAGCTCGTCCGGCGCCTCGCCACCAGCCGCTACTCCTCCTCGCCGAACGCGTCGCGCACCCAGACGACGCGCGAAGGGTCGAGACGGTCGAGCAGCACGACGTCGAACCGGCACGCGGGCGTGCGGGGCAGCCTGGCAAGGTACTCGCGCGCCGCCGCGATCAGGCGCGCGCGCTTCGCCGCGGTGATGCTGTCCGCCGCATCGCCGAAGGTTCCGGGCCGGCGCAGCCGCACCTCGACGAACACGACGGTCGTGCCTTCGCGCGCGACGATGTCGAGCTCGCCGTGGCGCGAGTGAACGTTGCGCTCGACGATCGCGAGCCCGTGGGCGCGGAGGTGGCGTTCGGCCAGCGCCTCGGCCGCGCGCCCGTCGTCGCCGCGGCGGTTCGCGCCGCTCATGCTTCAGCGGCCGGCGTCGAGCGGCACGATGGCGCCGGCGCGGAACGTCGCGAGCCGTCCCTCCCGCCAGATCTGCCGCGAGTCCGACAGCTCGACGCGGCCGGTGGCGCCGTCGAACGACAGGCGGTCGGGCGGGGCCGTGACGAAAACCTCGGCGACGCGGAACGCGTCGAGCCCCAGCGCGTAGAGGCGGTCGAGCGCTGCGTTCGCGTATTCCGGGCGAGGCAGCTTCGCGAATGCCGCGGAGTCCGGCACGACGACCCAGCTCACGTCGACGAAGCGGACGTCCTCGAGGTCGAGCCGCGTCGCGTGATCCTGCCGCTGGTTGACCTGGCCGCTCGCCCAGGTGTTGACGCGGGGCGCGTAGGTCTTCACGAGCGCGGCGTCCGGCCCGTCGACCGCGAGGACGATCGCGTCGACCGGCGCCTTCGCGAGGTCGCGGCGCAGCACGCGCAGGCCGTCGGGCGTCGGCACGAACGGATGGCTCTGCGGGAGATTGCCGCCCATCAGTATCCACTCGCCCGCGAACGCGTGCGCGAACCGCTTCATCAGCGGCGAGTCGCCGCCGATCACGGCGACGTTCGCGGCGCCGTCCTCCCGCATGCGGCGCGCGATCGTGCGCGCGTCCGACTCGATCGCCAGCGCGAACGTGTACAAGCGAGGCGGGAGGGCCGCGGCCTCGTCGAGCTGGTTCAGCGCGATCGTGACCGGAAGCTCGCGGTCGGAGGCGGCTAGCGCCTTCAGGTCGTCGCGCACGAGCGGTCCGACGACCACGCGCGCGCGCCCTTCCCGCGCGGCGTCGAACGCCGCGAGCACGTCGTCGCTGGCGTGCGCGATCACGCGCACGCGGTCCCTCGCGCCGGCGGCGTCGGCGGCGGCGAGGAAGCCGTCGCGCACCGCCTCGGCGGCGCGGGCGTAGTCCGGCGACGAGAGCGGCAGCACGAGCACGATCGGCGGTCCCGCGGGCTTTTCGGGCTCCGGCGGAGGCGGCGTCGCGGCGGTGTCGGACATCGCGGCGGCGGGCGGCGGCTCGCCCTTCGCGGCCGCCGGCCCGGGCGGATCGGATGCGCTTGTCGCCGGCGCCTGCGCCCAGCAGAATGCGGCGAGGAGCGAAAACATCGCGCCAGCGGCCCACCGGGGCGGCGCGCGGCGTGGGGCTCGTCGTTGGATCGGATCCGGACCGGCAGGCATCGTGGAAGCGTCGGACAGTCGCGGAGGCGGGGAGGGGGCGCCCGGGAAGGCGGATCCGTCGCGGGATCGCGCGCAACTGGCCCGGGCCGGGGCATTATATGTGGTTGCCACGCCTCTCGGAAACCTGCGCGACGTGACGCTGCGCGCCGTCGACGTGCTGCGCAGCGTCGACCGCATCGCCGCGGAAGACACGCGCGTGACGGCGAAGCTCCTCGCGCACCTCGGCATCGCGACGCGCCCGTTCGCGGTCCACGCGCACAACGAGGCCGCGCGCGCATCCGAGATCGTCGCGGCGCTCGATCGCGGGGAAAGCGTCGCGATCGTCACCGACGCGGGAACGCCGGGCGTGAGCGATCCGGGCGCGCGCATCGTGCGAGCCGCGCGCGACGCCGGGCACCCGGTCGTGCCGGTGCCGGGGCCTTCGGCCGTGGCGGCTGCGGTGTCGGTGGCGGGCCTCGCGGCGGCGCGCTTCGCGTTCGTGGGATTCCTTCCGACCCAGGCAAAGGCGCGGCGCGCGCTGCTCGAGACGCTCGCCCCGCTGCCCATGGCGCTCGTGCTCTACGAGGCGCCGCACCGCGTGCGCGCGACCGCGGCCGATCTCGCCGCGGCGCTCGGTCCCGATCGCGACCTCGTCGTGGCACGGGAGCTCACGAAGGCGTTCGAGACCGTGGTGCGCGTGCGCCTCGGCGATGCGGCGGACTGGTTCGCGGGCGATGCGAACCGGGAACGCGGCGAGCTCGTGCTGGTCGTCGACGCGTCGGCGGAAACCTCACGGGATGAAGGGATTACGGCCGACGCCGCCGCGTGGCTCGACGCGCTGCTGCGCGAGCTTCCGCCGTCGCGCGCCGCCCGCATCGTGGCCGAGAGGACCGGCGCGTCCCGGGACGCCCTGTACGCGCGGGCGCTCGACCGGGCGGGCGGCGAGCGCGGTTGACCGTCGTCAAGGCGCGGGGACCGCCGCCTGGACGACACTTACGACTTATGACGACCCTGAAATCCGGCGTTCTCGCGACCCCGCAGGCCGCGGCGCCGCTCGCGTTCGACCCCGACCTCGTGCGCAAGTACGATCACGCGGGGCCGCGCTACACGTCGTACCCGACGGCCGACCGGTTCCACGAGGCGTTCGGCCCGGCCGACTACGTGCAGGCGCTGATCACGCGGCGCGAGACGCGGCCGCACGATCCGCTGTCGCTTTACGTGCACGTCCCGTTCTGCAACACGCTCTGCTTCTACTGCGCGTGCAACAAGGTCATCACGAAGGACCACGGCCGCAGCGCGAAGTACATCCGCTACGTCGCGCGCGAGATCGACATCGTGTCGTCGATCCTCGAGTCCGACGCGCCGGTCGCGCAGCTGCACCTGGGCGGCGGCACGCCGACGTTCCTCGCGCGCGACGAGATGAGCTCGCTCATCGGCCACCTGCGCGGGGCGTTCCCGTTCGCGCCGGACGCCGAGGTGTCGATCGAGGTCGACCCGCGCAAGGTCGACGCGTCGACGATCGCGTTCCTGGGATCGCTCGGCTTCAACCGGATCTCGGTCGGCGTGCAGGACTTCGACCCCGCCGTGCAGCGGGCGGTGAATCGCATCCAGAGCGAGGCGGAGACGCGCGCCGTGATCGAGTCGGCGCGCGCGAACGGCTTCGTCTCGGTCAACACCGACCTGATCTACGGCCTGCCGAAGCAGACGGTGGCGGGCTTCTCGAGGACGCTCGACCGCGTCATCGGGCTGTCGCCCGACCGCATCGCGCTCTACAGCTACGCGCACGTGCCGCACCTGTTCAAGCCGCAGCGCCGGATCCTGCTCGAGGAGCTGCCGCCGCCCGCGGACAAGCTCGCGATCCTGTCGCTCGCGATCGAGAAGCTCGGCGCGGCGGGCTACGTCTACATCGGGATGGACCACTTCGCCAAGCCGGGCGACGAGCTCGCCCGCGCGCAGGCGGAGCGCAAGCTGCACCGCAACTTCCAGGGCTACTCGACGAAGCCGGACTGCGACCTGCTCGCGTTCGGCATCTCGGCGATCGGCAAGGTCGGGCGCACCTACGTGCAGAACGTGCGCACGCTCGACGAGTACTACGACCGGCTCGACGCGCGCGCGCTGCCGGCGTTCCGCGGCTACCTGCTGACCGACGACGACCTGGTCCGGCGCGACGCGATCAGCCGGCTGATGTGCGACTTCGACCTGCCGATCCCCGAGTTCGAGGCGCGGCACGGCGTCGTGTTCCACCTTGCGTTCGCCGCGGAGCTCCTGGCGCTCGCGCCGCTGGCGGCGGACGGTCTCGTCGAGGTCACGCCCACGTTGATCCGCGTCACCGAGCGCGGGCGCCTGCTCGTGCGGACCGTCGCGATGGTGTTCGACCGGCACCTGCGCGAGGCGCGGGCGGCGGCGCGGTACTCGCGGGTGATCTGACCGTCGGATCCGCGGCGCCTGCCGCCGCGCCCGGTCAGTACGTCTCGAGGTGGTAGCGCCCCTGCGCGCGCAGGGTCGGCAGCATCGCGTCCCAGTCGAGACCCTGCTCGCGGCACGCGTCGGCGAGCGCCTGCGCGACGCCCTCCTCCATTCCCTTGAGCCCGCAGATGTAGACGAAGGTGTTCGGGTCGGCGACCAGCTTCGCGACGTCGGCCGCGCGCTCCCGGATGCGATCCTGCACGTAGCACTTGGGCTCGCCGGGCACGCGCGAGAACGCGAAGTTGATGTCGATGAAGTCCTTCGGCAGCTTCATGAGCGGCCCGAAGTAGGGCAGCTCCTCGGGGGCGCGCGCGCCGAAGAACAGCATCAGGCTGCCGCCTTCCTTGAGCGGGATGCGCCGCCGGCGACGCTCGGTCATCGCGCGCATCGGCGCCGAGCCGGTGCCGGTGCACACCATGAGCAGGTTCGCTCCCGGATGGTTGGGCATCAGGAAGCTCGTGCCGTAGGGGCCGATCACGTTCACCGTGTCGCCCTTCGCGAGGTCGCACAGGAAGTTCGACGCGACGCCCTTCACGGGCCGGCCCTCGTGGTCCTCGTCGACGCGCTTCACGGTGAGCGCGAGGTTGTTGTAGCGCGGGCGCTCGCCTTCGCGCGGGCTCGCGACCGAATAGAGGCGGGGATGGTGCGGCCGTCCCTGCGCGTCGGTGCCCGGCGGCAGGATGCCGATCGTCTGTCCCTCGAGCACGGGGAACGCCGCCTGCCCGAAGTCGAGCACGATGTGACGGATGTCGGAGGACGCGCCGTCGCCGGTCAGCCGGAAATTGCCGCTGACGGTCGCGACGGCGGGCTTCGCGGCCGGGTAGAGGTTGACGTAGGGATGCGCGGCCGACCACGGTGGCGGCGATGCGCCTCCCTGTCCGGCCGACGCCGCCGCGACGATGCGCTCGACCTCGGGCGGGAGCTCGCTCGCGCCTTCCGCGTCCGCGAGCTCGCGCTGCGGCGGCAGCGAATCCCACTTGAGCTGCTCCTCGATCGAGTACATCTCGACCTTCGCGACCTGGCGCCAGCTGTCGATCGCGCCGGTCGGGCACGGCGCGATGCACACGTTGCAGTTGTCGCACTTGCCCGGGTTGACGACGTAGTTGCGCTCGTCGTGCGTGATCGCGTCGATCGGGCAGCTCTCCTCGCAGGTGTTGCACCGGATGCAGATCTCCGGGTCGATCAGGTGCTGGCGGACGACGTCGGTGGCGGCGGTAGTCATCGGGAAATCGTGAGCGTGGAAATCGTGCGCGTCAACGGCGACCTCGGGGGACGCGCGCGCGGAGTGGTTTGGGTTTACCCCACCCAATCAGCCGAAGCGGACGTACTCGAAGTCGACCGACTGGTTGTTGATGCCGCGCGCGGGCGGCGCGATCCAGCCGGCGAACCTGCCGGGCTCGGTCACGCGGCCCATCAGCGACGAGACGAACGCGCGGTCCTCGGCCGACGGCAGCCACGCCCGCTCGTTCCTCGCCCAGGTGGCGTCGTCGACGACGTTGCCGGTCGGGTCGACGTGCACGGCGGCGAGCGGGCCGATCTTGCGGTGGAACGCCTTGTGCGGCACGGAGAGCCGAACCGGGATGCCGGCCTTCTCGATGATCCTGTTCCAGCGCTCGACGCCGGCGGTGGCGTCCCTGATGTAGTCGTCGCGCAGCTTCTCGTTCAGCGCATTGAGCGCCGGCACCTCGACCGACACGAGCCGGCCGTCGCGCACCTCGAGGACCGGGTAGGTCGCGCCGACGAGCTTGTGGTCGTCGCCGATCTTCGTCTCGTCGAAGCGCCCCTTGAGGCCCGTCGTGTAGAACGTCGCGGCGTTGGACGACACGTCGGCGCCGAACAGGTCCATCGTCACCGAGAAGTGGAAGTTCAGGTAGCGCTGGATCGTCGGCAGGTCGATGACGCCCGCGGCGCGGATCTTCGCCGGGTCGTCGGTCTTGAGCTGGTTCATCACCTCGCAGGTGCGCTGGATCACCCGCCCCACGCCGGACTCGCCCACGAACATGTGGTGCGCCTCCTCCGTCAGCATGAACCGGCAGGTGCGCGCCAGCGGGTCGAAGCCCGATTCCGCGAGCGAAGCGAGCTGGTACTTGCCGTCGCGGTCGGTGAAGTAGGTGAACATGAAGAAGGACAGCCAGTCGGGCGTCTTCTCGTTGAACGCGCCGAGGATGCGGGGATTGTCGGCGTCGCCCGAGCGCCGCTCGAGCAGCGCCTCGGCCTCCTCGCGCCCGTCGCGGCCGAAGTAGGCCTGCAGCAGGTAGACCATCGCCCACAGGTGGCGCCCCTCCTCGACGTTCACCTGGAACAGGTTGCGCAGGTCGTAGAGCGACGGGGCCGTGAGCCCGAGGTGGCGCTGCTGCTCGACCGACGCGGGCTCGGTGTCTCCCTGCGTGACGATGAGCCGCCGCAGGTTCGAGCGGTATTCGCCGGGCACTTCCTGCCACGCGGCCTCGCCCTGGTGCGCGCCGAAGTTCACTTTGCGCTCCGGCTCCGCCGGGGCGAGGAAGATGCCCCATCGGTAGTCGGGCATCTTCACGTAGTCGAAGTGCGCCCAGCCCTTCGGGTCGACGCTGACCGCGGTGCGCAGGTAGACGTCGAAGCCCTTCGAGCCCTCGGGGCCCATGTCGGCCCACCAGGACTGGAACTCGGGCTGCCACTGCTCGAGCGCGCGCTGCAGCGTGCGGTTCTCGGCGAGGCCGACGTTGTTGGGGATCTTCTCGCTGTAGTCGATGGTCATCGTCGTCTTCCGGGGTCCTGGAGCGGGGGTCAGACCCGCTCGCGGTTGAATTTCGCCTTGTTGCCCGAGCCGAACACCTTGAGGGCGCCCGTCTCGCCGGTCGCGTTGGGCCGGATGAAGATCCAGTTCTGCCAGGCGGAGAGGCGCGCGAACACGCGCGTCTCCATCGTCTCGCCGGGGCCGAAGCGCAGGTTCGCCTCCATGCCGGTCAGCGCGTCGGGCGACAGGCTCGCGCGCTCCTCGAGCGCGAGGCGGATCTCCTCGTCCCAGTCGAGGTCGTCGGGCGCCGACGTGACGAGGCCGAGCGCGACCGCGCCGTCCGCGTCGAGCGGGCGGCCGATCGCGGCGCGCGCGGAGGCGAGAGGCGCTTCCTCGTCGTAGAAGCGCGCGGCGAGGCGCGACTTCCCGTTCACCATCGGGTAGCGGCCGAAGTTCGCGGACGAGAGCGTGATGCGCGGCTCGCGTTCCTGCGCGTCGGGAAGCGCCGCCAGGTAGGTCCGGTCGGCCGCGAACGCGAGCTCGGCCAGCGTCCCGGCGAAGCACGAGCCCGGCTCGACCAGCGCGTAGAGCGAACGCGACGTCACGTCGAGGCGCGCGAGCGTGCGCCGGAGCATCCCCGTCGTTTCGCGCACGAACCAGTTCGCCGCATGGCGTTCGAGCGCCTCGTCGCACGCGAGCACGTGCTTGGCCTCGCCCGCGGTCTTCAGGATCCAGGTGCCGATCTCGAGGTCGTTCGTGCGCAGCATCAGGATCGCGTCGTCGAGGTCGCGCGCCATCGCGAGCGGCCACCACGCCGCGCCCTTCGCGACGATCGCGTCGACGTCCGCCGGCTCGCCGGCGGCGGGCGCCTTCACGGTGATCGTCGCGTGCCGGGCGGCGCGGTCGACGCGGACGTCGACGGTCGGATAGTGGTAGCCCGCGTCGTCGATCGTGCGCGCGAGCGGGGGCAGCGCGACGCCCTGCGTTCCGGCGGGCCGGTCGCTGGTGGCGGCGAGCGCCTCGACGCGCCGGCGCACGAGGTCGGCGAACTGCTGCGGCTTCGCGTGGTCGTCGACGAGCCGCCATTCCTTCGCGCGCGGCGCGCGCACGCCCTCGACCAGCGTGCAGAAGACGTCGGCGTAGTCGCGGCGCACGCGGCGCTTGTCGGTGATGCGCGTCAGGCCGCCGGTGCCCGGCAGCACGCCGAGCAGCGGGACCTCGGGCAGGCTCACCGCGGAGCTGCGGTCGTCGACGAGCAGGATCTCGTCGCAGGCGAGGGCGAGCTCGTAGCCGCCGCCCGCCGTCGTGCCGTTGCACGCCGCGACGAACTTGAGGCCCGAGTGGCGGCTCGAGTCCTCGACGCCGTTGCGCGTCTCGTTGGTGAACTTGCAGAAGTTGACCTTCCACGCGTGCGTCGACTGGCCGAGCATGAAGATGTTCGCGCCGGAGCAGAACACGCGCTCCTTCGCGCTGGTCAGCACGACGACGCGCACCTCCGGGTGCTCGAAGCGGATGCGCTGCAGCGCGTCGTGGAGCTCGATGTCGACGCCGAGGTCGTAGCTGTTGAGCTTGAGCTTGTAGCCGGGCACGAGCCCGCCGTCCTCGTTCACGTCCATCGCGAGCGTCGCGGTGGTTCCGTCGAACGAGAGCTTCCAGTGGCGGTAGCGTGCCGGGTGCGTGTCGTAGGTGACGAGCCGCGGCGGGCCGGGCTCGAGCTTCCGTGCGGGTTCTGCCATCGGGGGCCTCCGTAAGTGCGTGCGGGCGCGGCGCCGTCAGGCGCGCGCCAGTTCCTTGAGCTCGCGCAGCGAGTGCGCGGGGTCGGCGCCGGACGTGTCGACGACGGCATCGGCCTTGCGGTAGAGCGGCTCGCGAGCGGCGAGGATGCGCTTCAGGTCGTCCATCGCCTCGGCGCTTCCCTCCATCGGACGGAAGTCGCCCTGCGCGACCACGCGGCCCATGTGCTCCTCGGGCTCGGCCCTCACCCAGACGGTGAAGCAGCGGTCGAGCAGCAGGTGGTAGGTCTCGGGCTCCGACACGATGCCGCCGCCGACCGCGATCACGACGCGGTCGTTCGCGTCGAGCACGCGTTCGAGGCATCGGCGCTCGATGCGTCGATACCCCGCCTGCCCGTAGAGCATGAAGAGTTCGGACAGGCTCACCGCCGCCTCGCGCTCGATCTCGCGGTCGAGCTCGACGAACGGCCAGCGGAGCTCGCGCGCCAGCGCCGCGCCGAGCGTCGTCTTGCCGGCGCCGCGCAGGCCGACGAGCGCGATGCGCGTGCGCCGGGAGGCATCGTCGCGGCCGAATTCGCGCATCAGGCGGACGAGCGCGTCCTCGAGGCGATGGGGCGGGAGCTCCTCGAGGAACCGGCGGATCAGCCGGTGCTCGGGCGTTCCGTCGCCGACGAGGTCGGGGAGCGTCGTTCCCAGCGCGGCGGCGACCCGCCGCAGCAGCACGATCGACACGTTTCCTTCGCCGGCCTCGAGCTGGGCGAGGTAGCGCTCGGACACACGCGCCTCGATCGACAGCGCCTTGCGCGACAGCCCGCGCCGCTCGCGTCCCTCGCGCACGCGCTTGCCGAGCGCGGACAGGAACGCTGCACTGTCGTCGCTCGCGTCGCGCGGTTCGACGGCCGGGATCGAGGCGGTCATCATCGGGCGTGTCCGGGAGTCGTCAGGTTCCCGTGATCGCGCCGAAGACGCTGGACCGGGAGGATGTCGAACTATACCGCATGACGCAATGATTGCAAGCAATTTATTGCATATTTTATTGCTCGACTTCAGGCTGGCCTCGCGAGATCGATGGATATATCATCGAGTTATCAATACAAAACAATTAGTTGACTTGATTCGTCGACCATGTGAAATAATGCTTGACAGGTCGAAAGTCCCTACATAAAGTGCAGCAACGCTCGCGAAAGCCGCGCGGCGCCGTTGTTCGGGCGCCGCAAGACGGCTGGCGAGTCGCGCCTTGGCGGTTTCGAACGCCGCGAGGCCTGGCACCCGCCCGGAGGAATGACGATGTCCGATGTTCGTCACCACGCATCCGACGCGGTCGCGCCGCGATGAGTGTCGAGGACTTCACCGCGATCATCGCTCGCGTCACCGGGCACGTGTCGGGCCGACCGCTCGACGGCGCGCTCGCGCGCGACCTGAACGACTCGCTGCCCGGCGACGGCGCGGACGTCGCCGCGATCGCCCGGGCATGCCGCGAGGCGATCCGGGACGGCTGGATGTGCAACCGCGAGGCCGGGGGCATCCGCTACGGGCGCGTCGTGAAGCCCGGTCCGGCGACGCACGGCTACTCGGTCGACGTGGTCGAGATGGACGACGTCGTCGGCCCCCACCACCGTCACCCCAACGGCGAGATCGATCTCGTGATGCCGGTCGACGCGACCGCGACGTTCGACGGCCAGGGAGCGGGCTGGGTCGTCTACGGGCCCGGGTCCGCCCACAGCCCGACGGTGACGGGCGGCCGCGCGCTCGTCCTCTACCTGCTGCCCCAGGGCGCGATCGAGTTCACGCCGCCGGCGTGACCGGGCCGCCCTGCACCGTTCACCGAACCGGAGACCTGCGATGCCCGGACTCTCGCGCGCCGATTTCGGCACCTCGCCGCCGCGCATCGACATCCCGCGCGACTACAACGCCGCGCACGACCTGATCGAGCGAAACCTCGCCGCCGGGCGCGCGGGCAAGGTCGCGTACATCGACGACCGCGGGCGCACGACCTTCGGCGAGCTCGCCGCCCGCGTCAACCGGTTCGCGAACGCGCTCGTCGAGCTGGGCATGCGTCCCGAGGAGCGCGTGCTCGTGTGCCTGCTGGACTCGGTCGACTTCCCGACCGCGTTCCTCGGCAGCATCAAGGCCGGCATCGTGCCGATCGCGGCGAACACGCTGCTCACGCCGACCGACTACGCGTACATGCTGGACGACAGCCGCGCGCGGACGCTCGTCGTCTCCGGCGCGCTGCTGCCGTCGTTCCTGCCGATCCTCGCCGGCATGAAGCACCTGAAGCACGTGATCGTGTCGGGCGACGGGCAGGCGGCGCGGCCCCCGCACTCGCTCGACTTCGACGCGCTGCTCAAGAACGCGGACGACGGCTTCGAGGCCGCGCCGACGACCCGCGACGACGTGTGCTTCTGGCTCTACTCGTCGGGATCCACCGGCGCGCCGAAGGGCACGATGCACATCCACTCGAGCCTCGTCACGACCGCCTACCTGCACGGGGGACCGGTCGTCGGCGTGCGCGAGGACGACGTGCTGTTCTCGGCGGCGAAGCTCTTCTTCGCCTACGGGCTCGGCAACGCGCTCACCTACACGCTCGCCTTCGGCACCACGACGATCCTGATGGCCGAGCGGCCCACGCCCGAGGCGGTGTTCAAGCGCCTGAAGGAGCACCAGCCGACGATCTTCTACGGCGTGCCGACGCTCTTCGCGATGATGATGGCGAGCGCCGCGCTCCCGAAGCGCGAGGAGGTCGCGATCCGGCTCTGCACGTCGGCCGGCGAGGCGCTGCCCGAGCACGTGGGGAAGCGCTTTTCCGCGCACTTCGGCGTCGACATCCTCGACGGGCTGGGATCGACCGAGATGCTGCACGTCTACCTGTCCAATCGGCCCGGCGACGTGCGCTACGGCTCGAGCGGCCGGCCGGTGCCGGGCTACCGGCTGCGCGTCGTCGACGACGAGGGCGCGCCGGTCGCGGACGGCGAGGTGGGCGAGCTCCAGGTCAACGGACCGACCTCGGCGCAGGGCTACTGGAACAACCGCGAGAAGTCGCACGCGACGTTCCAGGGGCCGTGGACGCGCAGCGGCGACAAGTACCGGGTCGACACCGACGGCCGGTACGTCTATTCCGGCCGCACCGACGACATGCTGAAGGTCGGCGGCATCTACGTGTCGCCGATCGAGGTCGAGTCGGCCCTGGTGACCCACGAGGCGGTCCTCGAGGCGGCGGTCGTCGGCCGGGAGGACGCCGACAAGCTCGTCAAGCCGATGGCCTACGTGGTGCTGAAGTCCGGCCGGACCCCCAGCGAAACGCTGGCCGGCGAGCTCCGCGAGCATGTTAAATTGCACTTGGCGCCGTACAAGTTCCCGCGCTGGGTCGAGTTCCTGGACGAGTTGCCCAAGACCGCGACCGGCAAGATCCAGCGCTTCAAGCTGCGGGCGCGGCTCCCGTGAGGGGAGCCGCCCGGAACGGCAGAAACGACGAAAACGACGCAAACGAGGAGGAGTCCATGACGTACACGAAGCAATCCGCGCGCGGCCTGCGCGCGCTCGCCGCGGCGGTGGCCCTCGCCTTCGCGGCTTCGCCCGCGCTCGCGCAGGACAAGGTGAAGGTCGGCTTCATGCTGCCCTACACCGGCACGTTCGCCGCGCTCGGCAACGCGATCACCAACGGCTTCAAGCTCGCCATCACGGAGCAGGGCGGCAAGCTCGGCGGCCGCGAGATCGAGTACGTGACGGTCGACGACGAGTCCGACCCCGCGAAGGCGCCGGAGAACGTCAACAAGCTCATCAAGCGCGACCAGGTCGACGTCATCGTCGGCACGGTCCACTCCGGCGTCGCGATGGCGATGGCGAAAGCGGCGAAGGACAACAACGCGCTGCTGCTGGTCCCGAACGCGGGCCAGGACGAGATCACCGGCCCGATGTGCGCGCCCAACATCATCCGCACGTCGTTCACGAACTCGGCGCCCGGCGTCGCGATGGGCAAGGTCGCCGCGGACCGGGGACACAAGACCGCGGTGACGCTCACGTGGAAGTACGCGGCCGGCGACCAGTCGGTGTCCGGCTTCAAGCAGTCGTTCGAGAAGGCCGGCGGCAAGGTGGTGAAGGAGCTGACGCTTCCCTTCCCCACCGTCGAGTTCCAGCCGCTGCTGACGGAGATCGCGTCGCTCAAGCCCGACGCGGTCTACGTGTTCTTCGCGGGGGGCGGCGCGGTCAAGTTCGTCAAGGACTACGACGCGGCGGGCCTGCGCAAGTCGATCCCGCTGTACGGGGCCGGCTTCCTCACCGACGGCACGCTGCAGGCGCAGGGAGCTTCCGCCGAGGGGCTCCTCACGACGCTGCACTACGCCGACGAGCTCGACAACCCGAAGAACAACGCGTTCCGCGCGGCGTACAAGAAGGCCTACACGATCGAGCCGGACGTCTACGCGATGCAGGGCTACGACACGGGACAGCTCCTCGCGGCGGGCACGAAGGCGGTCGGCGGCGACATGAAGAAGCGCGACGCGCTGATCAAGGCGATGCAGACCGCGAAGGTCGACAGCCCGCGCGGCCCGTTCGCGCTGTCGAGGGCCAACAACCCGATCCAGGACTACTACCTGCGGCGCGTCGAGGGCGGCAAGAACAAGGCGATCGGCGTCGCGATCAAGGCCTACGAGGATCCGGCGACCGGCTGCAAGATGTGATTCGGGAGTCGGGAGTCAGTTGACGGGAGTCGGTAGCGTCGGCGTCGACTCCTGATCCTGGTGGCCGCGAGCGATCGCGGCCGGCGGGTCGAGACGGGCCCGGGGCGCGGCGGCGGCGAGCCGTCCGCGCCCCGGTTGTTTTCGGGCCGCGGACAGGCAACAATCGCGGCGTCCCCGGCGCTGAGGCTGTCGTGCGTTACCGCCGGCGTAGGGGGCTTCCGGGCTGTCGACGCGCGCAGGCGCGCGCCATCGCCGCCGCGCGTCGTCGCGACGCCACTGTCAACCGTCAACCGGCTCCTGTCTCCTGATCCATGGAATTCGCGCTCATCCAGCTGCTGAACGCGGTCCAGTACGGACTCCTGCTCTTCCTGGTCGCGAGCGGGCTCACGCTGATCTTCGGGATCATGGGGATCATCAACCTCGCGCACGGCAGCTTCTACATGATCGGCGCCTACATGGCGTTCTCGCTGTCGTCCATGACCGGGGAGCCTCGCGGTCGCGATGGTGCTGGGAATCGTGCTCTCGGTGGTCCTCGGGCTCTTCCTCGAGTGGGCGCTGTTCTCGCACCTGTACAAGCGCGACCACCTGGAGCAGGTGCTGCTGACCTACGGGCTCATCCTGATCTTCGAGGAGCTGCGCAGCCTGATCGTCGGCAACGACGTGCACGGCGTGACGATCCCGCCGGTGTTCGCCGGCTCGATCGCGCTCGGCGACACGATGACCTACCCGGTCTACAGGCTGGTGATGTCGGCCGTGTGCCTCGCCATCGCGGGCGGCATGTACCTGCTGATCCAGCGCACGCGGCTCGGCATGATGATCCGGGCCGGCGCGTCGAACCGCGAGATGGTCGGCGTGCTGGGCATCAACGTGAACCTGGTGTTCCGGCTCGTGTTCGCGATGGGCGTGGCGCTCGCGGCGTTCGCCGGCATGCTCGCCGCGCCGGTGTCGTCGGTCTATCCGGGCATGGGCCAGCACGTGCTGATCATCTGCTTCGTCGTCGTCGTGATCGGCGGCATCGGATCGGTGTGGGGCGCGCTCGCCGCGTCGCTGCTGATCGGCCTGGTCGACACGTTCGGCAAGGTGCTGGTCCCGGCGTACGCGGGCGTCGCCGTCTACGTGCTGATGGCGGCGATCCTGCTGTGGCGACCCGAGGGGCTGTTCCGGCGCGCCTGACGCGGCGGAACCCGATGCGATGCCCCGGCACCTGATCGCCCCGCTCTGCACGCTCGCGCTGATCGCCGCGTTCCCGCTCTCGGGCGCGACGTTCTACGTCGAGCTCACGACGAAGATCATGATCATGGCGATCTTCGCGCTGTCGCTCGACCTCCTGGTCGGATGGACCGGCCTCGTGAGCTTCGGCCACGCGGCGTTCTTCGGCGTCGGCGCGTACGCGCTCGCGCTCCTGTCTCCGAAGGCGGCCGCGGCGGGGCTCTGGTCCTCGCTCGGGATCGCGATCGTCGCCGCGGCGCTTTGTGCGCTCGTCGTCGGGATCTTCGTCCTGCGCACCCGCGGCATCTACTTCATCATGGTGACGCTGGCGTTCGCGCAGATGTTCTACTTCGTGTTCCACGACACGGACTTCGGCGGCGGATCCGACGGGCGATACGTCAACCTGAAGCCGGACGCCAGCATCCTCGGCTTCACGCCGTTCGACCTCGACAAGCCCAACCAGATCTACTACGTCGTGCTCGCCGTGCTCGTGCTGGTGTTCGCCTTCCTCCAGATGGTGCTGCGCTCGCCGTTCGGCCGCGCGCTCCAGGGGATCAAGGCGAACGAGCAGCGGATGCGCGCACTCGGCTACCCGGTCACCGCGTACAAGCTCGCCGCGTTCACGCTGGCCGGCGCGCTCGCGGGCCTCGCGGGCTACCTGCTCGCGGCGCAATCGGGATTCGTCAATCCCGAGATCCTGTCGTGGCACCAGTCGGGCAACGTGCTGCTGATGGTGATCCTCGGCGGCGCGGGCACGCCCTACGGCCCGATCGTCGGCGCGTTCGCGCTCACGATGCTGCACGAGTTCTTCAGCTCGGTCACCAGGCACTGGCAGCTCTTCCTCGGCGCCGCGATCGTGCTGATCGTGCTGTTCATGCCCGGCGGGCTCGGTCACCTCGTCCGGCGCATACGCCGCAGCCTGTTCGGCGGGACGCGCGATGGCTGAGCCGGTCCTCGACGCGCGCGGCCTCACGCGGCGCTTCGGCGGGCTCACCGCCTGCGACAGCGTCGCGCTCGCCCTCGAGCGCGGCCAGCTGCACGCGCTGCTGGGGCCCAACGGCGCGGGCAAGTCGACGCTGATCAACCTGCTGTCCGGCGACCTGAAGCCGACGTCCGGCAGCATCCGGTTCAAGGGAACCGAGATCGCGGCGATGCCGCCCGACCGCCGCTCGCGGCTGGGGATCGGCCGGAGCTACCAGAAGACCAACATCTTCCCGGCGTTCACGGTGTTCGAGAACGCGCGGCTCGCGGCGCAGTCGCGCGATCCGCGGCCGTTCGCGCTCGCCACCGACGCGTCGCGCGACCCGGTCTCCCGCGACCGGGCGCTCAGGGGCCTCGAGCTCGCGGGACTGCACGAGCACGTCGAGCGCCAGGCGGGCGCCCTGTCGCACGGCGAGCAGCGGCAGCTCGAGATCGCGATGGTGCTCGCGACGGAGCCCGAGGTGCTCCTGCTCGACGAGCCGCTGGCCGGCATGGGACCCGAGGAGTCGACGCGCATGGTCGGGCTGCTGAAGCGGCTCGCGTCCGGCCACGCGATCCTGCTGGTCGAGCACGACATGGACGCCGTGTTCGCGCTCGCCGACGTGATCACGGTGATGGTGAACGGCCAGGTGCTGGAGTCGGGGCCCCCGGCGCAGATCCGCGCGAGCGCCAACGTGCAGCGCGCCTACCTCGGTCACGAGGACGAGCATGGCTGACGTCCTGCTCGAGGTACACGAGCTTCACACCTACTACGGCGCGAGCCACGTGCTGCACGGGATCGACTTCGCCGTGCGCGCGGGCGAGGCGGTCGGCCTCATGGGCCGCAACGGCATGGGCAAGACGACGCTCATCAAGAGCATGCTCGGCATCGTGCCGCCGCGCAGCGGGGTCGTCCGCGTGCGCGGATACGACGCGACGGGCTGGCCGACGTTCCGGATCACGCGCCAGGGCATCGCGTACGTGCCGGAGGGGCGCGGCATCTTCCCGAACCTGTCGGTGCGCGAGAACCTGCAGATGGCCGCGCGTCCCGCGCCCGACGGGCGCTGCGACTGGACCTACGATCGCGTGCTCGAGACGTTCCCGCGACTCTCCGAGCGGCTCACGCACGGCGGAGCGCAGCTCTCGGGCGGCGAGCAGCAGATGCTCACGATCGGCCGCGCGCTGCTCACCAACCCGTCGCTCCTGATCCTCGACGAGGCGACCGAGGGCCTCGCGCCGCTGATCGCCAGGGAGATCTGGCGCATCGTGCGCGAGATCCGCGGCAGCGGCATCGCGACCGTGATCGTCGACAAGAACTACGCGCACGTGACCGCGCTCACCGACCGCAACGTGGTGCTCGTCAAGGGGCAGGTCGCCTACGAGTGCGACAGCGCGACCGCGCGAGCGGACCCCGCCGCGCTGCACGCCTACCTGGGCGTGTAGCCCGCCCATGCCGTTCGTCGACGTCGGCGGGGCGCGTCTCGAGGTCGAGCGGATCGACGTCGGGCGCGCGTCCGGCGCGCCGATCGTGATGCTGCACGAGGGGCTGGGGTCCGTTTCCATGTGGAAGGACTTCCCGCACCGGGTGGCGCACGCGGCCAACCGGAACGTCCTCGCCTACTCGCGAGCGGGCTACGGGCGCTCGTCGCCGGCGAAGCTGCCCTACGGGGTGCGCTACATGCACGACGAGGCGCTCGTCGTGCTGCCGCGGCTCCTCGACGCGTGCGGGATCGAGCGGCCGATCCTCCTCGGGCACAGCGACGGCGCATCGATCGCGCTGATCCATGCGGCCGCGGCGGGCCGGCCGGTCGCCGGACTCGCGCTGATGGCGCCGCACGTGGTCGTCGAGGACGTCTCGGTCGCCAGCATCTCCGCCGCGAAGGTCGCCTGGCGCACGACCGATCTGCGCGCGAAGCTCGCGCGCTACCACGACGACGTCGACGGAGCGTTCACCGGATGGAACGACATCTGGCTGCACCCGGACTTCCGCGACTGGAACATCGAGGATCTCGTGCGCGACGTGCGCTGCCCGATCCTCGCGATCCAGGGCGAGGACGACGAGTACGGGACGTTTGACCAGATCGAGCGCATCGAGCGGCTCGCGCCCGACGTCGAACGGGTGCGGCTCGCCGACTGCCGCCATTCGCCGCACCGCGACCAGCCCGATGCCGTGCTGGAGGCGCTCGTCCGGTTCGTCGACCGGCTGACGTGATTCGGGAGGGACGATGGCATTCGTCAGCGACAAGCAGATCCGGTTCCACCACTGCGACCCCGCGGGGATCGTCTTCTACCCGCAGTACTTCGTGCTGATGAACGAGCTGGTGGAGGACTGGTTCGACCGCAGGCTCGGCATCCGCTTCTCCGACCTGCACCGGGACGACCGGCTCGGCGTGCCGATGGGGCGCGTCGAGTGCGACTTTCTCACGCCCTCGAGGATCGGCGATCACCTCGCGTTCATGCTCGAGGTCGAGCACCTCGGCACAGCCTCGCTGCGGATCGCCGTCACCGCGCGCTCGGGCGACGAGGTGCGCGTGCGCGCGACGCTGACGCTCGTGCTCGCGTCGCTCGAGTCGCGCCGCTCGGTGCCGATTCCGGCGGCGATGCGCGAGCGGATGGCACGCGACCTCGTCGGCGCCCCGGCGGGCTGACGGGGCGCGGTCCCGCCGACGCCCCCGGCGCGCGGAGGCAGCCCGGATCGTGAGCGGAGGGTGGGCGCGACGCGATTGCGCGCCTGAGCGCGGCTAGCGGTGGACGAGCACCGGCACGCCCGCGTGCGCGAGCACCTTCTGGGTCTCGCTGCCCAGCAGCACGGCCTTGAGCCCGCTGCGCCCGTGCGACGCCATCACGATCAGGTCGCACTTGCGCCGCTTCGCGGTCGCGAGGATCGCGTCGGCCGGGAAGTCGCCGAGCACCTTCTCGAGGCGAACCGTCACGCCGGCCGCCTTCGCCGCCTTCTCGACGGCGCCGAGCGCCTTCGCGGCCTCGTGCTCGATCATGTCGGCGTGCTGCTCGGTGGTCGCGTAGCCGATCGGGAGCCTGCGCCTGAAGACGACGGGCGTCGGCGGCGGCGCGACGTACAGCGCGGTGACGCTCGCGCCCGTGGCACGGGCAAGCGCGATCCCCGACGCGACCGCGCGGGCGGAGAGCGGCGAGCCGTCGGTGGGGAGCAATATGTGCTTGTACATGTCGATTCCTCGATTCGCCGCGGTCAGCGCGCGTAGGGGAGCACCCAGACCAGCATGCCGATCACGTAGCAGACACCCGCCGCGACCAGCGTGAACGGCACGCTCCAGGAGAGGAACTCGCGCAGCGACACCTTGCGGTCCTCCTCGCGCTGGCAGATGTTGAGCGCCGCGAACAGTGCCGGCGCGCCCGCCACCGTCAGGTTGCTGCCGAGCGTCCCGGACCACAACAGCATCCAGTACAGCGGCCACGGCGCGATGCCCTCGGCCTCGAGGTCGCGGATCGTGTAGAGGAACGTCAGGATGTAGGCGTCGTGCTCGACGATGCCGACGATCGGCACGGTGGCCCAGTAGAGCAGCGTCGCGCCGAGGACGTAGCTCTGCGCGAACAGCGGCTTGAGCGCGTCCGAGAGCAGGTTCAGCACGTGCATCTTCTCGAGGCCGCCGACGAGCGCGAACAGCGCGATGTAGAAGAAGATCGCACGCCAGTCGAGCTCGCCCAGGATCTCCTCGAAGTCCGGGGCGTTTACGCGCTTGCCGAGGATCTCGAGGGCGAGGACGAGCGTGATTGCTCCGGTCATCGCGATGAACCCGAGCTTGACGCCCAGCACCTCGCGGAACGCCATCGCGAACACGGTCGCGAGGAACCAGCCGACGACGACGGTGGCGAACAGCGGGTTCGGAATCTTCGTCTCGATGCCGAGCTTCTCGACGTCGATGGCGATGCGCTTGTGGCCGCGAAACCCGTACGCATACATCGCGGCGAGCGTGATCACGAAGGTCACGACGAGGATCGGGAACGACGACGGACGTCCCCGGTGCCAGAAGAAGTCCATGAATTCGACGCCCGAGACGCTGTGCAGCATCTGCGGCGGCAGGTCGCCCAGCAGCATGGCCGACCCCATGAAATTCGCCGAGAACCCGATCATCAGGACGAGCGGCGTCACCTGCAGCTTGAGCGCGCGTGCGAGCGGCAGCGCGACCGGCGCCATCATCAGGATGACGACGACGTTGTCGACGAACATCGAGATCGTGCCGGCGAGGACCGACAGGATCATGACGAGCAGCCCGGGACGCCCGCCCGAGATCTTCAGCGCCTGGACCGACAGCCAGCTCGGCACGCCCGACTTGCCGAAGTAGCTCGCGATCACCCAGACGCTGACGAGGATCGCCATCACGTTCCAGTCGACCAGCCCGAACGCGTCGGTCTCGGTCATCACGCCGATCCACACCATCGCGAGCACGCCGATCAGCGCGGCGATCGTGGCGTCGACGACGTTGGTGATGACCGCGAGGATCGAGACCGCGAAGATCGCAATCGCGATCCATGCAAGGGGTTCCATGCGATGCTGCCCTCCGGATAGGTGACGCGGACGTGCACGGCGACGGTCGCCGGACGCGGGACGAGCGGCATCGACGGGTGCGCCGGTGCGGAATCGCGGGCACGCCCCCCCGGGGGTTCCCGGCCCGGCGCCTCCGGTCCTCCCCGCGCGTTCCGGCGCGGGCCGGCGGCATTATGCCGGGGTTGCCCGTCCTGCGTCACTCTTGCGGCGCAAACACGCCGCCGGGACCGACGCGGGCCGCTATGCCGCCACCGCGACGCCTCGCCGCTCCGCCATCTCGCGGCCGATCGTCGCGACCTCGTCGGCGGGAAGGGCTTCGCGGGCGAGCGGGATCAGCTCGGATTCCTCGAGCTCGATGTGCGCGTGGTAGGCCGCCGCGATCTCGTGGACGAGCTTCGGCGGCAGCACGGCCCGCTGTCCGGCCGCGATGCCGGAGAGCAGCGGCCGCAGCCTGCGCCAGCGCTCCGCCAGCTCGCCGTGCTCCTGCATCAGCCGATCGGCGAGCGCGCGCGCCTCGGTCACCCGCGCGACGAGGCGCGGCAGCAGGCTCGCCTCCTCGTCCTCGTGGTGGTGGACCGCCGCGGTGTCGAAGTAGCGCAGGATCGCGCGCGCGGCGGCGCGGGCGTCGTCGTCGTGCCCGTGCTCGGGCAGGTGGTGCTCGAGGCGCGCGAGCGTCGCGAGCTGCTTGCGGATGCGCAGATGGCAGGCGGAGAGCATCGCGAGGGGATCGTCGAACGTGGCGGCGTCGCCGCCGGGGAGCATCGGGTTCGTCATGGCAAGCTTTCCTGCGGGAGTCAAAGGCGCGCGAGCGCGCCCCAGGGGGACTTGGCGATCGCGACCGACACGATGTAGCCGAACGTCGCCAGCGCAGCGAAGAACGCCGCGGCCCGGATGCCGGGCGTGCGTCCGCGCTTCAGCGCGAACGAGCCCAGCACGATGTAGGCGAGGAGCGCGACGACCTTCGCGGTGATCCAGGGCGCCGCGCCGCTGCCGACCTGCCAGGCGAGCCACAGCGCGGAAACGAGCAGCACCGTGTCGATCACGTGCGGCACGACGCGCACCCACCGTGCGGCGAGCCTCTCCGGCGACACCGTGCGCCACGCGCCGCGCAGCACGAACAGCGCGAGCGAGAGGCCCGCGGCGGACAGGTGGACGTGCTTGATCGTCTGGTAGTCGAGGGTCATGCCGGAGCGGGCGGCGGGGCGGGCTGCGGCAAGGGTGCGGGGGTGCCGCCCTGCCGGACGCTTCGTGTCTTCCCGACGCGCGCGGCGCCGGCCGGCGCCGCGAAGTGGCGTGCCGGACCGACGCCGGGTGCGCCTGCTACGGCTTCTTCGGCTGCTTCGGCTTCTTCGGTTCCTTGCGCTGCTTGTCGCGGTTGCCCATGGACGTCCTCGCTGGTGGACAGGGTGCGGGAACGGGGATGCCGCCCTTGCGGCAACCAACCCTTCGCCCGCAGGCGAATCCTGCCAGAAACCCGCGCGGAATGCCGAGCCTCGTGGTCGGACTCGGGTTCCTCGCGCGGCCGTCAGCGCAGCCCGAACAGACCAGCGAGCAGGAACGGCAAGCCCAGAACCACCAGCACCGTCGGCATGAGCCACAGGCGCGCGAACGTCGCGATCTCGGCGTCCTCGGGATGGTCCGGATCGAACAGGACGCGCACCGGCGTTCCGTTCGGCAGCGGCTGGCCTCTGCCGACGCGCGACGTGAACCGGATCTTCTCGCCGCGCGGCGTCGTGTACGCGACGACCGGGAGGTGGTAGGTGCGCGGGGTGCCGCGCTGGCCGGTCGGGACGAGTATCTCGTTGCCGACGACCGTGCCGTCGGCCTTGCCGCCGGCCGTCGAGAGGCGCACGGAACGGCGTGCAACCAGTGCGGCCGCGGCGCCCGCCACGGCGCCGACGCCGACGAATGCCCAGCCGAGTACCGGATCGAGTGCCATCGCGGACCTCCCCGAGGATGCCGGGCGCCCGCTGCGGCCCGGAACGTCGACGCTACCGCAAATGCCGCCTGCCGGCGAGTCGCTCCGCCGACGCGCTTCCGGGGACGACCCCGGGATCGCCGCCACGATCGCGGCGGACCGCCGCCCGCGCGAACAGCCGCCGCACCAGCGCGCGCAGCCACAGGTGCGCGGGCTCCCGCTCCGCGGTCGCATGCCACACCATCTGCACGTCGTACTGCGGCGCGTCTCCGGGAAGCGCCCGCACGCGCACCGGCCATCGCGCCGCCATCGCGTGCGCGTAGCTCTGCGGCACGATCGCGAGCAGGTCGGTGGTCGTGACGAGCTCGGGCAGCGCCGCGTAGTGGCGCGCGTGCACGACGGTGCGCTCGGAAAGCTTCAGCGTGTCGAGCATGCGCTGCACGCTCTCGTGGTAGGTGGCGGTGGGCGAGGCGACGGCGAGCGGCGACGCGGCGAGCTGCCTCGCGGTGAGCGTGTCGCCCGCCGCGCCGACGGGCGGACGCCAGTCGCGGGCGGTGACCGCGACGTAGCGCTCGTGGAACAGCGTCTCGCCGACGACGCCGCGGTGCGTCGTCGCGAGGATGCCGATCGCGAGGTCGACGTCGCGCGACTCGAGCGCCGCGCTCACCGCGTGCACCGGCACGCCGACGTTGTCGAGCCGCGCGTGCGGCGCCTCGCGGCGCAGCGCGGCGGCGAGCGGCGGCAGGAACAGGATCTCGCCCAGGTCCGACATCGACAGCCGCCAGTGCACGCGGTCGGAGGCCGGATCGAACGCGCCGGCCTCGGCCAGCGCGGCCTCGAGCGCGCGCAGGTGCGCGCTGACCTCCGGAACGATCCGCGCGGCCAGTCGCGTCGGATGCAGGCCCGACGGCGATCGCACGAAGAGCGCGTCGCCGAAGAACTCGCGCAGGCGCGCGAGCGCGTGGCTCACCGCGGGCTGCGACAGCGCGAGCTGGCGACCGGCCGCGGTGACGGAGCCGCTGGCGTGGATCGCCGCGAGCACGCGCAGCAGGTTGAGGTCGAGCCGGCGGAAGTTCATGGCATGCACATGGCGAATGGGCATGATTCTGCCAATTGATTTGACGAATGCCAAGCCCCGGCCTAGATTCCACGGCGAGCCGCCCTCCGGGCCGGCGCGCCGTCCGCGGCGCCGCCGCGACGAGGGCGGGTCGCGGCCCCGGGGTCGCGGAGAGCCGGCCGGCGTCCGGCGCACGAGGAGGAAACGGTGCTCGAGATCATCATCCAGGGCCGAGGCGGGCAGGGCGCGCAGACGGCGGGCAACCTGCTGGCCGCGACGTTCTTCGCCGAGGGGCGCCACGTGCAGAGCTTCGCGAGCTACGGCGGGGCGCGGCGCGGCACGCCGGTCTCCTCGTACATCCGCGTCGACGACAGGCCGGTGCGCGTGCGCTGCGACATCGAGCGCGCCGACGCGATCCTCTGCTTCGACGCGACGCTGCTCGAGGGGCGGCTCCTCGCCGCCGCGCACGAGCGCACGCTGATCGTCGTGAACTCGGGACGCCCGGCCGACGACTTCGCGCGCGCGCTGCCCGGCCATCGCGTGATCCCGGTCGACGCGATCGCGATCTCGCGCCGCGCGGGACTGGGGCGCATCGTCAATTCCGCGCTGCTCGGCGCGTTCGCGCGGGCGATCGGCATGCCGCCGCTCGCCGCGCTCGAGCGCACGCTCGCCGAGCGCTCGCCCAAGCTCACGGCAGAGAATCTCGCCGCCTGCGGGGACGGCTACCGCACGGTGGACGCGCTGCTGGCCGAGGAGGTCGCGGCATGAGCGCGACGACAACCCCGGTTCCTCCGATCTGGACCACCGGCTCGACCGAGGCGATTCGCACCGGGACCTGGCGTGCGGCGCTGCCGCGCCACGTCCAGGCGCCGTCGCCCTGCCATCAGGCCTGCCCGGTCAACGGCGACATCGCCGAGTGGATCGGGCTCGCGCGCGAGCGCGACTTCCGCGGTGCGTGGGACGTGCTCACCCGCCACAACCCGTTCCCCGCGATCGCCGGACGCATCTGCCACCACCCCTGCGAGACCGCCTGCAACCGCGCCGGCCATGACGAGGCGCTGTCGATCTGCAAGCTCGAGCGCTTCGTCGGCGATCTCGCGATCGCGCGCGGCTGGGCGTTCGAGGCCGCGGCGGTCGAGCGGCGCGAGCGGGTCGCGATCGTCGGAGGCGGGCCGTCGGGGCTCTCGGCGGCCTTCCAGCTGCGCCGGATGGGATACCGGGTGACGCTCGTCGAGGCGCGCAGCGAACTCGGCGGGCTGATGCGCCACGGCATTCCGTCGTACCGGCTCGGGCGCGACGTGCTCGACGCCGAGATCGCGCGCATCGTCGCGATGGGCGTCGACGTGCGGTACGGCGAGAAGCCGGCGACTCCCGAGGCCTGGGAGGCGCTGCGCGCGACCCACGATGCGGTCTACGTCGCCACCGGCGCTCAGAAGCAGAAGCGGCTGCCCGCGCTCGACTACGGCAAGCCGTGGGTCGTGGACGGCGCCGCGTGGCTCGCGGCCGCGAACGCGGGCTCGCCGCCGGCGCTCGGAAAGCGCCTCCTCGTCATCGGGGGCGGCAGCGCGGCGCTCGACGCCGCCCGCAGCGCGCGTCGTGCCGGCCACGACGTGACGATCCTCGCGCTCGAGAACCGGGCGCAGATGCCCGCGCAGCACGAGGAGGTCGACGAGGCGCTCGAGGAAGGCATCGCGCTCGTCGACGGAGCGATGCTGGTCCGCGCCCGCGAGGAAGGCGGTGCGCTGCGCATCGAGTGCACGCGCGTGCGGTTCGAGCCGGGCGCGCGACGCGGACAGTTCGCGGTGGCGCCCGTCGAGGGGAGCGAGTTCGCGCTGTCCGCCGACGCCATCGTCACGTCGATCGGACAGGATCCGGACCTCGCGGCGCTCGGCGATGCCTACCCCCGGGAAGGCGCGCTCGTGGCGGTGGACGCGTCGCAGGCGACCGGCGTCGACGGCACCTGGGCGGGGGGCGACGTCGCCAGCATGGCGCGGTACGTGACCGACGCGATCGGGCAGGGCAAGCGGGCCGCGCTCGCGATCGACCGAGCGTTGCGCGAACGGGCGGGCGAGCCGCCCGGGAACGGATCGCGGCACACCGTCACGCCGCTCGCGACGGCGCGCGACGGATCGTGCCGCTCGCGGCGATCGCGACCCACTACCATCCGAAGCTCGCGCGCGCGGCGGCGCGCCGGCTGGACGCGGCCGAGCGGCTGGGCTCGGGCGACGAGGTGCAGCTCGGCCTCGACGTCGAGCAGGCGCTCGCCGAGACGACGCGCTGCTTCTCGTGCGGCACCTGCATCCACTGCGACAACTGCGTCGTCGTCTGCCCCGACCTCGCGCTCGAGCGCGCCGACGGCGGCTACCGGGTGCTCGGCGACTACTGCAAGGGCTGCGGGCTGTGCGTGAAGGAGTGCCCGACCGGATCGATGGACATGGTGGAGGAGGCGCGATGAGCCACGCGACGACCGATACGCAGGCAGCCGACGTCGCGGGCACGCGCCCCGGCGGCGCGCGCACGATGCTCCTCACCGGCAACCAGGCGGTCGCATGGGGCGCACGCCTCGCGCGGCCGAAGGTGTGCCCGTTGTATCCGATCACGCCGCAGACGCCGGTGCTGGAGCAGCTGACCGAGTTCCAGGCCGACGGCGACTTCGACGCCGAGATCATCACGCCCGAGTCCGAGCACTCGGTGATGTCGGCCTGCATCCCGGCGTCGCTGGCGGGCGTGCGCGTGTTCACCGCGACCGCCTCGCAGGGCCTGCTGCTGATGCACGAGCTGCTGCACTACGCGAGCGGTGCGCGCGCGCCGATCGTGATGGCGAACATCAACCGGACCGTCGCCTCGCCCTGGGCGTTCTGGCCCGACCAGACCGACAGCCTCGCGCAGCGCGACACCGGCTGGATCCAGCTCTACGTCGAGACCGCGCAGGAGGCGCTCGACAGCGTGATCCAGGCGTTCCGCGTGGCCGAGACCGTGCTCGTGCCGGCAATGGTCAACCTCGACGCTTTCTACGTGTCGCATGCGATGGAGCCGGTCGAGGTGCCCGACCCGGCCGACGTCGACGCGTACCTGCCGCCGTTCGCGCCCGAGCACAAGCTCGACACGGCCAGGGTCGAATCCTGGGGGAACGTCGTGTCGCAGGACATGTTCTACCGCCATCGCCAGTCGATCCAGCAGGCGATGGACCGCGTGCCGCAGCTGCTCGCGGAAGCCGACCGCGCGTGGCACGAGCGCGTCGGCCGCGCGTGGGGCGTGGTCGAGCGCTACCGCTGCGACGGCGCGGACACCGTCGTCGTCACGATGGGCAGCATGTGCGGGACGGCGCGCGACGCGGTCGACGCGATGCGCGACGCGGGGCAGTCGGTGGGGCTCGTCAAGGTGCGGCTGTTCCGGCCGCTGCCGGTCGCCGCGCTGCGTGCGGCGCTCGCCGGCGTGCGGGACGTCGTGGTGCTCGACCGCAACCACTCGCCGGGGGCGGGCGGCATCCTGCACCAGGAGCTCAAGGCCGCGCTCTACGGCATGCCCGGGGCGCCGCGCGTGCACGGGCTGCTCGCGGGCGTGGGCGGCGTGAACGTCCCGCCCGGGAAGATCGTCGAGTTCGTCCGGCAGGCCCGGGCGGGCGATCCGCAGAACGAATCGGTGTGGGTGAGGTGACCGCGATGATCAAGTTCGACCTGAAGGACGACCCGATGCTCTGCTCGGGCCACGCGGCGTGCCCCGGCTGCATCGAGGCACTGTCGGTGCGGCACATCCTCGCGACGATGGGTCCGGACACGATGGCGGTGATCCCGCCCTCGTGCATGGCGATCATCGCCGGCCCGCAGCCGATGAGCTCGCTCAAGATCCCCGTCTACCAGCCGACGCTCGAGTCGAGCGCCGCCGCCGCGTCGGGTTGCGCCGCGCGCTCGACGCGCAGGGCAAGCGCGACACGCAGGTGCTGGTGCTCGCCGGCGACGGCGGCACCTACGACATCGGCTTCCAGTGCCTGTCGTCGGCGGCCGAGCGCAACGAGGACTTCCTCTACTTCTGCCTCGACAACGAGGGCTACATGAACACCGGCGCGCAGAAGTCCTCGTCGACGCCGCACTTCGCGCGCACCGGCTCGACCCCCGCCGGCAAGACCTCGCGCAAGAAGAACCTCCCCGAGATCATGGCCGCGCACGGCGTCCCCTACGTGGCGACCGCGAGCGCGAGCCACCTGCAGGACCTCGTCCGCAAGGTCGAGAAGGCGAAGGGCATCCGCGGCACGCGCATCATCACGGTGCTGATTCCCTGCCTCGACGGCTGGGGGCTGCCCGACGACGCGGGGCTCACGGCCGCGCGCTACGCGGTCGAGTGCGGCGCGTTCCCGCTCTACGAGATCGAGGACGCCACGCGCTACACGATGTCCGTGACCGAGAAGACGCGGCCGGTGTCCGACTACCTCGCGCTGCAGCGGCGCTACCGCGGCCTGCCGGACGCGGACGTCGCGACGCTGCAGGCCGAGATCGACGGCGGTTGGGCGAAGCTCGTCGAGCGGGCGCGGGCGTCGCGTTCCGAAGCGGTGCGGGCCGCCTGACGCGCGGGGCCACGCGGGGCCGCGCCGCGCGCGCAAGCGCGGACGTCAGGGGCGGCGGAACCCGGCAAGCCAGGCGCGCGCCTCGCGCTCGCCGGCGAACATCTCCGCAGGAAGGCCGAACTCCACGGCAGCCCGCCTGACGAAGGACGGCGGGGAGACGATCGGCTGGACGACGACGAACGCGATCGCGACCTGTCCGTGAGCGAACGCCGCCCACTCCTCGACCATCAGGAAGCGGTCGACGGACGTCGTGGCCGGAAGGTTCTCGAGGCCGCGGAGGTCGACGATCAGCCCCTGAGCCCTCCGCTGCGGCAGGTCTCGATGGCCCGGCCTATCGCATCGGCCAGTTCGTGGATCCGATGCGAGCCGACCGGGCGATAGGCGGCAAGTGCGTGCTCGCGCTCGATCGCGAAACCGGCGAGCGGAGCCTGCACTTCGTCGCCCGCGGCTGCCGGCGCGTCGAGGTTCCGGCGATCGTAGGATCGGCCCATGACGGCAGATCCTACCGGATCGCGACCGAACGGGGCAGCAGCGGCACCCCCGTGATGCGCGGGCAGCCGGCGCGTCGCGCATCCGCGGGTGACGCAGCGATTCCCTAGAACGCGGCGATGCCCGTCTGCGCGCGGCCGAGGATCAGCGCGTGGATGTCGTGCGTGCCTTCGTAGGTGTTGACGGTCTCGAGGTTCAGCATGTGGCGGATCACGTGGAACTCGTCGACGATGCCGTTGCCGCCGTGCATGTCGCGCGCCATCCGCGCGATGTCGAGCGCCTTGCCGCACGAATTGCGCTTGACGATCGACGTGATCTCGGGCGCGGCGATGCCCTCGTCCTTCATCCGGCCGAGCCGCAGGCAGCCCTGCATCGCGAGCGCGATCTCGGTCTGCATGTCGGCGAGCTTCTTCTGGATCAGCTGGTTCGCCGCCAGCGGGCGGCCGAACTGCTTGCGGTCGAGCGTGTACTGGCGCGCGCGGTGCCAGCAGTCCTCCGCGGCGCCCAGCACGCCCCACGCGATGCCGTAGCGCGCGCTGTTGAGGCAGCCCATCGGACCCTTGAGTCCCTTGACGTTGGGCAGCAGGTTCGCGACGGGGACCGGGACGTCGTCCATCACGATCTCGCCGGTGACCGACGCCCGCAGGCTGAACTTGCCCTCGATCTTCGGCGCCGACAGGCCCTTCATGCCCTTCTCGAGGACGAAGCCGCGGATCTCGCCCGAGTCGTCCTTCGCCCAGACGACGAACACGTCGGCGATCGGCGAGTTCGAGATCCACATCTTCGCGCCGGTCAGGCGATACCCGCCGTCGACGCTCCGCGCGCGCGTGATCATCGATCCGGGATCCGACCCGTGGTTGGGCTCGGTGAGGCCGAAGCAGCCGATCGACGCGCCGGTCGCGAGCTTCGGCAGGTACTTCCTGCGCTGCTCCTCGGAGCCGTAGGCGTAGATCGGGTACATCACGAGCGAGCTCTGCACGCTCATCATCGAGCGGTAGCCGGAGTCGATCCGCTCGACCTCGCGCGCGATCAGCCCGTAGCAGACGTAGTTGAGGCCCGCGCCGCCGTAGGCTTCCGGAATCGTCGGTCCGAGGAGCCCCAGCGCCCCCATCTCGGGGAACACGCTCGCGTCGACGGTCTCGTGGCGAAACGCGTCGCGGATGCGCGGCGCGAGCTTCTCCTGCGAGTACGCGTACGCGGTGTCGCGCACCATGCGCTCGTCCTCGGAGAGCTGGGCCTCGAGCAGGAACGGGTCGTCCCACTTGAAGACGGGCTTGGTCGCGGGGCGGGCGGGTGCGTTCATCGGGAACTCCTGGTGGGCGGGCGGCACGCGCCGCCGCGCCTCTAGCTTATCGTCATGCCGCCGTCGGCGGCGATCACCTGACCGGTGACGTAGCTCGCGCCGTCCGAGGCGAGGAACACGAACAGCGGCGCGATCTCGTCGGGCTCGGCCCAGCGGCCCATCGGGATCTTCTCGAGGTAGCGGTCCTTGAAGCGATCGTCGGTGCGGATCGTCTCGGTCATCGGCGTGGCGGCGCCCGGCGCGATCGCGTTGACGACGATGCCGTGCTTCGCGAGCTCCCTCGCGGCGGACTTCGTGAGCCCGAGGATGCCCGCCTTCGCGGCGCTGTAGTTGATCTGGCCGATCGTGCCGAGCACGCCGGCGGTCGACGTCACGTTGACGATGCGGCCCCAGCGGCGTTCCATCATGCCCGCGACGACCGCCTGCAGGCAGTGGAAGCTGCCGCCGAGGTGGACGCCGAGCACGGTCTCCCACTGTTCGGCGGTCATCTTGTGCAGCATCGCCGGCCGGATCACGCCGGCGTTGTTGACCAGGATGTCGACCGGGCCGAGCGCGCGCGTCGCCTCGGCGACCATCGCGTCGACCCGGTCGCGGCGGGCGACGTCGCAGGCGATGCCGACGGCGCGGCCGCCCGATCCGACGATCGACTGCGCCACCTCGCGGGCGGCGGCCTCGTCGAGGTCCACGACGGCCACCCCCGCGCCCTCGCGCGCGTAGGCACGGGCGACCGCCGCGCCGATGCCCCGGGCGGCGCCGGTCACGATCGCGTTGCGTCCTGCGAGCTGCATCGACGTTCTCCCTCGCGCGGTTGCGCGCCTGTGCGTCGCGACGGCGGGTCCGGTCGCCGACCGGGCGACTGTGCGTCGCGGCAGCGCGGCCGGCCTTGACGGGCGTCAATCGCGCCAGCCGATTATGGTACTCGAATGCCGATTTGTCCGGAAGCAGCGCGACGCGCCGGACGCCCTTGACCGGCGTCAAGGCCGCCGAATCGACGCCGCACGCAGAATGATCGTCCCGGCGGGCACCGCGCGCCATCGTCGGAACGCCGCGATGCGTCGCGGGGTACGATGTGTTCTTCGCGGCGCCCGCTGGGGCGGTCCCCGGATTCCGCGCGGCCGCGGCGTTTCGTCTGGAAGGCGCAATCGAACCCATGGATGCACTCGACACCCCCGACCACGACGCGGTGCTCTCCGCGATCTCCACGGTGATGGACCCGGAGGCGGGGATGAACGTCGTCGACCTGGGCCTGATCTACGGGGTCGACATCGACGGCGACAAGGTCATGGTCACGATGACGATGACGACGCCGACCTGTCCGGTCGGCGACTACCTGAGGGACGCCGTCCGCGACGCGGTGCGCGATCGCTTCCCCGCGCTCGCGCTGGTGGACGTCGAGCTCACGTTCGATCCGCCGTGGACGCCGGACAAGATGAGCGACGCGGCGCGCGCGAAGTTCGGGTGGTGACGGCGGGGCCGGACGCCGGGATCGGTTCCTGCGGCGCAGGGTCCGACCCCCGTTTCACTTCGCCTTCCGGCCGCCCGCCGCCGTGTCCTGCCTTGCCATGATCCGCAGCATCGTCGCGATCGTGATCGAGCGGAACGTCGCCTGCGCGATCTCGTCGATCTCGGAGAGCACCGTCGCGATCGCGCGGCCCGCGGGCGTGCGCTCGCCGGTCTCGCGTCGCTCGGCTTCCGACGGCGAGAGCTCCTCGAAGCGCCGGATCACGTCGTAGAGCGTGAGCCGCCGGGCGTTGCCGGTGAACCGGTAGCCGCCGCCGACGCCGCGAACGGACTCGACGATGCCCTCGCGCGCGAGCTCGGACAGCACCTTCGCGAGGTGGTGCGGCGAGACGCCGTACTTTTCCGCGATCTCGAAGGCCGCGACGTGGCGTCCCGGGGCGGCCGCGAACTCCAGCACGCTGTAGAGCGCGAGGCGCGTGTTCTTCTGCAGCTTCAATCGAGCTCCATCTCGAGCGGAATGAACGGGCCGGCCATCATCCCCTGGCTGCGGAAGAACGAGAGGATGAGCGAGTTCTCGCGCGCCAGGATCGTCCGGATCGTCCTGACGCCCGCGCGCCTGAAGCCTTTGACCATCGCGGCGAGCAGCTTCGTCCCGACGCCGGCGAGCCGTGCGTCGGGGTGGACGTCGATCGCGAACACCCAGCCGCAGGGCGGCGAGCCGAACTCCCAGTCGCGCACCTCGCCGATGATGAAGCCGACGACCTCGCCGCCCGCCTCGGCGACGAGGAGGTGGCGGCCCTCCCTGGCGCCGTTGCCGTAGCGGCGCAGGATGCCGCGCCAGTAGGCGGCCTTCGCCAGGCCGGTGACGCGCGCGTCGATGGCCGTCACGGCGGCGAGGTCGCCCGGTCGCGCCGGGCGGATCGCGATCGGCGGTTGCGCCTCCTGCCGCGGCGCGGTCCGGGCGCGGTCGGTCGGACCGCGGCGGCGCACCGGCGCCCGGGACGCGACCGCCGACCCTTTCGGGGCAGCGGTCTTCCCGCCGCCTGCCCTGCGCTTGCGTCCTTCGCTGCCCATGCGGCTCCCGGCTTCGCTCCCGTTGATGCGCATCAAATGAATTTCGGCATCCGGTTACCAGAATAGCCCGGAATCGGCAGGGCCTCAACCGCGCCCCGATCCGCCCCGCACGCGTTGCGGCGGACGCGCGCGGACCCCGGCCAGGAGGTGCGCGTCGCCGGGGGGAGGTTTCCCCGGTTCCGCGCCGTCGTGACGCCCGTGACGGAGTTCCCCATGAAGGCAACGCTGGCCCCAGGACTGACGGTGACGCGGTCGTTCACCGTCGACCGCGAACGCACGATCGACTTCATGGGCGACAAGGCGCGCGTCTACGCGACGCCGATGCTCGTGCGCGACATCGAGGTGACGGCGCGCGAGATGCTGCTCGCGCACCTCGACGAAGGCGAGGACACCGTCGGGACGCGCGTCGAGATCGACCACCTCGCGGCGACGCTCCTCGGCATGGAAGTCGAGGTCACCGTGAGCGTCGCGTCGATCGCGGGGCGTGCGGTGACGCTCGAGGTGTCGGCGCGCGACAGCGTCGACCTGATCTGCCGCGGCCGCCACCACCGCTTCGTCGTCGACCGGAAGTCGACCGAGGCCCGCCTCGCCGCGAAGGCGCAGAAGGCGGGACTCGCGCCCGCCGGCGCCTGATCAGGCGCTTCGTCGTGACGACGTCGACCGTCAAGCGGATCCCGACGTACTGCTACCAGTGCGTCGCGGGGCCCGACCTGCTCACCGTGAAGGTGGAGGGCGGCGTGGCGACCGAGGTCGAGCCGAACTTCTGCGCCGCCGAGATCCACCCGGGCGGCGGCAAGGTCTGCGTCAAGGCCTACGGGCTGGTGCAGAAGACCTACCACCCGAACCGCGTGCTGACCCCGATGCGTCGGACCAACCCGCGCAAGGGGCGCGACGAGGATCCGGGATTCGTGCCGATCTCGTGGGAGGAGGCTTTCACGCTGATCGCGGCGAAGCTGAACGCGATCCGCGCCGAAGGGCTCCTCGACGAGTCCGGCTACCCGCGCGTCGCCGCGACCTTCGGCGGCGGTGGCACGCCGCAGTCGTACATGGGCACCTTCCCCGCCTTCCTCGCGGCCTGGGGCCCCATGGACATGGGCTTCGGGTCGGGGCAGGGCGTCAAGTGCTACCACTCCGAGCACCTGTACGGCGAGTTCTGGCACCGTGCGTTCATCGTCGCGCCCGACACGCCGCGCACCGACTACCTGATCTCGTGCGGCGCGAACGTCGAGGCGTCGGGCGGCGTCGTCGGCGTCTGGCGCCACGCGAACGCGCGCGTGCGCGGGATGAAGCGCGTGCAGGTCGAGCCGCACCTGTCGATCACGGGCGCGTGCTCGGCCGAATGGGTGCCGATCAAGCCGAAGACCGACGCCGCGTTCCTGTTCGCGCTGATGCACGTGCTCGTCCACGAGGCGCGGCGCGAGCGCCTCGACCTGCCGTTCCTCGCCAAGCGCACCGCCTCGCCCTACCTCGTCGGCCCGAACGGCTACTACCTGCGCGACCGCGCGACGAGGAAGCCGCTCGTGTGGGACGGCGCGCGCGGCGAAGCGGTGCCGTTCGACACGCCCGGCATGGACGAGGCGCTCGAAGGGCGCTTCGAGGCCGACGCGATCGAGATCGGCCCGGACGACGCGGTGCTCGCCGAGGGCCGTCTTCCGGGAACGACCGCGTTCACGCTGACGGTGGATCACCTGAAGCCGTACTCGCCCGAATGGGCCGAGAACGTGTGCGAGGTTCCGGCCGCGCGGATCCGCAGGATCGCGAACGAGTACCTCGACCACGCGCGCATCGGCGAGACGATCGAGATCGACGGCGTGACGCTGCCGTACCGCCCGGTCGCCGTGTCGCTCGGCAAGACCGTGAACAACGGCTGGGGCGGCTACGAGTGCTGCTGGGCGCGCACGATGCTGGCCGCGCTCGTCGGCGCGCTCGAGGTGCCCGGCGGCACGATCGGCACGACGGTGCGCATCAACCGTCCGCAGAACGACCGGCTGAAGAGCGTCAAGGCGGGCCCCGACGGGTTCATGGCGTACCCGATGAACCCGACCGACAAGGAGCGCTGGTCGCCGAAGCCCAACATCCGCAACGCGTACAAGACGATGATCCCGCTCGCGGCCGACGGGCCGTGGAGCCAGGCGCTGGGGCCGACGCACTTCTCGTGGATGTTCCTCGACGAGACGCCGAAGGGCCTGCCGCGCGTGACGCCGCCCGACGTGTGGTTCGTCTACCGCACCAATCCCGCGATCTCGTTCTGGGACACGGCGAGCGTCCAGCAGAAGATGGCGAGGTTCCCGTTCGTCGTCGCGTTCGCGTTCACGCGCGACGAGACCAACCACTTTGCCGACGTACTGCTGCCCGACGCGGTCGACCTCGAGAGCCTGCAGCTGATCCGCATCGGCGGCACCAAGTTCGTCGAGCAGTTCTGGAACCACCAGGGCTTCGCGCTGCGCCAGCCGGTCGTGACCACGCAGGGCGAGGCGCGCGACTTCACCGACGTCGCGAGCGAGCTCGCCGAGCGCTGCGGGCTCACGCGCGACTACGTGGCGGCGATCAACCGCGGCGTCGCGTGCGTGCCGCTCAAGGGTCCGGGATGGAGCGTCGAGCTCGACACGTCGCGCACGCATTCGCGCGACGCGATCTGGGACGCGGTGTGCCGGGCGGCCAGCGCGGAGCTGACCGACGGCAAGGAGCTGCACGGCCTCGACTGGTGGAAGGCGCAGGGCCTCAGGACCACCCCCTTCTCGCAGCTCGACTGGTACCTGCTGCCGACGCTGGTCGAGCAGGAGCTGCGCTTCGAGCTCCCCTACCAGGAGCGGCTCATGCGCGTCGGCGCCGAGCTCGGCGCGAGGCTGCACGAGCACGACATGCGCTGGTGGGACAAGCAGCTCGAGGAGTACCGTGCGCTGCCCGCCTGGAAGGACTTCCCGGGCGTGTGGGACGACGCGCTGCGCGAGCAGGGCGGCGAGCCGGCCGACTTCCCGTTCTGGATGCTCACGGCGCGGAGCATGCAGTACGCGTGGGGCGGCAACGTCGGGATGCAGATGATCCGGGAGGTCGCGCAGAACATCGCCGGCCACCGCGGCGTGATCGTCAACGGCGCGACGGCGCGCAGGCTGGGCATCGCCGACGGCGACGAGATCGAGCTCGCGACTCCCCACCGGTCGACGCGCGGAAGCGCGGTGATCCGCGAGGGCATCCGGCCCGACACGCTGCTCGCGATCGGCCAGTTCGACCACTGGGCGACGCCCTACGCGAAGGACTTCGGGCTCGCGAGCCTCAACACGCTCGCGACGATGTCGCTCGGGCTCACCGACGCGACGGGTTCGGGCGCCGACGTCGTGCGCGTGTCGCTCAGGCGCATCGGCGGGCCGCGCAAGGAGCGGCGATGACGCGCTGGGCGATGGTCGCCGACCTGCGGCGTTGCGTGGGATGCCAGACCTGCACCGCGTCGTGCAAGCACGCGAACGCGACGCCGCCGGGCGTGCAGTGGCGGCGCGTGCTCGACATCGAGGTCGGCGAGTACCCGGACGTCAAGCGCGCGTTCGTGCCGGTCGGCTGCCAGCACTGCGAGGACCCGCCGTGCATGCACGTCTGCCCGACGACGGCGACGCGCAAGCGGCCCGACGGCATCGTCACGATCGACTACGACCTGTGCATCGGATGCGCGTACTGCGCGGTCGCCTGTCCCTACCAGGCCCGGTACAAGACCCAGCGCGCGACCTTCGCCTACGGCAAGCCTGCCGCGCACGAGTCGAAGCGCCACGACCCGGATCGCCTCGCGGTCGCGACCAAGTGCACGTTCTGCGTCGACCGCATCGACGCGGGGCTCGCGACCGGCAAGACCCCGGGCGTCGATCCCGAGGCGACGCCCGCGTGCGTCAACGCGTGCATCGCGCAGGCGCTCACGTTCGGCGACCTCGACAATCCCGACAGCAACGTGTCGAAGCTGCTGGCGAGCAACCAGCACTTCCGGATGCACGAGGAGCTCGGCACCGGCCCGGGCTTCCACTACCTGTGGGACCAGGCGCTGCCGACCGGCGGCATCCCGGCGCTCGCGCGCCTCGTCGAAGAAGCGATGGATCTGGCATGAGCGTGCGCCGGGCCGCCCCGACGACGCGTTCCCCCCCGGGGGAAGGCGGACGACGCTCGCGTCGGGGGGGCGCTTCCCAGGCCGGCCCGGGGGAGGAATCGTGAGCTACGGACCGACGCCCTGGGTGCAGCGCCACTGGGACCTGCGGGCCGCGGCGAACTTCGTCGCGGGCGGCGCGGGTGCCGGTCTCGTCATCGTTTCCGTCGTCTCGGGCGCGAGGGGCGTGCCCGCCTCGATCGCGCTCCTGGCCGGACTCGCGCTCGTCGGCGTCGGCCTTCTCGCCGTGTGGCTCGAGATCGGCAGGCCGCTGCGGGCGATCAACGTGTTCCGGAATCCGCGCACGTCGTGGATGAGCCGCGAGGCGATCGCCGGACTCGTCCTCGGCGCGCTTGCCCTCGTCGCCGCGGCGCTCCATGCGACGGAGTCCCCCGCCGCCTCGGCGGCGGGCGCGCTCGCCGCGCTCGCCGCGCTGGCGTTCGTCTACTCGCAGGGCCGGATCCTTCACGCCGCCAAGGGGATTCCCGCCTGGCGTTCCGCCGCCACGCCCGCGCTGATCGTCGCCACGTCGCTCGCCGAGGGCGCGGGCCTCTGGTGGCTCGCGGCCGCATGGCACGCGCAGGGCACGCGCACCGGCATCGCGCTGTTCGGCCTCCTGCTCGTCGCGCGGCTCGTCGCGTGGCTCGCCTACCGCCGGACGATCGCGCGCAACGCCCGCGCGTCGGCGGCGCTCGCGCCCGCGGGCCTCGCGCTCGCGGTGGCCGGAACCTTCGCCCCGCTGGTGCTCGTCGTCGTGGCGGCCGTGTCGACGTCGGAAGGATGGGTGCTGGGACTCGCTGCACTGGCCGGCGCGCTCGCGACTCCTGGCCGGCGCGGTGTTCAAGACCGCGCTTGTCGTGCGCGGCGCGTACAACCAGGGCTTCGCGATCCCGCGCATGCCGGTCCGCGGGACGCGGGCCTGACGCGGCGACGACGGCGCCGACCGAGGAGGACGACGATGGGAGCGATGACCAGCGCCGAGGCGGACCGCGTGGCGCGCGCCGGCACGACCGGATACCGCGACGCCGCGATCGAGACGATGCCGCGCGAGCGCCTGATGGCGCTGCAGCTCGAGCGGCTGCGCGTGACGGTCGCGAATGCGTGGAGCAACGTGCCGCTGCACCGCGAGCGCATGCGGAAGGCCGGCGTCGAGCCCGACGACATCCGCACGCTGGACGACGTCGCGCGGCTCCCGTTCACGGTCAAGACCGATCTGCGGGACACCTATCCGTTCGGCCTGTTCGCGCGGCCGGTCGGCGAGCTCGCGCGGCTGCACGCGTCGTCGGGCACCACCGGCAAGGCGACCGTGGTCGGCTACACGGCACGCGACCTCGACACGTGGGCGGGCCTGATGGCGCGTTCGTTCGCGTGCGCCGGCGCACGTCCCGGCGACGTCATCCACAACGCCTACGGCTACGGCCTGTTCACCGGCGGCCTGGGCGCGCACTACGGCGCCGAGAAGCTGGGCGGCGTCGTCGTGCCGATGTCCGGAGGCTCGACCGAGCGCCAGATCGCGCTGATCGTCGACTTCGGGGCGCGCGTGCTGTGCGCGACGCCGTCCTACGCGCTCGCGATCGCCGAGGTCGCCGAGTCGATGGGCGTCGATCTGCGCAAGCAGGGACGCCTCCAGGTCGGCCTCTTCGGCGCGGAGCCGTGGAGCGAGGGGATGCGGCGCGAGATCGAGGCGCGCCTGGGGCTGAAGGCGATCGACATCTACGGGCTCTCCGAGATCATGGGGCCGGGCGTGGCGTGCGAGTGCCAGGAGCAGGCCGGCCAGCACGGCTGGGAGGATCACTTCCTGTTCGAGGTGATCGACCCGGACAGCGGCGCACCGCTGCCCGAAGGCGCGGTGGGCGAGCTGGTGATCACGACGCTCACGAAGGAGGCGCTGCCGATGCTGCGCTACCGGACGCGCGACATCACGCGCCTCACGAGCGAGCCCTGCGCCTGCGGACGCACGCACCGGCGCATCCTGCGGGTGACCGGCCGCAACGACGACATGCTGATCATCCGCGGCGTCAACGTGTATCCTTCGCAGATCGAGGCGGTGCTGGTCGGCCTGCCCGGCATCGCACCGCATTACCAGCTCGTCGTCGAGAGGCACGGCAGCCTGGACCACGTGACGATCGAGGTCGAGGCCGCTCCCGACGCGCCTGCGTCCTCGTATCCGGAGATCGCCCACCGGGTGGCGCACCACGTCAAGTCGCTCGTCGGGATCACGACGGACGTCGTGATCAAGGCGCCCGGTGAGATCCCGCGCTCGCAGGGCAAGGCGGTGCGGGTCCGGGACCTGCGTCCGAAGGGGTGATGAGCCGATGGCCAAGCGCGTGCTCTCGTTCGTCGTCAACGGCCGGCTCCGCGAAGAGGCGGTCGGCGACTCGACGCTGCTCCTCGACCTGCTCCGCGAGCAGCTCGGCCTCACCGGCACCAAGCGCGGATGCGACGGCGGCGAGTGCGGCGCCTGCACGGTCATCGTCGACGGCAGGCCGCAGCTCTCCTGCCTGACGCTCGCCGCGCGCTGCGACGGCGCGCACGTCGAGACCGTCGAGGCGCTCGCGGCCGGCGGCCGCATGAGCGCGCTGCAGGCCGCCTTCCACGAGAAGCTCGGCACGCAGTGCGGCTTCTGCACGCCGGGGATGATCATGGCGGCCGAGGCGCTGCTGCGCGGGAACCCGGCGCCGGACGAGGCGACGATCCGCGAAGCGCTCGGCGGCAACCTGTGCCGCTGCACCGGCTACGTGAAGATCATCGAGGCGGTGCAGGCCGCGGCTGCCGCGGGAGGCGGGCGATGAACCCGGAAGCGAAGCGCCTGCCGCCGGCGAAGTCGGTCGGCGTGCGGCAGCCGCTCGTCGACGGCGTCGAGAAGGTGACCGGCGCCGCGCGCTACACGGCGGACCTCGCGCCGCGCGGCGCGCTCGTCGGCGCGATCCTGAGGAGTCCCGTCGCCCATGCGCGCATCCGCGGCGTCGACACGTCGCGCGCGCGCGCGATGCCCGGCGTGCGCGCGGTGGTCACTGGCGAGGACTGCGCGATTCCCTACGGCGTGATCCCGATCGCCCAGAACGAGTTTCCGCTCGCCCGCGATCGCGTCCGCTATTGCGGCGAGCCGCTGGCCGCCGTCGCCGCCGACGACGCCGCGACGGCGCAGGCCGCGCTCGCGGCGATCGAACTCGATCTCGAGCCGCTGCCGGCGTACTTCGACGCGAAGTCGGCGCGTGCCGAGGGCGCGGTACAGCTGCACGAGGGCAAGCCAGGCAACCTCGAGCGCGCGGTCGAGCAGACCTTCGGCGACGTCGACGGCGGGTTCGCGAAGGCGGATCTCGTGCGCGAGCACGCGTTCCACTACGCCGAGGTCAACCACGCGATGATGGAGCCGAACGCGGCGGTGGCCCACTGGGACGCCGAGCGCGGCCGGCTCACGCTCCACTCGGTCACGCAGGTGCCCTACTACGTGCACCTGGCGCTCGCGCGCTGCCTGCAGCTCGACGAGTCGGCGATCCGCGTCGTCAAGCCGTTCGTCGGCGGCGGCTTCGGCCACCGCACCGAGACGCTCAACTTCGAGGTCATCGCCGGATTGCTCGCGCGCGCGGCGGGCGGGACGGTGCGGCTCGAGCTCTCGCGCGAGGAGACGTTCCTCACGCATCGCGGCCGGCCCGAGACCGACGTGCGGATGAAGATCGGCCTGACGAAGACGGGCGCGATCACGGCGATCGAGGCCGAGGTCGTGCAGCGCGGCGGCGCCTACGCGGGCTACGGGCTCGTCACGATCCTCTACGCGGGCGCGCTCCTCCACGCGATCTACCGGGTGCCGGCGTCGCGCTACCACGGCTTCCGCGTCTACTCGAACACGCCGCCCAACGGCGCGATGCGCGGCCACGGCTCGGTCGACGTGCGTCACGCGTTCGAGACGATGCTCGACACGATGGCCGGGGAGCTCGGGCTCGATCCGTTCGCGGTGCGCCGCGCGAACCTGATCGACGCTCCGCACCGGACGATCAACGACCTGCAGGTGAACTCGTGCGGTCTGGGCGAGTGCCTCGACATCGTCGAGCGCCGGTCGGGCTGGCGGGAGCGCAGGGGAAAGCTCCCGCGCGGGCGGGGCCTGGGCATGGCGTGCTCGCACTACGTCTCCGGATCGGCGAAGCCCGTGCACTGGACCGGCGAGCCGCACGCGGTGATCAACCTCAAGCTCGACTTCGACGGCGGCATCACGGTGCTCACCGGGGCTTCCGACATCGGGCAGGGCAGCTCGACGCTGATCTCGCAGGCGGTGGCCGAGGTGCTGCGCCTGCCGATGTCGAGGCTCACCGTGTTCGCGAACGACAGCGTCGTGACACCGAAGGACAACGGATCGTACAGTTCGCGCGTGTCGTTCATGGTCGGCAACGCTGCCATACGCGCCGCCGACGAGATGAAGCGCGTGCTGGTCGCCGCGGCGGCCAGGCGTCTCGAGGTGAGCCCCGACGACGTCGAGTGGAACGGCGAGCACTGCCGCGTGGCCGGCACCGATCGGGAGCTCGGGTACCGCGACGTGGTGACCGAAGCGCTGCGCGACGCCGGGACGATCACCGTCAAGGGCACGTGGTCGACGCCGCCGGAGACGCAGGGAGGCTCGTTCCGGGGCGCGGCGGTCGGGACGTCGGCGGGTTTCTCGTACGCCGCGGAGGTCGTCGAGGTCGAGGTCGACGAGGACACCGGGATGGTGCGCGTCGTGCAGGTCTGGGTCGCCCACGACTGCGGACGCGCGATCAACCCGCTCGCCGTCGAGGGGCAGGTGCAGGGCTCGGTCTGGATGGGCATGGGGCAGGCGCTCTGCGAGGAGACGCAGTACCTCGACGGCCTGCACGTGCGGGCGAACCTGCTGGACTACCGGATGCCGACGATCGTCGAGTCGCCGCCGATCGACACGTCGATCGTCGAGGCGCCCGATCCGAACGGCCCGTTCGGTGCGAAGGAGGCGGGCGAGGGGTCGCTCTCGGCGTTCCTGCCCGCGCTCACCAACGCGATCGCGGACGCGATCGGGCTGCGGCTCGACGAGTTGCCCGCGTCCCCGGACCGCGTGCTCGAGGCGATCGTCGCGCGGCGGCGCGCGGAACGGGTGCGCCGCACCGCGAAGGCGGCGGCGCAGGAGGCGGACTGACATGGAACGGCTGCCCGCTTTCGAGCTGAAGCGACCGACGTCGCTCGCGCAGGCGATCGAATGGCTCGCCGCGACACCCGAGGCCCGCGCGATCGCCGGGGGCACCGACCTCGTGCCGAACCTGCGCGACGGCATCGGCGCGCCGCCGGTGCTCGTCGACCTGTCGCGGGTGCCGGGCTTCGACGCGTACGAGATCCGCACCGCGGGCGCGCGGATCGGCGCGGGCGTCACGCTCGCCCGCCTCGCGTCGGATGCGGGCGTGGCCGCGGCGTTGCCGGCGGTCTCGGCGGCCGCGGCGTCGATCGCAGGCCCGGGCCACCGCAGCGTCGCGACCGTCGGCGGCAACCTGTGCGTCGACACGCGCTGCGTCTACTACAACCAGAGCGAGTGGTGGCGGAAATCGAATGGCTATTGCCTCAAGCATCTCGGAGACACCTGCCACGTCGCGCCAACCGGCACGCGCTGCCATGCCGCGTACCAGGGGGACCTCGCGCCCGCGCTCATCGCGTGCGGCGCGTCGGTCGAGCTCGCGGGCCCGCGCGGCACGCGGACGATCGCGCTCGAGGACCTCTACCGCGACGACGGGCTGGCCCATCTGGCGCTGGAGCCGGGCGAACTGGTGGTGGCGGTGGCCGTCCCCGCGCAGCCCCGCGGCGCCATGAGCGCCTACCGCAAGGCGCGCGCGCGCGGCGCGATCGATTTCCCGCTCGCGGGCGTGGCGGTCCGCCTCGCCGTCGACGACGGGCGCATCGCCGCGATCGACGTGGCGCTCACCGGCACGAACTCGCGGCCGTTCCGGCTGGCCGGCACCGCCGCGTGGGTCGGCCGCGCCGTCGACGACGGGCTGCTCGCCGAGCTCGGCAAGGCCGTGCAGAAGCAGGTCTCGCCGATGCGCACCACCGTGACGCAGTCGAACTGGCGGCGGCAGGTCGCGTCGGTCGAGGCGCAGCGCCTCGTGCGCGATCTGGCGAAGGTCGCGTCGTGAGCGCCGCCTCGCGCCGATGGGTGGCCGCGGACGGCGCGCACCTCGACGTCCGCGGGTTGAAGCCCCCCGAGCCGATGGTGGCGATCCTGTCGATGATCGACGGGGGCGCCGAGAAAACCGCGTTCACGGTGCACCTCGAGCGCGACCCGGTGTTCCTGTACCCGGAGCTCGCCGAGCGCGGATGGATCGCGACGCCGGTCGCCGCCGATCCGGGCGAAGTGCGCCTGAGGCTCGAGCGGGCGCGGTGATGGCCGTGGCGGCGACCTTCCTCGCAGGCGCGGGCAGCCGGTTGCTTCCGCCGTCGATACCGTTCCGGTTCTTCGGCGCCGCGGTGACGTTCCACGTCGTCGCGTGGCTCGCGGCGATGGCGGGTGCCGGGCAGGTGCCCGCGTTCGCCGGCGGGCTGGGCTGGCCGCTCGCGGCGCTCCATGCGGTGACGCTCGGCGTGCTCGCGATGACCGCGATCGGCGCGAGCCTGCAGCTCTTCCCGGTGGCGACGCGGCGCCCGATCGCGCACGCCGGGCTCGCCGCAGCGGTATTCTGGACGTACGTCCCCGGCGTGGCCGCGGTCGTCGTCGGCATGGGGCTGCCGTCGCCCGCGCTGCTGGGCGTCGGTGCCGTCGCCGTCGCGCTCGCGCTGGTCGTGTTCGTCGTCCTGTTCGCCCTCAACCTGTCCGGCGCGAAGGGGATGCCGCTCGTCGTCGCGCACGGCGCGGTCGCGGCGGTTTCGCTCGCGGCGACACTCGCCACCGCGCTCGCGGTCGTCGCCGCCTACACGCTCGGCGCGCCGGTCGACCGCGCGACGATGGTCGCGCTGCATCTCGCGCTCGCCGGCTACGGGTTCATGGGCATGCTCGCGCTGGGCCTCTCGTACGTGCTGGTGCCGATGTTCGCGCTCGCCGAATCGCCTCCCGCGCACCGCGCGTGGGCGTCGTTCGCGCTCGCCACCGGCGCGCTCGCGCTCTCGGTGCCGGCCGCGCTCGGCGTGCTGCCCGGCGTGCTGGGCGTCGCGGCGGCGGGGTTCGGGGCGGTCGCCGCGATCCTCCACGTGCAGCTGATGCGCGAGACGCTGTCCCGCGGGCTGCGCCGGGAGCTCGGGATCGGCTTCCGGCTGGCGCGGATCGCCTGGGGCGCGCTCGTCGCGAGCCTCGTGCTCGCGCTCCTGCTGGCGCTCGACGTCCCGTGGCCGCGCCTGCCGACCCTGTTCGGGGCCACGCTGATCGCGGGCTGGCTGCTGTCGTTCGTGCTGGGCATCCTGCAGCGCATCGTCCCGTTCCTCGCGTCGATGCACGCGGCGCGGGGCAAGCATCGGCCGCCGACGCCGTCGTCGCTCACGGCCGAGCAGCCGCTGCGCGCGCACTTCCGGCTGCACGTGGCGGCCCTTGCGCTCCTCGCGGCGGGGATCCTGGCCGGCAACGGGTCGCTCGTGCTGGCGGCGACCGCCGCCGGGACGGTGGGGGCGCTCGCCTACGCGGGGTTCTTCGCCACGGCCGTGCGGCGGATGACCGCGTCGATCATTGACGCCGGCCGCCTAAACCGGTAAAAGAGTACCGGAATACCATAATTGACGGACGCCCGGCGTCCGGTGCCCTCGAGACCCCGATGGACTACCGCCGCCAGACCCCCCAGGCCCTCGACGCCGAGCACCGCGCGTCGCTCGCGCTCTACGGCAAGCTCGAGCAGGCGCTCGTCGCGCGCGACCGCGAGGGGCTCGCCCGGCTGGCCGGGCCGCTCGCCCGCCATCTCGAGTCGGAAGTGAGCCACCATTTCGACTTCGAGGAGCGCGAGCTGTTCCCGCGTCTCGCCGACGCGGGCGAGGGCGATATCGCGGAGCTCCTGGGCGAGGAGCACGCCGCGATACGCGAGGTCGCCGCCTCGCTGCTGCCGCTCGTCGAGGCCGGCCCGGCGACGCTCGACGCGGCGCAGGCGGGCGATTTCCGCCGGCTCGCGCTCGAGCTGGTCGAGCGCCAGGTCGCCCACATCCAGAAGGAAACGATGGCGCTGCTGCCGATGCTCGACGATCTGCTCGACGACGAGACCGATCGAGCGCTCTCGTTCGCCTGCACGTCCGCCTGACCCGCACGGAACGCCCTGGAGGCCCAATGGACACCTTCGCACCGCAGCACGCCACCAACGCCCGCCGCCTGTCGCGGGACGACCTCGACGCGGTCGTCGGCATCGACGCGCGCCGCGAAGGTCACACGCGACGCACCTACTTCGAGCGCCGGCTCGCCGCGGCGGTCCGCGAGCCCGACCTCCACATCCAGGTCGCCGTCGACGACGACGATGGCTTGGCGGGGTACATGCTCGGTCGTGTGATGGAGGGCGAGTTCGGCCGTGCGGCGCCCTCGGTCCGTCTGGAGACGCTGGGCGTGCGCCCCGACGCGAAGGGACGCAACGTGGGCGGGCGCCTGCTGGACGCGCTCTCGGCGATCGCCGTCAAGCGCGGCATCCGCGAGCTCCGGACGGCCGCGCGCTGGAACAACCACGCGATGCTGCGATGGTTCGACGAGCACGGCTTCGTCCTTGCGCCCAATCACGTCGTCGAGCGCGCGATCGACGCGACCGCGATCGAGGCGCCGGTCGACGCGCCGGTCTCCGTCGAGGCCGGGCGCGGTCCGGGCCGCGAGATCGACTACGGCGCGCCCGGGGACAACGACTACGAGCGCCTCGCTCGCGACACCTGCGACGTGCGCGCGATGTCGACCGCCGACCTCGCCGAGATCGTGCGGATCGACCGCGGGCTCACGGGCACGACCGCTCGGCGTACATCGGGCGCAAGCTCACCGAGGCGATGACCGAGAGCGGCGTGCGCGTGTCGCTCGCCGCACGCCTGGACGGCGCCGTCGTCGGCTTCGTCATGGCGCGCGCGGACCTGGGCGACTTCGGCCGCACCGACCCGACCGCGGTGCTCGACACGATCGGCGTCGACCGCGAGTACGAGCACCAGGGCATCGGCCACGCGCTCCTGTCGCAGCTGTTCCTGAACCTCGCGGCGCTGCGCATCGACCGCGTCGAGACGGTCGTGGCACCGCGCGACCTCGCGCTGCTCGGGTTCCTCTACGACGTCGGTTTCGAGCCGTCGCAGCGCATCGCGTTCGTCCGCGCGCTCAAATGACTTCCGGGGCGCGCCGCGCACGGCGCGGCGTGGCGAAGGACAGATGAGCACCGCTCGGCCGCCCCGAGGTCACTCCCGCCATCGGAGGGGGGGCGTGCGGTGAGCGATCTGCCGCCGCGCGCGCGCCTGCCGCTGCTCGCGCTCGGGTTCGTCGCGCTCCTCACCGGTGTCTTCGCCGGCCTCGCTCGCCTCGGCGTCGCCGTCGACGCGAAGGCGGCGTCGCTCGCCGGGTTCCACGGACCGCTGATGGTCGCCGGCTTCTTCGGCGTCGTGATCTCGCTCGAGCGAGCCGTCGCCGCGGCGAGGCTGTGGGCGTACGCGGCGCCGCTGGGCTGCGGTCTCGCGGGCATCGCGATCTTCGTGGGCGAGCCTTCGGTCGCCGCCGGGCTGGCGACGCTGGGCGCCGGCATCCTCGCGTTCGCGTCGCTTCGATTCGTCGCGATGCAGCCGGAAGCCCACACGATGACGATCGCCGCCGGCGCGGTGGCGCTCGCCGCGGGCAACCTCGTCTGGTACGCAACCGGGCAGCCCTCGGCGGCGGTGCCGGCATGGGCCGCGTTCCTCGTGCTGACGATCGCCGGCGAGCGGCTCGAGCTCTCGCGCTTCCTGCCGCGCTCGACGCCGGTGCGGGCGACGTTCGTCGCGATAGCAGTCGCCATCGGCGTGAGTGCGGTGTTCGCGTCCGATCCGAGAGGCGCGCGTGCGTTCGGCGCGGCGCTGCTCGCGCTGGCGGCCTGGCTCGCGGTGAACGACCTCGCCCGGCGCACGGTGCGCGACACGGGCCTCACGCGCTTCACGGCGGTGTGCCTGCTCTCGGGCTACGTCTGGCTCGCGATCGCCGGCGCGACGATCGCGGCAGCGGGCCTCGAGCCGGGAACCCCGGCCTACGACGCGGCGCTGCACGCGCTCTTTCTCGGGTTCGTCTTCGCGATGGTGTTCGGCCACGCGGCCATCATCTTTCCGGCCGTGCTCCGCGTGAAGGTGCCGTACGCGCCGGTGTTCTACCTGCCGCTCGCGCTGCTGCACGCGAGCGTGGCGCTGCGCCTCGCCGGCGACGCCGTCGGCTCGACGGACGTGCTGCGATCGGGCGGGATCGCCAACGGGGTCGCACTGGCCGCGTTCATCGTGACGATGGTCGTGGCGGTCGTTCGCGGCCGGGCATCGAAGCCGCCATCCGTCCGCGCCGGGCCGCGCGGCTGACGTCGCTCCGGATTCGCGACTCCGCCAACGCGGCGTCGCGGGGTATGCGTACGTCGTGGCTCGTCCTATCCCCGGGCCGTCGTCTTGCTGGCGAACGACTGGACCGCGATCTTGCCGTTGCTCACGACGAACGTGTCCGTGCCGAGTTCGTATACGTTGTCCGCGGTCTGCGCGGTCCACACGATGTAGGCGTGGTCGCCCTCGACGGACCGCTGCTTCAGGCTGAACGACGCGCCGGGCTTCCCGGACTCCTCGAGCATCGCCTCGAAGGGGCTGTCGGTCCCGGGGGCCATCCGGCGTGAACAAGGCGTCGGGCGTAGTCGGAGAGGAGGCCCTCGAGATCCCGCCTTCCGAAGCACGTCAAGTGATTGTCGAGAACGTCGGTCGTCGAAGTCATCTGAGGCTCCTGCTCGTTGGGGTGGCAGGCGGCGGGATGTCCATGCGTCCCCGCCGCCATCGCCGCGGGCTCGCGACGACGGCTGCATTGTCCGGCGCGGGCGGATCCGGCGCTTGCCCGGACGTCCTGCGCTCTTGCCCGGGCGTCCTGAACGGTTGATCGCCAATCCGGCGCGTCGTCGGTCGTTCGACGCCATTGACCCCCGGAGCGCCGCGGCGTAGCGTCGGCGCGTGCTGGCGGTCACGATGCGAGAGGGGAGAGCGATGTTGCGGAGCGCGTTGTCGGGTCTCGGTCTCGGGCTCGCCGTCGCCGCGATGATCGGTTCGGGCGCGGCAAGTGCGCAGTCGGCGGCAAGGATCTTCCGGGTCGGTTACATCGTCGTCGCGACGCCCGAGGAGCAGGCGCACCTCACCAGGGCGTTCGAGGACGGGATGCGCGACCTCGGGTACGTCGAGGGGCGCGACGTCGCCTTCGAGCGGCGATTCGCCCACGGCGACACCGGGCGCCTGCCCGACCTCGCCGCGGAGCTGGTGAAGCTCGCCCCCGACGTGATCGTGACCGGCGGCAACCCGGTGATCGCGGCCGTCAGGCGGACGGCGACGACGATTCCCGTCGTGATGGGGATAAGCAGGGATCCCGTGGGCGCGGGCTTCGTCGCCAGCTACGGCCGGCCAGGCGGCAACGTCACCGGGCTCGCAGCCGATCCGATGCCCGACGTTCTCGGCAAGGACCTCGAGGTCTTCAAGGAGATCCTTCCGCGCGCCCAGCGCGTGGCGCTTCTCTGGAATCCGGTGCCGCCCGGCGCGGACACCTACCGCAAGGTCGCGGAGAACGCGGCGCGGAGGCTGGGTGTCGCGATGCAGGTCGTGGAGGTGCGCGAGCGCAACGACCTCGAGGCGGCGTTCGACGCGATGGTGCGGGAGCGGGCCGACGGCGTATGGGTGCTTCCGGACCCGCTGACGTTCACCGCACGCCGCCAGGTCGTCGCCCTCTCGATGAAGCACCGTTTGCCATCGGTCTACTGGCAGCGCGAGTTCGTCGACGGCGGAGGGCTCGTGTCTTACGGGTCGAACGTCGCGTCGGCGTTCCGGCGCGCGGCCTGGTACGTCGACCGGATCCTCAAGGGCGCGAAGCCGGGGACCTCGCCGTCGAGCAGGCGGCGAAGTTCGAGCTGGTCGTCAACCTCGGGACCGCGAAGTCGCTCGGCCTGGAGATCCCGCAATCGTTGATGCTTCGCGCGGACGAGGTGATCCCGTAGCCGGCGCCGGAAGGGCGCCATCGTCGCGATCCGCTCGCGGCGCGTCGTCGCGGTCGTTGCACGGTGCGCCGGACGTGCGGGGACGCCGTGAGACAATCGTTCGATGTGTGAACGCGCGCAGTCGAATGGCGAGGAGATCGCCAACAGCGTGAGCCACGGCGCGGCGCTGGTCGCGGCTGCCGTCGCGGCCCCCTTTCCGATCATCGCGGCGGCGCGCGGCGGCACGGCGGCGGACATCGTCGGCGCGAGCGTGTTCGCCGCGACGATGGTGCTGCTGTACGCGGCGTCGATGCTCTATCACGCGGTTCCGCACCCGCGCGCGAAGCGGCTGCTGCGCAAGCTCGACCACGGCGCGATCTACCTGCTGATCGCGGGCACCTACACGCCGTTCACGCTGGGCGTGCTCGGCGGCCCGTGGGGCTGGACGCTCTTCGGCGTCGTCTGGTCGCTGGCCGTCGTCGGTGTCGCGCTCAAGGCGTTCGACCGGATGTCGCACCCGGCGTGGTCGACCGGGCTCTACCTCGCGATGGGCTGGTCGGTCCTGTTCGCGCTGGGCCCCCTTATCGAGCGTGTGGCGACCGGCGGGCTCGTGCTGCTCGCCGGCGGAGGACTGGCGTACACGGCGGGCGTCGTGTTCTTCACGCTCGACTCGCGCCTGCGCTACGGCCACTTCGTGTGGCACCTGTTCGTCGTGGCCGGCACCGCGTGCCACTACTTCGCGGTGCTGGGCTACGCGGCGACGGCGGCGCGACCGCCGCGCCGACCCGACACTCGTCGCAGTGCCGTCGAGGAGGCGCAGCCTCGCCGGTCCCGGGCGCGGCCGGCCGGGGGGCGAGGGGGCCGGGCCAAAGCCCGGACCCGGGGTCAGCCGTGCAGCTGCTCGTACTTCGCCATCAGGTCGTCGGGCGACTCGACGAAGTCGGGGTTCTGCACGATGCAGTCGGCCGGGCAGACGAGCTTGCACTGCGGCTCGTCCTCGGCGCCGACGCACTCGGTGCACTTCATCGCGTCGATCACGTAGATCGGGTCACCGACGCTGATCGCCTCGTTCGGGCAGACCGGCTTGCAGGCGTCGCAGGAAGTGCAGTTCTCGTTGATCAGCAGGGCCATGGCTCGTCTCCGGGCGTCTCCGCGTCAGGCGGCGGCCTTCTCCTTCAATTCCTGCAGTTTCGCATGCCGGAACGCGCCCCACAACGCGGCGCCGATCGCGCCCGCGTAGATCGAGTCCGGGTGGCTCGCCGCCTTGACGGTCACCTTCTCGTTCACCATCTCCTCCTGGATCGCCGCGACGAGCCCGGTGTCCAGCGCGAGGCCGCCGGTCATCAGCGCCACGCCGTCCTTCACGCCCGTGACCTTGAGCAGCTTGACGATGCGCGACGCCATCGACAGGTGGATGCCCTTCAGGATGTTCGGCGTCGCGATGCCGCGCGACACCATGTTGATGACGTCGGTCTCGGCGAGCACGGCGCAGATCGAGCTGACCTTCTCGGGATTCTCCGAAGTCCTCGACAGCGGACCGATCTCCTCGACGGCAACGCCCAGGTAGCGGGCGATGTTCTCGAGGAACTGGCCCGAGCCCGACGCGCACTGGCTGGTCATCTTGTACGAGAGGACCTTGCCGCGCTCGTCGACCGAGATCGCGCGGCCGTTGAGCGCGCCGATGTCGACGACCGCGCGGGCCTCGGGGTTCAGGAAGACGCCGCCGCGCGCGTGCGTCGTCATCGAGTAGAAGTGCCCGGTCGCGAACTTGACGTTCTCGCCCTCGCCGGTGGTGGCGATGTAGTCGATCGCCTCGGGCGAGACGCCGGCGTCGGCCAGCACGCCTTCCCGTCCCTCCTCCGCGAGCGACATCGGATCGCGGCGCCGGATGCGCTCGCAGCGCTTCGCGAGCCACTCCGGGCCGTTGGGGCCGTGGCGGAACAGGACGCTCTTCACCGCGCCCGAGCCGATGTCGATTCCGATCGTGTAGGTCATGGTCGTGCGCCCCCTCAGGCTCGTGCTTCCACGGACTTGCCTTCCTCGACCACCGCGCGCCAGGCGAACGTCGCGCCGCCGAGCGCCCCGGTGTAGATCGAGTCCGGATTGATGTTGAGCGTCACCTCGCCGTAGTTCTCGCGCACGAGCTCGTTCAGCGCCTTGACGGCCGCCTCGTTCTTCGCGACGCCGCCGGTGAACGTGAACTCGTCGCGGATGCCGCCCGAGCGCGCGAGGATCGACATCGCGCGCAGGATGATCGCGCGGTGCAGCCCCGCCATGATGTCCTCGCGCTTGTCGCCGAGCGAGAGCCGGTCGCGCAGCTCCGCGCCCGCGAACACCGTGCAGGTCGAGTTGATGCGGATCGTCTTCGTCGACTTCATCGCGAGGGGCCCGAGCTCGTGGAGGCCCATGTTCATCTCGTCGGCGATGTAGCCGAGGTAGCGCCCGCAGCCCGCCGCGCAGCGGTCGTTCATCTGGAAGCTCTCGACGATGCCGTGCGGGTCGACCTGGATCGCCTTGGTGTCCTGGCCGCCGATGTCGAGCACGGTGGCGGTGCGCGGGTACATCACGTGCGCGCCCAGCCCGTGGCACAGGATCTCGGAGCGGACGTGCTCCTTCGAGAACGGCAGCCGCGCGCGGCCGTAGCCGGTGCCGACGACGTAGGTCTCCTCCATCGGCATGTCGAGGATGCCCTTGATCGGCGCCTCGACGCGGTCGCGGCGGCCGGCCGTCGCGGGGAGCGCGACGAACGTGCGCTCGAGCGCGGACGCGAGGTGCCGGCGGACCGACTCGTCGTAGACGCGGTTCTCGACCTCGATGATCGACCGGTCGAACACGTTCAGCAGGTAGTCGTAGCGGATGCCCGCCTCCTTCGCCACCGTCTCGCCGGTCGCGAGGTACTGGCTGCCGGCGATGTCGCGGAAGAAGTCGCTCTTGCGCTTCGCGCCGGGCGCGAAGAGGCTCGGCGCTTCGTTCGCCAGGCGGCGGAACACCTCGGTCAGCGCGGCGCTCACGTCCTTCGTCGCGTCGCCGAACTTGGCGCCCTCGAGGTTGCGCTGGCAGGTGGCCTCGAGGTCGGCGAGCTGCTCGAGATACTGCTCGCTCCGGAAGTCCCGCTCGAGCTGGCCGAGGAACACGTCGAGGTCGCCGTTGAGCGCCCCGGTGCTGCCCAGCGCCTGCCGGAACAGGTGGAAGCGGCCGTTGACCAGCGCCTCCTGCTTCGCGACCGCCGCGGCGGTGTCGTAGTTCGATCGCGAGTTCGTGATCCCGCGTCCGAGGATGTTCTGGTTCTCGTCGATGACGACCGCCTTGGTCGT
>JADIZG010000073.1 GCA_016704895.1 Betaproteobacteria bacterium
CACGCTCGCCATCGTCGCGATGCCTTCGCCCCGGCCGGTGAAGCCGAGCCGCTCGGTGGTCGTCGCCTTGACGCTCACGTCCTCGATGGCGCACCGGAGGTCGGCGGCCAGGTTCGCGCGCATCGCCGCGACGTGCGGCGCGAGCTTCGGCGCCTGCGCGATCACCGTCGCGTCGACGTTGCCGATCCGGTAGCCGCGGCCATGCATCAGCTCGACGATGTGGCGGAGCAGCGCACGGCTGTCGGCGCCCTTCCATCGGGGATCGGTGTCGGGGAAGTGCTTGCCGAGGTCGCCCAGCGCGAGCGCGCCGAGGATCGCGTCGCCGATCGCGTGGACCAGCACGTCGGCGTCCGAGTGACCTTCGAGGCCGCGCTCGCAGGGAATCGTGACACCTCCCAGGATCAGCGGGCGCCCGGCGACCAGCGCGTGGACGTCGAAGCCGTTGCCGATGCGGGTCATGTTCCTCCCTTGATCTCGGCCTGCGCCGCGAGGATCGCCGCGGCGAGCGCGAAGTCCTCGGGCCAGGTGATCTTGAGGTTCGCGCGGCTGCCCATCACGAGGCGAGGCATGGTGCACGCGCCGCGTTCCGCGAGCCGCTCGACGAGCGACGACTCGTCCGTCGCCTCCATCGCGCCCGGCTCCGCGCAGGCACGCACGAGCACGCCGTAGCGGAACATCTGCGGCGTCTGCGCCTGCCACAACTGGCGGCGATCCTCGGTGCGGACGACGCGCGGATCGTCGGCGCCGCCGTCGCCGTGCTTGAGCGTGTCGGCGACCGGCACGGCGAGGAGCCCCCCGACGGGATCGCCCCCGAGCGTCTCGACGAGCCGCCGGAGCGCCTCGACGGGCACGCAGGGCCGGGCGGCGTCGTGCACCAGGATCCAGTCGTCGGATGCCGCAGCGCGAGGAGAGCATCGCGAGCGCGTTCGCGACGGTCGCCGCGCGCGTCGCGCCGCCGCAGGGCAGCGGTTCGACACCGCGACGGGCGCCGACCGCCATCGCATAGTGTTCGTCGCGGGGGGCGGTCGCGACGAACATCCCGGCCAGCGGCAGCGCCGAGGCGAGGCGCTCGATCGTGTGGACGATCATCGGCTTGCCCAGGAGCGCGTGGTACTGCTTCGGCACGGCGAGCCCGGCGCGCGAGCCGCCGCCGCCGGCGGGAATCAGGGCGAACAGGCGGCTCACGGGGCTCCTTCGGCCGTCTCGCGCGTCGAGGGTCAGATCAGCTTCGCGATGCGCTCTTCGTCGAGCGGCCGGAAGCCCGCCCGATCGTAGAAGCGCCAGGCGCCCGCATTGTCGCGATGGCACGCGGTGTCGATGCGCGTGGCCCCTTCCGCGCGCAGGCGCGCGGCCAGCGCGTCGAGCATCGCGGTGCCGACGCCGCGGCCCTGCCACCCGTCGCGGATCGTCACGTCGTCGAGCTTGGCGACGACGCTGCCGCGGCGAGGTCGAGATCGCGCGGCACACGACGCAGGCGCCGACCGCGCTGCGGCGCGCGCCTCCCGCATCGAGCGCGCGGTCGAGCGCCTCGGCGCCGCCGTCCCCGTAAGCAGCCGCCGACGCGCGATAGTGCTCGTCGTCGCCGAGGAACGCGCCGAGGAGCTCGCGCGCGTCGGCGCGCATCGCCGCCGTCATCGGCACGCATTCGACCGCGGCTGCGGCCGTGCGAGGCTCCGCCGGTCACGATGCGGCCACGACGAGCGGGGCGAGCGCGGCGCGGATGCGTTCCGGCACCGGCACCGGCGTCTGCGACGCGCGATCGACCCAGACGTGCACGAAGCGGCCGGTCGCGGCCGGCGCGTCCTCGCCCTGCCGGAACAGCCCGATGCCATAGACGACGCTCGACGTGCCGAGCTTCGTGACGACGATCCCCGCCTCGATCGTCTCGGGGAACGACAGCGACGCGTGGAAGCGGCAGCTCGTCTCGACGACGAGCCCGATCTGGGGCGCGTCGACGATGTCGAGCCCGCCGTCGCGGATCAGGTGCTCGTTCACGACGGTGTCGAAGTACGAGTAGTAGGTCACGTTGTTGACGTGGCCGTAGCTGTCGTTGTCCATCCAGCGGGTCGGGATCGCGAGGAAGCGGCGATAGGCCGAGCGCAGCGGCCGATCGCCGGTCATCGCCGCCCCGTGGGGGTCCCGCCGATCATCCGCTCGTCGAGGAGCTCGATCCAGTGGAGCACCGGTCGCGAGGTCCCGGACGCGAGATGCGTCATGCAGCCGATGTTCGCCGTCGCGATCACGTTCGGGCGGTCGGCCTCGAGCGCCGCGAGCTTGTTGCGCTTGAGCTGCGACGAGATCTCGGGCTGCAGGATCGAGTAGGTGCCGGCCGAGCCGCAGCACAGGTGGCCGTCGGCCACCGGAACGACCTCGTGGCCGATCGCGCGCAGGATCTCCTCGACCTCGCCGCGGATCTTCATCCCGTGCTGCAGCGAGCAGGGCGGGTGGAACGCGACGCGCTTCGGTCCCTGGTCCATCGCGACCAGCGGCGCGATCTTCTTCCACTCGGGCGCGACGACCTCGATCGTGTCGCGCGCGAGCGCCGCGACGCGCGCGGCCTTCGCCGCGTACGCGGCGTCGCGCGCGAGCAGGTGGCCGTAGTCCTTGACCAGCACGCCGCAGCCGCTCGCGGTGACGACGATCGCCTCGGCGCCCGCCTCGACGTGCGGCCACCAGGCGTCGATGTTGGCGCGCGCCATCGCCTGCGCCTCGTCGTTCTCGTTCAGGTGGAGCGGCAGCGCGCCGCAGCAGCCGCCCCCGGGGACGCGGACGAGCGAAACGCCGACGCGGTCGAGCACGCGCGCGAGCGCCGCGTCGATCGCCGGCGCGATCGCCGGCTGCACGCAGCCTTCGAGCACGAGCATGCGGCGGCCGTGACGCGGCGACGGCCACGTTCCGGCGCGGCGCGACGCCGGAATGCCGCGCGCGAGCTCGGCCGGCACGAACGCCTTCGCGATGCGCCCGAGCGCCAACGCGCCCCCGAACAGCACCTTCGACTGCAGTCCCTTGCGCAGCGACCAGCGGCGCGCGGCTTCGCCGGGCGAGCGGCCGACGCGATCCTCGACGATCCTGCGGCCGATGTCCACGAGCCGCCCGTACTGCACGCCCGACGGGCACGTCGTCTCGCAACTGCGGCAGGTGAGACAGCGGTCCAGATGAAGCTGCGTCTTCGCGGTGACCGGCCCGCCTTCGAGCACCTGCTTGATCAGGTAGATGCGCCCGCGCGGGCCGTCGAGCTCGTCGCCCAGGAGCTGGTAGGTCGGGCACGTCGCCGTGCAGAACCCGCAGTGGACGCACGAGCGCAGGATCGCTTCGGCCTCCTCGCCGTCGGGCGTGCCTCGGTAGGCGGGAGCGAGATCGGTCTGCATCAGAACGCGGTCGACATGCGGTTGCGGTTGAGTATCCCGTTCGGATCGAACGTGGCCTTCAGCCGGCGATGAAGCTCCGCGAGCGTCGGCGGCAGCGGATGGAACACGTCCGAGGGCTTGTCGGCGGCACGGAACAGCGTCGCGTGACCGCCGTGCGACGAAGCCCATGCGCGCACCCGGGCCAGGTCGGTGCGAGGCGTGGACGCGAGCCAGCGCAGCGCGCCCCCCCATTCGATCAGCTGCTCGCCGCCGAGATCGGTGTACGGCGCGGTCGAGCCGACCGACAGCCGCCACAGCGGCGCACGCGCGGCGGCCGCGCCGGCGAAGAACGCGTGCGTCTGGTCGCGCACCGACGTCCAGAGCCCCTCGGTATCCTCGACCGCGGTGCCCCCCATCTTCGCGCACGCGGCCGCGACCGCACTGGGCGCGCCGGACAGGCGCACCGCGAGCTGGCCCTGGTGGAAGCAGGTCGCGGACAGCGGGAGCGGCTGACCGCCCCACTCGTTGACGCGCCGGATCGACTCGTCGGCCGACATCGCGAAAAGCCGCGTCGCCTCGGTGCGCGGCAGCGGCAGGCACTTGAGCGAGACCTCGGTGATCACGCCCAGCGTCCCCATCGCACCGGTCATCAGGCGCGACACGTCGAATCCGGCGACGTTCTTCATCACGCGCCCGCCGAACGAGAGCGCGCGGCCGGTGCCGTCGACGATCTTCACGCCGAGCACGAGGTCGCGCGCCGCTCCGGCGTACGGCCGGCGCGGACCGGACAGTCCCGAGGCGATCGCCCCGCCGAGCGTCCCGCCCGGCGCGAACCGGGGCGGCTCGAACGCGAGCATCTGGCCCGATGCGCCCATCGCCGACTCGATCTCGTCGATCGGCGTGCCCGCCCGCGCGGTGATCACGAGCTCGGTCGGCTCGTAGTCGACGATGCCGGCGAGCTCGCGGACGTCGAGGACATCGCCGACGAGCTTCTCGCCGTAGAAGTCCTTCGTTGCTCCGCCGACGATCCGCAGCGGCGAGCGCACCGCCGCCGCCCGGCGGATCGCCTCCTGCACCCCCGCAATGTCGAGATCGGCCATCGTCGTGCGCCGCCGCCCGCTACGCGCGTCCCGCGAGCTTGTCGCGGTAGACGACGCGCGGTTCGTCGGCCTCGATCACGATCGTCTCGGCGACCGCGTCGCGCTCCCACTCGCGCATGAACGGGTGCGCGAGCAGCGCCGACAGGTACGTGCCCGCCTCGCCCGCCGGCGCCACCCGGTAGGTCTGGAAGCGGAACGCCACCGGCGCGTAGAAGGCGTCCGCGATCGACGGCGCGCCGCACAGGTACGCTCCGCCGCGCCCGTGCCTGCGCCGGCTTTCGGTCCAGATCTCCTCGACGCGCGCGATGTCCGCCGCGAGCTCCGGCGACCAGGGCCGCACGTCGAGCCGCTCCCGCACGCACATCGTCATCTCGTTGCGCAGCGCCGGGAACGAGCTGTGCATCTCGGCACAGATCGAGCGGGCCCACGCGCGTGCGACCGGATCGGCGGGCCACATGCCCGGATGCCGCTCGGCCAGGTACTCGGCGATCGCGAGCGAATCCCAGACGACCGTGTCGCCGTCGTGCAGTGCCGGCACGAAGCCCGAAGGCGAGAAGCCGCGGTTCGCCGGATTGCGGCCGCGCCCCACGAGCTGGACGCCGACCTCGCGGAACGGAGCGCCCGAGAGCTTCGCGACGAACCAGCCGCGCAGCGACCACGACGAGTAGTTCTTGTTGCCGAGATAGAGCGTGAGCATCGGGCGTCAGGAGTCAGTGGGCTCCGGTCTCCTGTCGCGGCACCGTCTTGCCCGGATTCATGATGTCGAGCGGATCGAGCGCGCGCTTGATCGTGCGCATCAGGTCCACCGCCTCGCCGTGCTCGGCCACCAGCGCGTCGAGCTTGTGGATGCCCACGCCGTGCTCGCCGGTGCAGGTCCCGCCCATCGCGATCGCGCGGCTCGACACGCGCCGCGCGAGCCCCTCGGCCTTCTCGCGCTCGGCCGGGTCGTTCGGGTCGAACAGCACGACGAGGTGGAAGTTGCCGTCGCCCACGTGGCCCACGATCGGGCACACGAGCCCGGTCGCGTCGACGTCGGCCCGGGTCTCGAGCACGCAGTCGGCGAGCCGCGAGATCGGCACGCAGGCGTCGGTCGCGAAGCCGAACGAGCCCGGCTTGAGCGCGAGTCCCGCGTAGTACGCGTTGTGCCGTGCCTTCCACAGCTTCGTGCGCTCCTCCGGCGCCGTCGCCCACCGGAACGCCCCGCCGCCGTGTTCGGCCACGAGCGCCTGCATCTGCCCGGCCTGCTCGGCGACGCCGGCCTGCGTCCCGTGGAACTCGAAGAACAGCGTCGGCTTCGCCTCGTATCCGTCGAGCTTCGAGTAGCGGATGCACGCGTCCATCTGCACGTCGTCGAGGAGCTCGATCCGGGCGACCGGGATGCCCATCTGCATCGCGACGATCACCGTGTGCACGGCCGAACGCAGGTCCGGGAACTGGGCGACCGCGGCCGAGACCGCCTCGGGCACGCCGTAGAGCCGCAGGCCCACCTCGGTGATGATCCCCAGCGTGCCCTCGCTGCCGACGTAGAGCCGCGTGAGGTCGTAGCCGGCCGACGACTTGCGCGCCCGACCGCCGGTCCGGACGATCCGGCCGTCGGCGGTGACGACCGTGAGGCCCAGCACGTTCTCGCGCATCGTGCCGTAGCGCACCGCGTTCGTGCCCGACGCGCGCGTCGCGGCCATGCCGCCCAGCGTCGCGTTCGCGCCCGGGTCGATCGGGAAGAAGACGCCGGTGCCCTTGAGCTCCGCGTTCAGCTGTTCGCGCGACACGCCCGCCTGCACGCGGCAGTCGAGGTCCTCGGCGTTGATCTCCAGCACCTTGTTCATCTGCGAGAGGTCGACGCACACGCCGCCGTGGATCGCCGCGACGTGGCCCTCGAGCGACGTGCCGACGCCGAACGCGATCACCGGCACGCGCACCGAGGCGCAGATCTTCACGATCGCCGCGACCTCCTCGTTCGTGTGCGGGAACACGACGACGTCGGGCAGCGCCGCGTCCGCGAGCCCTTCCCCGTGACCGTGCTGCTCGCGGACCGAGGCGTTGACCACCGCGCGTTCGCCGAAGCGGGTCGCGAGCTCGCCCAGCACCGCGGCGAGGACCTCGGGGGCGGGGCGGCGGCTCGTGTCGATCGGGGCGTTCATGCGCGGTCCTGCGGATCAGAATCGGGGAATGTCGGGGTGGCGGAGCTGGCCGTGGTGCACGTGCATCCGGCCGAATTCCGCGCAGCGCGCGAGCGTGGGAACCCCCTTGCCGGGATTCAGGAGGCCCGACGGGTCGAACGCCGCCTTGACGCCGTGGAAGCGCTCGAGCTCGTCGGGCGCGAACTGCGTGCACATCGTCGAGAGCTTCTCGACGCCGACGCCGTGCTCGCCGGTCACGGTGCCGCCGACCTCGATGCACAGCTCGAGGATGCGGTCGCCGAACGCGATGGTCTTCTCGATCTCGCCCTCCTTGTTCGCGTCGAACAGGATCAGCGGATGCAGGTTGCCGTCGCCCGCGTGGAACACGTTCGCGCACGCGAGCCCGAACTCCTTCGACCACTCGGCGGTGCGGCGCAGAACCAGCGGCAGCGCCTTGCGCGGTATCGTGCCGTCGATGCAGTAGTAATCGGGCGAGAGCCGGCCCACGGCCGGGAACGCGGCCTTGCGGCCCGACCAGAGCAGCAGGCGCTCGCGCTCGTCGCGCGAAACGCGGATCGACGTCGCGCCGGACGCGGTCAGCACGCGCCGGATCTCGCCCATTTCGTCGTCGACTTCCTCGGGCGTGCCGTCGGATTCGACGAGCAGTACCGCCGCCGCGTCGAGCGGATAGCCCGCGTGCACGAACTCCTCGACCGCGCGCGTCGCCGGCTGGTCCATCATCTCCAGGCCGGCGGGAATGATGCCCTCGCCGATGATCGCCCCCACCGCGGCCCCCGCCTTCTCGATGTCGTCGAACGCGGCGCAGGCGACCTGCGCGAGCTGCGGCTTCGGCGTGAGCTTGACGGTCACCTCGGTGATGACGGCGAGCAGGCCCTCGCTGCCGGTGATCAGCGCGAGCAGGTCGTAGCCGGCCGAATCGAGCGACGCGCCGCCGAACTCGACCGGCTCGCCCGTGATCAGGAGGCCGCGCACGCGCCGCACGTTGTGGACGGTCAGCCCGTACTTGAGGCAGTGGACGCCGCCCGCGTTCTCGGCGACGTTGCCGCCGATCGAGCACGCGATCTGCGACGAGGGGTCCGGCGCGTAGTAGAGGCCGTGCGGCGCGGCCGCCTCGGAGATCGCGAGGTTGCGCACGCCGGGCTGCACGACCGCCGTGCGCGCGAGCGTGTCGATCGTGAGGATCCTGCGGAACTTCGCCATCGACAGCACGACGCCGTCCCGGTGCGGCAGCGCGCCGCCGGACAGGCTCGTGCCGGCGCCGCGCGCGACGACCGGCACGCGCGCCGCGTGGCAGATGCGCAGGATGGCGGCGACCTGCGCCTCGTTCTCGGGGAGCACGACCGCCGCGGGCTGCTCGCGGAACAGCGTGAGCCCGTCGCATTCGTACGGCTTCGTGTCCTCGGGCGTCGTGAGCAGCGACGACGCCGGCAGCAGGGCCGCGAGCTCCGCGCGCACGTGCGAATCGAGCATGGGTTGGGCGGCTTCGTGACGTTCCGGCGCCCCGGTGGCGCCCGTCCGGCAATTATTCCACAGTCGCGGCTCGCCGCCCGCGGACATCGGATGTCGTTCGCGCGGGTCGCTACACTGGCGGGCATGACGACGACCGCCCCGCCCCCGCCTCCTCCCGGCGCCCTCTCGGGCCTCAAGGTGCTCGAGATGGGTGCACTGATCGCAGGGCCATTCTGCGCCAAGCTCCTGGGCGAGTTCGGCGCCGACGTGGTCAAGATCGAGCCGCCCGGCCAGGGCGACCCGCTGCGCAAGTGGCGCTATCTCAAGGACGGCACGTCGGTCTGGTGGCACGTCCAGTCGCGCAACAAGCGCTCGGTGGGCGTGGACCTCCGCAAGCCCGAGGGCCAGGCGATCGCGCGCGCTCGCCGCGCGCGCCGACATCCTGGTCGAGAACTTCCGCCCGGGCACCCTCGAGGGCTGGGGCATGGGCTACGAGGCGCTCGCGCGCGCCAACCCCGGCCTCGTGATGGTCCGGATCTCCGGATACGGGCAGACGGGCCCCTACGCGTCGCGACCCGGCTTCGGCGTGATCGGCGAGGCGATGGGCGGTCTTCGCCACGTGACCGGCACGCCCGACCGCCCGCCCTCGCGCGTCGGCGTCTCGATCGGCGACACGCTTTCGGCCCTCTACGGCGTGATCGGCGCGCTGGCGGCGCTCGAACACCGACGCAGGACCGGCAGGGGCCAGGTCGTCGACGTCGCGCTCTACGAGAGCGTGTTCTCGGTGATGGAGTCGATGCTCCCCGAATACGACCTGTTCGGTGTCGTCCGCGAGCGGACCGGCTCGATCCTGCCCGGGATCGCCCCCACCGCCGCCTACCGGTGCAGCGACGGGAGCTACGTGCTGATCGCGGCGAACGGCGACTCGATCTTCCGGCGCCTGTGCGTCGCGATGGGCCGCGACGACCTCGCGGCCGACGCGTCGCTCGCGCACAACGACGGTCGTGCGCAGCGGCAATCGTGGCTCGACGGCGAGATCGAGGCCTGGACGAGCGCCCGGACGCCTGCCGAGGTGCTCGACGCGATGGAGCGCGCCGAGGTGCCGGCATCCCGCATCTACTCGGTCCGCGACATCGCGGCCGACCCGCAATACGCGGCGCGCGGCATGATCCGCGAGATCCCGCTGCCGGGCGGCGGGATGCTCAAGGTGCCCGGCGTCGTGCCGAAGCTGTCCGCCACGCCGGGCGCGTTCACGCGCGGCGGCCCGAGGCTGGGCGAGCACACGCGCGAGGTGCTGCGGGAGCTGGGGTACGGCGACGACGCGATCGCCGCGCTCGACGCGAGCGGCGTGATCGAGGTCGCGAAGGCGTAGCGCCGGCCGACCCCGCCCGCCGTCGCCGGTCACCCGCGCGCGCGATCCGTCTCGACGGCCGGACGGCGACGCGCAGGCGCGCTACGATCGCACTGCCGACCACCCCTCGGGCCGGTCCCGGACAGCCTGCCCCGGACGCGCCCTCCAACCTCGCCGACACGCCGATGACCGACGCCGACCTCAACAGCCTCCTCACGATCGCACTGACCGCGGCGTTCGCCGACGGCGCGAAGCACGATGCCGAGCGCCTCCGGATGCGCGAACTCGCCGCGCGCCTCGCCGGCGACCGCATCGACCTCGCGGAGCTCGACCGCAAGGTGCTGCTCGACAAACCGCCGCTCGCGGAGATCGTGCGCCCGCTGTCGACCCCCGAGCTGCGCCGGTACGCGTACGAGCTGGCGGTGGCGGTCGTCGACGCCGACGGCGTCCACAACGAAGCGGAAGGCCTGTTCCTGCGCGACCTGGCCCTGGCGCTCGGCGTCCCCGCTGAGGCCGCCGCCAAGGTGGTGGCCGACGCCGACGCGATCGCCGCGGCACCTGCGGCTGCCGTGCCGGGTGCCCCCGCGCGCGCCGTCGAAGGCAAGGTGGTGCCCGACGCCACGGCGCTCGACCAGACGATCCTCAACGCGTCGATCACGAACGCGGCGCTCGAGATCCTGCCCGAGTCGCTCGCGTCGATGGCGATCCTGCCGCTGCAGATGCGGCTCGTCTACCGGATCGGCCAGGCCCATGGCTACGAGCTCGACCAGGGGCACATCAAGGAACTGCTCGCCGTGCTCGGCGTGGGCCTCACCGGCCAGTACCTCGAGCAGTTCGGCCGCAAGCTCCTCGGCGGGCTGCTGGGCAGCGTGCTGGGCGGCATGGGGCGCGCGGCCGGCCATCAGGCGGCGAGCTCGGGCATGTCGTTCGCGACGACCTGGGCGCTCGGGCAGCTCGCGAAGCAGTACTACGGCGGCGGACGCACGCTCGACGCGGCGAAGCTCAAGTCCGCGTTCGCGCCGCTCGTCGAGCAGGGCCAGTCGCTCGTGCAGCGCTACGGCGGCCAGATCGCCGAGCGGACCAAAACCATCGACGTCCGCAACCTGCCCGCCCTCATCGGCAGGCTCTGAGGCGGCCCGGCCGCGCGCGTAACGCGCCGTAACGTTTCGCGGCCGCCGGCGCGGGCGTAGCGTTCCGATCCGGCGCCACGTCGCCGCAGGAGCTTCCCCATGCGCGCTGCCACGTTCCGACTCGCTCCCGTCTGCCTGGCCGTCGCGGCGCTTTCGGCGCTGTCGCCGCCGCCCGCCCGCGCGCAGACCGCCGACAAGCCTGCGATGCACGTCGGCGACTCGTGGGCCTACGCGCAGACGACCGACGCGGGCAAGGGGCCGAGCGAGTCCACGTGGTTGCGGAAGGTGGTCGCGGTCGGGGCGGACGGCGGCTTCGACTTCCAGATCGGCGAGCGCGTCCACAAGCACGACGCCGCAGGCAACTACCTCGACCCGAAGGGCGCCGAGTACAACCGCACGGTCTACAAGTTCCCGATGCAGGTCGGGGCCGAGTGGTCGTACGTCGCGAAGTTCGGGACGCAGGTGATGATGGACCAGCGCGGCAGCTACAGGGTCGTCGCGTACGAGCCGCTGACCGTGCCCGCCGGCACGTTCGACTGCTTCAAGGTCGAGGGCAAGGCGGAGGCCGCGTACCGGATCTCGTACCAGCAGCAGATCAAGGAGACCTACTGGTACTGCCCGAAGGTGAACGGGATCGCGAAGCTCCAGCGCGAGACGTCGACCACGTCGCGCGATTCGCCGCCGTCGCGCGAGAAGACCGAATCGGTGCTGACGAGGTACACGCCGAAGGGCTGAGCCGCGGTCGTGCTCACCCGCCGCGGACGCGGCGGGGCCGCGATCAGCCGGCGAGCCGCCGGGCGAGTCGCGTCCACGGATCGGTCTCGACCGACGCGAGCATGTCGCGAAACGCGGGGCGGAATCCGCCGGACTTCCACGCGAGGTACTCCGCATAGCGGGACTCGTCGCCCGCGAGCTCCGCGAGAAACGACGCGAGGTCGGCAGGCGACGCGAAATCGTTCACGTCGACGTAGCTCGGGTCCGCTGGAGCGAATTCGCCGACGTTGGGCGCGCCCAGCACGACCGGCACGGACCCCGCGATCAGCGCGTCGTAGAACTTCTCGGTCACGTAGTCGCGCGCGATCGAGTTCTCGAACGCGAGCGTGAACCGGTAGCGCGCGATCGTCGCGAGCTTCGCCGCCTGCCCGTCGTCGTCGGCCAGCGTGCGATTGCGGTGGCAGGCGCCGTAGCAGTCGACCGGAAGGCGCCGCATCAGCTCGGCGACGTACGCGTGCCGCCCGCTCCGGTCGTTCGCGTTCGACGCGATGTAGACGGCGGGCGAGGATTCGGTCTTGACCGCCGCCGGCGCGAGCAGGCGCGCGGCCTGCGGCAGGTAGGGGACCCAGACGTCGGCGTCGCGCCGGTAGCTCATCGTCAGGTCGAACGGCGACATGAACGCCGCATCCGCGAGCACCGGGCAGGAGACCTCGCTCTCCATCGACCACGCGACCCAGCGCTGGCCGGGACGGCGCCCCACCGGGAGGCTGGCGGGATCGAGCGTCGGCAGGTGGAACACGATCGCATCGGCAAGCGGCGCGCTCCAACGGTCGTGGACGAGCTTCCAACCCCCGGTGCCGAGCGTGCGCGCGGGTCCGGCCATCCCCCAGTCGTCGTTCCACAGCAGGATCGTGTTCAGCGCTCGTCCCCCCCGACTGGTACCGGACCGGGCGCGCCACTGCGCCCAGCGCGCCGGCGCGCCCCGGCGCTGCTTCACGGGCCACCCCGCGGGCTGATCAGACGCAGCGCCCGCCGTCGACCTCGAGGCAGGCCCCGGTGACGAATGCCGCCTCGTCGGAGGCGAAGAACACCGCCGCCGTCGCGATGTCCGAGGGCTGCGACAACCGGCCGAGCGGGATCGACGCGACGAACTTCGCCCGCATGTCCGGGGTGTCCTCGCCCATGAACTGCGCGAGCATCGCGGTCTCGCCCGCGACCGGGTTGATCACGTTGACGCGGATGTTGTCCTTCGCGAGCTCGGCCGCCATCGAGCGCGACGTGACGATCGCCGCGCCCTTGCTGCCGTTGTACCAGGTGAGCCCGGGGCGCGGCCGAACGCCCGCGGTCGACGCGATCGTGACGAAGACGCCGTTCCGCTTCGCGCGGAAGTGCGGCACCGCGTGCTTCGCCGTCAGGTAGAGGCTCTTGACGTTCACCCGGTAGATCCGGTCGAACTCGTCCTCGGACACGTCGAGCATCGGCTTGTTGCGATGCGTGGTGCCCGCGTTGTTCACGACGACGTGCAGGTCGCCGTAGACGGCGAGCGCCGTCGCGACCAGGCGCGACACGTCCACATCCTTCGACACGTCGCCCGGCACCGCGTGCGCCTTGCCGCCCGCGGCGACGATCTCGCGCGCGACGCGCTCGGCCGCCGCGTCGACCAGGTCGTTGACGACGACCTTCGCGCCTTCCTGCGCGAACCGCTTCGAGATTCCCTCGCCGAAGCCGGAGCCTCCGCCGGTGACGATCGCTACCTTGCCTTCCAGTCTCATTGCGCCCTCGGTTGTCGTTTCTCGGTCGTTGCCGGCGTCGCTCTCGCCGTCACGCCGCTTCGGCGCGCCGGATGCGGCCGCGAAGCGCGAGATCGTCGGCCGTCCACTTGCGCGCGACGATCTCGATCGCCGACTCGGCCACCGGCGTCAGCGTCTGGTCGATCCGCGGAATGCCGGCGAAGCGGTAGGAGGCGTCGAGCAATTCGATCTTGACCGTCTGAATCCGGTCGGACACGCCGTTCATCAGGTCCGTCACGTTGATCGAGCGAGGCGACCAGCTCGCGAACTTGGCGATCGTGAACGTCCACTTGTGGTCGGTGTTGAACGTCGACGGGAACACGCCCTGTTCGTAGAGATCCTCGTCGGGAACGATGACCACCAGATGGCCGCCGGGCTTCAGCACCCGGATCCAGTGGTCGAGCGCGGCCGCGGGCTCGCGCATGTGCTCGAGGCAGTGGCTCGAGTGCACGAAGTCCAGGGTCTCGTCCGCGACGCCCTCGAGCAGCTGCGCGTCGCCGTCGGGCAGGTCCCATGCGCGGCAGGTACGCATGCCGGGAAAGAACTCGCGGTAGTTGCCCAGCGAATCGCCGCCCGCGCCGACGTCGATGCCGTCGCCGACGAACCACCGGGTCGCGAAGCGCGCGTCGTGCAGCCTCCGCGCCACCGCCTTGCTGCATTCGTGCACTCCCGTCTCCCTATCCGTGCTGCAGCACGACCGTCTTGAGCGCCGTGAAGCCGTGAAGCGCCTCGAAGCCCTTCTCGCGCCCGTGGCCGGAATGGCCGAAACCGCCGAACGGCAGCTCGACGCCGCCGCCCGCCCCGTAATTGTTGATGAACACCTGACCGGCGCGGACCGCGCGGGCCATCCGGAGCTGCCGCCCGCCGTCGCGCGTCCAGACGCCTGCGACCAGCCCGAAGTCGGTTCCGTTCGCGAGCTTCACCGCGTGCGCCTCGTCGTCGAACGGCATCGCGGCCAGCACCGGGCCGAACACCTCCTCGCGCGCGAGGCGCGAGGACGGCGGCACGTCGCGCACGAGCGTGGGCGCGACGTAGTAGCCGGACGCCGGCGCGGTCGCCGCGATCGCGCCCTGTCCCGCCACCGGCAGCTTGTCCCGCGACGCGTCGGCGAGGAATCCGCGCACGCGTTCGAGCTGCGACGCGCGGATCAGCGGCCCGCAATCGAGGTCGTCGAGGGCGGGTCCCACCCTGAGCGCGCCGAACGCCTTGGCGAGCCGCTCGAGCAGCTCCTCGTAGCGCGGTCGCTCGACGAGCAGGCGGCTGCCCGCCGAGCAGGTCTGCCCCGCGTTCTGCACGATCGCGTTGACGATCACGGGGATCGCCGCGTCGAGGTCGGCGTCGGCGAACACGATCTGCGGACCCTTGCCGCCCAGCTCGAGCGTGACCGGGCAGTGGCGCTTCGCGGCTTCCTGCGCGACCAGCGTGCCGGTCGCCGGCGACCCGGTGAACGACAGGTGGTCGATCCCCGGATGCTGCGCGAGCGCGATCCCCGCCTCGCGACCCAGCCCGGTGACGACGTTGAGCGTGCCGTCGGGCAGCCCCGACTCGCTCGCGAGCTCCGCGATGCGCAACAGCGACAGGCAGGCATCCTCGGCCGGCTTGACGACGCACGCGTTGCCCGCCGCGAGCGCGCCGCCGATGCTGCGCCCGAAGATCTGCATCGGGTAGTTCCACGGGATGATGTGTCCCGTGACGCCCAGCGGCTCGCGCCAGGTCAGCACCGTGTAGCCCGGCGTGTACGGAATCGTGTCGCCGTGCAGCTTGTCGGGCGCGCCTGCGTAGAACTCGAAGTAGCGCGCGCAGGCGGCTGCGTCCGCGCGCGCCTGCTTCATCGGCTTGCCGCAGTCGCGCGCCTCGATCCACGCGAGCTCGTCGGCGTGGTCGAGGATCGCCCGCGAAAGCGCCATCAGCCGGCGCCCCTTCTCGACCGGCGCGAGCTTGCCCCACGCGCCGTCGAACGCCGCACGGGCTGCGCGCACCGCCGCGTCGACGTCCGGGCGCGTCGCCGCGCGCGATCGACGCGAACGGCTTGCCGTCGGAGGGGTCGATGACCGGCAGCTCGGCGCCCGCGGCGGGGGCGCGAAAGGCACCGCCGATGTAGTGCCGGGCGGGGGTGCGGATGGAAAGCGTCGGATGAGGTGCGTTCATGGCCGAACCCGCCTCACTTCCGGGGCACGAACTTGTGCGCCAGCGTCTGCTCGTCGACGCGCGGCGTGTAGCCGACGCCGTCGCGCGCGGCCCAGATGCTCACCTGGAAGTGCAGCGGGATGAGCCCCGTGTCGCCGATCGCGAGCTCGGTCGCGCGCTGCAGGTAGGCTTCGCGCTTGACGTCGTCGACGGTCATCAGCGCGTCCTCGGTGAGCGCGTCGACCTTGCCATTGCTGTAGCGCCCGCGGTTCGCCGTGCCGAAGCCCTTCTCGCGGTTGAAGGTCATCAGCAACGCCTTCAGCGACGACGACGCCTCGCCCGTGCCGGTCGACCAGCCCGCCTGCAGCACGCTGAACTTGAGCTCGGTCGCCTGCGGGAAGAACGTCGCCGACGGCATCGCGACGACCTCCGTCTTCAGGCCGATCCGCGTCCACATCTGCGCGAGCGCCTGCGCGATCTTCGCGTCGTTGACGTAGCGGTTGTTGGTCGCGTGCAGCGTCAGCGCGAAGCCGTCCGGGTAGCCGGCCTCGGCGAGCAGCTTCCTCGCGCCCTCGGGATCGTGCTTCTCGACCTTGAGGTTCTTCGTCGCGCCGAACAGGAAGTCGGGGACGAGCTGCCCCGCCGGCACCGCCTCGCCTTCCATCACGCGCTCGACGATGAGCGGGCGGTTGATCGCCATCGACATCGCCTTGCGCACGCGCGGATCCTTGAGCGGGTTCGTCGCGAGCGGCTTGCCGTCCTTCGCGGTCACCGTCGGCGTCACGTCGCGGTTGCTGTCCATGTGGACGTACATGAGCCGGTCCGACGTCTGCCGGAACAGCGCGAGGCGCTTGTCCTGCTTGAGCTTCGCGACGTCGGCCGTCGGCACGTTCTCGATCGCCTGCACGTCGCCGGAGAGGAGCGCCGCGACGCGCGCCGCGTCGTTCGTGACGAGCCGCAGCGTCACCTTCTCCCAGGGCGTCTTGCCGCCCCACCAGTTGTCGTTCCGCACCAGCTCGATCCGGTCGCCCTTCGCGTACCGCACGAGCTTGTAGGGGCCCGTCCCGATGGCCGCCTTGCCCGTGTTGAAGTCGTCGGTCGACGCGCCCGCCGCGGACTTCGAGACGATCGCGATCTGCACCATGTCCGACGGCATCAGCGGGTACGGCTGCGCCGTGCGGAAGCGGATCGTGTACGGGTCGACGACGTCGATCTTCGTGATCTGCTTCGTGTACGCGGTGAACGGGCTCGGGCTGTTGGGCACCTTCGGCACGCGCTCGATCGACGCGACGACGTCCGCCGCCGTGAACTCGCTGCCGTCGGAGAACCTGACGCCCTTGCGCAGCCTGAACTCCCAGACCGTCGGCTCGATCGCCTTCCACTCGGTCGCGAGGCCGGGCAGCAGTTGCGACTTCTCGTTGCGCGCGACCAGGAAGTCGAACAGGTGCGTCGCGACGGCGTTGTTCGGCGTCAGGTTGTGGTAGTGCGGGTCGATCGCCGTGACGTCGGCCGAGAGCCCGATCACGATGTCGGCGGCATGCGCGGGCAGCCAGGTCAGCAGCGCCGCGGCGGCGGCGAAGAGTCGGATCGGCCTCATGCGGGGCTCCGGAGGAAGGGGAAAACGCAGGACGGCGCCGTCGGACGCGCCGGAACCGCGGAAGCATAGCAAGAGGCGCGACAGCCTGTAACAAAGTGTGCGGGCCGCCGGGCGCGGTCAACGGGACGCGGGGGCGCTCCGTTCATGGCAGGGACGGTCGCGCCGTGGATGCGCACCGGAACCCTCGATAGGAGCCAACGATGTTCCGTCCCCTTCCTGCCCTCGCCTGCACCGCCGCGCTCGCCTTCGCGGGTGCGTTCGCGTCGCTGCCCGCCCACGCCGACCGGGTCGCGTGGAACGTGACGATCGGCGGGCCGGGCTTCGCGGTGTCCGCCGGGCAGCCGTGGGGCGGCTTCGGTCCCGCGCCGGTCGTCCGTCCGGTCGTTCGCCCCTGGCCGCGCTTCGTTGCGCCCGCGCCCGTGGTCGTCGCGGCGCCGGTGGTCCGTCCGGTTCGCTGGCGACATGCACGCCCGGTCATCGCCGCGGCGCCGGTCTTCGTCCGCGCGCCGGTGGTGCTCCGGCCCGCGCCGGTCGTGGTGGTCCGGCCGTTCTAGCCGGATCGCGAAGACCGTCGGCCTGAAGGCCGACCCACAGGACGAGCGCACGTCGCGGTGTCGTGGGTCGGCCTTCAGGCCGACGCGCCGTCCCATGCCTTGTGGGTCGGCCTTCAGGCCGACGCGCCGTCCCGTGCCTTGTGGGTCGGCCTTCAGGCCGACGCGCGTTGAACAGAGCCGCATCAACGCGAATACCGGATCCGGTAGATCGCCCCCGCGTAGTCGTCGCTGACCAGCAGCGACCCATCGGGCGCGACGAGCACGTCGGCGGGCCGTCCCCAGACGGAGCCGCCGTCGAGCCAGCCTTCGGCGAACGTCTCGTAGCCGGTCGCGCGACCCGACGCGTCGACGCGCACGAGGCTCACCCGGTAGCCGACCTTCGTGCTGCGGTTCCACGAGCCGTGCTCGGCGATGAACGCCTGGTCGCGGTACGCCGCGGGGAACTGCGTGCCCGTGTAGAAGCGCATGCCCAGCGGCGCGACGTGCGGCCCGAGGTTCTGCGCGGGCGCGACGAATTCGCTGCACGCGCGCTGGTGCCCGAACTCCGGGTCCGCGATCGTGCCGCCGTGGCAGTACGGATAGCCGAAGTGCTGGCCCGCGCGCGTCACCCGGTTGAGCTCGCAGGGGGGCTGGTCGTCGCCCATCCAGTCGCGCCCGTTGTCGGTGAACCACAGCTCCTTCGTGCGCGGGTGCCAGTCGAAGCCGACCGTGTTGCGCACGCCTCGCGCGACGACCTCGAAGCCGCTCCCGTCGGGGTTCATCCGGCCGACGTTCGCGTAGCGATCGGGATCGGGCGCGCAGATGTTGCACGGCGCGCCCACCGGCACGTAGAGCTTCCCGTCCGGGCCGAACGCGATGAACTTGCGTCCGTGGTGGCCGTCGGTCGGGAAGCGGTCGCTGACGACGACGGGCGCCGGCGGGTCGTCGAGACGTTTCTCGATGCCGTCGTAGCGCAGGATCCGGCTCACCGCCGAGACGTAGAGCGCGCCGTCGCGGAACGCGACGCCTGCCGGCTCGCGCAGGCCCCGCGCGACGACCCGCACCACCGGCGGGCGGCCCGCCGGGAAGCTCACCGCGTGCACGAGCCCGTTCACGCTGCCGACGAACAGCGTGCCCTCGGCGCCCCAGGTCATCGCACGGGCGTTCGGCACGCGCGCGGCGACCTCGATCGCGAAACCGGGCGGCAGCCGGATCCTGTCGATCGGCAGCGCCGGTTGCGCGATCACGGGCAGCGCAGCGAGCGCAAGCGACCCCGCGACCGCCCAACGTTCGATCCACACCGCGCGACGCATGGTTACTCCTGTGTAGGACGGACCCGCTCATCATCGCAGCAACCGGCAGCGTCGGACAACCACCCGGCACCGGGGCGCGCGGCAACGCCGCATCCCGCGGAGTGCTATGCTCGCCGCTCGATCGATCGACCCTGCGCCTGCGCCATGAACGCCCCCGACCGCACGCTGCACACGCCCGGCGAGGGCGCGGCCACGGTGCGCGACGCGAGCGAGCTCGCCGCGTGGGAGATGATCCGCACGCTAGTCGGCTTCGACACGACGAGTCGCGACTCGAACCTCGCGCTGATCGACTGGGTCCGCGATTACCTCGCCGGCTTCGGCATCGCGTCGACGCTCACGTTCGACGACGACCGGCGCAAGGCGAACCTGTTCGCGACGCTCCCCGCCCGCGACGGCAACGCGACGACCGGCGGCATCGTGCTCTCGGGTCACACCGACGTCGTGCCGGTCGACGGCCAGCCCTGGGACACCGACCCGTTCGTGGCGACGCAGCGGGGCGACCGCGTCCACGGCCGCGGCGTCACCGACATGAAGAGCTACTCGGCGACCGGCCTGGCGCTCGTGCCGCTGTTCCTCGAACGCCCGCTCGCGCGCCCGCTGCACTTCGCGCTGTCCTACGACGAGGAGGTCGGATGCGTCGGCGTGCGGCGGCTGATCGCCGACCTGCCGGCGCGCGGCATCGCGCCCGCCGGCTGCATCGTCGGCGAACCGACCGGCATGAGGCTCGTCGTCGCGCACAAGGGCAAGAAGAGCTGGCGCTGCCGCGTCCGCGGCCACGAGGCGCACAGCTCGCTCACGCCGCGCGGCGTGAACGCGGTCCAGATCGCCTGCGAGATCGTCGCGCACATCGCGGCGATGGCGCGCCGCTTCCGCGACGGGTCGCGCCGCGACGAGGCGTACGACGTCCCCTACACGACGCTGCACGTCGGCACGATCCGCGGCGGCACCGCGCTCAACATCGTGCCGCGCGACTGCGAGTTCGTCTTCGAGGTGCGCCACCTGCCGTTCGACGACCCGGACGCGCTGTTCGCCGAGATTCGCGACTACGCGCAGACGTTCGTCCCGGCGATGCGCGCGGTCGCGGCGGACGCGCACATCGCGTTCGACGCCCTGTCGACGATGCCCGGCTTCGACACGCAGGACGGCTCGGCGATCGCCGACCTGGGCCACGAGCTCTGCTGCGCCGCCGGCGCGGGCAAGGTGTCGTTCGGCACCGAGGCGTCGCTGTTCCACGGCGCGTCGATCCCGACGGTGATCTGCGGCCCGGGCCACATCGAGCAGGCGCACCAGCCCAACGAGTGGGTGACGCTCGAGCAGCTGGCGCAGTGCGAAACCTTCATGCGGCGCCTCGCCGCGCGACTGCAGTCGGCGTGAGCGCACCCGCGCCCGCAGGCGCGACCGGCGGCGCGCCACCGTTCCCGCCGCATGCGATCGAGGTCGCGTTTCCCGACATCTCGCGCTGGGAGGCCGGCAACACGGGCATCCCGTACGTCTGGACGTTCGCGTCGCCGGAGCCCGGGCCGCACGTGGTCGTGCAGGCGCTCACGCACGGCAACGAGGTGTGCGGCGCGATTGCCGTCGACGCGCTGCTCGGCGAGGGCCTGCGCCCGGCGCGCGGCACGCTCACGTTCGTGTTCGCGAACGTCGCCGCCTACGAAGCGTTCGACCACGCCGATCCGTACGCGTCGCGCTGCGTCGAGGAGGACTACAACCGCCTCTGGTCGGACGACGTGCTCGACGGCCCGCGCCGGAGCCACGACCTCGCGCGCGCCCGCGAGCTGAGGCCGGTCATCGACCGCGCCGAGGCGCTGCTCGACCTGCACTCGATGACCGACCCCTGCCCGCCGCTCGCGCTGGCCGGCACGCGCGCCAAGGGACTCGCGCTCGCGCGCGCCGTGGGCGTCCCGGTGCACATCGTGATCGACGCGGGCCACGCCGCGGGACGGCGCGTGCGCGACTACGCGTTCTTCGACGATCCGGCCGATCCGCGCGCCGCGCTGCTGGTCGAATGCGGCCAGCACTGGGAGCGCGCGGCGCCCGAGGTGGCGCTCGAGGCGACGATACGTTTCCTCGCCCACCACGGCACGATGCGCAGCGAGGACGCGCAGGCGCGCCTCGGCAAGACGTCGCCGCCGCCGCAGCGCGCGATCGCGGTGACCGACGCCGTGACGATCCGCTCCGAGCGGTTCGCGTTCGCGATGCCGGTGCACGGGCTCAAGGTCGTGCCGAAGGCGGGCACGCTGCTCGCGACCGACGGCGGCGCCGACGTGCGCACGCCGCACGACGACTGCGTGCTGATCATGCCGACGCGCAAGCCCAAGATCGGCGAAACCGCGGTTCGGCTGGGCAGGTTCGTCGACTGACCGTGCGCGCCCGGGCGGCCCCTGCGCCGGGTCGTGGCGATTGCCCCCCCCCCACCCGGTCGGCTTCGGGCCCCACAACCTCGCGCCATCGCTGTGGGTCGGCCTTCAGGCCGACACAGGGTCGGCCTCAGGCCATGCGGCTTAGGCCGGCGTCAGCGCGGACGCCAACATCGCCGCGGCGACGCCGACCCGCATCCCGACGCGCAGTCCGCGCTCCGACGACGCCGCATTGACGCGCGACAGCGTCCCGGTCACCCACATCGACCGCGCGTCGCCGATGCGCGCGCTGCGGTAGTCGACGGTCGCGGCCGGAATGCCGCGCGCGTTCAGCACGGGCAGCCGCGAGACCCCCGCCTCGTCGCAGCCGATCCCCGCGTCGTGGAAGAAGGCGCCCGCGGCGTCGACCGGCAATGCGCTCGCCGGATCCCCGCCGTGCAGCGCGCCGTGCGAACCGATCACCAGCACGGCGCCGGCATCGGTCGGCTGCACGCCGCCGATCGAGTCGAGCCCGATGACCGATGCGGATGACACCGTGGCCGGAGCGAACACCATGCGCGATTCGCGCTGCGCCGGGAGCTCGCCCGTGGGCATCGATGCGGCGGCGAGCCGCTCGACCGCCTCGCGGCACGTCATCCCGGGCGACACGCCCAGTGCCGCCGCCTTCGCGTTGGCGAACGAGATCACGCCGCGCGCGAGCGTGTCGGCCGCGACGGCGATCCGCGCGGACGTGTGCGCCACAGCAGCCGCCGCCATGCCGGCGTGTTCGAGCGCGACGACCCCCGCGATGCCGGCGTCGTCGAGCCCGCGCCCGGCGTCGTTGAAGATCGCTGCGCGGACGCCCGCCGAGATCGCGTAATGCGCCGCGATCATCCCGCCGTGCGATCCGGTGACGAGCACGGCACCGCGCGCCTCGGCGGGCAGCGCCGTCACGCTGTCCGCGACGACGAGCGGCACGTTCATCGTGCCGGCGCGGGCGCCGGGGCGTTTCCCGGCAGCGCGGCGGCCTCCGGCGCCGCTGCTGGCACCTGGCCCTGCGCCTCGCGCGCCTCGGCGACCGCCCGCTCCGCCGCAGCGACCAGGTCCGCGCCGATCGCCTGTCCTCGCGCCGCGCGCACCGATGCGGCGGCCGCAGCGAACGCCGCGTGCCCCGCCCGCGTCAGCCGGACCTCGCCCATTCCCTGCGCGACCAGCGCGGCCTCCGCGGCCTCCTCGCGCGCGGCGGCGGTCGCGCTCGAAGCGATCGCGCGTGCGCTGTCGAGCGCGGTCTTCCGCTGCGCCGAGGACCATGCGTTCCACACCGGCCGGCGCACCGCGAACACCATCGCGTCGCCGAACGCGCCCCAGCGCAGCAACTGTCGGTACCCGGTCGCCGGGAACCGCGCTGCGACGAAGCTCGTCGCCATCCCGTCCTGGCCGTCGAGCCGGCCCGCGGCGAGTGCGTCCTGCGCCTGGATGAAGCTCATCGCCTCGGGGCGCGCCCCCAGGGCCGCGAGCGTCTCGACGACGAGCGGACCTCCGGTGACGCGAAGCCGCAGTCCCGCGAGGTCCGCCGGCGAGCGCACGACGCGCTCGACCGTCGCGAGCGAACGGTGCCCGAGCGGCGCCATCGCGAGCAGCACGACGCCGTCGGCCACCGCGCGCTTCATCAGCTCGCCAGCGACCTCAGGCGACGACGCCAGCGCCGCGAGGTCCGCCGGCTCCGGCGCGATCCACGGCAGCGCGTAGATCGCGAGCGCGGGCAACTGCGCCGACCACGCGAGCGCCGATCCGACCGCGAGGTCCGCTGCGCCGTCGCGCAGCGCGAAGAACTCGCGTCCGGCGTCGCGCTGCGCGAGCGCCGCCCCCGGATGGAGCTTCGCTTCGATGCGTCCGGATGCGGCAGCCCCCATCGCCTCGGCCCAGGACTTCGCGGCCGCGCCCAGCGGAAACGCCGGAGCGACCGCGACCGAGAGCTTGAGCTCGCCCGTCAGCGCCTCGCCCCCCGCATTGCACGGCATGCCCGGGACCTTGAGCGCACACGCCCAGTCGACGTAGTCGGCCGGGACGCTTTCGGCTGCGCGGCCGGGCACCGAAACGAATGCCAGGGCGGCGACCGCGACGCAAATCGATCGGGCCGTCGATCGCTGCGACATGATCATCGGGGCAGTCTAGCAGCCGCGGCACGCAGCGGGCACCCCGCCGCCACGGCCGGTACGATCAAGGCGGGGGCGCTCGCCGGTGTCGCCGGTGTTCGCGCACGGCGTGCCGCCCGGGGATCGAGCCATCGCCCCGTACGATGCTTGACGATAGAATCGTGTGCCTGGCCCCCCTGCCCTTTCGTTGGTTGCGAGCCCTGCGTCATGATCCCCCCCGACCTGCCGCTGCCCGCATTCGCCGACGTCTGGACGCCAGCCACCCGCGCCCGCGTGGCGGGATTGGTCGCGCGAGTCGCGGAGGCGGCCCGGCGCGTGGGTGCCCCGGCCATGCTCGAGGCCGGCTCGCTGCTCGGCTACGCGCGGCACGGAGGCAGGATCATTCCCTGGGACGACGATGTCGATCTTCTGGTCGAGGATGCCGCGTTCGCCAGGGTGATGGATGTCCTGGCCGACGACCGCGACCTGCGGGTCGCCATCGTGGACCAGGAGATGTGCGACCAATACGGCAACGTGTCGTGGCGCAGCGATCCGATCGGCCTCGACGTCGGATTTCCGCGAGCCTGGGGTTGGCCGTTCGTCGACGTCTTCCGTTTCTCATTGACCGACGCGCACGTCGTCCTCTACCCGGGAGGCAGGAGCCAACGCGCGCTCGACGCGGACGACGTCCTGCCACCGATGCCGGCATCCTTCGAGGGCGTCCCGGTGCACGTGCCCCGGAGGACGGACCGCGTGCTGGACGCCTTGTTCCCGAACTGGCGCATCGAGTTCGACACGGGCGTCTGGGATCACCGGCGCGAGGGCCCGCGCGACCGCACCGTCCATCGCTGGAACCCGACCGGCCAGCCGATCGTCGCCGGGAGCCGCGTCGTCTACACCGACATGTGCGCCGACCTGTTCCACGCCGGCCACGTCAATTTCCTGCGGCAGGCACGCGCCCTGGGCGACCGGCTCGTCGTGGGGATCCACAGCGACGAGACGATCGCGAGCTACAAGGGCGCCCCCGTGATGACCATGGAGGAGCGTGTCGCCGTCGTCGCCGCATGCCGCTACGTCGACCAGGTCGTGCCCGATGCGCCGCTCGCGGTGTCGCCACGTTACCTCGACGCGCTGGGCGTCCACGTCGTCTGCCACGCCGACGAGCTCGATCCCGCCGCGCGCGACCGGATGTACGGCGAGATCCTGGCGACGCACGGCCTCGAGCTCATCCCCTACACGCGGGGCATCTCGACGCGCGAGCTGAAGGAAAGGGTGCTCGCGAGGACGCGCGTAGCGGGTCAATCGGGCAGCCCGCCGACACCGGTGGGCAGGTCGAACCAGTAGCGCGCCCCGACGGCCCTCGCGCGTTCGACGCCCGCGATCCGCGAGGAACCCGCATCGAACGTGATCGCCCCGTCGCGGTCGGTGCGCACGACCGCCGAGCCACGGGTGACGTATCGCGCGACGACCTCCGGGCGCGGATGTCCGAAACGGTTGCGGTAGCCCGGCGTGAAGACCGCGACCGCCGGATCCACGGCGGCGACGAACGCCGGCGTCGACGACGTGCGGCTGCCGTGGTGCGGGACGACGAGCACGTCGGCGGCGAGCGCGTCGCGCGCCTCGTGCAGCAGCCTCATCTCGCTGCGCGCCTCGATGTCGCCCGCGAGCAGCACGCGGGAGCGTCCCGCGGTGACGGCGACGACGCACGACAGGTCGTTGGTCTTCGCGCGCGCGTCCCGGTAGTACGCAGCGGGCGGATGCAGCACCTCGAAATCGATGCCGTCCCAGCGCCAGCGCATCCCGTCGACGCAGCGATCCGCCGGCGCGCCCTCGCGTTCCCCGACCACCGGATGATCCGGCGGCAACGACGAGAGAAGTCGCGCCACCGGAACCGCGCGCAGCAACGACAGCGCGCCTCCCGCATGGTCGAGATCCTGGTGGCTCACGACCAGCGCATCGATGCGTCCGATGCCCTCGTGGCGCAGAAAGGGCGCGACGATGCGCGAGCCCGCGTCCGCCGCTTCGTGCCAGCGCGGGCCGGTGTCGTAGACGAGCGCGTGCCGATGGGTGCGGACGACGACCGCGAGCCCCTGCCCGACGTCGAGCACCGTGAACCGGGCCGTCCCCTCCGGCGGCGGCGGAGGCGACACCAGCGCGAGCGGTGCGAGCCAGATCAGGCCGAGCGCGCGTCCCGGCACGCCGCGCGGGGCGAGGAGCCAGACGACGCCGACCGCTGCGGCCGCGAGCGTCCACGGGAGCGGCGTGTGCTGCGCCCAGGCCGCCGCCGGAGCGCCGGCGAGCCACTCGAGCACGCCCATCAGCGGTGCGAGCACCGCGTGCGCCGCGACGAAGCACGCGTCGAGCGGCACGACGATTCCCGCCACCGCGAGCGGGACGACCGCGAGCGTCACCACCGGGATCGCGATCGCGTTCGCGACCGGCGAGACGATCGACATCTGCCCGAAGAGCGCCAGCGCGAACGGCACCAGGCCCACGGTGACGGCCCATTGCGTGCGCGCACCCTCGCGCAGCACGGCGATGAATCGCCCGGCCCACGTCGACGCGCGATCGTGTCCCGCACGACCCGCGCCCGCGTAGATCAGCACGGCGACCGCGCCGTAGGACAGCCAGAACCCCGCCGACAGCACCGCCCAGGGATCGAAAGCGAGCACGGTCGCGAGCGCCCAGAGCCAGATCACGCCCGACGTTCCGTGGCGCGACGCGAGCAGGCCCGCCGCGCCGGTCGCGAGCATCGCGAACGTGCGCATGGCCGGCACCTCGGCGCCGGCGAGCATCGTGTAGATGCCGGCGACCGCCACGCCCGCGATCGCGCCGGCGTGACGCGCGGGCAGGCGGTCGGTGAGCCGGGTCGACCGGCGAGCGAGGGCGGCGGCGGCCCAGCCCGCGAGCGCGGCGAGCGCGGTCACGTGCAGGCCCGAAATGCTCACCAGGTGCCCGACGCCGGTACGGTTGAAGACCGTCCACTGCTCGTCGGGGATCGCGCGCTGGTCGCCGATCGCGAGCGCGGTGACGACGCCGGCGTAGCGTGCGTCCGCGAGCGCCAGGGCGATGCGTTCGCGAACCCGCTCGCGCGCGCGCTGCACGTGGTCGCGGAACCGGCCGGCGAACGCGTCGAGCCGCGCGTTCGCGTCGCCGGCGCGCACGTAGCCGGTCGCCCGCAGGTTGCGCTCGAGCAGCCACGCCTCGAGATCGAAGCCGCCCGGGTTCGCGTAGCCGTGCGGGCGCTTGAGCCTCACCGCGAGCCGCCAGCGCTCGCCGGCGGCGAGGTCGGGCACGTCGACCTCGCGCTCGTCGCCGGGACGCGCCGCCGGCCACGAGAGCGAGATCCTCGACGGCACGCGGGCCTCCGCCGACTCGACGCGCTCGACCGCGAACGCGAAGCGCACGCCGCGCTCGGAGGCGTCCGGCAGGTCGTCGACGACGCCCACCACCACGACGTCCACGCCCTCCCCCGCCGGCGGCAGCGCGTCCGCCAGGCGCGCCTCCGCGCGCCACGCCGCGTAGCCGAAGCCGCCGACCGCCGCCGCGAGGGCCGCCGCCGCGAACGCGGGCCAGTGCCAGGGCGGTGGCTCAGCCAGCGAAACCGAAGTCGACGCGCGTGCATGCGCGCACTGGCGCAGCCGCGATCGGGCAACGACCGCCAGCACCGCCAGCGCCACCGCCACGGCCACCCACGGCATGCCCGGCAGCGACGCGCGCGTCTGAAGCACGCCGACGCCCGCGGCGAATGCCGCGAGCAGCGCCGGCGTGGCGCTCGCGACGCGCGGGATCCCGGGCACGGCAGGCATGCGCGATCGTGCCGCACGCGGTCCCTGCCGCGCGATCGGCCGAACGGCCTACCGGATCGACCGGCCTACGGTCGCTCGAGGAACGCCCGCACGAGCGCTATCTGCTCGTCGGGCACGAGCGTCGGCGCGTGGCCGACCCCGGGCAGCGTGACGAGCTCTGCGCGCGGTCCGCGGCGGGACATGGCGTCGGCGGTCTCGGCGGTGACGAGATCCGAGCGCTCGCCGCGGATCACCATCGTCGGCGCCCGCACCGCGTCCCACAGGCCCCACAGGTCGACGTCGCCGGGCACGGCGAGCGCCGCCCGGAACGGGACGCCGAGCGCGGGATCGTAGTGCAGCGCGTACGTGCCGTCGTCCCGCCGCACGAGCACGTTGTCGACGAGGAAATCCCACTGCGCGTCGGTGTGCGGGCCGAACGGCTCGGAGATCGCCCGTATCGCGGCGAACGCCGCCGCCCGCGTCGGGAACGCCGGCGACACGCCGACGTAGCTCGCGATGCGTTCGATCGCCGCGCGCGCGAGGATCGGCCCGGCGTCGCTGATGACGAGCCGCCGGATCGGCGAGCGCTCGAACGCGCCGAGCGCCATGCCCATGAGCCCGCCCAGCGAGATGCCGACCCAGTCGACGGTCTCGACGTCGAGGCGCGCGAGCAGCGTCACCGCGTTCGCGACGTAGGTCGGGATCTGGTAGAGCATCGGGTCGGCGAGGCGCTCGCTCGCGCCGCGGCCGGGCATGTCGGCGGCGATCACCCGCCAGCGGTCCGAGAGCGCGCGGCCGAGCGGGCCGAAGTCGCGGCTGTTGCGCGTCAGCCCGTGCACGCAGACGACCACGCGCGGATTGGCGGGATCGCCCCATTCGCGGTAGGCGAGCCGGTGGAGCTGCGTACCCGTGAGGCAGCTCACGTACCGGCTGCGGGAGCCGTCGTCGTTCATCGCTTGCAGCCTTCCCGGGCTTGCCGCGGCGCGGCCCCGGCCTCGCTCCGTCTCATTGCGTGCCCTTCGCGCGCGGCGGCAGCACCATCTGCGTGCAGCGGAAGAGCGCCATCGTCGCGCCGTCGGACTTGCGCGTCACCGTCGCGTCCCACACCTGCGTCGTCCGGCCGAGATGCACCGCGCGTGCGGCGCACGCGATCGTCCCCTCGCGCGTCGTCGAGACGAAGTTGCACTTGAGCTCGACGGTCGTGAAGTTGTGGTTGTCGTCGGGCAGGTGCGCGATGCAACCGTAGCCGCACGCGGTGTCGGCCAGCGCGATGACGGTGGCGGCGTGCAGGTAGCCGTTGGGCGCGAGCAGCTCGGGACGCACGTCGAGCTCCGCGTCGAGCCGTCCGTGCTCGAGCGCGACCGGCCGGAATCCGACGAGTCCGGGCAGCTTGCCGTCCCCGCGATGCTTCAGCGTCTCGAGCAGGTGGGCCCAGTGCGTCGCGTCGTGGCTCATGTCGTGCCCCTCGAATCGAAAGCGCGAGGATACCGCAACGCGCGGCATCCTGGCGCGGCGTCCGCCGGCTCAGGTGTAGGCGAGGAACCGCCCGCAGGCGATCACGGAGAACCACAGCGCGATCGACAGCGCGGCGGCGACGCGCACGCGCCCCGGAACGCCGGCCTCGACGTCCCAGCCGCCCGACGCGCGCATCGCGCCGGCGTGCAGCAGGCCCGCGTTGATGCCCGCCGCGAGGATGAGCCCCATCTTCAGCATGAAGACGCGGTTGCCGAGATAGTCCGAAGCGTGCGCGGTGAACATCGTGAGGCCGCTCGCGGCGGCGACCAGGAACGCCGCGAGCGTCCACGGGAGGACGTGCGCGGCGAGGCGCGAGACCGGGAGGCGCCGCGACAGCCCGACGAGGCGCAGGTCGAGGACGACGATCGAGCCGACGACGATCGCGAACGCGCCGATGTGGATCGTCTCGACGATCGGGAACGCCCACATCGATTCCCGCAGGTAGCGGCCGACGCCCGTCGCCTCGACCGCGTGCAGCGCCGTCGTCATGCGCGCGCCCCGTCGGTCAGCGCAGCTCGACGGTCCGCCCGTCCACCGTGATGCGCTCGGCGCGCATCTCGTCGGGCTTGTTGCGGTTCGGGTAGCCGACGACGGTGACGGTCTTGCCGGGCACGAGCTCGGCGCGCGGCAGCCCGCGGTTCTCCATGCGCGAGGGCGGCGCGAGGACCGCCGTCCACGTCTTGCCACCCGACGAGAGCTTCACGAAGCCGTGCGGATGCTCGTAGCCCGACAGCTCGATCTTCCCCGTGAGCGTCAGCGCCTGCGAGCTGTCGTACTCGCTCCAGCCATGGTGCGCGAGCGCGGGGATCGCGGCGAATGCCAGGGCCGCTGCGGCGATGCGGAGGTTCATGCGAGGTCTCCCGGGGGTTGGGGATCGGGCGGCGCCGGGGGGTCAACCGGCGAGCGCGGCGACGTCGGCCAGCAGCCGGTCGACGTCGCGCTCGGCGGTGTCCCAGGCGCACATGAATCGGCAGCCAGTGTCGCCCACGAACACGTAGAAGCGCCAGCCCCGGGCGCGCAGCCCCTCGATCACGCGAGGCGGCAGCTCGACGAAGACCCCGTTCGCCTGCGTCGGCGCGATCAGCACGGCGCCGGGGACGTTCGCGAGCCCGTCGGCGAGCCGACGCGCCATCGCGTTCGCGTGCGCGGCGTACGCGAGCCATCGCCCGTTCTCGAGCATCGCGATCCACGGCGCGGCGACGAAGCGCATCTTCGAGGCGAGGTGCCCCGCCTGCTTGCGGCGGCGCGCGAACTCCTCGGCGAGCGCCGCGTCGAAGAAGACCAGCGCCTCGCCGAAGGGCAACCCGTTCTTGGTGCCGCCAAAGGCCAGCACGTCCACGCCCGCGCGCTGGGCGAGGTCCGCGGGCGCGCATCCCAGCGCGGCGACCGCGTTGGCGAAGCGCGCCCCGTCGAGGTGCACCTTCATCCCGCGCGCGTGGGCGGCATCGGCGAGCGCGCCGAGCTCCCGCGGCGCGTAGACGGTGCCGAGCTCGGTCGCCTGCGTGAGCGAGAGCGCGCGCGGCCGCGACGCGTGCTCGTCGTGCGCCACCGCGCGCGCGGCGAACGCTTCGGGCGTCACCTTCGCGCCGGGACCAGCCACCGCGAGGAGCTTCGCGCCGCCGCTCGCCGCCTCGCACGCGCCGCACTCGTCGACGTTCACGTGAGCGAACTCGTGGCAGACGACCGCGTCGGTCGGGCGGCAGATCGACGCGATCGCGAGCGCGTTCGCCGCGGTCCCCGTCGGCACGAAGTAGACGGGGACGTCGGCGTCGAACGTGCGGCGCACCGCGTCCGCGGCCTCGCGCGTCCACCGGTCGTTCCCGTAGCCCGCCGCGTGCCCGGCGTTCGCGCGCACGAACGCTTCCAGCGCCTCGGGCGCGATGCCGGCGTTGTTGTCGCTCGCGAACTGGCCGCTGCGTTCGTCGGCGCTCACGGGCGATCACTCATGCCCGATCCCGCGGCGGATGCGGCGCAGCGCGAGCCACAGCGCCACGGCGATCGCCGGGATCGCGACGGCGACCGCGATGTCGATGTCGACGCCGACCCCGAGCGACTTCGCGGCCTTCGCGAGGTAGCCGACGAGACCGGCCGCGTAGTAGGTGATCGCCGCGATCGACAGCCCCTCGACCGTCTGCTGCAGGCGCAGCTGCAGCCGCGCGCGCCGGTTCATCGACTCGAGCAGCGACTGGTTCTGGCGCTCGAGCGCGACCTCGACCTTCGCCCGCAGGAGCTGGCCGGCGCGGGCGATGCGGGCCGACAGCTCCTCCTGCCGCCGCGCGGCGGACGCGCAGGTCGCCATCGCCGGCGCGAGCCTGCGCTCCATGAACTCCTCGATCGTCTGCACGCCGGGGATCCGCTCCTCCCGCAACTCGGCGATGCGCTGGCGGACGAGGCCGAAGTACGCGTGCGCGGCGCCGAAGCGGAACCTCGTCGTCGCATCGCGCTGCTCGACCTCCGCGGCGAGGTGCATCAGGTCGTCGAGCAGCGCGCCTTCTTCCGACGCGCCCATCGCGACCATCCGCTCGGTGATCGCCGCGAGCCTGCGCTCGGCGTCGCCGAGCGGTCCCGCCGCCGCGCGCGCGACCGGGAACGCGAGCAGCGCCATCATCCGGTAGGTCTCGATATCGAGGAGCCGCTGCGCGAGGCGCCCCGCCTGCCGCCCGGTGAGCGAGACGTCGATCACGACGAACCGCGTGCAGCCGTCCTCGTCCATCACGAGGTCGGTGAGCGCGATGCCGGAGCCGTCGGACACGCGCGCGCCGATGACCGTCGCGTCGCCGAACGACGCGATCGCCGCGTCGAGGTCGTCCGCGCTCCCCGCCGCACGTCGACCTCCGCGTAGACGATCGTCGTGCCCGGCAGGCTCGCGCGCCAGACGGCGGGCACCGCGTCGAGCGCGCGCGTGTCCGGCGGGTCGTCCTGGCCCATCGCGCGGAACACCGTGATGCCGGTGTACTCGGTGTGCCGCTCCCACTTGAGCCGGAACGCACCGCAGTCGATCCACAGGTAGCCGCTGGCGAACGAGGGCGCGGGCAGCCCGTGCTGCAAGGCGAGCGCGGAGATCGCGGCCTCCTCGGCCGCGCGCGCCTCGGGCGGAATGCGCAGCGCGAGGTGCGCGATGCGCTCGGGCGCGTGGAGCCGTGCAGGCGGCCGCGCGTGGATCTCGTCGTGCAGCGGCCGGCGCTGCGGATCGTCGGGGGGGCGCGTGCGCATCGGCGCGATGGTACCGCGCGCGGCCGCCCGCCGGGCGCACCCGTCCGCCGCCGACCGCGGGGGGCGGCGGTCTCAGGCCGCCGGGCGCCGCGGCCCCGGGAACGGCACGATGCGCTCGAGGACCGTGCGCCAGTCGATGCCGTCCAGCAGGTTCTTGAGCACGAGGCCGAGCTCGGTGTCGCCCTCGACCGCGAGCCGTCGCGCGAAGAACAGCGTGTCGGGATCCTCCTCGCGCCGCGCGAGCGCGATGAAGTCGGACAGCGTCGCCGCGACCGTGAGGTCGGGCGCGTACGGCGCCCTGGCGACCCGGAACCCGGCCGGCGTCGATTCGACGTGCATCGCCAGGCCCAGGTCGCGCACGACGAGCGCGAACCGCTTGCCCTGGAGCGGGGCGACCTGCTCGCGCGACACGACGCGCCCGACGCCGAAGTCGAGCGCACGCGCGAGCACGAAGGCGGGCGGCGCGGCGGGCAGTCGCGCGACGATCCGCGCGACCGGCGAGGGGATCGTGAAGCGCGGCGTGCGCATGTCCGGAATCATGCCGCGACGAACTCGACGCCGGGCCGGCCGTGCCAGAACCCGTTGCACGGCGCGCCGGGAAGTCGCGCTGCGATCGACGCGAACGCGGCCTCCGGCGTGCGCCGGCCGTCGATCGCGTCGCGGAACGCGGCGAGTACGTCGAGCGTCCCGTCACCCTGCGGGCTCACCCGCACGACGTCGACGCCCGCGGCCGCGAGCGCCGGCAGCTCGGCGAGCAGCGTGTAGACGCCCGCCGACTGGGTCTGCGTGCCGTTGATCGTCAGGAACGGCGCGCCCTCCCGCGTCCTGAGGTCGAGGCCGTCGGCGATGCCCAGGCACCGGTACTCGCAGGCGTCCTTCTGCAGGTTGTGGTGGCGGGCGGTGAAGCAACGCGCCGAGTACGCGAGCGGCAGGCGGCCGTGCGCGAGCACCTCGGTCTCGACGCCCGCCGGCGCGGCGCGCACGATGTCCGCGAGCGTGGCGGACGAGAGCTCCGGCGGGCTCACCCAGCGCATGGCGCCTTCGTTCGCGAGCAGCGAGAGCATCTGGGCCGAGTAGACCGACAGCGACGCGCCGGCGACGAACGGGAGCCCCGCGCCGCGCGCGCCGAGGATGCGCACCGCGCCCATGTCGTTCGCCTCGATGCGGAAGCGCTCGTGCTCGGCGAGCTTGCGCACGAGCCGGAGGTCGGCCTCCGCCTCGACGAGCGGCAGCGTCGACAGCACTGCCTCCTTGCCGGCGTCCGCGAGCATCGTCGCGATCTCGAGCCAGTCGGGCAGTCTCAGCTCGTGGCGGCGGGAGCACACCGTCTCCCCCAGATAGACGACGTCGACCGGCGCGGCCGCGACGTCGGCGTAGAAATCGAGCACGGCGTGCCGCGGCCAGTAGTAGAGGATGGGGCCCAGCGCGAGCTTCATGGTCACCGCCACGGGCGCGAATACGCGCCCAGCGTCTGCGTCTGCCCCTCGGCGAGCGCGTCGAGGTCGGCGTGCCAGCGGCGGTCGGCGACGAACGCGGCCGGGGCGCGCGCGCAGGCGTCGATCGCGGCGCGCCAGGTGCGCGTCACCTGCGCGACGTAGGCGGGGCTGCGCTGGCGCCCCTCGATCTTGATGGCCGCGACGCCGATGCGCATGAGCTCGGGCAGCATGTCGAGCGTGTTGAGGCTCGTCGGCTCCTCGAGCGCGTAGTAGGTGTCGCCGCCGACGTCGAAGCGTCCCTTGCACAGCGTCGGGTAGCCCGGGCGCTCGTCGCCCTCGAACGCGTCGATCAGGAAGCCGTTGAGCCGCGTGCGCATGCCGTTCGCGTGCGGCTCCCAGCGCACCGCCTTCGCGGGCGAGCACACGCCCTGGCAGTTCGGCGACTCGCCGGTGACGTAGGAGGAGAGCGCGCAGCGCCCCTCGACCATCACGCACAGGCTGCCGTAGCCGAACACCTCGATCTCGACGCCGGTGCGCGCGATCGTGTGCTCGACCTGCGCGAGCGAGAGCACGCGCGGCAGCACCGCGCGCCGCACGCCGAAGCGCTCGCGGTACCACTCGATCGCCTCGTGGTTGGTCGCCGACGCCTGCACCGACAGGTGCAGGCGCAGCTCCGGATGCGTGCGCGCCGCGTAGTCGAGCAGCGCGGCGTCGGCGCAGATCGCCGCGTCGATGCCGAGCGCGGCGGCGCGGTCGACCGCGCGGGTCCAGCGCGCGAAGCCGGCGGTCGACGGGAAGGTGTTGAGCGCGACGAGCACCTTGCGGCCGCGCCGGTGCGCGTAGGCGATGCCCTCGGAGAGCGACGCGTCGTCGAAGTTGAGGCCCGCGAACGCCCGCGCGTTCGTCTCGTCGCGGAAGCCGACGTAGACGCAGTCGGCGCCGTGGTCGACGGCGGCCTTCAGCGCCGGCAGGCCGCCGGCGGGACACACGCCCTCGCCGACGCAGCGACGCCGCTACAGCCGTTGCTCGACCCAGCCGCGCACCGAGTCGAGCGCGGCCGGCAGCCCGGCCGGGTCGGTGCCGCCGGCCTGCGCCATGTCGGGCCGGCCGCCGCCCTTGCCGCCGACCTGCGTGGCGACGTGGTTGACGAGCTCGCCGGCCTTCACCTTCGACACGAGGTCGCCGGTGACGCCCGCGATCAGCGTCACCTTGCCGTCCGCCACGCTGCCCAGCACGATCGCCGCGCTCTTCAGCTTGTCCTTCAGCTTGTCGACCGTCTCGCGCAGCGACTTGACGTCCGCACCGTCGATCGACGCGGCCACCACCTTGACGCCGCCCAGGTCCGCCGCGCCGCCGGCCAGGTCGTCGCCCGCCGACGAGGCGGCCTTCGCCTTGAGGCGCGCGAGCTCCTTCTCCGCCGCGCGCGCCTGCTCGACGAGCTGGGCGATCCTCGATTCGATCTCGCCGACCGGCGCCTTGAGCGCCGCAGCCGCCGCGGCAAGCATCGACTCCTGCGCCTGGACCCACGCGAGCGCGCCCTTGCCGGTCGTCGCCTCGATGCGCCGGATGCCCGCCGCGACGCCGCCCTCGCCGGTCACCTTGAACAGGCCGATGTCGCCGCTCCGCGCGACGTGCGTCCCGCCGCACAGCTCGCGCGAGCTGCCGATGTCGAGCACGCGGACGGTGTCGCCGTACTTCTCGCCGAACAGCATCATCGCCCCGAGCTTCTGCGCGTCGGCGATCGGCATCGTGCGCGCGCCGGTCGCTGCGTTCTCGAGGATCTCCGCGTTGACGATCGCCTCGACGCGCCGGATCTCGTCGTCGGTCATCGGCGCGTGGTGCGCGAAGTCGAAGCGCGTCTTGTCGGGGTCGACGAGCGAGCCCTTCTGCTGCACGTGCGCGCCCAGCACCTCGCGCAGCGCCTTGTGCATCAGGTGCGTCGCCGAGTGGTTGCGCATCGTGCGGCCGCGCGCGTCGTGGTCGACGCTCGCCGCGACCTGGTCGCCGACCCTGAGCTCGCCGGTCTTCACCTCGCCCACGTGCCCGAACACGTCGGGCTGGATCTTCTGCGTGTCCTCGACCGCGAACAGCGTGAGGCACACGCCCGCCTTCGAGAGCTCGCCGCGGTCGCCGACCTGTCCGCCGGACTCCGCGTAGAAAGGCGTGCGCGAAAGCACCACGACGCCCCGTTCGCCGGACGCGAGCGAGTCGACCTTCGCGCCGTCGCGGTAGAGCGCGACGACCTCCCCTTCCGCCGACAGCGTCTCGTAGCCGTCGAACCGGGTCTTCGGGCCGTCGTACGCGAGTCCCTCGCCCACCTTGAAGTTCGAGGCGGCGCGCGCGCGCTCGCGCTGCGCGTCCATCGCGCGGTCGAACGCCGCCTCGTCGACCGAGTAGCCGTGGCCGCGCAGCACGTCCGCCGTCAGGTCGAACGGGAAGCCGAACGTGTCGTAGAGCGTGAACGCCGTCGTGCCGTCGAGCACCTTGCCGCCCGACTTGCGCAGGCCCGCGATCGCGTCGTCGAGGATCGTCATGCCGTGGTCGATCGTCTCGCCGAAGCGCTCCTCCTCGGCGGCGAGCACCTGCGCGACGCGCGCCTTCTCGCGACGGAGCTCGGGATACGCGTCGCCCATCGCGCGGTCGAGGTCCTCGACGAGCTTGTGGAAGAACGGCTGCTTCTGCCCGAGCTGGTACCCGTGGCGGATCGCGCGCCGGATGATGCGACGGAGCACGTAGCCGCGGCCCTCGTTGCCGGGGATCACGCCGTCGACGATCAGGAACGCGCAGGCGCGGATGTGGTCGGCGATCACCCGCAGCGAGGGCGCGAGCAGGTCCTTCGCGCCGGTCTCGCGGACCGCGGCGCGGATCAGGTCCTGGAAGAGATCGATCTCGTAGTTCGAGTGGACGTGCTGGAGCACCGCGGCGAGACGCTCGAGCCCCATGCCGGTGTCGACGCAGGGCTTGGGCAGCGGCGTCATCGTGCCCTGCCCGTCCCGGTTGAACTGCATGAACACGAGGTTCCAGATCTCGATGTAGCGGTCGCCGTCCGCCTCGGGCGATCCGGGCGGCCCGCCCCACACCTGCGGGCCGTGGTCGTAGAAGATCTCCGAGCAGGGGCCGCAGGGGCCGGTGTCGGCCATCTGCCAGAAGTTGTCCGACGCGTACTTCGCGCCCTTGTTGTCGCCGATGCGCACGATGCGCTCGGGCGGGACCCCGACGTCCTTCGCCCAGAGGTCGTACGCCTCGTCGTCGTCGACGTAGACGGTCACCCACAGCTTGTCGGCCGGAAGGCCGTAGACGACGGTGAGGAGCTCCCAGGCGTAGCGGATCGCGTCACGCTTGAAGTAGTCGCCGAAGCTGAAGTTGCCGAGCATCTCGAAGAACGTGTGGTGGCGGGCCGTGTAGCCCACGTTCTCGAGGTCGTTGTGCTTGCCGCCGGCGCGCACGCAGCGCTGCGCGGTCGTCGCGCGCACGTACGCGCGCTTTTCCTGCCCGAGGAAGACGTCCTTGAACTGGACCATCCCCGAGTTCGTGAACAGCAACGTCGGATCGTTGCCCGGCACCAGCGGCGACGAGGCGACGTGCGTGTGCCCCTTCGAGACGAAGTAGTCGGTGAACCTGCGGCGGATCTCGGCGGCGGTCATGCGCTTTTCCGGTCGGGGCGCGGCGCCGCGGAATGCGGTTCGCGCCGGGAAAAAATCAAAGCTTTGGATTGTACCGCCTGCCCTGCCTGCCGCCCAAGGGCCTCCGGCGGCCCGAGGTCGACCGAACGGCCGAAGGCGGGGATCCGGAGACCCGGCGCAATCTCGATCGCGTGCCGGAACGGCACGCCCGGGCGGCGAATGCCGGCAAGGCGCCCGGCCCGGCGTGCGCACCGGCGTCCGCGAGGAGGACCCATGGAACGCGAAGACCTGATGCGCCACCTGGCCGGCTGGCGCGACGGCATCGACCCGGCAAGCGGCGCGGTGCTGCCCGCCGATCACCCCGCGCAGCGCACCGACTTCCTGCGCGTCGTCTGCGCCGCGATCGATGCGCTGGCGCCGACGCCGATGCCGACGGGCGCGCCGCCGCGCACGACGGCGGCCGGCCCGGGCCGTGCCAACGCCGGCCGGCCCTGGACTGCTGCCGAGGACGCACTGCTCGAACAGGCGCACGCGGCGGGCATGCGCATCGCGGAGCTCGCGCGCGCCCACGAGCGCACGTCGGGCGCGATCACCGCACGGCTCGTCAGGCTCGGCCGGATCGAGCCGCCGCCCGGGTTGCGCCTGCGCGGGACGTCGACGCCCGGTGAAGGGGCATCAACGGCGTAGCGCCCGGGGAACGCGTCCGCGCGCCGTCACGCGACCTCGTCGTCGCACGCCGCGCCGGCGGCGCGCAGCACCTTGAGCGCGATCGCCATCGAGTAGCCGCGCGCCATCAGGAAGCGCACCTGGCGCGCTTTCTCGCGCTGGTCGCAGGGCGGCGTTCCGTAGCGGCGACGCCACAACGCCAGCGCCTCGTCGACCTCGTCGCGCCCGGCGAGCGCGGCGAGCGCCGACGCGGCCGCCGCTTCGTCGACGCCCTTCTCCTTCAGCGCGTGCGCGATCGCCCGGCGCCCGTAGCGCCCCGCCTTCTGCGCGACGATCGCTTCGGCATATCGCGCGTCGGAGAGCAGGCCGCGCCGCGCGAGCTCGTCGAGCGCCGCGTCGGCGTCGGCTTCCGCGACGCCGCGCATCAGCAGCCGCGCGCGAAGCTCGGCTCGGCCGTATTCGCGCCGCGCGAGCATGCGCACGGCCGAGGACAGCGCAGACGGCTCGGGCCGGCCGGCTCGACGCGGCGGCGGGCGACGCATCGGTCGGCGCGAACGTTCGGCGTCAGGCGTCAGCGCGACGGCGCGGCGCGACGGTCCGGCGCCGCGGGACCGGTGCCGACGCCCGCGCTCACGCGTCGTCGCCCGCCGCGCCCGGGTTGATCGGACCCGGAACCGGCACGCCGACCGCCGCGCGGATCTTGCCTTCGATCTCGGCCGCGGTGTCCGGATGCTCGCGCAGGTACTCGCGCGCGTTGTCCTTGCCCTGCCCGATCTTGTCGCCCTGGTAGGCGTACCACGCGCCGGACTTCTCGACGATCCGGTGGTTCGACGCCCAGCTCGATGATCTCGCCTTCGCGCGAGATGCCCTCGCCGTAGAGGATGTCGAACAGCGCTTCCTTGAACGGCGGCGCGACCTTGTTCTTGACGACCTTGACGCGCGTCTCGTTGCCGACGACCTCCTCGCCCTTCTTGATCGCGCCGATGCGGCGGATGTCGAGGCGCACCGACGCGTAGAACTTGAGCGCGTTGCCGCCGGTCGTCGTTTCCGGGTTGCCGAACATCACGCCGATCTTCATCCGGATCTGGTTGATGAAGATCACCAGCGTGCCCGCGCGCTTGATGTTGCCGGCGAGCTTGCGCAGCGCCTGGCTCATGAGCCGCGCCTGGAGGCCGGGCAGCTGGTCGCCCATCTCGCCCTCGATTTCGGCCTTGGGCACCAGCGCCGCCACCGAGTCGATCACGATGATGTCGACGCCCCCCGAACGCACGAGCATGTCGGCGATCTCGAGGCCTTGCTCGCCGGTGTCCGGCTGCGAGATCAGCAGGTCGCCGACATTGACGCCCAGCTTGCCGGCGTAGACCGGGTCGAGCGCGTTCTCGGCATCGATGTACGCGGCCACGCCGCCCGCCTTCTGCACCTGCGCGACGACCTGGAGGCACAGCGTGGTCTTGCCGGACGATTCCGGGCCGTAGATCTCGACCACGCGCCCGCGCGGCAGTCCGCCGACGCCGAGCGCGATGTCGAGGCCGAGCGACCCGGTCGACACGACCGAGAGGTCGTTGGCGATCTGCGCCTCGCCCATCTTCATGATCGAGCCCTTGCCGAACTGCTTTTCGATCTGCGCGAGGGCGGCGGTCAGCGCCTTGTTCTTCTGGTCGTCCATCGTGGTGGTTCCCGTAGTGTCCGAAGCGGTGGATGGGGGCCTTCGGGGCGCCGGCCGGCCCGCCGCTGCCGGGGGCTGCCGACGGGGTGTGCCCGTCGATGGCCCGGATTATTCCATAGAACGATCGTTCGATGGAAGGGGTCTTTCGATCTAATCCGGACGGCCGATGGCGGATCCGGTCCCCGGACCTGCGGGCCGCCTTGGCCATGCGCCCCGGGCCGTCCCCGTCCCCTCGACCGGACCCGGACCGGCGGCGCCGACCCGTCCGACAGACCGGCCTAACGTGGGACCTCGCCCCGTGCGAGCGCGAGCACCCCGTCGATCGCGATGCGCACCGACGCCGCGCGCACCGCGTCCCGGTCGCCCTCGAGGTGGCGCGTCCGGACCTCCCGCGCCCCGTCGCGCGTCGCCCAGGCGAAACAGACCGTGCCCACGGGCTTCGCCGGCGTGCCGCCCCCCGGGCCGGCAACGCCGGTGATCGCGACGGCGACGTCGGCCCCGCTCGACCGCAGCGCCCCCTCGGCCATCGCCGCCGCGACGGCTTCCGACACGGCGCCCTCGCCGGCGATCGTCGCGGCCGGGACGCCCAGCATCCCGGTCTTCGCGCCGTTCGAGTAGGTGACGAAGCCCCGGTCGAACACGTCCGAGCTCCCCGGGATCGCGGTCACCGCGTGCGCGACTCCGCCGCCGGTGCACGACTCGGCGGTCGCGAGCGTCCAGCCGCGCGCGCGCAGCGCGTCGACGAGCGCCTGCGACACGGCGGCGAGCGTCCCGGCGCCCTGCGCGGCTACCGGCACTCGCCCTCCCGTCCGCAATAGTGGTAGGTGTAGATCGTCTCGAAGCCGAACCGCCGGTAGACCGCGAGCGCGGGCTCGTTGTCCGCATCGACCTGCAGGTACGCCACGCGTGCGCCTCGGTCCCAGGCACGCGCGAGCAGGCGCGCGACCAGCGCCGTCGCGATGCCGCGGCCGCGCGCGTGCCCGGCGGTGACCACGTCGAACACGCCGACGACGTCGCCCTCGCGCGCGGTCTTGCCGGCCGCGACCGGCGCCCCGTCGACGAGGGCCAGCACGTGCCGTCCGTCGAGCGGCGAGTGGACGAGACGCTCGCGAAGCGCGTCTCGCTGGCCGGGCGGCGAGCCGCGTAGCGCGGCGACCGCGTCCGCGAACGCGTCGATCGACGGCTCGACGAGCGCGACCTCCGCCGGGCCCTGCGAAGGAAGCTCGCGGCCGACGAGCTCCATCGCCTGGACGAGCGTCGGCTGGAACGGCCGATAGCCGCGCCGCGCCAGCGCCCCCTCGAGGTCCGCCGGGTGGACGAACGGCGTGATGCGGAACAGCGCCGGCAGCTCGCGCTCGCCGTAGACGCGCTCGCAGTGCGCGATCTTCTCGTCGAGCGGAAGCGTGGAGCCGAAGTGCGCGCTGACGCTGCGCGCGCGCTTCGCGCTGCCCGGCGACACGCGCAGCAGCCATCCGTCGTAGAAGAGCTGGCGCTGCGTCTGCAGCGCGTTCAGGCCCGCCTCCTCGATGCGGCGCGCGTCGATCACGCCGCGATGCCCAGCGCCGTCTGCAGCCGCACGATCAGCGCGAACGCGACGAGCGTGTAGCCGGCGGCGACGATGTCGTCCGCCATCACGCCGAACCCGCCGTGCCAGTTCCGGTCGATCCCGCGTGCCGGCGGCGGCTTCACGATGTCGAAGAACCGGAACAGCAGGAACGCGACCGCCTCGCGGAACGGATCGGTCCCGGTGAAGAAGAGCACGAGCAGGAAGGCCGCGACCTCGTCGACGACGATCGCCCCGTGATCCGACACGCCGAGGTTGCGCGACGTGACCGCCGATGCCCAGACGCCCGCGGCGAACAGGAGCACGACCGCGAGGGCGAAGCCCAGGTCACCGGTGACGTGGCGCAGCCCGTGGGCGATCGGGATCGCGATCAGCGTTCCGAACGTGCCGGGCGCGAACGGCGCGAGCCCCGCGCCGAAGCCGAGCGCGAGGAAGTGCGCCGGATGGCGGACGAGGAACCGGAACGTCGGCCGGGCGGCTTTCATGGCCGACGCACCGCGAAGTGGTCGAACGCACGCGGCAAGGCCGCCATCGCGGCGCCCTGCTCGTCGTTCACGACGAGGCCGTCCTTCGCGACGATGCGCCCGATGCGCGCGACCGGCACGCCGGTGTCGCGGCCCGCCGCCGCGACGCGCTCGCGCAAGGTCGGCGACGCCGAGAACACCAGCTCGTAGTCGTCGCCGCCGGCCAGCAGGCATTGGAGCGCGAGCGAGCGCTCGGCGCCCGCGAGCTTGCGATCGAGCGCCTCCGAGCGAGGCAGCGCGGCGAGTTCGACGACCGCGCCGGCCTTCGACAGCTCGAGCAGGTGCGCGACGTCGCCGGTGAGCCCGTCGGAGACGTCGAGCATCGACGAGGCGACGCCTCGCAGCGCGGTCCCCAGCGCGACGCGCGGCGACGGCCGCTCGAGGCGTGCGACGCACGCGGCGCGTGCGGCGCCGTCGAGCGTCGTGCGCCCCTCGAGCGCCGCGAGGCCGAGCATCGCGTCGCCGAGCGTGCCCGACACCCAGAGGTCGTCGCCCGCGCGCGCGCCGCCGCGCAGGATCGCCGCGCCGGCGGGCACTTCGCCCGCGATCGTCAGGCACAGGTTGCGCGGGCCGCGCGTCGTGTCGCCGCCGACGAGGTCGACGCCGTGCTCCGCGGCGAGCGCGAACAGGCCGCGCGAGAACGCCGCGAGCCACGCGTCGTCCTCGTCGGGCAGCGCGAGCGCGAGCAGCGCCCATCGGGGCCGCGCGCCCATCGCCGCCAGGTCGGACAGGTTGACCGCGAGGATCTTGTGGCCGAGCGTCTCCGGGTCGGCGCCGGGAAGGAAATGCCGGCCCTCGACCATCATGTCGACCGCCAGCACGAGCTCGCATCCCGGGGACGGGGCGACGACGGCCGCGTCGTCGCCGACGCCGACCCTCACCGACCGGTCGCGCGGGGGACGCGTGAAGTGCCGCGCGATCAGCGCGAACTCGCCGTGCGCCTCACCCGAGGTCTCGTCGGCGGGCCGCCCCATCGGCCCTCCCGGTCAGCCGGCGCCCGCGCCGCGCTCGCGGCGCAGCGCCGCGATCTCCGGCGCGCGCACGCTCGCCGCGTGCCGGTCCAGCACGCCGTTGACGAACTTGTGGCCGTCGGTGCCGCCGTAGGACTTCGCGAGCTCGACCGCCTCGTTGATGACGACGCGGTAGGGGATCTCCGGGCGGTGCTCGAGCTCCCACGCGCCGATCGCGAGGATCGCCCACTCGATCGGCGAGAGCCCGGCGGCCGCACGGTCGAGCACCGGGGCGAGGTGCCCGACGGACTCGTCCGCGCCCTCGGCGAGCCCGCGCCAGAGCTCGTCGAAGTACGCCTCGTCCGCGCGCTCGAAGCCGCGGCTCGCGACGAGGTCCGCGCGCACGTCCGCCGGCGGGCTGCCCGCGAGCCGGCGCTGGTAGAGCCCCTGCATCACGAGCTCGCGCGCGCGCCGGCGGGCCGAGGTCCTACTGGTCGTCGAGGGCATCGGAGAGGTTCGCGAGCTCGAGCGCCGCCTGAGCGGCCTCGTAGCCCTTCGTATCCATGCGCGCGAGCGCCTGCGCGTCGGTCTCGCAGGTCAGGATGCCGTTGCCGATCGGGATGCCGAACTCGAGCATCACGCTCGACACGCCCGCGGCCGACTCGTTGGACACGATCTCGAAATGGTAGGTCTCGCCGCGGACGACCGCGCCGAGCGCGACCAGCGCGTCGTAGTCGCCGTCCTGCGCGAGCCGCTGCAGCGCGAGCGGTGTCTCGAGCGCCCCCGGAACGCTCACGACCAGGATGTCGCCGTCGGCGACGCCGGCCTCGGCGAGCGCGCGCAGCGCGCCTGCGAGCAATCCGTCGCCGATCTCAGCGTTGAAGCGCGAGACCACGATCGCGACGCGGCGGCCGGCGCCGTCGGTCGAGGGAGCGATGCGGCGCGGCGCCATCGGCTAGCCCGGTCCCGCGCGACGCGCGGGCGCATCCTCGTAGCCGGTCACCTCGAGGTCGAAGCCAGTCATGCTGGGCATCTTGCGCGGCTTCGCCAGCAGGCGCATCCGGCCGATGTTGAGGTCGCGCAGGATCTGCGCCCCGATGCCGTAGTTGCGGAGGTCGAGCTTCGAGCTCGCCGGCGTCTCGCTCGCCATCGCGCGGCGGCGCAGCTCCTGCGCCGACTCCGGGCGGTGCAACAGCACCATCACGCCGCGCCCGGCGCGGTCGATCGCCTCCAGCGCGGCCGCGACCGTCCACGAATGCGTCGCGTCCTGCGCGTCGAGCAGGTCGATGACCGACAGCGGCTCGTGGACGCGGACCAGCGTCTCGACATCGGGCGAGATCGGCCCGCGCACCAGCGCGAGGTGCGTCGCGTCGGAGAGCTTGTCGCGGTAGACGACCAGCCGGAACGTCCCGTGCGGCGTCGCGATCGGGCGCTCGGCGAGGCGCTCGACCAGCTTCTCGGTGCGGCTGCGGTAGTGGATCAGGTCCGCGATCGCGCCGATCTTGAGCCCGTGCTCGGCGGCGAACGCGACCAGGTCGGGCAGCCGCGCCATCGTGCCGTCGGGCTTCATGATCTCGCAGATGACCGACGCGGGCGTGAGCCCCGCGAGCCGCGTCAGGTCGCAGCCGGCCTCGGTGTGGCCGGCGCGCGCGAGCACGCCGCCCGGCTGCGCCATCACCGGGAAGATGTGGCCGGGATGGACGACGTCCGAGGGCTTCGCGTCTGGCGCGACGGCGATGCGGACCGTGCGCGCCCGATCGGCGGCCGAGATGCCGGTCGTGACGCCTTCCGCCGCCTCGATCGACACGGTGAAGTTCGTGCCGGTGCCCGAGCGGTTCTGGCTCACCATCAGCGGCAGCGCGAGCTGGCGGCAGCGCTCCTCGGTCAGCGTGAGGCAAACGAGGCCGCGCGCGTGCGTGGCCATGAAATTGATCGCCTCGGGCGTGACGAAGTCGGCGGCGAGCACGAGGTCGCCCTCGTTCTCGCGGTCTTCCTCGTCGACCAGCACGACCATGCGGCCGGCCTTGAGCTCGGCGACGATTTCGGGAGTGGAGGCGAGCGTCATCGGGTTCCTCGTCTGAGCGACATTCTACCGCCAACCCCCGCGGAGCCCCCTCAGGCCCAGGCGGCCTCCCCGGCGGCCGGCGAGGCGTCGGCCCCGGGCCGCCGCACGCGGAACCAGGTGGCGTAGAGCGCCGGCAGGAACACGAGCGTCAGCACGGTCGCGATCACGAGACCGCCCATCATCGCGACCGCCATCGGCCCGAAGAAGTCGCTGCGCGTCAGCGGGATCAGCGCGAGCACGGCGGCGGCGGCCGTCAGCACGATCGGCCGGAAGCGGCGCACCGTCGCGCCGACGATCGCGTCCCACGCCGGAACGCCCGACCGGATGTCGGTGTCGATCTGGTCGACCAGGATCACCGAGTTGCGCATGATGATGCCCGACAGCGCGATCGTGCCGAGCATCGCGACGAACCCGAACGGCTTGCCGAACGCGAGCAGCGCGGCGACGACGCCGACCAGGCCGAGCGGCGCGGTGAGCACGACCATCAGCGTGCGCGCGAGGCTGCGAAGCTGGATCATCAGCAGCGTGAGCACGGTCACGACGAGCAGCGGCACGCCTGCCGCGATCGACTTCTGCCCGCGTGCCGAGTCCTCGATCGCGCCGCCCAGCTCGATCCGGTAGCCCAGCGGCAGCGTCGCGCGGATCGGCGCGAGCTTCGGATCGATGCGGTTGGCGACGTCGGGCCCCTGGGCGTCGCCGCGCACGTCCGAGCGGACGGTGATCGTCGGCAGCCGGTTGCGCCGCCAGACGACGCCGTCCTCGAGCTTGTCGGCCGCGTCCGGGTCCGTCCGCATGACCGCGGCGACCTCGCGCGCGATGCGCCTGACCTCGCCGATGTCCTCGCCGGACACGCGGAACTGGACCGGAAACCCGACCGGTGGCCCGTTCTCGAGCCGGGAGACGCGGCCGCGCAGTTCCGGGAAGTCGGTCTCGAAGCGCTCGAGCAGGCGCGTGCGCAGGCGTTCGCGCTCGGCATTGCTCGCAGCCACCAGCATGAACTGCGCGAAGTTCGACTGCTGGAGCTGCTGGTCGAGCGGCAGGTAGAACCGGGGGCTGCCCGAGCCGACGTACGCGACGTAGCTCTCGATGCCCTGCTCCTTGTCGAGGATCGCCTCGAGCTTCTTCGCCTGCGCGAGCGTCGCCGCGAACGAGCTGCCCTCGGGAAGCCGCAGGTCGACGAGGAGCTCGGGGCGCGACGACGAGGGGAAGAACTGCTGCGGCACGAAGCGGAACGCGGCGATCGCCGCGGCGAAGACGACGAGCGTGCCGCCGAGGACGACGAACCGCCGCTCGACGCAGGCGTCGACGAACGCGCGCAGCCGCGTGTAGAACGGCGTCCGGTAGACCGCGTCGGGATCGCTCGCATCGTGGCTCGCCGCGGCCGCGGGCAGCGGGCGTCCGGTGAGCCGGGAACGCAGTCGCGCCCACAGCGACGGGCGGTGCAGCGCGTCGCCCGACGGCAGCATCCGGTAGCCGAGCCAGGGGATCACGACGACCGCCGCCACCCACGAGGCGATGAGCGCGATTGCCGACACCTGGAAGATCGACCGCGTGTACTCGCCGGTCCCGCTCTTCGCGGTGGCGATCGGCAGGAAGCCCGCCACCGTCACCAGCGTGCCGGTCAGCATCGGGAACGCGGTCGACGTGTACGCGAAGCTCGCCGCGCGGAACCGGTCGTAGCCCTGCTCGAGCTTGATCGCCATCATCTCGACCGCGATGATCGCGTCGTCGACGAGCAGCCCCAGCGACAGGATCAGCGCGCCCAGCGAGATCTTGTGCAGCCCGATGTCGAGCATCCACATCCCGAGGAACGTCGCGGCGAGCACCAGCGGGATCGACACGGCGACGACGAGCCCGGTGCGCAGGCCCAGGCTCACGAGCGACACCGCGAGCACGATCAGCACCGCCTCGGCGAGCGAGCGCACGAACTGGTTCACCGAGCGCTGCACGGCGGCGGGCATGCTCGCCACCTGCACGATCTCGACGCCGACCGGCAGCTTCGTGCGCAGCCGCGCGATCTCGGCGTCGAGGTCGCGCCCGAGGTGGATCACGTCGCCGCCGGCGCCCATCGTGATGCCGATCCCGAGCGCCTCGCGTCCCTGCACGCGCATCTTCTGCTGCGGCGGGTCGGCGTAGCCGCGGCTCACCGTGGCGATGTCGCCCAGGCGCAGCACGCGCCCGCCGGCCCGGATCGAGAGGTCGCGTATCGCGTCGAGCGAGCCGTAGGCGCCGGACGGCCGGAGCGCGATCCTGTCGGTCGGCGTGTCGAAGGTTCCCGACGCGGCGACCACGTTCTGCGCCGCGAGCGTCGTGTAGATCTGCGCCGGCTCGATGCCGAGCGTCGCGAGCTTCGCGTTCGACACCTCGACGAAGACCTTCTCCTCCTGCTCGCCGATGAAGTCGACCTTGGCGACCGCGGGGACGCGCAGGAGCTCCGCGCGCACCTTGTCGCCGACGGTCTTGAGCTCGCGGTAGGCGAAGCCGTCCCCGACGATCGCGTAGATGTTCGTGTAGGTGTCGCCGAACTCGTCGTTGAAGTACGGACCCTGGATGCCCGACGGGAGCGAGCCGCGCGCGTCGCCGATCTTCTTGCGCACCTGGTACCAGGCCTCCGGGACGCTGGCCGCCGGCGCCGTGTCGCGGATCGCGAAGAAGACCATCGACTCGCCGGGCTTCGAGTAGCTGCGCACCCAGTCGACGTTCGGGACTTCCTGCAGCTTGCGCTCGATGCGGTCGGTGAGCTGCTGCTCGACCTCGCGCGCGGAGGCGCCCGGCCAGTTCGTCCTGACGACCATCACCTTGAACGTGAACGGCGGGTCCTCGGACTGGCCGAGCTTCGTGTACGCGATCGCGCCGAAGATCGCGCACATCGCGATCAGGAAGCGCACGAGCGAGCGGTTGTGCAGCGCCCACTCGGACAGGTTGAACCGGCCGCTGTCGGTCGCACCCGGGGGCATGACGGGAGTCATGGGTTGGGGGCCTTCGCGACGATCAGGCGCGCGGAGCGGCGGGCGCCGCCGGCGACGGCGCGCCGTCGCCTTCCCACGGCGTCACCGCCTGGCCTTCGCGCAGCTTGTGCGCGCCGGCGGCGACGATCCACTCGCCGTTCGCGAGGCCCGACGCGACGAGCGCGCCCTCCTCGCGGAAGCCCCCGAGCGTCACCGCACGCAGGCTCACGGTGCGCTTCGCCGGATCGTAGATCCACACCGCAGGCCTGCCGTCCGACGCATGGTAGATCGCGGTCGACGGCACCAGCGCGGTCAGGCTCCCGGCCTCTCCCTGCAGCACGACGTTCGCGGTCATCCCCCATTGCACGGCGGCTTCGGGGGCGAGGATCGACACGCGCACCGCGAACGTGCGGGTCGCCGCGTCGACCGCCGGCGCGATCTCCCGGACCTTCGCCGGATAGACCTTGTCCGGGTGCGCCCAGAGCACGACCCCGAGTCCTCGCGCGCCCTTGAGCTCGTCGATGCGGTTCTCGGGCACCGCGATCGCGACCTCGCGCTCTTCCGCCCGCGCGAGGCGCACGACCGGCTGCCCGGCCGAGACGACCTGCCCGACTTCGGCGCTCACCGCCGTCACGACGCCGTCCACGTCGGCCACCAGCGTCGCGTAGCCGGCCTGGTTCTGCGCGACCTCCCGCTGCGCGTGCGCCTGCTCGAGCTTCGCGCGGTTCGCGTTCATCAGGTTGCGCTTCTGGTCGAGCGCGCTCGCCGAGACGAACTTGAGCTCGTGCAGGTTCTCGTAGCGCTCGAACTCGGCCTTCGCGAACTGGTACTCGGTCTCCGCCGCCGCGACGGCCGCCTTCGCCGCCTGCGCCTGCAGCGCGACGTCGGACGGGTCGAGCCGCGCGAGCGCCTCCCCCTTGCGCACGCGCGCGCCGACGTCGACCGACCGCGCGACGAGCTTGCCGGCGATCCGGAACCCCAGCTCCGACTCGTGGCGCGGCTTCACCTCGCCGGCGAACACCGCCATGGCGCGCGTCTCGCCCACGGACACGCGAGCGAGCTTCACCGGCCGCACGGGCTCGGGCGGCGTCTCCTGCTTCGCGCAGGCGACGAGCGTGCAGGCGAGCGCGAGCGCCGGGAGGGACGCGAAGATCGCGCGCGGCATCATGGCCTCGTCCCCGCCGCCGGCGCGGACGCCGTCTCGCCGACGACGCCGCGCCACAGCGCATTGAGCGCGCCGTCGAGGTCGTTGCCGTAGCTGAACTGGAACGCGGCCGGCTGGTCGACCGCCGCAACCGCCGGACACGCGCCGGTGGCGCCCGCCATCTGCCACAGCCCGAGGATCAGCGCGTAGCTGTGACGCAGGAGCACCAGGCCCTCGCCCGGCGCGAGCGTGCGGAAATGCCGCTCGAGGCCCGCGCCCGCGCGCTCGAGCCGATCCGCCATCCGCCGCTTGAACGCGATCGCGGACTCGGCCGGGATCGACTGCGACATCAGGCCGAACACGCGCGCCGCGAGCGGCAGGAACAGCGGCGGCTCGACCATGTGCTCGTGCGTGAGCGCGAGGATGCGCGCGACGTCGACGCGGCCCTGGCCGTCGAGCACCGCGATCAGCGCGCGGAAGAAGCCCTGCACGTTGCGCTCGTGCAGCGCGAGCAGCAGTTCCTCCTTGCTGGGGAAGTACAGGTAGACGGTGCCCTTCGCGAGTCCCGCCTCGTCGGCGACCTCCGCGACGCTCGGTACGCGCTCGGGCGAGCGCAGCAGGAGCCGCTCGGCCGCGTCGAGCAGCGCCTGGTGGCGCTCTTCCTTGTCTTCGGCCTGGATGGCCCGCTGCCGGATTGCCATGAGATCCGTCCCGTCTTCGTGGCGAGACCGGTTGCCGGGCTCAACTGACCACGAGTCATTTGAGGCGCAGCCTAAATGACCGTTGGTCAGTTGTCAATTGCCAGGAACGCGCGGGCAGGGACGCCGAGGGACGGACGTCAGAACAGCGCGAGCGTCGCCCGCGTCAGCGCCGAGCCCGGATCGGCATGCTCGGCGACGACGTCGAAGTGGTGCTTGCCGGGCACCACGAGCGGCCCCGCCATGCCCGCCGGGCGGTTGACGGGCCACGCGTCCCACATCAGCTGCGCCTGGCGCAGGAACTCGCCGGTCTCGGCGCCGCCGACGGCGATCGCCAGCGGCGCGTCGGTCGTCGGCCGCATCAGCGCAGGCGAGAGCCGTGCGGCCCCGGCGTCGTCCAATTTGAAATCCGCGTTGCCCGAGAAGCGCACCAGCGGCCGGAGGTCGTGCACGCCGGAGAGCGACAGGCCGGCGGCGACCGGGCACGAAGCGAAGCCGTCCGCGCGCCAGTCGCGCGCGAGCATCATCGCGGCGAGGTGCCCGCCCGCCGAATGCCCGCCGACGACGATCCGGTCGGCGCCGGCGCCGTTCGCGCGCCCGTCGCGGGCGAGCCAGGCGACCGCGCGGGCGGTTTCCTCGACGATCGCCGCGATCGACACGCCCGGGCACAGGTCGTAGTTCGCGACCGCGACCGCGATGCCCCGTGCGGTGAGTGGCGGCGCGACGAACGCATGGTCGGCCTTGTCGAGCGAGCGCCAGTAGCCACCGTGCAGGAACAGGAACGTGGCGCGTGCCGGCGCGCGCGGCAGGAACAGGTCGAGCGTCTCCTTCGGAGCCGGGCCGTAGCGCAGATCGCGCACGACGCGCTCGCTCGCGAACGCGGCGGCCGACATCGCGGCCCAGCGGGCGAACCATTGCGCGTGTGCGGCGACCGCCGCGCGGTTGTTGTACCCGCGCTCGACCTCGTCCGTCGTGAGCTGCGGCGCGCCGGGCATCATCGGCCCGGCACGATCGCGACCGACAGCGGCGCGAGGCCCTCGATGCGCGCGTCGAGCCGGTCGCCCGCGACGACCGCGCCGACGCCGGCCGGCGTGCCCGTGTAGACGAGGTCGCCCGGCATGAGCTCGTAGAGCTTCGACAGGAACGCGAGCGTGTGCGCGACGTCCCAGATCATGTCGGCGAGATCGCCCGTCTGGCGGCGCGCCCCGTTGACGTCGAGCGTGATCGCGCCGCGCTTCCGGTGGCCCCCGCGGGCGACCGGCTGGATCGCCCCGATCGGCGCGGCGTGCGCGAACGACTTGCCGATGTCCCAGGGGCGCTTCTTCTCGCGCATGTCGTTCTGCAGGTCGCGGCGCGTCATGTCGAGGCCGGTCGCATAGCCGTAGACGAGATCGAGCGCGTGGTCGGGCATGAACTTCGCGCCGGCCTTGCCGATCGCGACCACGAGCTCGACCTCGTGGTGCAGGTTCTTCGTCGCCATCGGATAGGCCATCGTCCCCGTCTCGCCCGGCGCGACCGGGACGATCGCGTCGGCGGCCTTCGTGAAGAAGAACGGCGGTTCCTTCGTCGCATCGCCGCCCATCTCGGCCGCGTGCTCGGCGTAGTTGCGCCCGACGCAGTAGATGTGCCGCACGGGGAAGCGCGCGTCGCTGCCCTCGACCGGCACGGTCGGGACGTCCCACAGCGGGATCACGGTGTTCATGGTGGCGAAGTTCTCTCGGGCAGGGGGCATCCGCCGCGACGCGGCGGCACGGGTCACTCGGCGTCGGGCTGCTTCGCGGGCGCGGCGTCGGCGAACGGACGAAGCGCGTTGCACGCGGCGTCGATGCGCACGAGCGTCGGATAGGGCGAGAGGTCGATGTCGAAGCGCCGCGCGTTCGCCATCTGCGGGACGAGGCACACGTCGGCGAGCGTCGGCGCGTCGCCGTGGCAGCAGCGGCCGGTCGCGGGATCCTGCGCGAGCTGACGCTCGAGCGCCTCGAAGCCGACGTCGATCCAGTACCGGTACCAGCCGTCCTTCGCCTCGCGCGACACGCCGAGCGTGCCGGTCAGGTAGTCGAGCACGCGGAGGTTGTCGAGCGGATGGATGTCGCAGGCGATCGACATCGCGATCGCGCGCACGCGCGCCCTCGCCGAGGCGTCCTTCGGCAACAGCGGCGGCGACGGATGCGTCTCCTCGAGGTACTCGAGGATCGCGAGCGACTGCGTGAGCACCTGCCCGCCTTCGAGCACGAGCGCCGGCACGAGCCCCTGCGGATTGAGCCTGCGGTAGTCGTCCGAACGCTGCGCGCCGTTGCGCAGGTGGACGAACTCGCGCTGCGGCGAGAGCCCCTTCAGGTTCAGCGCGATCCGGACGCGGTAGGCGGCCGACGAGCGGAAATAGTCGTAGAGCTTCATCACTCCGGAAATCGCGCCAACGCTGCGGCGGCAGGCCCGATTGTACGCGTGCCGACCAATCGTCGGGCTGAAGCCCGACCCACGACCCCGCGCGACATCCTGTGGGTCGGCCTTCAGGCCGACGCCTTCCACCATCAGTCGGGCACGATCGCCGTCGCCTCGATCTCGACCTTCGCGCGCGGCTCGACCAGCCGGCTCACCTCGACGGCGGTCATCGCCGGAAAATGGCGACCGATCACCTCGCGGTACGCACGGCCGAGCTCGCGCAGCGACGCCACGTACTCGTCGCGGTCGACGACGTACCAGGTCATCCGCACGATGTGCTCGGGCCGGCCGCCCGCCTCGGCGAGCACGGCGACGATGTTCGCGAGCGCCTGCCGCGCCTGCGCGGCGAAGTCGTCGGTCTCGAACGCCTGCGCGGCGTTCCAGCCGATCTGGCCGCCGATCGCGACGAACGCGCCGCGCGCGGCGACGCCGTTCGCGTAGCCCTTCGGCTCCGCCCAGCCGGGCGGCTGCAGGATCTTCAGCATGGACTGCTCCTTTGCCGCGTCCGTCAGGCGGACGCCATCTGGCGCAGCCTGAAGCGCTGCAGCTTGCCGGTCTCGGTGCGCGGCAGCGACTCGACGAACTCGATCGCGCGCGGGTACTTGTAGGGCGCGATCGACGCCTTCACGTGGTCCTGCAGCGCGCGCTTCATCGCCTCGCCCGGCAGGTGCCCGGGCTTCAGCACGACGAACGCCTTGACGATCATCCCGCGCTCCTCGTCGGGCGCCGCCACGACGCCGCAGTCGGCGACCGCTGCGTGCTGCATCAGCGACGCCTCGACCTCGGGTCCGGCGATGTTGTAGCCGGCCGAGACGATCATGTCGTCGGTGCGCGCCTGGTAGACGAACCAGCCGTCGTCGTCGACGAGGTAGGCGTCGCCGGTCAGGTTCCAGCCGCCCTGCACGTAGTTCGCCTGCCGCGGATCGTCGAGGTACCTGCAACCGGTCGGCCCCTTGACCGCCAGGCGTCCGACCTGCCCGCGCGGCAGCGGCCGGCCATGCTCGTCGAGCACGCAGGCGCGGTAGCCGGGGACGGGCTTCCCCGTCGCGCCGGGACGCACATCGTCGTCGCCGTGCGAGATGAAGATGTGGAACATCTCGGTCGAGCCGATCCCGTCGATGATGTCGATGCCGGTCGCGTCCTTCCACAGCTTGCGCGTCGCCGCGGGAAGCGCCTCGCCCGCCGACACGCACTTGCGCAGGCTCGCGAGGTCCCGCCCCGCGGAGGCCAGCGCCATCGCGCGGTAGGACGTCGGCGCGGTGAACAGCACGGTCGGCCGGTGCTTCTCGACCACGTCCAGCAGCGCCTCGGGCGACGGCCGCTCGACCAGCAGCGTCGACGCGCCGATCCGCAGCGGGAAGACGAGCAGCCCCCCCAGCCCGAACGTGAACGCGAGCGGCGGGCTTCCGGTGAACACGTCGTCCGGCGTCGCCTTCAGCGTGTGCTTCGGCCAGCAGTCGCACGCCGCGATCACGTCGCGGTGCGAGTGCATCGTCCCCTTCGGCTTGCCGGTGGTTCCCGACGTGAACGCGATCAGCGCCGTGTCGGTCGCCAGCGTCGCAACGTCGGCGAACGTCGACGGCTTCGCGGCCGACCGCGCCTCCACGCCATCGGCCGCGTCGGTCTCGAACAGCGCGACGCGCTCGAGCGTCGGGCACGCCGGTCGCGCGAGGTCGAGCTCCTCCGCCAGCCGGGAGTCGCACAGGGCGTGCGACGCCTCGGCCTTGGTCACGATGTCGGTGAGCTCCTTCGCGCGCAACAGCGGCATCGTCGCCACCGCGATCGCGCCGGCCTTCATGATCGCGAACCAGCACGCCGCCATCATCGGGCTGTTGGGGCCGCGCAGCAGCACGCGGTTGCCGGGCACGACGCCCAGGTCGTCGACCAGCAGCTGCGCGATCCGGTTCGCGCGCGCCTCGAGCTCGCGATAGGTCCACGACAGGCCATCGGTCGAGCGGATCGCCACGCGGTCGCCCTGCCCGCGCGCGATCGCGCCGCCGAGGAGCTCGGAGGCGCAGTTCATCCGTTCGGGATACCTGAGCTCGGGAAGGTCGAACACGAGCTCGGGCCACTGGTCGCGCGGGGGCTGCCTGTCGCGCGCGAACGTGTCGACATGGGCCGTACCGGTCATTGCACCGCTCCTTTCTCCGCGTCGCGCGCGAGCTCGTCGCGCCCGACGATCAGTCGTTGCACCTCGGTCGCGCCCTCGTAGATCCGCAGCGCGCGCACCTCGCGGTAGAGCCGCTCCACGACCGATCCTACGCGCACGCCCTCGCCGCCGTGGAGCTGCACCGCGCGGTCGGCGGCCTGCTGCGCGACCTCGGTCGCCGCCAGCTTCGCCATCGCCGCTTCGCGCGTCGTGCGCGTTCCCGGTCCGCCGGTGTCGCGCTTCCACGCGGCGCGCGCGGTCAGGAGCGCGGCGCCCTCGATCCCGGTCGCCACGTCGCCCAGCGCCGCCTGCGTGAGCTGCAGGTCGCCGAGCATGCCGCCGAACATCGTGCGACGGCGCGCGTGGGCGGACGCCTCGTCGAGCGCGCGGCGGGCGAAGCCCAGCGCCGCGGCGGCGACGGACGCGCGGAAGATGTCGAGCGTGCGCATCGCGAGCTTGAAGCCTTCGCCCGCCCCTCCCAGCAGCGCGTCCGCCGGCAGCCGGCAGCCGTCGAACGCGAGCCGCGCGAGCGGATGCGGCGCCATCACGTCGAAGCGCTCCGCGACCGCGAGTCCCGGCGCGTCGGCCGGCACGACGAACGCCGAGATGCCCTTCGCGCCGGGCGCCTCGCCCGTCCGCGCGAACACGCAGTAGAGGTCGGCGATCCCGCCGTTCGATATCCAGGTCTTCTCGCCGTCGAGCACCCAGTGCGGCCCGTCCCGGCGCGCGGTCGTCGACAGCGCGGCGGCATCCGAGCCTGCGCCCGGCTCGGAGAGCGCGAATGCCGCGATCGCCTGCCCGCGCGCGACGGCGGGAAGCCAGCGCGAACGCTGCGCCTCGGTGCCCGCGAGCGTGATGGCACCGGTCCCGAGGCCCTGCATCGCGAACGCGAAATCGGCCAGTCCGTCGTGGTAAGCGAGCACTTCGCGCGCGACGCAGAGCGCCCGCGACTCGAGCGCCGCCGACGCCCCGCCGTACGCCGCCGGGACGCAGTGCCGCAGGAACCCGGCGTCGCCGAGCGAGCGCACCCAGGCGCGGCAGGTCGCATCGACGTCGCCGCCGTGGCCGATCGACGCGGCCTCGCGCGCCGCGTACGCGTCGAGCGCGATCGCCAGCTCGCGATGCGTCGCGTCGAAGAAGGGGGTGTCGATGGCCGTCGGACGCATCAGTTGCCCTCGAACGTCGGCGTCTCCTTCGCGGCGAACGCCCGGTAGGCGCGCCGGAAGTCCTCGGTCTGCATGCAGATCGCCTGCGCCTGCGCCTCGGCCTCGATCTCGCTGTCGAGATCCATCGCCCACGCCTGGTGCAGCAGCGTCTTGGTCATCGCGTGCGCGAACACCGGCCCGTCGGCGAGCGTTCGGGCGTACGCCTGCGCCTCCTCGAGCACGCGAGCGGGATCGACGACGCGCTGGAAGAAGCCCCACGCCGCGCCCTCGTCCGCGGTCATCGCCCGGCCGCTGTAGAGCAGGTCCGAGGCACGGCCCTGGCCGATCATGCGCGGCAGCAGCGCGCACGCGCCCATGTCGGCGCCGGCGAGTCCGACGCGGACGAACAGGAACGCGGTCTTCGCGCGCGGCGTGCCGATCCGGATGTCGGACGCGAGCGCGACCATCGCGCCCGCGCCGGCGCAGATGCCGTCGACCGCGGCGACGATCGGTTGCGGGCAGTGGCGCATCGCCTTCACGAGGTCGCCGGTCATGCGCGTGAACGCGAGGAGCCCGGGCGCCTGCATGCGCGTGAGCGGCCCGATGATCTCGTGCACGTCGCCGCCGGAGCTGAAGTTGCCGCCGGCGCCCGTCACGACGACCGCCCTGACGTCGCTCGCGTAGACCAGCTCGCGGAACAAGTCGCGGAGCTCGGCATACGAGTCGAACGACAGCGGGTTCTTGCGCTCCGGGCGGTCGAGCGTGATCGTCGCGACCCGGCCGTCGGCGCTCGCCTCGTAGCGGAAAGTGCGTCGCGCGGTAGCCCGCGCAGGGCCTGCGGTGTCGTTCCATGTCCATCGATCCTCCCTCGGGCGGCTTCATGCGCCCGCCTCGCCGCCGCCGTTCGCGTCGGGCTCGTTCGCGCGCACCGCGCTCTTGAACTTGCCCAGCAGTCCGTGCAGGTGGTCGCGGTCACCGGCCGCGAGGCCTTCCGTCAACTCGACGATCCAGCGCTCGTGCGCGACCGCCATGGCGCCGAACGCCTCGCGCCCGCGCGCGGTCAGCCGGACGACGTGCGCGCGCCGGTCGTGCGGCACGGCGCCGCGCTCGACGAGGCCTTCGTCCACGAGCTGCGCGACGAGGCCGGTCACGTTGCCCCCGGTCACCATCAGCCGCCGCGAAAGGTCGCCCATCCGCAGGCCGGCGGGAAAGCGCTCGAGCTGCGCCATCAGGTCGAAGCGCGCGAGCGTCATGCCGAACCGCTCGCGCAGCCTGCGCCGGATGCCGCGCTCGACCATCGTCGTGCACGTGAGGAGCCGCAGCCACAGCCGCAGCGCGTCGTGGTGGTCGTCGGTGAGCCTCGACTCGAGATCGGGGCGCACCAGCGCCAGCCCATGCACCGTGTCGTCCATGCGTTCGCCTCCTTCGATGCTGCTGCCGTCGGGCCGCTTCCGGCGCGCCGGCGATGCCTCCGTGCGTGACGTCATCCCGCGGTCTCCCCGCCATCGACGACCATGACCTGCCCGGTCACCGACCGCGACTCGGGCAGGCACAGCCACGCGACCGCCGACGCGACCTCGTCGGGCGTCACCAGGCGCTTCTGCGGGCTGCGCGCGGCCAGCGCGCCGCGCGCCTCCGCCTCGCTGCGCCCGGTCCGGGCGACGATGTTCGCGACGGCGTCGCGCACGAGGTCGGTGTCGGTGTAGCCGGGACACACCGCGTTCACGGTGACGGCCGTCGACGCGAGCTCCAGCGCGAGCGCGCGCGTGAGCCCCACGACGCCGTGCTTCGCCGCGCAGTACGCCGCGACGTACGGGTAGCCGACCACGCCTGCCGTGCTCGCGACGTTGACGATGCGGCCCGCCTTCGCCTCGAGGAGCGCGGGCAGCGCCGCGCGCATGCAGTGGAACGTGCCCGACAGGTTGACGCCGAGCATCTCGTTCCATAGCGCGTCGTCGGTCGCCGCCAGCCGCGCGCTCTTCGCGGCACCTGCGTTATTCACGAGGATCGAGACCCGGTGGCCGGCCCGCGCGATCGCGGCGAACGCCGCGTCGACGGCGGCAGCGTCGGCGACGTCGCAGGCGTACGCGTCGCAGGTCGTGCCGGCGGGCAGCGACTGCACCGCCTCGTACAGCCTCGAGCGATCGCGTCCGACGAGCGACAACGACGCGCCCAGCGCGGCGAGCCGCGCCGCGATCGCGAGCCCGATGCCACGACCGCCGCCGGTGACGACCGCGTGGCAACCTGCAAGTACCGGTGCCGTCATCGCGGCCCCTCACCCCCGCCCCTCTCCCCGCTTGCGCGGGGCGAGGGGAGACGGCGCGTCGTGCGGATAGGAGGCTCCCTCTCCCCGCATCGCGGGGAGAGGGCGGGGGTGAGGGGCGATGCCCGCCGATCGATCTTCATCCGTTCGCCTCCGGGCACGACGGACGCGTCGGCCGCGGCGCGCGCGAGGTTGCGCTCGAGCTGACTCTTGCCGGTCAGGTACTGCACGGGCCAGGGCATCGACTCGTAGCCCAGCTGCGCGGCCGCGTGGAGCGTCCAGTAGGGATCGGCGAGGTGCGGGCGCGCGATCGCGCACAGGTCGGCGCGCCCCGCCATCAGGATGCTGTTGACGTGGTCGGGCTCGAAGATCGCGCCCACCGCCATCGTCGCGATGCCCGCCTCGTTGCGGATCCGGTCGGCGAACGGCGTCTGGTACATGCGGCCGTAGACCGGCTTCGCGTCGCGCGTCGTCTGCCCGGACGACACGTCGATCAGGTCGGCGCCCGCCTCCTTGAACAGCCGCGCGATCGCGACCGCGTCGTCGGGCGTGTTGCCGCCGGGCGCCCAGTCGTGCGCGGAGATCCGCACCGACATCGGGCGGTCGGCGGGCCACGCGGCGCGCATCGCGCGGAACACCTCGAGCGGCCAGCGGCACCGGTTCTCGAGCGACCCGCCGTAGTCGTCCGTGCGCCGGTTGGTGAGCGGGCACAGGAACGCCGAGAGCAGATAGCCGTGCGCGCAATGCAGCTCGAGCCAGTCGAAGCCGGCCTCGGCGCCTCGCCTGGTCGCCGCGACGAACGCATCGCGCACCGCGTCCATGTCGGCGCGGGTCATTGCGCGCGGCACTTGGTTGGTCGGACCATAGCGAACCGCCGAGGGAGCGATCAGCGGCCAGTTGCGTGCGCCGTCCGTCTCGACGATCGGCTCGTCCGCCTTTTCCCAGCCCCGCTGCGTCGATCCCTTCGGGCCGGCATGGCCGAGCTGCAGCGCGATCTTCGCCGGCGTGCGCGCGTGCACGTAGTCGACGATCCGCTTCCAGCCCTGCTGCTGCGCGTCGTTCCAGAGCCCCGCGCAGCCAAGCGAGATGCGCGCGTCGGGCGACACGCAGGCCATCTCGGTGAACACGAGCCCGGCGCCCCCGTGGGCGCGGCTGCCGAGGTGCACGAGGTAGTAGTCGTCGGGCAGGCCGTCGACGCACGAGTACTGCGCCATCGGCGAGACGACGACCCGGTTCGGAAGCGTCGTGCCGCGCAAGCTGAACGGCGTGAACATCGGCGGGCGCGCAGTGTCGCCCGACCCGGCGCGGGCCGCGAACCACGATTCGACGCCGCGCACGTAGCCGGCGTCGCGCAGCCGCAGGTTCTCGTGCGAGATGCGCTGGCTCCGCGTGAGCAGGCTGTAGGCGAACTGCTCGGCCTCGAGCGCCGTGTAGCGCTTCACGTTCTCGAACCACTCGGTCGAGTTTCGCGCGGCGTTCTGGATCTTGAGCACCTCGACGCTGCGCTCGGCCTGGTAGGTCTCGAGCGCGCGTTCGAGGTCGGGCGCGCCGCGCATCGCGCGGTCCAGCGCGATCGCGTCCTCGAACGCGAGCTTGGTGCCCGAGCCGATCGAGAAGTGCGCGGTGTGGGCGGCGTCGCCCATCAGCACGATCGGGTGGCCCCGATCGCCGACCCGGGGATCGCCAGGCTTTGCCATGGGCGCCGTTGGCCCCTGGGGGGAGGCTCGCGCAGCGAGCTCCGGGAGGGCGTCACCCGTCCAGTGGACCCAGCGTCCGCACACGACGCGCGGGAAGCGGATCCAGTTCGCCGATCCGCGCAGGTGCTCGGCGTTCGACAGGAGCCCGTGACCGTCGAGCCACGGCGCGAACAGGCGCTCGCAGAACGCGATCGCCTCCTCCTGGCTCATCGCCTCGAGGCCCGCCGCCTTCCAGGTCTCCTCGGGCGTCTCGACGATGAAGGTCGAGGTGTCGCCGTCGAACTGGTAGGCGTGCGCCTGGAACCACCCGTGGGGCGTCTCGACGAACGCGAACGTGAACGCGTCGAACCGCTTCTTCGTGCCGAGCCAGACGAAGCGGCAGCGGCGCGTGTCGATGTCCGGCTCGAACACGTGCGCGTACTTCTCGCGGATGCGGCTGTTGAGGCCGTCCGACGCGATCACGAGGTCGGCGCCGAACGCGCGGGCTTCCTCCTCGTCGTCACCCACCTGGCGCTCGAACACCAGTTCGACGCCCAGGTCCTCGCAACGCCTCTGCAGGATGTTGAGGAGCCGCTTGCGGCCGATGCCGCAGAAGCCGTGACCGCCGGACCTGATCGTCCGCCCGCGGAAGTTCACCTCGATGTCGTCCCAGTGGTTGAACGCCCCGGCGATCTCGCGCGCCGTCTCGGCGTCCGCCGCCTCGAGGTTGCCCAGCGTCTGGTCCGAGAAGACGACGCCCCAGCCGAAGGTGTCGTAGGGGCGGTTGCGCTCGACGACGCGAACGACGCGCGCGGGATCGGCCTTCTTCGCGAGCATCGCGAAGTAGAGCCCCGCGGGGCCGCCGCCGATACACAGGATGCGCAGGGGTGCCGACATCGATCCTCCTCTGGGCGCGGTTACCCCGCGACCGGCCAACGTGGGTCTTCGCCGCGCGCCACCGGCCGGCTCCTCGATCCGGGCCCGGGCGCAGCACGATTTCGCTGAACTCAAGAATATTTTATAAATGAAATGTACGACTGTCAAGTGTTTTGACGACCCCGACACCGGAAGGGCGGCCATAGGCCGTCCGGACGAGGCCGAACGGCCTATGGCCGCCCGGACGCCGGCGCGGGGAGCATCGGGCCATGCCCCCGGATCCGGTCGGAACCCTCCCCCGGCGCGGACGGCCCCGCCAGGCCGGCCTGACGCTGATCGAAGTCGTCGTCGCGCTGGCGGTGCTGACGGTCGTCACCACGCTTGCGGTCCCGACCTGGCGGCACTGGATCGCGAGGCAGGAACTGGCCAACCGGGCGCAGACACTCTCCACCGCGCTCGTCCGCACGCGGACGGAGGCGATCAAGCGCGGCCATCGCGTGAACCTCTGCAAGAGCGTCGACGCCGCGACCTGCGCCGAGGACGGTGACTGGACGCACGGCTGGATCGTCCACGGGGACTATCGCGCCGAGGGCGGGCCGAACGAGGGCGAGCCGCCGATCGCGCGCGACCCGCCGGTCGTCGCCCCGATCACCGTCGACGGCAACGCGCCGGTAGACGATTACGTCTCGTTCACCCCGCTGGGCGAGCCGAGGCGCCTGTCCGGCGCGCTGCAGATGGGCACGTTCACCGTCTGCCGTCCGGGCCACGAGGCGCTCCAGGTCGTGCTCGCGGCGACCGGACGGGTTCGCACGGTCAGGACGCGCACGACGTGCCCCTGACACGCGTGCGCGGGCCCGGCGCCCGGCACGGCGGGGACGCGCGATCCCGACGCACGCCGATCGGGCCAGGCGGGCGCTGCCGCCCGTCCGGCAAGCGCACGCGGCCGAAACGTCGGCAGGCCGGCGCGGCACCCGCCGTCCGTTCCCCGGGGCGCACCTTTGGTCGGACCCCGTTTGTACGGGTCCTCCGCTCCCCCTACCATTCCAGTCGTCGAGAAGGATGACCCCATGGCCCAGACCCTGCACCGCCGCCGCGCACGCGGCTTCACGCTGATCGAGTTGATGGTGACGGTCGCCATCGCTGCGATCCTCGCGTCCGTCGCGATCCCGATGTACCGGGACTACGTGATCCGCAGCCGGATCATCGATGCGACGTCGAAGCTGTCGGATTTCCGCGTCCGGATGGAGCAGTACTTCATGGACAACCGGACCTACGTGGACGGCGGGAAATGCGGCGTCGCCGATCCCAAGGACACCGACGACGCCGGGTTCACGATCACCTGCGCGGATGCGAGCGCGACGGCCTACACGGCCACCGCCAAGGGGAAGGATTCGAAGGGCATGAAGGGCTTCGAGTACCAGATCGTCGCGTCGGGCGCCAAGAAGACCAGCGCGGTCCCGACCGGGTGGACCAGCAAGGACGACTGCTGGGTCACCAAGAAGGACGGGAGCTGCTGACCGTGCCGCTCGCCGCCCCCCGCGCGCGACAGTTCGGCCTGTCGCTGGTCGAGCTGATGGTCGCGATCTCGGTGTTCACGATCCTCGCGACCATGGCGTTCCCCGTCTATTCGACCTGGCTCGCCGGCCTGCAGGTGCGCACCGCGACGGAATCGGTCGTCGACGGCCTGCACGTCACCCAGGCCGAGGCCGTCAAGCGCAACCAGGCCGTCCGCTTCGTGCTCGACGCGACCGAGGGATGGGAAGTCCAACTCGTCTCCGACGACAGCGTGGTTCGCAAGGCAACGATCCGCGAAGGATCGCCGAAGGTCAAGATGACGGTCGCGCCGGCCGGGACGACGACGGTCGTGTTCGACGGACTCGGACGGGTGCTCGACAAGGACCAGGCGCCGCTCGCCGACCGCGTCACGATCGACGTCGAAACGAGCACCAGCCTCTCGGACGTGCGCGCCATGCGCGTCGTCATCGACACCGCGGCCGCGACCGGCGTCGGCATCCGCACCTGCGACCCCAAGCTCGGTGCCGGCGATCCGCGCGCCTGCCCGGCATGACCGCAGCCACCGCGATGCTTGCCCGCCACCCTCCGCCTGCGTCCCCGCGTCCCGTCGCGACGTGGCCAGTCCGGCGCGTTCCTCCTCGAGGCGCTCGTCGGCGTGATGATCTTCGCGTTCGGCATCCTGGGGCTGGTCGGCCTGCAGGCGCAGGCGATCCGCAACACGAATGACCTCCAGTACCGCGGCGAGGCCATCCAGATCGCGAACGCCGCGATCGGCCGGATGTGGACGATGGACCGCACGAAGCTCGAGGCGTGCTACGAGGGCGACGCCGGCACCGGCGGCGACGGCTATGTCGCGCTGGTCGAGGCCGCCGAGCGGCTGCCGGGCGTGAAGGGCGTCGACGCGCTCGCGCCGACCGTCGTCGTCGAAGCCGGGCCGTCCACGACGAGCAACCTCGTGACCGTGACGATCCGCTGGCAGCTCCCCGGAGAGGCGACCCCGCACCAGTACGTCGGCGCGGTGATGGTCGGCCTCAACTGACGATGGACGCGCATCGCCTTCGCAGCGCACGCCGGTCCGCGTCCCGCCAGCGGGGCATCTCCCTCATCGAGCTGATGGTCGGCGTCGTGATCGGATTGATCGCGATCCTCGTGATTTACCAGACGTTCGCGGTCGCGGAAGGGGTGAAGCGCCAGACGATCTCCGCCGGCGACGCGCAGAGGACCGGGTTGGTCGCGATGTACCTGCTCGGGTCCGAGCTCGGCAACGCGGGCAGCGGGATCATGCTCAACCAGGACGACCTCGCCACCTGCACCGACACCAAGGACGTCGCGACCACGCTGCGGCCGTTCTCGGTGATCGTGACGCCGGGTGCCGACGACGACACGCCCGACAGCTTCGTCGTCAACTACAGCACGGCCCGCTCGGTGGTGACGCCGTCGGTGTTCATGTCCAAGACCGACGCCGGCGGCACGACCTACACGGTGCAGAGCCCGACCGGATTCAAGGCGGGAGACATGGTCGTCGGGATCACCGGCGACGGCCGTTGCGAGCGCAGGACGATCGCCGCGGTGTCCGCCCCCGACGCGAACGGCAACGTCGTGCTCACCCACGCGGGGTCGACCTACGAGTACCTGCCGACGATGCGCCTGATCAACATCGGGCCGGCGACGACGACGCAGCGCGTCCGCTACGACGTCACAAGCGGCGTGCTGCGCAGCACCGACCTCGTCACCGCCGGCGCCGTCGCGCAGCCGCTGTCGTCGTCGATCATGAACATGAAGCTGCAGTACGGGATCGACACCGACGGCGACGGCAACGTCGACACGTGGACCGCCGCGACCGGCGACTACGCGGTCGACAAGGTCCTGGCGTACAGCGGCGCCGAGCTGCGGCGCATCAAGGCGGTGCGCATCGGGATGATCGTGCGCAGCGACGAGTACGACCGCGACGCGCCGACGCACGACTGGACGCTCTTCGAGTGCACGGCGCAGGAAAAGGTCGACTACACCTGCCCGGACCCGATCAAGGGCACGCTGCCGGCCAACTACAAGTACCGCGCGTACGAGACGATCGTCCCGCTGCGCAACCCGATGTGGAACCGCTGACCATGAGCCGCCATCCAGGCCGCTCGTCTCGCCGCGCCGCGCGCAGTCCGGCGTGGTGCTGTTCGTCGCGCTGATCGTGATGGTGGCGCTGTCGATCGCCGGCATCGCGTTGATCCGCTCGGTCGACACCGGGCTCTCGGTCACGGCGAACCTGGGCTTCCGGCAGGCGTCGATCCCGCCGTCGACGTGGGCGGTCGAGAACGCGATCTCGGCGATGTTCGAGAAGAAGGAGATCGACCTCGAGAAGCCCAAGCTCGACAAGAACTACTACCCGTACCGCTTCGAGATCAAGAGCGGCAAGGCCGAGGACACGCTGGGCGTGCCCTACGACCTGCAGGGCGTGAAGCCGGACAACTACCCGTCGACGTTCGTCACGGAGACCGACAAGGCCGGCAACACGATCCGCTACGTGATCGAGCGCATGTGCCTCGACGAGGGTCCGGCCACCGCCGCGAACTGCGACATGTCGCCGCCGAAGAAGTCCGAGGCGACGACCGCGATGGAGCTCGTGAAGCCCGAGATGGTCCGCGTGCCCTTCTACCGCCTCACCGTCCGCGTCGACGGGCCGAACAACACGACGACCTACGCGCAGGCGATGCTGCGCTGACCGCGCCGCCGACGCCATGGAGCCCCCCGTGAACTCCCTCCCCCCCCGACCGCCGTTCGCCCGCCGCGCGCTCGCCGGCCTGATGGCGTTCCTGATCGGCTTCGGGCCGCTGACGCCGATGGCGCTCGCCGCGGAGACGCCGCTCGCCGACGGCCCGATCAACGTCAGCATCAAGGCCAAGCCGAACATCGTCTTCACGCTCGACGACTCGACGTCGATGAACCTCGATTTCCTGCCCGACTACGTGGTCGTCGACTCGCTCACCAACGCGGCGACGACCTACTGCCGCTCGAGCACGGGCCTCACCGGTTGCGGAAACACGGGCAGCGCCACGATGCCGCAGTACGTCTACGCGGAGTGGGGCATGCCCACCGGCGCGGGCGCCCCGTGGCCGACCGGCTACGGCGGCAGCAGCTACGGCCCGCCCGCGGTGATGAGCGCGGCGTTCAACGCGATGTTCTACAACCCGTCGGTCACCTACTACGCGCCGCTCAAGTACGACGGCACGTCGTACCCGGACATGAACGCCGCGAACACGACCAACTGGCAGTACGTCCCCGCCGACCCGTTCCTGTACCCGGCGAAGTACGTGAACCTGCAGCCAAGGTGAGCGTCGGCGTCTGGTGCAACACGACCTACGCGGGCAACTTACGCCACCCCGGGCGCGCGGCCGACCGGCACGACGATCGGCGGCGACCACTGTCGGATCAACGGCTGGCCGTACGCGCTCGGCGCGAACGGCGCGCCCAAGGTCAACGGCGACTACAACTACCCTTACGGTCGCAACGCGGCGGGTCCCGCGAACGCGAACTTCTACACCCAGACGACGCGTACGCTTTTCTGCGACCCGGCGAAGATGAACAAGACGACGTCCGACCCGTCGTGCTCCACCTGCTCGAAAGTCTGCCCGGTCGCGCTCGAGAACCGTCCGATCGGCTGCGACCCCGGATGCACGAACCCGGCGGAATGCACGGTCTGCACCAAGCAGTGCCCGGTCGCGACCGTCGTCCCCGACGACTGCGGCGCCAAGACCTGCACGTCGCCGGCACTGACCTGCGGCGTCGTGCGTGAGCTCGCAGGCGGGCGGGCGTGAACGTCACCGCGTGCAACACGGTCATCAAGGCCAACCCGGGCGTGCTGCCGGCGACCGTCGGCAAGACCTACGAGCAGGACGCCAACGGCGCCGGCGACGTGTGCCGCCGCAACAACTTCACCTACGCGGACGGCGGCTGGCGGCTGGACGTACCCGAGCGGCAGCCACGCGCGACAATCCAGACCGGCTCCGGCGCCTCGGTCTCGGCGACGATCTACCGCCACTATTACAAGAGCGCCGTCCAGTGGTGCAACCAGCAGCTCACGACGTCGAGCTCGAACGACAAGTGGCGCGGCTACGGCAAGGGCACCTGCCAGGCGGAGAAGACCGCCACCTACAAGTACCCGAAGTTCGTCAAGGCCGGCGCCGACTCTCGCGGCCGTAGTCGACAACTACGACTACGACAACGCGGCGTTCACGCTGGTCGAGCTCAACTTCTCCGGCAAGAAGATCATCGTGCGCAACGGCACGCCGGTCGACTCGATAACGCACGACCTCGAGGACGGCGAGACGATCACGCGCGGCACGTCGGGCGACACGCCCGAGGCGAGCGAGCTCGTCAACTACGCGAACTGGTTCGCCTACTACCGGACCCGCATGCTCGCGGCGAAGACGGTGACCTCGCTCGCGTTCACCGACCTGACCGACAAGTTCCGCGTCGGCTTCCACACGCTGTCGAACGTGCCGGCCACGACCTTCCTCACCCTCGCCGACTTCACCGGCGGTTCGGGCAACCAGCGCGACCTGTGGCACCAGAAGCTCTTCGGCGTGACGGTCCCGATGGGCAACGACACGCCGCTGCTCGACGGTGTCGTGCGCGTCGGCGAGTGGTTCAAGTCGTCGTCGGGTACGCACCCCGAGCTGACCGGGTCGACCAACCCGATCAACCTGTCGTGCCAGAAGAACTACCACATGATGTTCACCGACGGGTACACGAACCAGCCGGCGAAGCCCACGGTGACCGTGGGCAACGTCGACGGGCGCTCATCCCGGCGAAGTCCGACGACACGATGCCGGTGGACATCCTCGAGCCTCATCCCCGGCGACGGCGTGGCCCGACAAGGCTCAAGGAAGGCGCGTCCGCCGTCGACGACTCGCTGTCGGACTACGCGCTCCACTACTGGCTGAAGGATCTGCGCCCGCCGTCGTTCGACAAGTCGGTCGCCGAGAACAACGTCCCCGCAACCGAGAACGACCCGGCGAAGTGGCAGCACCTCAACTTCGCCGCGCTGTCGCTCGGCACCGAGGGCGTGCTGTCGTCGCTCAACGTGAAGAAGACCGAGGACCAGATCACCGCAGGCACCACCAATTGGACGACGCCGTCGCCGACGGTTTTCCGGCCGGGCGTCACCGGCGTCGACGACCTCTGGCATGCCGCCGTGGCGGGACGCGGGTTGTTCGTCAACGCGCGCGACCCGGCCGAGCTGCAGGCCGGCATGGCCTCGATCCTCAACGAGATCAAGAACCTCCAGGCCGCGCGCGCGGGGGTGGCGTTCTCGAGCGTCAACTTCACCAAGACCGACAACTACATCTACCGCGTGACGATCGAGCCGGGCTGGGGAGGCACGCTCACGAAGGTGCTGGTCGACCCGACCGGCGGCGGCGAGGTGTCGATCGGCACCAAGTACCACGACGTGCTGTCGGCGCAGGTCACGCCCGCGACGGTGGGCGACGAGCCCTGGTACGACAACCGCAACGTGATCACCTGGAGCCCGTCGGCCAAGAAGGCGGTCCCGTTCCGATACGACGACATGGAGGCAGGCCAGCGCGACACGCTGGGTCCCAACGAGGCAGTGCGGCGCAAGGTGATCGCGTACCTGCGCGGCGACCGAAGCAACGAGGGCACGGCGCTCAGGAATTTCCGCGTGCGTTCGCAGGTGTTGGGCGATATCGTCAACTCGTCGCCGGTCGTCGTCGGCGACCCGATGGCCCCGTACTCCGACTCGACCGACCCGGGCTACGAGTCGTTCAAGACGGCGCAGGCCGGCCGCAAGAAGATGGTGTACGTCGGATCGAACGACGGGATGCTGCACGCGTTCGACGAGGCCACGGGCAAGGAGCTGTGGGCCCACGTGCCGAGCTTCGTCTACAGCTCGGAGCCGGACAAGGGGCCTGCTGATGCTCACGAAGAAGGAGCCGTTCTTCAAGCACCAGATGTTCGTCGATGCGACCCCGGTCGCGGTCGACGTGGACATCGGCGGCACGTGGAAGACGATGCTGATCGGCGGCATGGGCAAGGGCGGCAAGGGCTACTACGCGATCGACGTCACCTCTCCGGGAAGCATCTCCGACGAGGGCGACGCCGCGGCGAACGTCATGTGGGAGTTCACCGACACCGAGATGGGCTACTCGTACGGCAAGCCGCTGGTCGCGAAGACGTACGCGGACGGCTGGGTCGCGATCCTCCCGTCCGGGCACAACAGCACGGGCAAGGGCAAGCTCTACTTCGTGAGCCTCGCCGACGGGTCGCTGCTGCGAACGCTCGAGACGTCGGCCGGTTCGTCCGGCAACCCGTCCGGCCTCGCGCAGGTTTCCGGCTTCGTGCTCTCGTACAAGAACCAGTTCCTCGAGCAGATCTACGGCGGCGACCTGCTGGGCAACGTGTGGCGCTTCGACGTGTCGAGCGCGGACCCGAGCGCGTGGAAGGTCGAGAAGTTCGCCGAACTCACGAGCACCGACGGCAGCGCGCAGTCGGTCACGACGGCGCCGCAGATCGAGGTCGACTTCGCCAACGGCGTCGACCGCTACGTGATGATCGGCACCGGACGCCTGCTGCACGAGGACGATCTCGTGACCTACGGCGAGCAGGTGCAGACGATGTACGTCTTCCGCGACGGAACGGCGCTCAAGATGAATACGGCCGAGCTGCCGCACAAGCCGCGGACCGATGCCGACTTCTGGAAGCTGACGGACATGTCCTACGGGTTCAAGAAGCTCAGCGTCAAGGGCTGGTATCACGACCTGCCGAAGGGCGAGCGCATCATCTCGCCGATCGCCGCGGAGCTCAACCTGCTGGGCTACGCCGGGTCGCTGCCGCCCGAGAACGAGTGCCTGCCGGGCCTCGCCGCGAACATCTACGTCCGCGACTTCCCGTTCGGTGCGAGCCAGCTCGTCGACACGTCGGAGACCCGGTCGCCCAGTCCCGCGTCGGAGGAGGGCGCGGTCGGCATGGAGTTCGTCAACATCTACTCCGACACGCCGAACGACCCGACGCTCAAGCTCGCGATCACGCTGGGGTCCGACGGCAAGACGATGTACATCGACCTCGCGAAGAGCCTGATCAGCGGCGACCACCGGATGTCGTGGCGGCTGCTCGGACGGTGACGATGCGCTGACCGGATCGCCTCCCGGATCGACGTCGACGGCCGGACGATTCGTCCGGCCGTTGTCGTTTCGGCCCGGCGCGGGGATGATCTCGACATGCCGGAACGCGACGGACCGGACTCCCCAGTGACGGCGGGTGCATCGCGAAGCGCGGCGTCGCGCTGCCGCAGCCGGCTGGCAACCGGTCGGCGGCGCACTCGCGGCCTCGGTCGTCATTCACGCGCTCGCGCTCGCGAGCCTGGTCACCTTGCTCGTGCGCCACGACGCGCCGACGACGCGCGCTGCCGCCGCCGATTCGCGCGTATTGACGGCAATCCTGACGGGAGGACCGGCGGCCGTGCAGGCGCGGACGAACGACGCCGACGCCCAGGTCGCTGCAGCCGCACCCGCAGCGACGCTGCGTCCCTCGCCGGTCCCGCCCCGGACAGGCAGACGTCCGCGGCGCCGTGGTCGGCGATCCCCGTCGACGTCGCGCTGCCGCCCACCCTGTTCGGCCAGGCGATGACGAGCGAAGGGGTCGAGTGGTTCGAGACGACCAACCTCGCCGCCCTGGGCGGCGACCTCGAGGCGAAGATCCTGCGCGACTATCCGGTCCGGCCGGACGCGCCGGTGCTGCTCAAGCCGGCGGCATCGCTCGGCTATCCGCTCGACGCGTTCGACGCCGGCGTCGAAGGCCGCGTGCTGGTCTGGTTCGGCGTCGCCGCCGACGGGTCGATCGTCGACAAGGAAGCGCTCGACGGTCCGCCCGAGCTGATGGAGTGGGTGCTCGAGCGCGTCGACCGGCTGGTGGAGCGGCCGGCGCTCGTCGCCGACCGCCCGGTGCGCGGCTGGGTCGCGCTCGAGGTCCACTTTTCGCGTGCGAGCGTGGAGGAAGCGCGCGCGCGCGCGGCGACGGAACAGGCGCGCTCGGCAGCAGCCACAGCGAAGTGACCCCGGGGGCCCGGGGCGCGACGCCCGCTGACGATGCCCGCAGCGGAAACCGGCGTCAGACCCCAGGCAGGCAACACCGCGGTCTGACGCCACGTAGCCGCTGACCCCGACTACCCCATCACCGGCATGTGGAAGCCCGGCGCAGCGCTGCCGTCGTCGGGCCAGCGCGCGGTCATCACCTTGGTGCGGGTGTAGAAGCGCACGCCGTCCATGCCGTGCACGTGCAGGTCGCCGAAGAGCGAGTTGCGCCACCCGCCGAAGCTGAAGAACGCCATCGGCACCGGGATCGGCACGTTGACGCCCGCCATCCCGACCTCGCAATCCTGCTGGAACACGCGCGCGGCGTGGCCCGAACGCGTGAACACCGCGGCGCCGTTCGCGTACGGGTTCGCATTGACGAGCTGGATCGCGTCGTCGAGCGACGCCGACCGCACGACGCAGAGCACCGGCCCGAAGATCTCCTCGCGGTAGATCGTCATCGACGGCGCGACGCCGTCGAACAGCGTCGGGCCGACGAAGAAGCCGTTCGGATGGCCGGGGATCGCGGGCGGCGCCCGTCGACGACGAGCTTCGCGCCTTCCGCGACCCCCTGGTCGATCAGGCCCCGGATCCGGTCGCGCGCCGCGCAGGTGATCACCGGCCCCATCTCGACGCCGGGCGCATCGCCCGGGCCGGTCGCGATCTTCCGCGCGCGCGCGGCGAGGCGCTCGACGAGCGCGTCGCCGGCATCGCCGACCGCGACGACCGCCGAGATCGCCATGCAGCGCTCGCCGGCCGAGCCGTAGCCCGCGCCGATGATCGCCTCGGTCGCGAAATCGAGGTCGGCGTCGGGCAGCACGACCGCGTGGTTCTTCGCCCCGCCCAGCGCCTGCACGCGCTTGCCGTGGCGGGCGCCGGTCTCGTAGATGTGCTTCGCGATCGGCGTCGAGCCGACGAACGACACCGCGCGCACCCTCGGGTGCGCGAGGAGCGCGTCGACCGACTCCTTGTCGCCGTGGACGACGTTGAACACGCCGTCGGGCAGGCCGGCCTCCTTCAGGAGCTCCGCCATGCGCAGCGCGAACGTCGGGTCGCGCTCGGAGGGCTTCAGCACGAACGTGTTGCCGCAGGCGATCGCGACCGGGTACATCCACATCGGCACCATCGCCGGGAAGTTGAACGGCGTGATGCCCGCGCACACGCCGAGCGGCTGGCGGATCGACCAGGTGTCGACGTCGGTGCCGACGTTCTCGCTGTGCTCGCCCTTGAGCAGGTGCGGGATCGCGGTCGCGAACTCGACGACCTCGATGCCGCGGGTGATCGAGCCCTCGGCGTCGACGAGCGTCTTGCCGTGCTCCTGCGTGACGATCTTCGCGAGATCCTTCTTGTGCGCCTCCATCAGCTCGCGGAAGCGCATCAGCACGCGCGCGCGGCGCAGCGGCGGCGACGCGCGCCACGCCGGGAACGCCGCGTCGGCCGATCGCACCGCGGCATCCACGTCGGCGGCGTTCGCGAACGGCACGTGGCGGATCACCTCGCCGGTGGCCGGATTGGTGACCTCGCCGTAGCGGGTCGTCGTCGGTGCGTGCGCGCGTCCGCCGATCCACATCGGCAGGCGCGCGAGCGTCGTCAGGTCCATCGTCATCCTCCTCGTCGCCGACCGGCGACGGACTCCGGAACCGGTGTCAGACACCGTGTCTGACACCGATGGTTCATTTCGTGGACTCGGCGTAGCGCGCCACGTAGCGCGCGATCAGGTCGACCTCGAGGTTGACCCGCGCGCCGGGCGCGAGCCGCCGCAGCGTGGTGACGGCCAGTGTATGCGGGATCAGGTTCACGTGAAAGCGCGCGCCCGCGACGCCGTTGACCGTGAGGCTCACGCCGTCGACCGCGATCGAGCCCTTGGCCGCGACGTAGGGCGCGAGCGCCGCGGGCGCGTCGATCGCGAGGCGCATGCTTCCCGCATCCCAGCTCCCCGGCGTCGTGTCCGGAACCGGAACGAAGGACGCGACGACGCCCACGCCGTCGACGTGCCCTGTCATCAGGTGACCGCCGAGGCGATCCGCGAGCCGCAGCGCCTTCTCCAGGTTGACCTCGCCCGGGGCCGCGAGCCCGGTCGTGCACGCGAGCGTCTCGGCCGACACGTCGAACGCGAGCCGGGCCGTGCCGCCGCCACGCTCGACGCTCACGACCGTGAGGCAGCAGCCCGACACCGCGATGCTGTCGCCGATCGCGACGTCCGCGACGTCGAGCGCGCCCCCGTCGACGACGAGCCGCCGCGCGCTCGGTCCCGGCTCGACCGCGACGATGCGCCCGACCGCCTGCACGATTCCCGTGAACATCAGCCCTCCTCCGTTGGATCCTGCTGGCCGCCCGACAGCACGCGCGCGACGATGCGCAGGTCCGCGCCGATGCGCTCGACGCTCGTGAACGCGAGTCGCGTCCGTTCGTCGAGGCGCCCGAGGGCGTCCCGGCGCTGGAACAGGCCGCGCGCCGGATCGCCGATCAGGCCGGGCGCGACGTAGAGCACGACCTCGTCCACGAGATCCGCATCGAGCAGCGCGCCGTTGAGCCGCGCGCCCGCCTCGACGTGCAGCTCGTTGATGCCGAGGAGCGCGAGCTCCTGCATCAGCGCGGCGAGGTCCACGCGCCCGGCGGCGTCGGGCAACGCGAGCGTGCGGACGCCCTGCGGCCACGCGGGATTCGCGTCCCGCGCCGTGACGACGAGCGCGTTGCCGCCCGAGAGCACGCGCGCCGCCGGCGGCGTCTCCGCGTGCCGGTCGACGACGACGATGAGGGGCTGGCGCGGCGTCCTCACCTCGCGCACCGTCAGCGCGGGATCGTCGTCGCGCACGGTGCCGATGCCGGTGAGGATCGCGCAGGCGCGCGCGCGCCACGCGTGCCCGTCGGCGCGCGCCTCGGGGCCGGTGATCCACTTGCTCTCGCCGCCGGCGAGCGCCGACTTGCCGTCGAGGCTCGCGGCGAGCTTCGTTCGAACCCAGGGGCGGCCCCGCGTCATCCTCGAGACGAAGCCGGGGTTGAGCGCGCGCGCGTCGGCCTCGAGGAGCCCGATCTCGACGGCGATGCCGGCATCGCGGAGTCGCGCCGCCCCGCCCGCCGCGACCGGATTGGGATCGCCCATCGCCGCGACGACGCGGCCGATGCCGGCGGCGATCAGCGCACCGGCGCACGCCGGCGTGCGTCCGTCGTGGTTGCACGGCTCGAGCGTCACGTAGGCCGTCGCCCCCGTCACGTCGCGCCCGTTCGCGCGTGCGTCCGCGAGGGCGGCGACCTCGGCGTGCGGGCCACCCGCCCGCTCGTGCCACCCTTCGCCCAGCACGTCGGCGCCGCGCGCGATCACGCAGCCGACGCGCGGATTGGGGGTCGTCGTGTAGAGCCCGCGCGCGGCCAGCCCGAGCGCGCGCGCCATCAGCTCACGGTCGGCGCCGCCAGCGGTCGACATCGGGTTCGGAGCCGTCATGCGCGTACACCGTTCACCGCCCGCCTCGGCTTCCGCAGGCGCGCTACGGCTCCGCCCCCGGCTTGGCGCGCTTGCTTCGGCGGGCCGGCGCTTCGACTTCCTTGATCGCGTCGCGGAAATCCGCGACGTCCTGGAACGAGCGGTAGACCGACGCGAAGCGTATGTAGCCGACCTTGTCGAGCTTCCGCAGCTCGTCCATCACGAGCTCGCCGATCTGGCGCGACGGGATCTCGCGCTCGCCGAGCGAGAGCACCTGCTGGACGATGCGCTGGATCGCGGCGTCGACGTACTCGGTGGGCACCGGGCGCTTGTGCAGCGCGCGCTGGAAGCCGACGCGAATCCTGCGCTCGTCGAAGTCCGCGCGCGAGCCGTCGCTCTTGACGACCTGGGGGAGCCGAAGCTCGACGTTCTCGTAAGTCGTGAACCGCTTCTGGCAGGCGAGGCAGCGCCGGCGTCGCCGGATCGAGTCGCCCGCCTCCGATACCCGGGAGTCGATGACCTGGGTATCGACGCTGGTGCAGAACGGGCATTTCATCGTCGGGGGGCCGGCCGGGGGACAGGGTCGGAGGCGCGGGCGGGTTACCGCTAGCGGTAGACCGGGAACTTCGTCGTCAGCACCGCGACGCCCGCCTTGACGCGCACCCTCGTCGAGTCGTCGTGCGGCTTGTCGAGCACGTCGGCGATCAGGTGGCCGAGCTCCTCGCAGTCCAGCTCGGTGAAGCCGCGCGTCGTGATCGCCGGGCTGCCGATGCGGATGCCCGAGGTCACGAACGGCTTCTCGGGGTCGTTCGGGATCGTGTTCTTGTTGACCGTGATGTGCGCGCCGGCCAGCGCCGTCTCGGCGTCCTTGCCCGTGATCTTCTTCGCGCGGAGGTCGACGAGGAACAGGTGCGAGTCGGTGCCGCCCGACACGATGCGCAGGCCCCGGTCGTGCAGCACGGTCGCGAGCACCCGCGCGTTGTCGATCACCTGGCGCTGGTAGACCTTGAAGTCGGGCCTGAGCGCCTCGCCCAGCGCGACCGCCTTCGCGGCGATCACGTGCATCAGCGGGCCGCCCTGCAGGCCGGGGAACACCGCCGAGTTGATCGCCTTCTCGTGCTCCTCGGACGACATGACGAGCCCGCCGCGCGGGCCGCGGAGCGTCTTGTGCGTGGTCGTCGTCACGTAGTCGGCGATCCCGACCGGCGACGGGTAGACGCCCGCGGCGACGAGCCCCGCGTAGTGCGCCATGTCGACCATGAGCTTCGCGCCGACCGCGTCGGCGATCGCGCGGAAGCGCTTCCAGTCGATGACGCGCGAATAGGCCGACGCGCCCGCGATCACCATCTTCGGCTTGTGCTCGTGCGCGAGCCGCTCGGCCGCGTCGTAGTCGATGAGCTCGGTCTCCGGATCGAGACCGTACGGGACGACGTTGAACCACTTGCCGGACTGGTTGGCCGGGGAGCCGTGCGTCAGGTGCCCGCCGTGGGGCAGGCTCATGCCGAGCACCGTGTCGCCCGGCTTCAGGGCGGCGAAGAACACCGCCTGGTTCGCCTGCGCCCCGGAATGGGGCTGGACGTTCGCCATGCCCGCGCCGAACAGCTGCTTCGCGCGGTCGATCGCGAGCTGCTCGGCGATGTCGACGTAGTCGCAGCCCCCGTAGTAGCGCTTGCCCGGGTACCCTTCGGCGTACTTGTTGGTGAGCTGCGACCCCTGCGCCTCGAGGACGGCGGGACTCGCGTAGTTCTCCGACGCGATCAGCTCGATGTGGGCTTCCTGGCGCCGGGTCTCGGCGACGATGGCGGCCCACAGGTCGGGGTCCGACTGGGCAAGCGTGCGTGAGCGGTCGAACATGGGGGACCCGTGGGGCGTCGGCGAGCGGCGATTCTAGCACCGCCCCTTCCGGGACGTCGTCGGCGGCGGAATCGCCTTATAATCCTGCGCTCGGCGAGGCTCCGGGACCCTTCCGGGCAGCCCGATGCCGGCGGCGCACGAAGGAGGATCGATGAAAGCGATGCTTGCCCTGTCGCAGCTGATCGACGCGCTGAACGAGCGGATCGGCCGGACCGTCACCTGGCTGATCCTCGCGGCCGTGGTCATCAGCGCGGTCAACGCCATCGTGCGCAAGGCGTTCGACATGAGCTCGAACGCGTTCCTCGAGATCCAGTGGTACCTGTTCTCGGCCGTGTTCCTGCTGTGCGCCGGCTGGACGCTGCTGCGCAACGAGCACATCCGGATCGACGTCGTCCTCGGCCGGTTCAGCCGGCGCGCGCACACCTGGGTCGACGTCTTCGGGACCATTTTCTTCCTGTTTCCGATGGTGGCGCTGATCCTCTACGAGTCGTGGCCGTGGTTCACGCGCGCCTTCGCGAGCGGCGAGATCTCGGGCAGCGCCGGCGGCCTCATCCTGTGGCCGGCCAAGGCGCTGGTACCGGCAGGATTCGTGCTGCTGGGCCTGCAGGGCGTCTCCGAGCTGATCAAGCGCATCGCGTTCCTGCGGGGCCTCGGCCCCGATCCGCTCGACAAGGTGCACGTCAAGTCGGCGGAAGAAGAGCTCGCCGAGGAGATCCTGAAGCAGCGTGGCGAGGCGGCATGACGATCGCCGCCGCCAGTAAGCCCCTCGACCGCGCGGAGGCTTCGGCATGACAGCGTTCCTGATCGCCAACATGGCGCCGCTGATGTTCGCGGCGCTCGTCTTCTTCCTGCTGCTGGGCTACCCGGTCGCCTTCGCGCTCGCGGCGAACGGCATCGTGTTCGGGCTGCTCGGCATCGAGCTCGGCCTGCTGTCCCCCTCGCTGTTCGGCGCGCTGCCCGAGCGGCTCTGGGGGATCATGTCGAACGACACGCTGCTCGCGATCCCGTTCTTCACGTTCATGGGATTGATCCTCGAGCGCAGCGGCATGGCCGAGGACCTGCTCGACACGATCGGGCAGCTGTTCGGCCCGGTGCGGGGCGGCCTGGGTTACGCCGTGATCTTCGTCGGCGCGCTCCTCGCGGCCACGACGGGCGTCGTCGCCGCGAGCGTGATCTCGATGGGGCTGATCTCGCTCCCGATCATGTTGCGCTACGGCTACGACCGGCGTTACGCGTCCGGGACGATCGCCGCGTCGGGCACGCTCGCGCAGATCATCCCGCCGTCGCTCGTGCTGATCATCATGGCCGACCAGCTCGGCCGCTCGGTCGGCGACATGTACGCGGGCGCGTTCATCCCGGGCATCGTGCTGGCGGGCCTGTATGCGAGCTACACGCTGCTCGTCTCGATCGTGAAGCCGCAGTGGGTGCCGGCGCTGCCGCTGGAGGCGCGAACGATTCGCGAGCCGGACGGGTCGCCGGGGACGCGCTCGCTCATCGTGCTCACCGTGCTGTCGGCGGCCGCGGCGGTCGCGTTCTGGCATCTGTACTTCAACGCGCGGCACCCCGACGCCGCGACCGACGAACGCCTCGTCGTCTGCATGTCGGTGGGCGGCGGCGTTGCGTTCCTCTCCGCGGTCATCAACCAAACGCTGAAGCTCGGATTGCTCTCGAAGCTCGCGGAGCGCGTGACCTTCGTGCTGATCCCGCCGCTCGCGCTGATCTTTCTCGTGCTGGGCACGATCTTCCTGGGCGTCGCCACGCCGACCGAGGGCGGCGCGATGGGCGCGGTCGGCGCGCTGGTCATGGCGGTCACGCGTCGCCGCCTCACGTGGAAGCTGATGCGGCAGGGCATGGAATCGACGGCCAAGCTCACCGCTTTCGTCGTCTTCATCCTGGTCGGCGCCCGCGTGTTCAGCCTCACGTTCTACGGCGTCGACGGCCACAAGTGGGTCGAGCACCTGCTGCTGAATCTCCCGGGCGGCGAAGTCGGCTTCCTGATCGTCGTCAACATCCTCGTGTTCCTGCTGGCGTTCTTCCTCGATTTCTTCGAGCTGTCGTTCATCGTCGTACCGCTTCTGGGGCCCGTCGCCGAGAAGCTCGGCATCGACCTGATCTGGTTCGGCGTGCTGCTCGGCGTCAACATGCAGACCTCGTTCATGCACCCGCCGTTCGGCTTCGCGCTGTTCTACCTGCGCAGCGTCGCGGCGACGAAGGACTATGTCGACAAGGTCACGAAGAAGACGATGGCGCCGATCACGACCGGCCAGATCTACTGGGGCGCGGTGCCCTACGTGGTGATCCAGGTCATCATGATCGGGCTGGTGATCCTGTTCCCGCAGATGGTGATGGTCTACAAGGACGACACGGTCAAAGCCGACCCGACGACCATCGAGATCCAGATCCCGGGCATGGAGCAGGAGACCGCGCCCGCCGCGGGAGAAGGCGGGACGCCGGGCGGAGCGCCGGGACAGGGCGGCGAGCCGAAGAGCGAAGACCAGCTCGAGCAGATGCTCCAGGATCAGACGAAGGGCGAGGACGCGGCCAACAAGGCGCTCGAGGACGACCTGAAGGCGAAGTGACGCGGCGCGCTCGCGCGCAGGAGCCGGAAAAAAAAAGCCCGCGGACGTCTCCGTCCGCGGGCCTTCGACGAGGACTCGGCGACGCTACTTCTTCGCGGGAGCCTTGGCAGCGGTAGAGCCCTTCGGCCGTGCCGTCGCCAGGTAGTTGTCGTAGGTATTCTCGGTGACGCGGAACCACAGCAGCTGCTCGCGCTGGAACGCCGAGAAGTTGTCGTAGATCTTCTTCCACTTCGGATTCTTCGCGCTCTCCTCGGCGTAGCGCTCCATCGCCGCGTTGTAGCACGCGTCCATCACCGCCTTCGGGAACGGACGGAGCTGCGTGCCGCCGGAGACGAGCCGGCGCAGCGCCGCCGGGTTCTGCGCGTCGTACTTCGCCATCATCCAGGTGTTGCCTTCGGCGCAGCCGGCATGGAGCGCCGCCTTGAAGTCGGCCGGCAGCTCGTCGTACTTCTTCGTGTTGTTGAAGAAGTGCAGCGCCGGGCCGCCTTCCCACCAGCCGGGGTAGTAGTAGAACTTGGCGACCTTGTTGAAGCCGAGCTTCTCGTCGTCGTAGGGGCCGACCCATTCGGCCGCGTCGATCGTGCCCTTCTCGAGCGACGGATAGATGTCGCCGCCGGCGATCTGCTGCGGCACGACGCCGAGCTTCGTCAGCACCTGGCCGGCGAAGCCGCCGATGCGCATCTTGAGGCCCTTCAGGTCGGCGACCGTCTTGATCTCCTTGCGGTACCAGCCGCCCATCTGCGCGCCGGTGTTGCCGCACAGGATCGACGTGATGCCGTACTCCTTCAGGAACTCGTTGTAGAGCTCCTTGCCGCCGCCGAAGAACCACCACGCGTCGTACTGGCGCTGGTTCAGGCCGAACGGAATCGCCGTGCCGAACGCGAACGTCGGGTCCTTGCCGATGTAGTAGTAGGGCGCGGTGTGGCCGCATTCGACGGTGCCGTTCTGCACGGCGTCGGCGACCTGCAGCCCCGGGACGATCTCTCCCGCGGCGAACACCTGGATCTGGAACTTGCCGCCGGTAATGTCGCTCACGGTCTTCGCCGCGGTCTCGGCCGCGCCGTAGATCGTGTCGAGCGACTTCGGGAAGCTGGAGGCGCAGCGCCACTTGATCGTGGGAGTCTGCGCGAATGCGGGGGCGGAACCCGCGGCGAGGATGCCCGCCAGGCCGGTATTCTTCAGGAACGAACGACGCTGCATGAACCCTCCTCCTTCGACGTACGTGGATCGAAAACCGCCGGGGAGGCGGCTCTGAACCGCGGATTCTAGGGGTGCGCCTTGCGAATTGCCACGACTTTTCGTCGGCCCCGCCCCGACCCGATTCCCTGCGGCCACGCACGAAACGGCGCTGCGGTGGCGCGAGCGGCCGGGAATGGGAGCCTCTTCCCGCGACGGACGGGTCGAAAGTCGACGGGACGACATTTTCCCGCGTCGCAGCATGGACCCGGCGTCGCGGCGCACGGTTCCGGTGCGTGGGATCAGGGGCCGAGCTTGCGGACCGCGCTGAACATCGCCCAGGCCCAGCCGGCCTGGCGCTCGAGCGTCTGCGTGAACCGGATCAGGTAGCGGGCGTTGCCGGTATCGAGCTCGACCATGCCGCCGGGCACGAACTTGTCGTCGGGCCCGATCAGGCTGCGCTGCGCGGACTGGCGGTTGTCGGCATGCGCCGGCAGGTAGAGACCGAAGAACGGCCGGTCGGCAGCCTGCCGGGCGCCATCCGCCGGTGCCGACCATGAGCGAAGCAGGACGCGCACGACGCGACGGGCGATCACCTCGGCCCCGACGGTGATCTCGTCGACCTGCTGGCGCTGCATCCGGCGCACGACGGCGAGCGTCCAGCGATCGGCGTCCTGGATCGCGATCAGCTCGCCCAGCCGCGCGGGCGCTTCCTTCGCCGGCGCGGCGAGCCGGCACCCGGTGTCGCTCCGGTCGGTCATCGTCCACGTCCCGCCGCGGATGCGCCTGGCGACGCTCTCCGGGTTCGCCGTCGGATTCACCATCTGCGTGACTTCGTCGTACGCGGCCGCGACGCCGGGCCCGCGCGCCTGGTCGGGCAGGCGGTCGATCTCGGCGATCGCGCGCGTGAGCGCCTGCAGTCCGGTCACCACGCGCACCTGCGCCTCGGTGCGGAAGCGCTCGGCGCGCGGGGCCTGCGCGATCGCTTCGGGCCCGTAGAGCGACGCGAGACGCATCAGCAGCAGCCGCTGCTCGCGCGGCGGCAGATCGCCGGGCTCCTGCACCGCGTCGTCGTGCTCGGGAAGCCAGCGCATGCGCTCGACGACGCGCGCGTAGACCGGCGCGAGGTCCAGGTACAGGATGCGTCCGCCGACGCCCGGTTTGTCGCGGCGCCTCAAGCCCTGCGCCCCGGTCAGGTCGATGAAGAAGCCCGCGCCCTCGCCGGGCGGGGGGACCAGCGTCAGCGTCGGCGCCCAGTCCGCGAGCTGCCTCGACACCCACTCGACCTGGTCGGGCGTGAAGTTGCCCGAGTCCAGGCGCATCAGCAGCAGCGTCTGCACGTACTCCTGCTCGAGCGTGATGCCCGGCTGCGAGAACTCGCCTCCGCCCAGCACGAGCTGCTCGCGCTGCCAGCCGCGCATCCGCGCGAACTCGTAGAGCTCGTGGAAGTCGCGCCATTGCGCGGGAATCCAGTGGCTGTAGCGGAACAGCCGGTAGCGCCCGTCGAGCCCGCGGTGGTGGGCGAGGCGGACGAGCACCCACGGCAGGATCGCGCGCCAGCGCCGGTTGTCCGCGCGCGGATAGCCCGCCTTCAGCGCGAGCTGGTAGGCACCGATGAACGCCTTGACGAGGTCGAACGCCGCGTGCCAGAGCCGCGACTCGACCGCCGAGCTCTTCTGGTAGTTCGCCGTGTACTGGCGCGTGATCTGCGCGAGCACCGGCTCGAGCCGCGAATCGATCCGGAGCAGCGCCTCGACCTGGGCCGGCCCGACGTCGCGGCGCGAGCCGGGGAATCCGGCGACGACGTCGAGCGCCTCCTTCTGGAGCGCCAGGATGTCGCCGCCCGGCAGCTCGCCGATCCAGCGCGCCGCGTGGTTCGAGCTCGCGAGCGGATCCGACAGACGCCGAACCCACGCGACCAGCGGATTGCCGAACGTGCGCGACGCTGCCATCGATGCGCGCTGGGGCGAGGCCATCAGCGGCCCCCCACCGTCATCCGTCCCACCAGGATCGACCCGGTGTGCCTCGCGCCGCGCCGGTCGACGTCGCGTCCGATCGCGACGATGTCGCGGAACATCTCGCGCAGGTTGCCGGCGATCGTGACTTCCTCGACCGGATGCGCGATCTCGCCGCCTTCGACCCAGAAGCCCGCCGCGCCGCGCGAAAAGTCGCCGGTCACCGCGTTGACGCCCTGCCCCAGTTGCTCGGTGACGAGGAGCCCGCGACCCATCCTGCGCATCAGCGCAGGCAGGTCGTCGTCGCCGTGCGAGACGACGAGGTTGTGGCTGCCGCCCGCGTTGCCGGTCGTGCTCATGCCGAGCTTGCGCGCCGAGTAGCTGCCGAGGAAATAGCCGCGCACCACGCCGCGCTCGACGACGTCCCGCGGCGACGTCGCCACGCCTTCCGCGTCGAACGGCGCGCTGCCGCGTCCGCGCGGGAGGTGCGGCTCCTCGCGAATCGACAGGTGCGGCGCGAAGATCTCCTGCCCGAGCGAGTCGAGCAGGAACGAGCTCTTGCGGTAGAGGCTGCCTCCCGAGACGGCCTGCACGAACGCGCCGATCAGGTCCGAGGCTTCGGGCGCCTCGAAGAGCACCGGGCACTCGATCGTGGCGAGCGGCCGGGCGCCGAGCCGGCGGGCGGTCCGCTCGCCGGCTGCTCGACCCACCTCGTCGGCGCGCTGGAGATCCTGCGGCGAGCGCGCGGCCGTGTACCAGAAGTCGCGCTGCATGCCGTCCTTGTCCTCGCCGATCACGCTGACGTCGATGTGATGGCGCGAGCTCCGGTAGCCGCCGGAAAAGCCCAGCGAGTTCGCGTAGACGAACTCGCTCTCGCCCCGGGACACCGATGCGCCTTCCGAGTTGGTGAGCCGGCGGTCCACGGCAAGCGCCGCGGCCTCGGCCTCGCGCCCGAGCTCGATCGCGTCGTCGACGGTGAGGTTCCAGGGATGGTAGAGGTCGAGATCCGGCCAGCCGCGGGCGAGCCGGTCGACGTCGGCGAGCCCCGCGCACGGATCCTCGGCCGTGTAACGCGCGATCGCGAGCGCCTTGCCGACCGTGTCCCGGATCGACGCGTCGGAGAAGTCCGCGCTGCTCGCGTGACCGCGCCGCCGGCCCAGGAAGACGGTGACCGACACGCCCTTGTCGCGGTTGTAGGCGATCGTCTCGACCTCGCCCTTGCGGACCGTGACGCTCTGGCCGACGCCCTGCGACACGTCGGTCTCGGCGGCGGTCGCGCCCCCCTTGCGCGCCGCGTCGAGCACGACGGCGGCGATCCGCTCGAGCTCCGCGGTGGCGACCGGGAACCGGTCGGCGTGCGTCGGCGTGTCGTCGCGGGGTTTCTCGAGGGCGGTGGGCGCGGTCATCGTCGGGTCGACGGGGCTCTGGGACAATTCCGCAGCCTGCCTGCCGCCGCCGGTGCGCGTTCGCGGCAGGCGAACGAAAGCTGTCGTCTATCATAGCAAAGCCGCTCCCGACCATGACGCCCGCCTACCGCCGCCCGCCCGCCCGAAACGACCTCCCGACCGACGGGGAGGCGGCCGGCGCGCGTCCGTCGAAGACCCGGCTCAAGCACGAGATGGAGGCGCTCCAGGCGCTGGGCGAGACGCTCGTGTCGCTGGATGCGGCGCGCCTCAGGTCGCTCGAGCTGCCTGAACGGCTCGTCGACGCCGTCGTGCTGGCGCGGGGCATCACCAAGCACGAGGCCCGCCGGCGCCAGATGCAGTACCTCGGCCGGCTGATGCGCGACGTCGACCCGGTGCCGATCCGCGCCGCGCTCGAGCGCTGGGAAACGGTCCCGCGCGAGGAGAAGGCGCGCTTCGCGGCGCTCGAGGGGTGGCGCGACCGGATCCTTGCCGATGCGGCCGCGCTCGACGCGTTCGTCGCCGAGCACCCGGATGCCGATCGCGCATCGCTCGCTCGCCTCGCGGACGCCGCGCGCAACGAGCGATCGCGCGGCGAGCCACCCCGGGCCTTTCGCGAGCTCTTCCGCGCCATGCGGCGCGCCACGGGCAACATCTGATCGCCCTTTCCGAACTCACGCCCCAGCGATCCCCCATGCCCCGATTGACCATCGGCCTCGTCTCAGTCTCGGACCGCGCGTCGCGCGGCGTCTACGAGGACCAAGGACTCCCCGCGCTCGAGGCGTGGCTCGCGAGCGCGCTGACGACCCCCTGGCACGCCGAGAAGCGGCTGATTCCGGACGAGCAGTCGGTGATCGAGCGGACGCTGATCGAACTCGCCGACGTGACCGGCTGCGATCTCGTGCTCACGACCGGCGGCACGGGTCCCGCGCCGCGCGACGTCACCCCGGACGCCACCCTCGCGATCGCCCATCGCGAGATGCCCGGCTTCGGCGAGCAGATGCGCCAGATCTCGTTGCGCTTCGTGCCCACGGCGATCCTGTCGCGGCAGGTCGGCGTCGTGCGCGGGCGCACGCTGATCCTCAACCTCCCGGGCCAGCCCAAATCGATCCGCGAGACGCTCGAGGGCGTCAGGGACGCCGACGGCCGCGTCGTCGTGCCGGGGATCTTCGCCGCGGTCCCCTGCCTCGACCTGATCGGCGGACCCTACGTCGAGACCGACGAGACGGTCTGCAAGGCGTTCCGGCCGAAATCGGCGATCCGTCCGCAAGGAGCGTCCGGCTGAAGCCGGACCCACAGGGAAACCGCGCCGCAGCACCGCTCTTTGTCGTGCCCTCCGGCTGAAACCGGACCGCATGGGAAACGCGCCGCCGCCCCGCCGTCGCGTCCGCTGTGGGTCCGGCTTCAGCAGGACGCTCTTCGGCTGCGCACCTCGCCACGATGACCGACCGCAGGTTCGGCGCCGGCGGCATCGCGTACGTCGTCGCCTCCGCGACCGCGTTCGGCGCGATGGCGATCTTCGCGCGCTACGCGTATGCCGACGGCGTCGACACGGCGACGCTCCTCGCGCTGCGTTTCGTCATCGCCGGTGCGTTCCTGATCGGGACCTGCGCGATCGCGGGCGTCGCGTGGCCGCGCGGACGGGATCTCGCGACGCTGGTGGCGCTGGGTGCCGTCGGCTACGCAGCGCAGGCCGCCAGCTTCTTCACCGCGCTCACGCTCGCCCCGGCGGGACTGGTCGCGCTGCTGCTCTACCTGAACCCGGCGATCGTCGCGCTGCTCGCCGCGTGGCGCGGGCACGACCGGCTCGGGCCGCGCACGCTCGCCGCGCTCGCGATCGCGCTGACCGGCACGGCGCTCACGGTCGGCCCGGCGCTCGCCGGCGGCCCGGGGGGCGCGCATCCGGCGGGCGTCGCGCTCGGCGTGCTGGCGGCCCTCGTCTACGCGGTCTACATCGTCGTGTCGACCGACGTCGCCGCTCGCGTCGACCCGCTCGCGATGTCGACCGTCGTGATCGCGAGCGCCGCCGTCCCGTTTGCCGCGCTCGCCCTGGCACGCGGTCCCGCCTTTCCAGCCTCCGCCGCCGGGTGGTCGGCAGTCCTGGCGATCGCGCTGGTGTCGACGGTCGCGGCGATCACCTGGTTCTTCGCGGGATTGAAGCGCATCGGGCCGACCCGGGCGTCGACGCTGTCGACCGTCGAGCCGGCGGTCACCGTCGCGCTGGCGGCGATCTTCCTGGGCGAGCGCATCGCGCCGATGCAGATGGCTGGCGGCGCGCTCATCCTTGCCGCGGTCGTGCTGCTCGCGCGGGCGGGTGCGCAGGACGCGCGCGGAACGGAGCGCTGACGAGGCGTCGCGCGGGCAAAGGGACGGAGTGCGAAAGCCGCAACACCGGGGTCAGACCCCGATCAAGCCGGGGTCAGACCCCCTTTAGCCGGCGTCCGACGCCTTTACCTGACGTCGAGGATCTTCATCGCCTTCGCGAGCGTGTCGACCGCCTCCTGGTGCGTGCCGGCCTCCTGCGGCGTTTCGCCGTCGGCCCGGTACTTCTTCACCTCGGCCATCTGCACGTCGGTGAGCTTCGGATTCTTCGCGAGCGCGGCGTCGATCTTCGCCATGTCGGCGGGACAGTGGAACGCGAACGCGCTGCCGGACGCGGCGAGCGCGGCGACGGCGACGAGGGTGCGCAGGGTCATCGGGAGCCTCCTCAAAAGGGTACGGTCCGGCTATGCCGGATGCCCGATCGGCGGGCAGCGCCAAGGATGGGGCCCGGCCAAGTCGCTCCGCGCGGACCCGGTATGATTCTTCCCCTGCCCACCGGAACACGATGATGGACCGAAGGAAACGAGCCGCGCGCCGACACGCAGGAGCGCAGGCGCCGGCGGTGACCGGCCCGCCGACGCCCTCCCCGACACCCGCCGCATGAACGACTCGCTGCCCTGGATCATCGCGTCGATTTCGTGATCGGCGGGTCAGAAGGGTGGCACGACCGCGCTTGACAGGATCCTGCGGCGGCATCCCGACATCGCGATGGCGCGCAACAAGGAACCGCACATGTTCGACGACGACGAGGCCTTCGGCGGCGGCGTCCCCGATTTCAAGCGGTACCACGATCTGTGGGGCGAGAGCCTGGGCCGTCGGCGATGCGGGAGCCACGCCGATCTTCTGGTGCCCCCGCCGCGCATCCGCGACTACAACCCGGCGATGAAATGGGTGCGCTGCGCGAGCCGGCCTCGCGCGCGACTCGCACTGGAACATGGAACGGTCACGGGGCCTGGGCGCAGCCGGCGGCCCTCGACCGCGAGGTGCGCGACCTGGTCGACGGCCCGGCCTCTATGCGAGCCGGCTCCTTCCTGTCGCGCGGCTTACGCGCAGCTCGAGCGGCTTCCGCTGTTTCCGCGCGAGCAGTGCCTGGTCCTGCGCAGCGACTGGCTGCGCAACGATCCGGCGCGCACGATCGGTCGCGTCCTCGAGTTCCTCGGGGTCGGACCCATGGGGCCGACCGAGGGGATCGAGGCCCACGTCCGGAGCTACCCGGAACCGCTCGATCCCGGCACGCGCGCGAAGCTTGCCGGCTTCTTCGAACCGGAGATTCGTCGTCTCGAGGCGCTACTGGGCTGGGACCTCTCGGACTGGCGCCGCTGACCGTCGCACCCGCGTCGCGCTGACGCGCTATCATGCGCGCGCTCGACCAGGCAAGGGGGCGGACGATGGATTTCGACTGGATGCAGATGCTGAAGGCGGGACTGGGGACGCTGGTCGCCCTCCTCGTCGTCGTCGGGCTGTTCGTGATGTTCGTGCGCGACGTCACGCAGAAGAAGCACACGGTCCTGCGCAATTTCCCGGTGATCGGCCGGTTCCGTTACTGGTTCGAGGAACTGGGCGAATACTTCCGCCAGTACTTCTTCGCGAACGACCGCGAGGAGATGCCGTTCAACCGCTCGACGCGCTCGTGGGTCTACCGGCTCGCGAAGAACGAGGGCGGCATCATCGGCTTCGGCTCGACCTACGACCTGCACGCGCCGGGCGCGCTCATCTTCGTCAACGCGCCGTTCCCGGTGCTCGAGTCCGACCGGCTGCCGACGCCGCCGCTCACGATCGGCGAGGGATGGTGCCGCACGCCGTTCGTCGCGCGCTCCGTGGTCAACGTGAGCGGCATGAGCTTCGGCGCGATCTCGGCGCCCGCGGTGAGCGCGCTGTCGCGCGGCGCGAAGGAAGCCGGCTGCTGGATGGACACCGGCGAAGGCGGGCTCTCGCCGTTCCACCTCGACGGCGGATGCGACCTGATCATGCAGGTGGGGACGGCGCGCTACGGCGTCCGCGACTCGCACGGCGAGTACGACCTCGCGAAGATCCGCGAGATCGCCGCGCGCGAGACGGTGCGCGCGTTCGAGATCAAGCTCTCGCAGGGCGCCAAGCCGGGCAAGGGCGGCGTGCTGCCCGCCGCGAAGGTGACCGACCTGATCGCGCAGATCCGGGGCATCCCGGCCGGGAAGGACTCGCTCTCGCCCAACCGCCATCCCGACATCGCGACGATGGACCAGCTGCTCGACCGGATCGCCTGGCTGCGCGACCTCACCGGCAAGCCCGTCGGCATCAAGACGGCGATCGGCGGCCGGTACTTCACGAACCAGCTCGCGGAGCGGATCCTCGCGCGCGGGCTCGAGTTCGCGCCCGACTTCCTCGTCGTCGACGGCGGCGAAGGCGGCAGCGGCGCGGCGCCGCAGGCGCTCGCCGACCATGTCGGGCTGTCGATCGACGAGGCGCTGCCGCGCGTGGCCGACGCGCTCGTCGCAGCGGGACTGAAACCTCGCATCCGGCTCGTGGCGTCGGGCAAGCTCGTCACGTCGGCGCGCGCGGCCTGGGCGCTGTGCTGCGGCGCCGACTTCGTCAACACGGCGCGCGGCTTCATGTTCTCGCTCGGGTGCATCCAGGCGCTGCGCTGCCACACGAACACCTGCCCGACCGGCATCACGACGCACAACCCGCGGCTGCAGCGCGGGCTCGTCGTCGAGGAGAAATACCTGCGCGTCGCGAGCTACGCGACGAACATGAACAGGGAGATCGACATGATCGCGCACAGCTGCGGCGCGCGGCACGCTCGCGAGCTCGAGCGCAGGCACGTCCGTCTCGTCCAGCCCACCGGGGCGTCCATCGCGCTCGACATCCTCCACCCGATCCCGGCGAAAGGGGCAGGCAGGGCCGCATGAGCAAGGCCGCGGGAGGCTCCATGCACCGTGTCGATTTCGTGATCGGCGGCGTCCAGAAGGGGGGGACGACGATCCTCGCGTCGATCCTGGCGGCGCACCCCGGCATCGTCATGCCCGAGATGAAGGAACCCCACTGGTTCGACAACGACGAGCGCTACGCGCACGGCCTTCCGCCGCCGGACCGCTACCACGCGCTGTACGGCGACCCGACGTCGACGCGGCTCTGGGGCGACGCGACGCCGACCTACTGGTGGTGGCCGCCGGCGCCCGCGCGGATCCGCGACTACCATCCGGGCATCAGGTGGATCCTGCTGCTGCGCGACCCCGCGTCGCGCGCGTACTCGCACTGGAACATGGAACGCAAGCGCGGCCGCGAGAAGCTCGGGTTCCGCGAGGCGCTCGCCGCGGAGGACGAACGCATGCGCCGGGCGACGATGCACGAGTCGCGCGCGTACTCGTACCTGTCGCGCGGCTACTACGCGCGGCAGCTCGCGCGCCTGTGGACCCAGTTCCCGCGCGAGCAGACGCTGATCCTCAGGAGCGACTGGCTCTACGCCGAGCCGTCCGCCATCGCCGCCCGGGTGTTTCACTTCCTCGGCGTCCCGCCGATGCCGCCGTCGGCGCCCCCGCCGACGAACGCCGGCGATTACGACAGTCCGCTCGACCCCGCGGACCGCGCCGCGCTGGTGGCGTCCTACGCTTCCGACATTCGCGAGCTCGAGACGATGACCGGCTGGGACCTCGCGGACTGGCTCCGCTGACCGCGCGCGGGCGGCGGGCGACCATCGCGCGGGAGGCAGGATCCTGGCGGTAGAACGCCGCGAGCTGCGCGTAGACGTCCGGATACTCGCGCACGAGCGTCGCCGGCGAGGCGAAGAAGACCTCCGACAGCACCGCGAAGAACTCGCCGGGACTGTCCGCCGCATAGGGGTCGATCGCGGTCTGCTCGTCGCGGTCGACGCGCGCGGCGAAGTCGTCGTACGCGGCCGACATCACCGCCTTCCAGCTGCGCGCGTCGAGCGGCGGGTCGAGCGGCGGGCAGCCGTCGGCGTCGCCCGAGCGCATGTCGAGCTTGTGCGCGAACTCGTGGATGACGAGGTTCATGCCCGCCGAGTCGAAATCGGCCGACGCCTCGACGTCGGGCCACGACAGCGCGACCGGCCCGCCCGGCATCGCCTCGCCCGCGAGCGGCCCGTCGTTGGCGTGCACGACGCCGGCCTCGTCCTCCCAGGTCCAGCCGGGGACGAACTCGTCCGGATAGACGACGACGTTCTCGAAGTCCGCGTACCAGTCGAGCGACAGCTCGAGCACGAGCACGCAGGCCTGGATCGCGATGACCACCCGCTGGAGCGGCGTCACCTCGTGGCCTCCCGCGCCGACGATCGACTTGGTGTCGAGGAACAGCACGACGAGGTCGCGCAGCCGCGCGAGCTCCGCATCGTCGAGTTCCTGCACGAAGGGCAGCGCCTCCGCCGCCTCGGCCCACAGCCCGTCGGGCAGCGCCGAGCGCCCGAGCACGCGCCGACGGCGCCAGCGCTTCAGCGCGTCGAACATGGCGTTGCTACTTCACTTCGTCCGCACCGCTGCCGCGACCGTCGCTCTCCGGCTCGACGTCGATCACGCCCGCGCCTTCACCGGTGAGCAGCCGGTCGGCCTCGGCTTCCGGCAGCGCCTCGACGTCGCGCAGCTTGCGCGCGATCGTCGTGCTCTTGCGACCCGCGTCGTCGAGCGTCTTGCCGACCGCGTCGAGCTTCTCGCGCGCCTTCGCGAGAATGTCGCCGAAGCGCCCGAACTCGGTCTTGACGGCGCCCAGCACGCGCCACACCTCGGTCGACTGCTTCTCGATCGCCAGCGTGCGGAAGCCGAGTTGCAGGCTGTTCAGCATGGCGGAAAGCGTCGTGGGTCCGGCCAGCGTGACGCGGTAGTCGCGCTGCAGGGCGTCGGCCAGTCCCGGCCGGGACACCGCCTCCGCGAACAGCCCCTCGGCCGGCACGAACAGGATCGCGAAGTCGGTGGTGTGCGGCGGCTCGACGTACTTGTCGCGGATCGTCTTCGCCTGCAGCTTGAAGAACGCGTCGAGCGAGCGCCGGCTGGCCTCGACCGCCGTGGCGTCGGCGCGCTCGACGGCTTCCTGCAGCCGTTGCCAGTCCTCGAGCGGGAACTTCGCGTCGATCGGCAGCCAGCACGGCGCGCCGCCGTCGTCGCGGCCGGGAAGTCGCACGGCATACTCGACGCGCTCGCTCGATCCCGGCCGCGTCGCGACGTTCTGCGCGTACTGCACCGGCGTGAGCAGGTCGGCGAGCAGCGCGCCCAGCTGCACTTCGCCCCAGGTGCCGCGCGACTTGACGTTGGTCAGCACGCGCTTGAGGTCGCCCACGCCGGTGGCGAGCGTCTGCATCTCGCCCAGTCCCTTGTGCACCTGCTCGAGCCGGTCGGACACCTGCTTGAACGACGCGCCCAGGCGCGCCTCCAGCGTCGCCTGCAGCTTCTCGTCGACGGTCGCGCGCATCTGCTCGAGCTTGGCCGAGTTCTCCGTGCGCAGCGTATCGAGGCGCTGCTCGACGCCGGCGCGGATCGCCTCGAGCTTCTGGTCGTTCGCCTGGGTCAGCGCCTGCAGTCGGTCGGCCGCCGTCTTCGCCTGCCCGGCCTGGAGCTCGGAGGCGTCGCGCAGCGCATGCTGGGTCGACTGCGTGAACTGCGCGAGCCGATCGCCGAACGCCGTCAGCGCGTCGCCCTGCCCCTTGTTGAGCGCGGCGAACTGCTGCTGCGTCGTGCCGGTGAACTGCGTCAGCCGGTCGCCCACCTCGCCGCGGAGCGTCTGCGCGGCCTGCGTCTGCTCGGCCCTCGCGATCGCGAGGTCCTGCCTCAGCTCCGCGCGCGCGCCCTGCATGTCCTGCTTGAGGTCGCGCTCGAGGTCCTCGCCCTGGGCCCGGACCACGGCCAGGTCGCGGCCGAGGGCCTCGACCCGCTGGTCGAGCGCCTCGCGGGCACGACCCAGGGCGGACAGCCGCGAGAGCGCCATCGCGACGAGCGCGACGACGATCACGCCGACGATCGCGATGGCCGCGAGGATCGCGACCAGGAGGTTCGTTTCCGTCATGGTCGGGCCATTCTAGCGCGGGGGGTGGCGCAGCGCGTGAGCCCGGGGTGCGTGGCGACGCCGCACTCGGCGCTATTCGGACATCGCCAGCACCGCGAACGTCGCGAGCCAGTGCGCGCCCAGGTAGTCGGCGCTCTCGACGCCCGCGAGCCCGGCCTCCAGATGCCGATCCGCCGCTTCGAGCAGCACGGCGGCGCGCGCGTCGCCCGGCGGCAGCGCGTTGGCGATCCCCCGCAGGCACCACGCGCGGGACAGGTTGAGGCCGTCGAGATGCACGATCTGGGGATCGGCGCGGTCGTCGACCTCCGCCGGCGCGAACAGCGCGGCGGGCTCGCGCCCCGCGAGCCCGGGGAGGAACGTCTCGAGCCACGCGCCATAGCGGCCGTGCGGAAGCACGCGGCGCATCAGGTCGGCCTCCATCAGCGCGGGCGACAGGAAGTCCGCGCCCGAGGGCTCCCATGCGGCCGGTGCGTCGCGGTCGGCCGCGAACCACGCCAGCGCGCGCGATACGCACGCGTCCTCGAGCGCGGTGGCGCCCGCCGCCCGCGCGTAGTCGATCGCGAACGCGAGGCCGAACGCCGAGTTCGCGTGCATCCCGTGACGGATCGGGTAACGGGCGCGCGGCAGGTAGTCGACGTAACGCGCGGCAAAGGCGTCCGCGAGCGGCGCGAGCGCGCGCGCCCATCGGCGGGCATCGAGGTCGTCGCCCTGCCCCAGCTCGCGCGCGAGCTCTAGCAGCCACGCCCAGCCGTAGGTGCGCTCGAACGACTTCGCCTGCGGACGCGCGAGGTACGCGCATTCGGCGGCGATCGTATCCTCCGCGAGGTGGTCGTCGAACACGGCCGCGACGTCGCCGCGCTCGGGAAGCGACGGATGGAGCCGGCGCAGGCGCGCGAGCAGCCAGTGCATGTGGACGCACGAGTGCCAGTCGTAGCTGCCGTAGAACGCCGGGTGCAGCTCGCGCGACGCGCGGACGTCGCCGGGCGACGCGAGCACGTGGTCGGGCTTGTTCGGATACTCGGTGCGGACGTTGCCGAGCGCGATCCGGGCGAAGCGAGAGGCGAGAGCCGCGGTGAGCACAGGAGCCTGCATCGGTGGGCAGCGGAGGCACCTCCCCGCGTCCCCTCGTTTCCCGCCCTACTCGACGACGGCCTCGCGGCTCGCGCGCTTGCGCTCGTGCTCCTTGAGGAAGCGCTTGCGGATCCGGATCGACTTGGGCGTGACCTCGACGAGCTCGTCGTCGGCGATGAACTCGACCGCGTACTCGAGCGTGAGCCTGATCGGCGGCGTCAGCAGGATCGCGTCGTCCTTCCCGGACGCGCGGACGTTGGTGAGCTGCTTGCCCTTGATCGGGTTCACCACCAGGTCGTTGTCGCGCGAGTGGATCCCGATCACCATGCCCTCGTAGAGCTTGTCGCCGGGCGACACGAACATGCGCCCGCGCTCCTGGAGCTTCCACAGCGCGTACGCGACGGCGTCGCCGTCCTCCTGCGAGATGAGCACGCCGTTGCGCCGCTCCGGGATGTCGCCCTTGACCGGCGCGTAGCTGTCGAACACGTGGCTCATGAGCCCGGTGCCGCGCGTCAGGTTCATGAACTCGCCCTGGAAGCCGATCAGCCCGCGCGCCGGGATCCGGTAGTCGAGCCGCGTGCGCCCGCGCGCGTCGGATTCCATGTGCAGGAGCTCGCCGCGCCGGCCGCCCAGTTCCTGCATCACCGCGCCCTGGTGCGCGTCCTCGACGTCCACGGTCAGGTTCTCGTAGGGCTCGTTGACGACGCCGCCGATCTCGCGCGTGACGACCCGCGGTCGCGACACCGCGAGCTCGTAGCCCTCGCGGCGCATGTTCTCGATCAGGATCGTGAGATGCAGTTCGCCGCGCCCGGCCACCGCGAACACGTCGGTGTCCGCGGTGTCCTCGACCCGCAGCGCCATGTTCACGAGCAGTTCCCGGTTCAGGCGCTCGCGCAGGTTGCGCGAGGTCACGTACTTGCCCTCGCGACCGGCGAGCGGCGAGGTGTTGACCTGGAACGTCATCGCGAGCGTCGGCTCGTCGACCGCGATCGGCGGCAGCGCCTCCGGCGTGTCGACGTCGGTCAGCGTCGTGCCGATCGTGAGGTCGTCGACGCCGGTCACCAGCACGATGTCGCCGGCTTCGGCCTGGTCGACCGGCACGCGCTCGAGCCCCGCGAACGTGAACACCTGGCCGACCTTCGCCTTCGCGGGAATCTCGCCCTGCCCGAGCGCCCCGTGCAGCACCGCGACCTCGGCGCCGGCCCTGAGCGTCCCGCGGCGGATGCGGCCGATGCCCAGCCGCCCGACGTAGCTCGAATAGTCGAGCGCCGAGACCTGGAACTGCAGCGGCGCGGACGCGTCCCCGCCCGGCTCGGGCACGTGCGCGAGAATCGTGTCGAACAGCGGCTTCATGTCGCCGCCCTCGGGGGGCTGCCCGGTCTTCGCGACCGCGACGTCGAGCGTCGCCCATCCGCCCAGCGCGGACGCGTAGACGACCGGGAAGTCGAGCTGCGCGTCGGACGCGCCCAACCGGTCGAACAGGTCGAACGTCTGGTTGACCACCCATTCGGGGCGCGCCCCCGGGCGGTCGACCTTGTTGACGACGACGATCGGCTGCAGGCCGAGCTTGAGCGCCTTCAGCGTCACGAACCGCGTCTGCGGCATCGGCCCCTCGACCGCGTCGACGAGCAGCAGCACGCCGTCGACCATGCCGAGCACCCGCTCGACCTCGCCGCCGAAGTCGGCGTGGCCGGGGGTGTCGACGATGTTGATGCGCGTGTCGCCCAGCCTGATCGCGCAGTTCTTCGCGAGGATCGTGATGCCCCGCTCGCGCTCGATGTCGTTGCTGTCCATCACGCGCTCGCTGACCTGCTGGTGACGCGCGAACGTCCCCGCCTGAACGAGCAGCTTGTCGACCAGCGTCGTCTTGCCGTGGTCGACGTGCGCGATGATGGCGATGTTGCGGAGGGACTGGGGCATGGACGGGCTGACCGGGTGGAGGAAGGAAAAAAGCCTTCCATTATAACGGGTTCCGGGGCTTCCGCGGAGCCCTTTCGGGTTCCCCGCTGTCGGATGGCGGGCGCCCGGCGAATGATGTATCATTGCCAAGTCACTGTTTCCGGCCGCATTTTTTCCACTGTTGACCACGCAGCCTGGACCGGAACTCGCAGGACGCGAGTGGGCCGCACTTCAGGAGATGTCGTGATGAGCAGTGCCCCGAGCTTCGCGGAGCTCGGCCTCGCGCCCGAATTGCTTCGGGCGGTGACCGAGGCCGGCTACACCACCCCCACCCCGATCCAGCAGCAGGCGATTCCCGTCGTCCTCGCCGGGCGCGACGTCATGGGCGGCGCCCAGACCGGCACCGGCAAGACCGCGGGATTCGCGCTGCCGATCCTGCACAAGCTGCTTCCCCAGGCCAACACGAGCCCGTCGCCGGCCCGCCACCCGGTCCGCGCGCTGATCCTCGCGCCGACGCGCGAGCTGGCGATCCAGGTCGAGGAGGCGGTCAAGACCTACGGCAAGTACACGGGCATCCGGTCGACCTGCGTGTTCGGCGGCGTCGACATCAAGCAGCAGCTCCCGATCGTGCGCGCCGGCGTCGAGATCCTCGTCGCGACGCCCGGCCGGCTCCTCGACCACATCGAGCAGAAGAGCGTCCACCTGGGCCAGGTCGAGATCTTCGTGCTCGACGAGGCCGACCGCATGCTCGACATGGGCTTCATCCCGGACATCAAGCGCATCATGGCGCTGATGCCCGTGACCGCGAAGCGGCAGAACCTGCTGTTCTCGGCGACGTTCTCCGGCGAGATCAAGAAGCTCGCGGACGCGCTCCTGAACCAGCCGCAGCTGATCGAGGTCGCGCGCCGCAACACCGCGGCCGAGACCGTCGTGCAGAGCGCGTACAAGTGCCCGCAGGACAGCAAGCGCCTGCTGCTCGAGCACATCGTCCGCTCGCGAGGCCTGAAGCAGGTGCTCTGCTTCGTGCGCACGAAGCACGGCGCGTCGCGCCTCGCCCGCCAGCTCGAGAAGGACGGACTGGTCACCTCGGCCATCCACGGCGACAAGACCCAGGCCGCGCGTCTCGAGGCGCTCGCCGCGTTCAAGGACGCGAAGCTCGAAGTGCTGGTCGCGACCGACGTCGCCGCGCGCGGCCTCGACATCGACGACCTGCCGCTCGTCGTCAACTACGAGCTTCCGCACGTTCCCGAGGACTACATCCACCGGATCGGCCGCACCGGCCGCGCGGGCGCCACGGGCGAGGCGATCTCGCTCGTCGACCCGGTCGAGATGAAGTACCTGACCGAGATCGAGAAGCTCCTGAAGAAGACGATCCCCCTTTCGTCGATCGACGACATCGACCTCGGCCCGGCCGCGGGACGCGAACGCGGCGAGCGCCGGGAGCGCGGCGAGAGCCGCCGCACCGAAGCCGCGCCGCGCCGCGAGCGTGCCGAGCGCGCACCCCGCGCCGAGCGTGCGCCGCGAGCACCCCGTGCCGCTGATGCCGAACCGTCGCCGGCGGTGCCGCGTCCGACGCGCGAGGCCGAGCGCGAAGCGGCGTACGCGAAGAATCCCGACCAGCCCGAGTCCGCGCGCAGGTCGGCGGAGGACGCGCATGCGCACAAGGCTGCCGCGCACGCGGGCGCTTCGCACCGGCGCGGCTTCGGCGCCAATCGCCCGGTGCCCGCGCTCCTGATGAAGCGCACGACGGCCCGGCGACGCCCTCCGCGCCCAAGCGTCGGTCCCCGCGCCGGACGCAGCGCCCGAGGAACGGCCCGGAGCGGCGTCCGAGACAGAGAAAGCGTAAGGCTCCCGCGCGCGTCGAACGCCCCGCTGCGTGCGGGACGCTTCCGCATTGCCCACCCGCATGCCGCCGGTCGCCATCGCACTCTGCCGGGCGGGCTTCGAGGCCGAAGCCGCCGCGGACCTCGGGGCGATCGCCGCGCACGCGCGCACGCCGGTCGACGCGAAGGTGGAGCCGGGCAGCGCGTGCGTGATCGCCCGCATCGAGCACGCGGATGCCTCCGCCTGGCGGCGTGCGGTTCACGCGCACCCGCCGATCTTCGTCCGCAGCCTGTGGACCGGCACCGGTCCGCACACGATCGCGCCTCCCCGGGGCGCGGGACGTCCTGACCGGATCGCCCCCCTCGCCGCCGCGTTCGCGGAGCTCGCGTCGATGCCCGGCCACAGGGCGCCGTGGCTGCCGCCGTGGATCGAGTACGCCGACACGAACGAGGGGAAGGCGCTGTCGACCCTCGCGCGGTCGCTCGACGCCCGCCTCGCCGGCGCGTTGCGCGAACGCGGCTTCGTCGCCGACGATGCGCGACGCCGGCCGCACGTGCTGCTCGTCGACGGCGCCACCGCCTGCGTCGGCACGGCCGACCCCGACATCGGCAGCCCGTGGCCGCTCGGCATTCCCCGCCTGAGGATGCCGCGCGAAGCGCCGTCGCGCTCGACGCAGAAGCTGGCCGAGGCGATCGCGGTCTTTCTCGGCGGGCGCGAGCAGTCGCTGATGCACGAGGGCCAGGCCGCAGTCGACCTGGGCGCCGCGCCCGGCGGCTGGACCTGGCAGCTGGCGTCGCGCGGCCTGCAGGTCGCGGCCGTCGACAACGGCGCCCTCGCGCCGTCGATCGCGCGCGATCCGAACGTCGAGCACGTGCGCGCCGACGGCCTCAATTGGCGGCCGAAGCGCGCGGTCGAGTGGCTCGTCTGCGACATCCTCGAGAAGCCGACACGCATCGCGGCGCTCGTCGCCGACTGGCTCGCCTCCGGCACGGCGCGCAACGCGATCTTCAACCTCAAGCTGCCGATGAAGAAGCGCCGCGACGAGGTCCTGCGCTGCGGCGAGCAGATCCGCGACCGTCTCGACGCAGCCCGCATCGACGCGACGCTCGCGTTCCGCCAGCTCTACCACGACCGCGAGGAAGTGACCGGCTGCGTGCTGCGGAAACGCTGACGCGCCTCCCGGACACCCGCGGCGTCAGCCGTGGGCCGCGTCCGCCGTCTCCCGCTCGAGCTTCGACAGGCGGCCGTCGTCGAGGTGGTAGACCGCGTCGAAGCCCTCGATCATCCGGTGGTCGTGGGTCACCGTGATGACCGCCGACCCGCGTTCGCGTGCGATCTTGCGCAGGAGCGCCATCACCTTCGTCCCGCGCTCGGTGTCCAGCGCGGCGGTGGGCTCGTCGGCGAGCACGAGCGGCGGCTCGTTCGCGAGCGCGCGACCGATCGCGACACGCTGCTGCTCGCCGCCCGACAGGTTCGCGGGCAGCGAGTCCGCGCGGTGCGCGATCTCGAGGTAGCCCAGCAGCTCGCGCGCCCGGCGCGCGGCGTCGCGGCGGCTCGCGCCGTTCAGCTGCATCATCAGCGCGACGTTCTCCTGCGCGGTGAGGAACGGGATCAGGTTGTGCTGCTGGAAGACGAAGCCGATGTTGCGACGGCGGAACGCGCGCACGTCGATGCCGGTCCAGCCGTTGTCGTAGACCGTCACGCCGTTCATCACGATCCGGCCGGCACTGGGCTCGAGGATCAGGCTGATCGACAGGAGCAGCGTGCTCTTGCCCGACCCGCTCGGGCCCAGCAGCGCGATCAGCTCGCCGCGTTCGACCGAGAACGTCGCCGGCTTGAGCGCCTGCACCGCCAGCTCGCCGCTTCCGAAGGTCTTCGATACGCCGGTCACCTCGAGGACGGCCATCCGTCAGCCTCCGAGCGCGAGCTGCGGCGGCGTGCGCAACGCGTGCCAGATCGCCATCAGGCTCGCGACGACGCCTCCGCCGAGCATCACCGCGAACGTCGCCGCCGTCTCGGAGGCGAGGAAGTGCAGCGTCCGCGGGAACCCCGGCACGATCGCCTCGCGCAGCGCGTAGGCAACGGCGAAGCTCGCGAGCGTGAGCGCGAGCGACTGCTCCATGATCAGGCGGACGATCACGCGGTTGGGCGCGCCAATGAGCTTGAGCGTCGCGATCGACTTGATCTTCTCGATCGTGAGCACGTAGACGATGAGCGCGATGATGACGATCGACACGACGACCAGCAGCCCGCGGAACAGCCCCAGCACCGCCGACATCCTGCGCAGGCGCCCTTCCAGCATCAGGCTGCGCTCCTCCCCGGTCGTGAAGACGTTGAAGTACAGCCAGTCGCGGACGTGCGCCGCGACGGCCGACGGATCGGCGCCCGGCTCGAGCGTGACGAGCACGGCGTTGATCGTGTCGCCGCCCGCGGAGAGCAGCGGCGCCAGCCGCTCCGACTGCGCCGCCGTGTAGCCGGCCCGCTCGAGGCGCTTCAGGTTGGCCGCGCGCGCCGCCTCGAGCGCGCGATTGTCCTGCTGGAACTGCACCTCCTGCGCGTCGGGCAGCGACAGGTAGACGAGCGGATTGCCGGCCGCGTCGACCGCGCCTTCGGTGACGCCGACCACCGTGTAGTCGTGCGTCGCGAGCGCGACCCTGTCACCCGGGGCGAGGCCGAGCTTCCGGTCGGCGACCATCTCGTAGTGGGGTGCCTCGATTGCCCGGCCCTGCGCGATGCGGCCGGGACCGCCCAGGCCGCCGAAGACGTCGTAGCCGACGATCGTGAACTGCTGGCTCGTGCCGGCGATCTCGCGCTGCGCCGTGTAGAGGACGAGCGGGCTCGCTCGCGCGACGCCCGGCGTCGCCGCGACGCTTCGGTAGCTGTCTGCGGGCATCCGCGAGCTCTCGTTGATCGGCCCGCCGCGCCCGCGCTCGACGACCCAGAGGTCGGTCGCGGTGTTGTCGATCAGCCAGACGCCGTCGGCGATGTTGCCCTGGTAGATGCCGTTCATCACCAGCACGATCGCGAGCAGCATCGCGACGCCGGCGATGGTGGCGAGGAACTTGCCGACGTGGCGCCGGATGTCCTTGACGGCGAGGTCCATCGACGCGCTCGCCGCCGGGTCAGCTCGTTCCGGCGACGGGCCGCACGCGCGATCCGGGCTCGACGCCGGCGGCCGGCGCGACCACCCGCTCGCCGGCCGCGAGCCCTTCGCGCACGACGACGCGACTGCGGTCCGACGCGCCGGTCGTGACCGGGCGGAACTCGGCGCGGGCGTCGGCGACGGCCAGCACGCCCTGCCGGCCCGCGCGGTCGCGCACGAGCGCGGACACGGGCACGACGACCCCCGCCTCCACGCCGGTGACGATCGCCACGTCCGCTTCCTGGTCGATTGCGAAGCTCGCCGGCGTCGTGTCGAACGCGACGTTCACTTCCAGCTCGCGCGCCGCGGCATCCGCCTGGCGCGCGATCCGCGCCACCTTGCCGGGCACGGTGTCGCCGGTGCGCAGCCGGATGCTCGCGGCCTGGCCGACGCGCACGCGCCCCACGACGGACTCGTCGATGCGGGTCGCGACCCACAGCGTCGACGGATCGACGATGCGAAGGACCGGGCTGCCGGCGACGACGGTCGTGCCGACCTCCGCCTGCCGCAGCACGACGATGCCGTCGAGCGGCGAGGCGATCCGCGTGAACGAGAGGACGGTGTCCGAGTAGCGCGACTCCTGGTCGAGCGCCCTCGCTTCGGCCTCGCGGGCCACCAGCAGCGATCGGGCATTCTCGAGACCGGCCTCGGCGGCCCGCAACCCCGCGTCGGAGGCGTCGAACGCCGCCTGCGACACGTAGCCGGTCCGCAGCAATTCGGCATCGCGGCGCCGCTTCGAGCGCGCGAGCTCGAGATCCGCGCGGGCCCGTTCGACGTTCGCCTCGGCCGCCTTCACGCTCCCCCCGAGGGCCTCGCGCTGCCTGCCGACCACCGCGCGCCGCGCGGCGAGGTCCCGGTCGTCCAGCTCGACCAGCACGGCGCCGAGCTTCACCGCGTCACCGACGTCGGCATGGACCGCGACGACGCTCGCCGTGATGCGCGACGCCAGCGTCACCGCGATGCGCGCCTGGACGGTGCCGGGACCCGAGACACGCGAGGGCACCGTCCCCTGCGCCGCGTCCACGAGGACGGCAGCGACGGTGCGCATCTTGAACACATAGATGCCCGTTCCCGCGGCGAGGACGACGAGCGCGGCCGCCGCCAGGACGAGGATGCGCTTCGTGCTCATCCTGGTCATGCGGCGGGCGCCGCGAGGATCTCGGCGCCGGTCGCGTCGACGACGCGCACGCCGACCGGGATGCCGTGCCGCACGCTCTCGGTCACCACGCAGAAGTCCTCGAACTGGGCCATGCACCGGTCGAGGTGGGCGACGTCGGCGGCGCTCTCCGCCAGCCGGATCGTCACGTCGAATCGCCCGATGCGCATCCGGCCGCGCTCGTTGCGGACGAGTTCGCCCGTCACGTCGGCGCGCAACGGGCCGGGCGACCGCTTGAACTTGCGCATGCAGAACAGGAGGCTCGACGACAGGCAGTTCGCCACCGCTGCGCCGATGAGCCGTGCGGCGTTGGGTCCCGACGAGCGGCCGAGCGGCTCGGGCTCGTCCAGCCTGAGCTCCGCGACGTCCGGCCAGTCGAACCTGACGCGGAACTCGTAGTCCTGCAGCTGCTCGAGCTCGAGGGTGAACGACAGCGATTCGCTCATGGGTCGACCTTCCGTTGACGGCGGCCCGCGCTCCGATCCCGACGCGTCGGCCACCTGCCGGACAGCATCGCCGCCCCTCGCGTCCCGGTATGTAACTCCGGTCACACAATCGGCCCGCCGTCGGTCCGGGCGCGGCCCCGGAAGCTCCGCGCAGCGCCGCTACTCGTCGGGCGGGATGCCGAGACGCCGGTAGATCGGCCGGATCTCGGCGGAAAGACGCGGCAGCGCGCGCACGAACAGCAACCCGCCGGCGAGGCAGACGAGGCCGTTCAGCAGGAACGCGTTCTGCGCACCGACGGCCCCGGCGACGGCGCCGGTCGCCATGTGTCCGAGCGGCGCGACGCCGAGGAACGCGAGCGTGTAGAAGCCCGCGACGCGCCCGCGCAGCCGGTCGTCGACGATCGTCTGCAGGATCGTGTTCGACGCGGCCGCGGCGAGCGTCATGCCGCCGCCGATCGGCACCATCAGCGCGAGCGCGAGCGGGAACAGCTCGAGGTGCGAGAACGCCGCGAGCGCGCCGCCGCTCGCGAGCGACGCGCCCGCGATGACCTTGCCGAGCCCGCGCACCGAGCGGCGTCCCGCGAGCCACACCATCGCGACCAGCGCGCCGCCGCCGGCGGCCGACAGCAGGAACCCCAGCGTCTGCGGGCCGCCCGCGAAGTTCACCTTCGCGTAGATCGGCATCAGCGAGCTGTACGGCACGATCGTGAACGACATCGTCGCCACGAGCCCGAGCAGCGCGCGGGCGGGCGCGAACCCCAGCGTGTAGCGGGTCCCCTCGACGAAGCTCGACCACCAGCCCGCCCCGCCCGGGGCGCGCGGGTGCGCCGGCCAGTGCATGCGGAGCAGCGACGCGAGGACCGCGACGAACGAGAGTGCATTGATCGCGAAGCACACCGCCTCGCCCGTCACCGCCAGCACGAGGCCCGCGAGCGCCGGTCCGATCACGCGCGCGCCGTTGACCATCATCGAGTTGAGCGCGATCGCGTTCGGCAGGTCGGCGCGGTCGCCGACGAAATGGACGTAGGAGGACTGGCGCAGCACGACGTCGAACACCTGCACGACGGACAGGAACAGCGCGAGCGCGATCAGGTGCGCGACGGTCACGATGCCGAGGAACGTGATCACCGTGAGCGCCGCCGCCTGCAGCATCAGCAGCGACTGCGTCAGGAGCAGCGCGCGCCGCCGGTCGACGCGATCCACCATCACGCCGGCGAACGTGCCGAGGAACAGCATCCCGGCATTGCCGGAAAACGCGACGACGCCCAGCAGGAAGGGGGAGCCGGTGAGCCGCCACGTGAGCCAGCCCATCGCGACCTGCTGCGCCCAGGTCCCGATCAGCGACAGCCCCTGGCCGACGAAGAACAGCCGGTAGTTGCGGTGCCGGAGCGCGCGGAACGTGCGCCGCGCGCGCTCGATCAGGCCTTCCACGGGTGGAGGTCCCCCCGAAGCGCGCTTCGCGCGCCTCCCCAAAGGGGGCACGGCATGCGACGACTCAAGTCTGGTCGCCGCCGATCCACTTGGTCACGACGGGGGGCGTGTAGGCGGCGAAACGGTCGAGCAGGCGGTCGGGATCGGCGTCGACGACGAGCATCGCCCGGTGCTCGGGCTTGAGGAACTGGTCGTCGGTCGCGCCGTCGAGGAACGCGACGAGCTTGTCGTAGAAGCCCGCGGCGTTGAGCAGTCCGCAGGGCTTGTGGTGCCAGCCGAGCTGGCCCCAGGTCCAGATCTCGAACAGCTCCTCGTAGGTGCCGAGCCCGCCGGGCATCGCGACGAACGCGTCCGCGAGCTCGGCCATGCGCGCCTTGCGCTCGTGCATCGAGCCGGTCACGACGAGCTCGCTCAACCCGGCGTGCGCGAGCTCCCGCTTCATCAGCGCCTGCGGGATCACGCCGATCACGCGGCCGCCCGCCTCGAGCGCCGCGTCGGCGACGACGCCCATCAGGCCGACGCGCCCGCCGCCGGTGACGAGCTCGATGCCGCGCGCGGCGAGCGCGCGCCCCATCGCGCGCGCCGCCTCCGCGTAGGCCGGATCGCGGCCCCGGCTCGCCCCGCAATAGACGCAGACGCGCTCCATCGTCGTCGCTCCGTCAGCCCGCGAGGCGCTTCAGCTGCTCGTCGAGCTTCGCGAGCGTCGCCTCGAAGCCCGCGAGCCGTGCGCGCTCCTGCTCGACGACCGCGGCGGGCGCCTTCGCGACGAAGCTCTCGTTGCCGAGCTTCGCTTTCGCCTTCTCCACCTCGCCGGCGAGGCGGGCCCGCTCCTTCGACAGTCGCTCCCGCTCGGCCGCCGGATCGACCTTCACGTCGAGCATGACGCGCAGCGTGTCGACGACCTGCACCGGCGCGTCCACGTCGGGCAGCGCGTCGACGATGCGGAAGTCGGACAGCCGTGCGAGCGCCATCACGTACGGCCGGAACGCTCCCACGCCACCGGCCTCGACGTCCCCGGTCACCAGGACGTCGACCTTCGTCCCCGGCGCGAGCCCCATGACCGAGCGCAGCGACCGCACCGCATCGACGATGCCTTTCAGCAGCGCGACCCGCGCGGCGTCCTGCGGGAAGCGGAGGTCCGGATTCGGCTTCGGGAACGGCGCGAGCGAGATCGTCTCGCCCGTCTTCCCGGCGATCGGCGCGACCGTCTGCCACAGCTCCTCGGTGATGAACGGCATGAACGGGTGCGCGAGGCGCAGCGTCGCCTCCAGCTCGCGCACGAGGATCGCCCGCGTCCATCGGGCCGCCGCCGCGTCGCCGGCCGCTTCCGCCTGCGCGAGCTGCACCTTCGCGAGCTCGACGTACCAGTCGCAGTACTCGTCCCAGACGAACTCGTAGAGCGCCTTCGCGGCGAGGTCGAAGCGGTAGCTCTCGAGCCCCCCGATGATGTCGGCCTTCGCCTGCTGCACACGGCCGAGCAGCCATCGGTCGACGAACGAAAGCTCGGCGGGTGCGAGCGGCCGCTGCTCGACCTCCCTGCCCTCGACGTTCATCAGCACGAACCGCGTCGCGTTCCACAGCTTGTTGCAGAAGTTGCGGTAGCCGTCGCAGCGGTTCAGGTCGAAATTGAGCGTGCGGCCGAAGGTCGCGAGGCTCGCGAATGTGAAGCGCAGCGCGTCCGCGCCGAACGACGGGATGCCGTTCGGGAACTGCCTGCGCGTGCGCTTCGCGATCGACTCCGCCTGCCGCGGGTCCATCAGGTTGGCGGTGCGCTTGGCGACGAGCGCCTCGACCTCGACGCCGTCGATCAGGTCGAGCGGATCGAGCACGTTGCCCTTCGACTTCGACATCTTCTGGCCTTCCTCGTCGCGCACGATCGCGTTGATGTACACGTTGCGGAACGGGATGCGGCCGGTGAACCAGGTCGTCGTCATGATCATGCGCGCGACCCAGAAGAAGATGATGTCGAAGCCGGTGACGAGCACGTTCGACGGCAGGAACGCGGCGAGGTGCGGGTTCGCGGCGTCGGCCTCCGCGTCGCCGGCCCAGCCGAGCGTCGAGTGGCACCAGAGCGCCGAGGAGAACCAGGTGTCGAGGACGTCCTCGTCGCGCTGGAAGCTCACGGGCTCGCGGCCGAGCTTCGCGCGCGCCTGCGCGCGCGCGTCCGATTCGTCGCGCGCGACGTAGACGTTGCCCGCCTCGTCGTACCACGCGGGGATCTGGTGGCCCCACCAGAGCTGGCGCGAGATGCACCAGTCCTGCAGGTTGCGGATCCAGTGCAGGTAGGTCGCGATCCACTCGTCGGGCACGAAGCGCAGGTGCTCGCCCCTGCCCGGACCCTCGCCCGGCAGTCCGGCCGGGTCGACCGCCGCGAGGCACAGCTCCTGGATCGTCCTGCCGGGGAAGTGCGGGTGCGACGCGGGGCCGGCCTTCGTCGTGGCGACGAACCACTGGTCGGTCAGCATCGGCTCGACCACCTCGCCGGTGCGTCCGCAGCGCGGCACGACCATCCTGTGCGCCTTCTCGGACACGACGAGCCCGAGCGCGGAGAGGTCGGCGAGCACCGCCTTGCGCGCGACGTAGCGGTCGAGGCCGCGGTAGCGCTCGGGCGCGTTCGCGTTGACCTTCGCCTCGAGATCGAGGATCGCGATCGCCGGCAGGCCGTGACGCTGCCCGACCTGCCAGTCGTTGAAGTCGTGCGCGGGCGTGATCTTGACGCAGCCGGTGCCGAACTCGCGATCGACGTAGTCGTCGGCGATGATCGGGATCTCGCGCTCGGCGAGCGGCAGCCGCACCGTTCGGCCGATCAGGTGGCGGTAGCGATCGTCCTCCGGGTGCACCGCGACCGCGGTGTCGCCGAGCATCGTCTCCGGACGCGTCGTCGCCACGATCAGCGTGCCCGAGCCGTCCGCGAGCGGGTAGGCGAGCTCCCAGAGCCTGCCCTGCTCCTCCTCGCTGTCGACCTCGAGGTCCGACACCGCGGTGCCGAGCTTCGGGTCCCAGTTGACGAGGCGCTTGCCGCGGTAGATGAGCCCGTCCTCGAACAGGCGCACGAACGTCTCGACGACCGCGCCCGACAGGCCCTCGTCCATCGTGAAGCGCTCGCGCGTCCAGTCGCAGGACGCGCCCAGCCGCCGCATCTGGCGCGTGATCGCCCCGCCGGACTCCTCCTTCCACGACCAGACCCGCTCGACGAACGCGTCGCGGCCCATGTCGTGGCGCGACGTGCCCTCGGCCTTCAACTGCTGCTCGACGACGATCTGCGTCGCGATGCCCGCGTGGTCGGTCCCGACCTGCCAAAGCGTGTTGTCGCCGCGCATCCGGTGCCAGCGGACCATCACGTCCATCAGCGTCTGCTGGAACGCGTGCCCCATGTGCAGCGTGCCGGTGACGTTCGGCGGCGGGAGCTGGATGCAGAACGAGGGCGCGCCGGCCCGCATCGACGGCTTGAACCAGCCGCGCGACTCCCACAACGGATACCATTTCGCCTCAACGGCGTGAGGCTCGAAGCTCTTGGCGAGTTCCATGGCGGCGCGGGCGAGGATCCCGCGATGAGGACGAACCTCACATTATAGCAACCGCGCCTCCCGCGCCCTGTCCGCACGCAACCGCGCGGCGTGAACCCGTTCCGGCGTCGAAGCGTCGCCGCCCGACCGTCATCCCGCGCGGCGGGTCCCTCGGCTGCGTCGCCGGGGCTCCGCGTTCGCGGGAACGACGGCAGGAAGCAGCGATGCGAAACGGGCCTGCCGATCTCGGGGCAGGTTCCCGTCGACGTCGAGTCCAAGCTAGAACGTTCCCGCGCACCCCCAAGGTCACGCCGCGCTTGCCCATCGGCGCGATGTCCTTGACGAAGGACACGTGGTTGCGCGCGTCCTCGTCCAGGAGGTTGGTGCCGCGCAGGAAGGCCGTCATGCCGTAGCGTCCCTGGGTCAGGTGCCAGGCAAGCGTCAGGTCGAGCATCGTGTAGCCGTCGGTCGGAAGCTCGTCGCCGGCGACGCGGTCCTGCCCCTGCACGCGCAGGACGTCGAGACGCGCATTCCAGCGGTCGGCGTCATAGATCACCCCCCCGCCGAGCCGGACCGGCGAGATGCGCGGCAGCGGACGGTTGTCGTCTTCGTTCGTGCCACGCAGGTAGTCGGCGCGCAGGTCGAGGTCGAGACGTCCCGGCCCGACCCGGCCGAGGCTGAACGTCCCCTCGGCTTCGATGCCCTGGATCGTCGCCTTGACCGGCCGGTAGACGTAGATCGGCAGGTCCTCGTCCGGATCGACCGCCCCGGTGTCGAACAGCCCGATGTAGTCGCGGAAGCGGTTGTAGAAGTAGCCCACGCTGCCGGACCACGCGCCGAAACGCCGGCGCAGCGCCAGCTCGAAGCCGGCGGCCTTCTCCACGTTCAGGTTGCGGTCGCCGATCTCGATCAGGCCGGTCGCCACGTGCGCGCCGTCGGCGTAGAGCTCCTGGTAGGTGGGCGGACGCTCGCTGTAGACGAAGGACCCGACGATCGACGTTTCCTTGCCGAGCGGCACGATCGCGCCGATCGAGCCGGACAGCGCGTCGAAGGTGCGCCGGTCGGAGGGGCCGAAGCGGTCGTCGGCCTCGGCGCTCACGCGCGCGTTGTCGTAGCGACCGCCGAACTGGAGACGCCAGGCGTCGAAGCGGACTTCCTCGTACGCGAACGCCGACCAGCTCCGCGTGCTCGTCTTCGGCAGGAAGCCTTCGTCGCCGAGCGCGGAGAAGTCGAAGTCGATCGCCTGCAGGCCGAACGCGCCTTCGAACGGGCCGACCTTCGCGTGCGCTGCGTCGACGCGAGCCTCCCAGCCCTTGTTCTTGAACACGGTGCCGACCTCGTCGCCTTCGAACTCCGTGTGTTCGTAGTCCGAGTGACCGAAGCGGAACTTGAGCGACGTCACCGGCCCGATGGGCGCACGCCAATCGCCGGCGACGTCGACTCGCGTCTGCTTCATCCTGATCGTGACCGTTTCCTCCGCCACCGTCCCGTAGTCGCTGTCGAAGCCGGTCACCGAGGCGCCGAGGGAGCCGTCCTTGCCGTTGAAAGCCAGGCCGAAGGCCCCGCCGTCGGAGTCGCTGGCGCTGTTCGGCAGGCGACCGCGCGGTTCGTCCTCGTCCGGCGGGAGGGGATCGATCTCGCGCAGACGCGCGGACCGGGCGTAGTCCGGGATGCGCAGATCGCTCGTCTTGCGGGTGAAGCCGTCGACGTGGAATGCGAGGCCGCCCGAGAGCCACATCCACCGCGCCGGCAAACGCCCGCTCCGACGCGGGGACGCGTAGCGTGCATCCACCGCGCCCGAGATGCCGGGCAGGCGCCTCGAAGGGGATGCGACCGTCGAGCGTTGACCACGCCGCCGATCGCGTTCGGTCCGTAGAGCAGCGTGCCTGGTCCGCGCACCACTTCGATGCGCTTCGTCGTCAGCGTCTCGAGCGCGACCGCGTGGTCGACGCTGGTCGCCGACGCATCGAGCAGCCCGACGCCGTTCTGCAGGATGCGGATGCGATCGCCATCGAAGCCGCGGATGACCGGACGGCTCGCGTTCGGACCGTAGTAGCTGGCGTTGACGCCGACAAGCGTGCTCAACATCTCGCCCAGCGTCGGCTGCTGGCGGATCAGCAACGCCTCGCCGACGAGGACCGACACCGGCGGGATCATGTCGAACAGTTCGCTGCCGAGAGGATTGGCGGTGACGACGATCGGCGACATCGTCTGGGGCAAGGCAACTTGCGCGCCGGCAACGGGCGCGGCGAGCGATGCGAGCGCGGCCGCGCCGCACAACAGGGCGTGGAAGGACACGGGAAAGACTCCTGACGCAGGTCCGGATGCGGGATCGCCGCAGCACCTGCGGCGACCGGCGGGGCGGAACTACGACAGCGAGGGGGGGGCGCGGCTGCGGTACCAGGTCCGAGACTGGGCGACCCGGAGCGCAGGGACAGGAAAGGCGAGTTCGGTGTTCGGCGGAAAGGCGTGCGCAGGCGCGTCGCGCCCCGCTGCGACGTTCGCGCCCGATGCGAGGAGCGCGCACTCGAGGCAATCGTCGGCAGTTTGCGGCGCTTCGGCGACAGGCTGCGATGGCCGATCGAGGTGTTCGCCGAGATGCTCGAGCGGGTGAAGCTGGGCCGCGACCTGCACGAACAGCAGCAGAAGCGCGAGCGCCGCGCCCTTGGCGGCCCGGCACGCGAACGGCCGCCGTCCATCCGGCGCGCGACGGGTGACCGCCGCGGGGAGCGAGCCTGCCCGGGACCGCCCTGCCGCGACCATCCCCCGCGTACTGCGGCGCACGCCGGTGTCGCGCGGCAACGGTGCGCGTCTGCGACTCATGTCTCAGTTCTGCGGGATCGCCCGCGGAACGAATCCGGGAGGCGCGCCAGGCGAGACCTTCGCGACCTCGACCTGCGCGGCGTCGTGCAGCCGGTACAGCACACCGTTCGGGTCGTCCTTCTGCACCGCGAACTTCCCGGACAGGACGATCGGATCGAGCGTGTAGCCGACCGGCTCCTTCGCGAACACCTCGACGACCGCCTCGGGACCGGCCGGCAGGCAGAACGAGCAGTGCGGAGGCACGGCGGAGACGAGGAAGTGCTTCTGGCGGTCGCCCATGTCGAGCGGGATCATGAAGCCCTGCACGCGCGCGTCCTTCCGGTCGAGCGCCAGGATCGGCTTCGCGAACTGCGGGACCATCCGGCTGCCCTGCTTCACGGTCTCGACCTGCGCGAGCGTCTTCCACGACACCACGTCGGGTCGCTCGATCAGCACCTGCCCGCTGAACTCGCTCGCCGAGGGGAGCCCCGCCTTCGGGATGTTCTGGTTGAGCGCGAACGCGCTCCCTGCCGCGAATGCGGCGGCGGCGAACGAGGCGACGAGGGCGAGTCGGAGCGTCATGGCTTCAGGAGTCCGCCAGCGTCGCCGCGACGTCGAGCCGCGATGCGCGCCACGCTGGCCAGCACGCGGCAAGTATACCGCCGGCGATCGCGAGAGCCACGACGACGCCTTCGGCAGGCACGAAGCGCCATGCCGCGCCGGCGAGCGGCGCGGCAGCGGGAAGCCACGATCCGATCGTCGCCGCGGCCAGGTGCCCAAGCGCGAGGCCGAGGACCGCGCCGGCCGCCGCCAGCGACACGCTCTCGGCCATCAGCACCCAGACGACGTCGCGCCTGCGCGCGCCGAGCGCGCGCAGGATCGCGAGGTCGTAGCGCCGCTCCTCGAGCGCCTGCGCGAGCGCCACGAACAGCAGCAGCACCGAAGCGCCGACGAGGATCGCGGCGAACGCACGCACCAGGTCGAGCCCCACGCCGAACACCGTGAACAGCCGCGCCGTCTCGTACGCGGGCGACGCCGCCACCAGCGCGCTCGACTGGTTGATCTCGCGCGGCAGGCTCGCGGCGGCGATCGGGCTCGCGTAGCGCACCAGGATCATCGTGAGCTCTCGGTCCGGCTCGGCAGCCTTGGCCGCACCGCTGCCGTTCTTCGCGCGTCCGTCGCCGTTCCCGCCTGTCCGTTGCGGGACTTCGCGTGCCCGTTGCCGTTCGCCGCACGTCCGTTGCGGGCCTTCGCGTGCCCGTCGGGCGCGATCGCATCGCCGCCGCCTTCGGCCGCGGGGGCGCCGGCCACCTTCGCGTTCGCCGCGCCCTTGCCCTCCCGATGATGAACGTCGTGCACGTCCCAGACGCTTTCCACCGGGGTCAGCACCAGCCGGTCGACGACGCCCCCGGTCGACGCCAGCACGCCGACGACCTCGTACGGTTCGGCCGCGTGCTCCCCCCCGCCCTCGGCGAGCCCGTGCGCGCCGGCGAAGGCGGCGCCGACCGCGAGCCCGGTGGCGCGGGCCACCTCGCTGCCGATCACCGCCTGCATCGGCTGGTCGAACATCGCGCCCGACGCGAGCGTCGCGCCGTAGTGCTCGACGAGCGCGGGCTCGGTGCCGACGATGCGGAAGCCGCGGTAGCTGTCGCCCATCGCCAGCGGGATCGCGCTCGCGACCTTCGGGTTCGTCCGCAGCGCCGCGAGCGACGCGTACGGGACGTTTCCCGGCGGCACGTCGGCGTGGTAGACGCCCGCGAGCACGAGCTGCAGCGGGCTGCCCTTGGCGCCGACGACGAGGTCGATGCCGCGCGCGTCGCGCGCCAGGCGCCCGTCGATCTCGCTCGAGACGATGAGCGTGAGCGTCGCGATCGCGATGCCGATCGCGGCGAGCGCCACGACCAGCGTCGTGGCGAGCGGCCGCCGCCGCGCGTAGGCGAACGCGAGCCCCGACAGCGTCACGCCGCCCTCCGCCTCGGGTGCACGTGCGCGGGGAGCGCGAACGCGTGCGGCAGCAGCGGCTTCACGCGCGCGTCGTGCGACGCGACGACGAGCGTCGCGCCGGACTCGATCGCCTGCGCGCGCAGGAGCTCCAGCGCCACGGCGGCGTGCTCGTCGTCGAGCGCGGCCGTCGGCTCGTCGGCCAGCAGCACCGCCGGGCGGTTGACGACCGCGCGCGCGACCGCGACGCGCTGCGCCTGCCCCTGCGAGAGCTCGCCCGGCAGCCGGTGCGCGAGGTCGGCCACCTGCACCGCCTCGAGCAGCGCGAGGATGCGCGCGTCGTCGCGCTCGACGCCGGCGAGGCGCTGCGCGAGCCGCAGGTTGTCCGCGACGCTCACCGCGCCGATCAGGTGCAGCCGTTGCGGCACGAGCCCGATCGTGCGCCCGCGCCACCGGTCGCGTTCGGCGGGACCGAGCGTCGCGAGGTCCCGATTCGCCACGACGATGCGTCCGGACGTCGGTTGGGTCAGCCCGGCGATCAGGTGCAGCACCGTCGACTTGCCGCTGCCCGAGGGGCCCGCCAGCAGCCACGCCTCGCCGGCTTCCGCGCGCCACGACGCGACCGCGACGGCCAGCGAGTCCCCGTGGCGCTTCTCGACACCGGTCAGCTCGAACATCGCGTTACTTTAGCGCGAAACGTGGCGCGCCCCCCTCCGGCGAGGCGAGCCCCCGTCCGATGCGCGCCGGCGCGCCACCTCGATCGCACCAATTGTGGCAAGGTACGCGACTTGCGGGCGCTCGGCGAACCGAGGGCGCCCGGGAACCCGAGCGCCCCGCCGCCAGGCCGACGAGCCGACGACGGGGCCGGACGACGATGAACGGGAGCGTAGCGATGAATACGCAGGAAGTGCCGGACCTCAAGCTGATCATGCTCGCGCTGGCGGAGGTGCTCGAGCGCATCACCGAGCTGCAGAACGCGAGAACCCTCGAGACGGTGATGGACCCGAAGGCGAAGGGCGTCTTCGCGCCCACGAGCATGACGGCGCTCGAGCTCCGCCGCCGGGCGCGGGACATCGGCTGAGAAAAAGGGGCAGGCCACGATCACACGAGCGTGACAGCCTGAACGCGGGCCGTCCGCGCCGATCCGTCCCCGTTCGCCCCGCGTCGCGTTGAACCGGGCCTGCCCCCGTCACGCTGGCGCCAGCGAGCGATCGTCCGGCGCCGGAGCGAGGAATCGTCCCGTCGCTCCCGCGACCGCGGCCAGCCGCACCATCAGCGACGCGAACTCGTCCGGGGCGAGTGCCTGGTCGGCGTCGCACCACGCCTCGCGCGGGCAGGGATGGACCTCGATCAGCAGGCCGTCCGCGCCCGCCGCGACCGCAGCGCACGCGAGCGCGCCCACCATCCACGCCTTGCCGCCCGCGTGCGACGGATCGACGATCACCGGCAGATGAGACTCGCGCTTGACGAACGGGATCGCCGTGACGTCGAGCACGTTCCGATACGCCGTCTCGTGCGTGCGGATGCCGCGCTCGCACATGACGATCCGGTGGTTGCCGCCGGCGGCGACGTACTCGGCCGCCATCAGCCATTCGGAGATCGTCGCGCTCATCCCGCGCTTCAGCACGACCGGCACGTCGACGCGGCCCACGGCCCTCAGCAGGTCGAAGTTCTGCATGTTGCGCGTGCCGATCTGGATCACGTCGACGCCTTCGGCGAGGAACGCGTCGAGCGTGCGCACGTCCATCAGCTCGGTCACGACCGGCAGCCGGTGCCGCGCCGCCGCGCGCTTCAGCATGCGCAGGCCCTCGATACCCTTCCCCTGGAACTCGTACGGGCTCGTGCGCGGCTTGAACGCGCCGCCGCGCATCATCCGCGCACCGCCGCGCGCCACCGCGTCGGCCGCCGCGGCCATCTGCTCGTCGGTCTCGACCGAGCAGGGACCGGCGATCACCTGCACCACGTCGCCGCCGATCGCCGCGCCGCCGACGTCGACGACCGTGCGGCCCGGGTGCCACTCGCGCGACACGAGCTTGTACGGCTTGACGATGTGCATCGCGCGCTCGACGCCGGGCATCGATTCGAAGTTCTCCGGCTCGAGGACGCGCTCGTCGCCGATCGCACCGACGAGCGTGCGCTCGACGCCCCGCGACACGTGCACGCCGAGGCCCGCCGCACGGATGCGCGCCTCGACCGCCTCGATCACCTCCGGCGAAGCGCCGGCTTCCATCACCACGATCATCGCTCTCTCCTCGGTGGCGGTCGCGCTGGCGTCGATTCGGGCGGCTTGAAACGAATCGGGCGACCCGCCTGGGGCCGCCCGATCCTGTTTGACTGCGCTCGTCTGCTGTCGTCAGGGTGCGTGCGGCCGCCGGCGATAGGGCCGGTACCCGAACGCAAAATAGAACGCCGCCGCGGCAAGCGCGGCCGTCGCGGGCGCGATCATCGGCTGACGGGCGGACGGAAGACATGCGCGAAAAGTCTAGCACACGCTTCTTCGTCAATGGCTCGCGCGCCAGCGGTCGATCTCGCGCTCGATCGCCTCGGCGACGTAGGCGCGGAGCAACTCCCCGACGTGCTGGTTGATCGTCGCGACGAGGTCCGCGCTCGCGCGATCGACGATCGGCTTCAGCCGCTCGCCGAGCCGTTCGCGCAGGCCGGTGTCGGTGAACATGTCGATCCGCTGCAGCACCTGCATCCGTATTTCCTCGGCGAGCGCGTCCCAGTCGGCCCCCGAGGGCAGGGCGGGCTGCGCCGCCACGGGGGCTTCGTCGACGGGCTCGCGCGTCTCGAACGCGGGGGGCTCGGGCAGCGTGGCCGCCGCGGCCGGCTCGGCCGCCGCCGGACGGATCGGCCGCGTCCAGGTCACGTCGGGATCGAGGTCGGCCAGACTCCCCTCGGCCAGGTCCTCGATCTCCGGCGGAACGGGTCTCGGCGGCGCGACCGGCACGCCCAGCGCCGGCGCGGCGCGACGCACGGTCACGTCGGGATCGACCTCGGCGAACGCCGCGCGCGTCAGGTCCTCGATCTCGGGCGCGAGCGGCCGCGGCGCGGACGACGCGCTTTCGACATCGACGACGATCGCGCTGCGCAGGTCGGCGGATGCCTGTGCATCGGGCAACGCCGGCGGAACGATCGCGACCGACGGCGGCGACGGGCCCAGCACGCTCTCGTCCTCGGGGGGAGGCAGGAGCCAGTCGGACGCCTCGCCTTCGTCGACCGGCGGCGCAGCGACCTCGATCTCGTCGACGGCGTCCGTGAGCAACGGGAACCCGTCGGCGTCGGTGGCCGGAGACGTCCCCTCGACGGCCTCGTCGAGCAGCGGAATGTCGGCGTCGTCCGCCTCTCGCGCGACGATCGCCGCCGGAACCGGCGCAGCGGGGGCGAAAACCGGGGCCGGGACCGGCGCCATCGCCGGCGCACCCGCGACAACGGCGGCGGCAGGCACGATCGCCGGCGAGACGCTGCGCGGCCCGGCGTCGATCCTCGCCGCAGGCGCCTCCCGCAGCGAAGGCGGGCCAGGCGCAAAGCCGGGCCCGCGAACCGCCCGTTCGGCTTCCTGACGGTTGCGGCGCATCAGCGCATCGGCCTGCTCGAGCAACTCGCGCGCGGTAGGCATCGGTCAGCTCCCCGGTTCGAGCGCGTGGTGCTGCAGCGCGTACCCGCGATCGCGGTAGAACTTCCATCGACGGCGCCCGGCGTCGGCCGACGCCCCGTCGCGGCCGACGATGTCGGCGAGTCGCTCGAAGCGGCTGAAGAACGGCGGCGGATCCGGATGCAGGTTCACGAGCACGCAGGCCGCGCCATCGTGGTCGAGGACGTCGTCGACCACGATCGGCGTTTCCGCCGCGAGCGGACTGGCGAGTCGGCAATGCGGGAGGAATCCGGTCGCCGGCACCGTCCAGAGGCGCCGGTCGAGCGCGGCGGTGGTCGCGGGATCCGGCGTGAGCACGCGCACGTGCCCGTGCTGGCGCCACGCCTTCGCCACGATGCGCGCGGCGACGTCGAGCGGGTCGTCGGCGCCGGTGTAGAAGTCGATCGAGGTCATCGCGGATCGGGCGCCGGGACTCGCGGTCAGCCGGGACCCGCCTCCTCGGCCAGCAGCCACGTGACGAGCAGCGGCACCGGACGCCCGGTCGCGCCCTTCTCCTTGCCTTCGCGCCACGCGATGCCGGCGATGTCGAGGTGCGCCCAGTCGAACTTCTTCGCGAACTTCGACAGGAAGCAGGCCGCGGTGACGCTGCCTCCCGCGCGCCCCGCGACGTTGGCGAAATCGGCGAAGTTGCTCTCGAGCCCCTCGTGGTAGTCGTCCCACAGCGGCATCGGCCAGCCGCGGTCGTACGCGTCGTCGCCCGCGGCGACCAGCGCGCGCGCGAGCGTGTCGCTGTTGCTGAACACCCCGCATGCGACGTGGCCGAGTGCGATCACCATCGCGCCGGTCAGCGTCGCGACGTCGACGACCGCCTCGGGCTCGTAGCGCTCGGCGTAGGTGAGCGCGTCGGCGAGGATGAGGCGCCCTTCCGCGTCGGTGTTGAGCACTTCGATCGTCTGGCCCGACATGCTCGTCACGACGTCGCCGGGCTTGGTCGCACGGCCGGACGGCATGTTCTCGCAGGTCGGCACGAGGCCGACGAGGTTCACGGCGGCCTTGAGCTCGGCGACCGCCCGGAACACGCCGAAGACGCTGGCCGCGCCGCACATGTCGAACTTCATCTGGTCCATGTCCGCGGCCGGCTTGATCGAGATGCCGCCGGTGTCGAACGTGATGCCCTTGCCGACCAGCACGACCGGCTTCGCCTTCTTCGGCGCGTTGCGGTATTCGAACACGATGAATCGCGGCGGCTCGTCGCTCCCGCGCGTCACCGACAGGAACGAGCCCATGCCCAGCGCCTCGATCTGGCCGTGCTCGAGCACCTCGACCTTGAGCTCCGGGAACTCGGCCGCGAGCTTCGCGGCCTCGCCGGCGAGGTAGCCCGGCGTGCAGACGTTGCCCGGAAGGTTGCCGAGGTCGCGCGCGAGCTCGACGCCGTGGGCGATCGCCAGGCCGCGCGCCGCCGCCTTCTCGCCGGCCGTGAGGTCGGAGCGCTGCGGCACCGACAGCGTGAGCTTGCGCAGCGGCCGGCGGACCTCGGCCGGCTCGCTCTTCATCCGGTCGAAGCGGTAGACCGTCTCCATCGCGACGGCGACGGCGTGCTCGACGCGCCACGCCACTTCGCGCCGCTTCACCTTCTCCTCGGTCAGGTAGACGACCGCCTCGTACGAGCCGGTCTCGTTCAGCAGCTTGACCGCCGACTGCAGGGCCTTGCGGAACTCGCGGTCGCGGAAGTCGCGCTCCTTGCCGAGGCCGACGAGCAGCACCCGGTCGGCCAGCGTGCCGCGGACGTTGTGCAGCAGCAGCGTCGACCCGAGCTTGCCCTCCATGTCGCCGCGACGGATGATCTCGCCGACGTAGCCGTTGGAGGCGCGGTCGATCAGTTCGGCCGAGAGCGAAAGCTTGCGGTTGTCGAAGACGCCGACGACGACGCAGGCGCTGCGCTGCTTCTCGGGGCTGCCGCTTTTTATGGTAAATTCCATCGACTGTCCTTCCCGATCGTCCGATGCCGCTTTAGCGCACATTATTGCCGTTAGCGACCTTTCCGGGCATTTTCGGCAAAAGATGGCGAAAAAGTCAAGACTTTTCCAGCCGTCATGATTTTCCGGCGTACGCTGGTCCGCGAGCTCACGGCGACGGCGATCGGCCTGTTCGTCATCCTGGCGGCGATCCTGTTCACCAATCTCGTGCTGCGGCTGCTCGCCCAGGCGGCCGGCGGCGCCGTCGCGCCGGACGGCATCCTGGCGCTGCTCGGCTTCGCCGCGCTCGTCCGCGTCAACATCCTGCTCGCGGTCGCGCTGTTCCTGACCGTGCTGCTCACGCTGTCGCGATGGCACCGCGACAGCGAGATGATCGTCTGGATGACGTCGGGGCAGTCGATCACGGCGCTCCTGAAGCCGATCCTGTGGTTCTCGGCGCCGTTCCTCGTCGCGATCCTCGCCCTGTCGCTGTTCCTGTCGCCGTGGGCCGAGAAGCGCAAGGCGGAGTTCGAGCGCCAGCTCGAGTCGCGCGACGAGCTCGCGTTCGTCACGCCGGGGCTCTTCCGCGAGTTCAGGTCCGCGAACCTCGTCGTGTTCATCGAGAGCATCAACACGTTCGACGGCACGATCCGCAACGTGTTCATGCACTCGATCGACGACGAGAAGGACTCGACGACGGTCGCGCGCGTCGCGCGCCTGCAGGAGGGGCACGACGGCGCGCGCTACGTGGTGCTCGAGGACGGGCGCCGCTACGAAGGGTTCGCCGGGCAGCCCGGACTTCCGCGTGGTCGAGTTCGAGCGCCTGGGCCGCGTCATCCGGCCGGCGATCGCGCGCGCGATACCGGTATCGCGCAAGGCGATGCCCACCGAAGGGCTCCTGCTCGCGGACGGCGACGCCGAGCGCGCCGAGCTGTTCTGGCGCGTCTCGGTACCGATCCTGGCGTTCGTGCTCACGCTGCTCGCGATCCCGCTCGCGCACATGAACCCCCGGCTCGGCCGGACGTTCAACCTGTTCTCCGCCGCCTTCATCTACTTCAGCTACACGAACTGCATCAACATCGTGCAGAGCCTGATCGCGCAGGGCAAGCTCGACTTCTGGGCCGGGCTCCTGCTGCCTCACGGCACGGCGCTCCTCGTCGTCTTCGTGCTGTTCCGCCATCAGCTCTCGGTCTACGGCCTGTTCCGCCGCCCGCCGCCTGCCGGCCCGCCCGCGGCCCAGGGAGCGGCGGCGTGAGGACGCTCACGCGCTACATCGGGCGCGACGTGCTGGTCGCGACGCTCGCGATCTTCGTGGCGCTGCTGTCGCTGTTCGCGTTCTTCGACCTGATCAACGAGCTCACCGACGTCGGCAAGGGCGGCTACACGCTGTCGGCCGCGGCGCTCTACGTCGCGCTGCACCTGCCCTCGCGGCTCTACGAGCTGTTCCCGGTCGCCGCGCTGATCGGCACGCTGTTCGCGCTCGCGCAGCTCGTCGCCAACTCGGAGTACACGGTGATGCGCGCCTCGGGCGCATCGCTGTGGCAGATCGGCTGGGCGGTCGTGCGCGTCGGCATCCCGCTCGCGATCGCGACGTTCCTCGCCGGCGAGTTCATCGCACCGCCGGCCGAGCGGCTCGCGCAATCCATCCGCGCCACCGCGCGGGGCGACAGCTCGCGCTTCGTCGCGCAGCAGTTCTCGTCGGGCTTCTGGTTCAAGCAGGACCGGACGTTCGTCAACATCCGCACGGTGCTCGCCGACCTGACGCTCGTCGGCGTGCGCATCTACGAGTTCGACGACGGCATGCGGCTCACCGCCTCGCGGGCGGCCGAGAGCGGGCGCTTCAGCGGCGACGGGACGTGGGAGCTCCGCGACGTCAAGGCGACCGAGCTCGCCGGCGACGTGGCCCGGGTCAGCACCGTGCCGAGCTGGACCTGGACCACGGTGCTGCGCCCGTCGCTGCTCACGATCTACCAGGTCGCGCCCGAGCGGCTCGAGATCGCGACGCTGTGGGAAAACATACGCGTGCTCGGCGCGGGCGGCGCGGCCAAGACGAGCCGGTTCGAGATCGCGTTCTGGAACAAGGTCTTCTATCCGTTCGCCGTGCTCGCGATGATGGTCGTCGCGCTTCCGTTCGCGCACTTCCAGCGGCGCCAGGGCGGCGCGGGCTTCCGGATCTTCGTCGGGACCATGCTCGGGCTCGCCTTCTTCCTCGCGAGCCGGCTGTTCTCGAGCCTGGGCGTCCTCAACGACTGGCCGCCCCTGATTTCGGCGACGCTCCCGCTGGCGATCTTCACGGGGCTCGCGGTCGGGATGCTCGGCTGGATCGAGCGCCGGTGAGCGTCGTGCGGACGCTCCTGCGCGACACCCCGGCATCGTCGCCGTGGCGGCGGTCGAGCGTCAGGACGGTGGAGGCATCGCGTCCCGGCGAAAGGACAAGAAAAAGCCCCGCGGCGCGCGCCGCGGGGCCATCCTTCATCCTCTCGCGAAGCTGCCGACCGGTTCGCCGGCGGCAGTGCCGGGGTCAGACCCCTTTCAGATGCCGGCTTCCGGCGACGCCGGGGCGACGTTCGCGTACTTGTGCTGCCGCTCGCCCTTGACCGTGAAGTTCACGGTGCCGTCGCAAAGCGCGAAGAGCGTGTGGTCCTTGCCGATGCCGACGTTGGTCCCCGGATGCAGCACGGTGCCGCGCTGACGCATGATGATGCCGCCGGCGCGGATCTTCTCGCCGCCGTACACCTTCATGCCGAGCATCTTCGGGTTCGAGTCGCGCCCGTTGCGGGAGCTCCCGCCTGCCTTCTTGTGTGCCATGGTGTGTGTCCTTACCCGACGATGGCGTCGATCTTGAGCTCGGTGTAGCCCTGCCGGTGGCCCTGGTGCTTCTGGTAGTGCTTGCGCCGGCGCATCTTGAAGATCTTCACCTTCTCGCCGCGGCCGTGCGAGACGACCGTCGCCTTCACCGAGGCGCCCGAGAGGATGGGTTGACCGAGACGGACGCTTTCGCCTTCGCCGACCATCAACACCTGGTCGAGAATCACTTCCGCGCCCACGTCCGCCGGTATCTGTTCTACTTTGAGTTTGTCGCCGGCGACGACGCGATACTGCTTGCCGCCGGTTTTTACGACCGCGTACATGGTTGGACTCCGAGTTTGCGTGCTTCGGGGTTGTCGTGCCGCACCGCCGGCCAACGAGGCCGCTGGCGGAAAGCTTTGAATTATAGCGGCTTTCCGGCGGGCCTGTCAAAGCCGCCCCGGCACCCGGGCGGAGGCGCCCGGGGCCGCCCGGACCCGTCGTTCCGGTCGGCTACAATGACGGCCGCCTGAGGGCCCCCCAGGCGACGCACCGTCCCCACCGCGGCCCGCCCGCTCCCACCGTGACGCTCGACTTCCTGAAAGCCTCGATCGGCGCCGACATGGCGAGCGTGGACGCCGTCCTGCGCCGGAGCCTTTCCTCCGAGGTCGTGCTGATCCGCCAGATCGCCGAATACATCGTCGGAAGCGGGGGCAAGCGGCTCCGGCCTGCCCTGGTGCTGCTCGCCGCGAAGGCCAGCGGCGACCCCGAGGGCCACCGCCACACGCTGGCGGCAGTGGTCGAGATGATCCACACGGCGACGCTCCTTCACGACGACGTCGTCGACGAATCGACGCAGCGGCGCGGGCGCGCGACCGCGAACGCGGCGTTCGGCAACGCAGCCTCGGTGCTGGTCGGCGACTTCCTCTACTCGCGCGCGTTCCAGATGATGGTGTCCACCGGGCGGATGCGCGTGCTCGAGATCCTGTCGGACGCCACGAACGTGATCGCCGAGGGCGAGGTGCTGCAGCTGATGCACGCAGGCGACGCGACGCTCGACGAGGACGGCTACGTCGAGGTGATCCGGCGCAAGACGGCGAAGCTCTTCGAGGCGGCAGCGAGGCTGGGCGCCGTGCTGGGCGAAACGGACCCGGTGCGCGAGGAGGCGCTCGCGCGCTACGGGATGCACCTGGGCAGCGCGTTCCAGATCATGGACGACGTGCTCGACTACACGGGCGACGCCGGCGAGATCGGCAAGAACCTGGGGGACGACCTGGCCGAGGGCAAGATGACGTTGCCGCTGATCCGCGCGCTGGCCGTCGCCGGCGAGGCCGACCGGACGCTGATCCGGCATGCGATCGAAGGCGGCGGCCGGCTCGACGACTTCGCTCCGGTGCGCGCTGCGCTGGACCGCTCGGGCGCGCTCCAATACGCCCGCGAGCGGGCGCGCGGGGAAGCGCGGCTGGCGGCCGAAGCGCTGTCCGCGCTGCCCCCGGGACCGGACGCGGGGACTCTGCTACAATTGGCGACTTTCTCGGCGGATCGCACGCACTGACGCGGTTCCGCCGACGGCCTCGGGGTGTAGCTTAGCCTGGTAGAGCGCTACGTTCGGGACGTAGAGGCCGGAGGTTCGAATCCTCTCACCCCGACCATTCGTCACCACGACGACGCCGCAGCGGCCTGCCGCTGCGGCGTTTTCGTTTCCGGGCGCCGGTCGATCGCCGGCCGCGGCCCGCCGTCAGGCCGACAGCAGGTCCGCCACCGCGCTCGCGACCACCTGGGTCGCGCGCCGCAGGTCCTCGAGCAGCAGGTTCTCGTCGGCGCGCTTGGCGTTCGACTCCAGGATCGTGCGCGGTCCGGCGCCGTACATGACGATCGGGATGCCGCGCTCGCCATACAGGCGAGCGTCGGCGTAGAGCGGCACGCCGACCGCCGGGATCGGCTCGCCGAACACGCGCTGCCCGTGCCGCTGCAGCACGGCGACGAGCTTCTCGTGCCCGGGCAGCGGCTTCAGCGCCCGCGCGAGCAGCAGCCGGCGGATCTCCACGCGGATGCCGGCGTGCGCGCGGACCGCTCCTTCGATCACCTCGCGCACGCGCGCCTCGACGGTGGCCGGATCCTCCTCGGGGATCATCCGGCGGTCCATCCTGAGCACGATGCGGTCGGGCACGACGTTCGTGTTGATGCCGCCGGCGACGGTGCCGACGATGAACGTCGGCGAGTCGATGCCCGCCACCGTCGACTTGACCGCCTCCAGCCGGTCGGCCTCGGCGTAGACCGCCGTCAGGATCGCGTTCGCGGCGCGCAGCGCGTCGTGGCCGGTCTTCGGAATCGCGCCGTGCGTCGCCTTGCCGTGGACGGTCACCTCGACCTGCAGGCAGCCGTTGTGCGCGGTGACGATCGCGTAGGAGAAGCTCGCGGCGATCGCGAAGTCCGGCTTGGTGAGGCCGTGCTCGAGCAGCCAGCCTGGGCCTGCGAGCCCGCCGAACTCCTCGTCGTAGGTGAAATGCAGCTCGACGGTGCCGTTGAGCCGCGCGCCGTCGCGCGCGATCGCCTTCAGCGCCTCGAGCGCGTACGTGTAGCTCGCGATGTCCGACTTCGACACCGCGACGCCGCGCGCGACCATGCGCCCGTTCTCGACGACGCCTTCGTACGGCGGCTTCGTCCAGCCTTCGCCGGGCGGCACGACGTCTCCGTGCGCGTTGAGCGCGATCGTCGGGCCGCCCGTGCCGAAGCGGTGCCGGACGATCAGGTTGACGACGCTCTTCATGCCGTAGTCGCGCAGGAACGCCTCGGGCACCGGATGGCGCTCCACCGTGTGCCCCAGTCGCTCGAGGAGCTCGGCGGCCTTCGCGGCGGCCGGTTCGTTGTCCCCCGGCGGCGTGTCGGAGGGCACGCGCACGATCTCGCGCAGGAAGGCGACCTGCCCGGCGTGGTGCGCGTCGACGAAGGCGGCGAGCTTTCCGTGCTGCTCAGGCGTCATCGGCATTCGGGGGCGTCCAGGTCTCGAGGAAGTCGAGGAAGACGGCGGTGGCGACCTCCGCGTCCGCGGCGGTCATCGTCTCGTCGGGATGATGGCTGATGCCGCCCGCGCCGCAGCGCACGAACAGCATCGCGATCGGGCACACGGGCGGGAACACCATCGCGTCGTGGCCGGCGCCCGAGGGCAGACGGCGCACCGGCAGCCCCTGGCGCGCGACCGACGCGGCGAGCGCGTCCTGCAGCGACGCGTCGCACGGCGCGGCGGGAAGCTCGTAGAACACGTCGGAAGCCACCTTCACGCCGCGCCGCGGCGCGATCGCACCGAAGGCATCCCGCATCACCGCGGTTGCGCGCCTGCGCGCAACGTCGTCGCCCGAGCGCACGTCGACGGTGAACGAGACGTCCTGCGGGATCACGTTGATCGCGCCCGGGCGCGCCTCGATCGTTCCGACGGTCCCCACGAGCGCGCTGCCGCCCGCGCCCGGCGCCGACGCGATGCGCTCGACCGCGAGCACCATCTCGGCAGCCGCCGCGAGCGCGTCCTGCCGCGCGCCCATCGGGACGGTGCCCGCGTGCCCGGCGAGCCCGGTGACCTCGACGCGCATCCGCGCGCCGCTCGCGATCGCGGTGACGACGCCCACCGGCAGTCCCTCGTCCAGCAGCACCGGTCCCTGCTCGATGTGCGACTCGACGTAGGCGACCACGCCCTTGCCGCGCCGGTCGAGGGCGCGCCAGCCGTCGGGATCGCCGCCGAACGCGATCAGCGCCTCGCGCAACGTCGTCCCGCCGGCGTCCTTCGCATCGAGCCACGCGGGGTCGAACGAGCCGCCCATCGCCTTGCTGCCGATCAGCGTGACGCCGAAGCGCACGCCCTCCTCGTCGCCGAACGCGACGACCTCGAAGTCGAAGGGAAGGCGCCTGCCCCGACGATGGAGGTCGCGCACGCAGGCGATCGCGGTCAGGATGCCGAACACGCCGTCGTAGCGGCCCGCGTTGCGCACGCTGTCCATGTGCGAGCCGGTCATCACGACCGGCGCGCCCGACCGGTCGGCGGCATATCGGCCCACGACGTTGCCGAGCGCGTCGTAGCTCGCGTCCATGCCCGCCTCGCGCATCAGCGCGGCGATGCAGTCGCCCGCCCGCCGGTGCTGCGGCGTGAGGTAGCTGCGCGTCACGCCCGGCGGATCCTCGGTGAATGCCGCGAGGATGTCCGCCTGCCTCAGGATGTCGGTGCCGAAGCGCATCGCGTTCGCCGGGCCGTCAGTCGAAACTCGGGTTGAGAAAGCCCCACCAGCGCAGCGTCTGGCGGGCGTGCTCGGCGACCGCGGCGTCCGCGCGCTCGGGATCGCGCGCCTCGATCGCCATCAGGATCGCGAGGTGCTCGGTCAGCGACGGCACGACGCGATCGGGGAGCATCGGCCGCGTGCGCTGCAGGATCGTGAGCCGCTCGCGGTTGCGCTCGTAGAGGTCGGCGACGAGCGCGTTGTCGATCGCGCCGGCGAGCGCGGCGTGCAGCGCCCAGTCGACCTCGTAGCTCCTCGCGATCGCGATGTCGGTGAGGTCGCGGCGGCATTCGGCGAGGATCGCCTCGTGCGCGCGCTTGAGCTCGCCGAGCCCGGGGGCGAGGCCGCGGCGCGCGTGCTTGCGCGCGCCCTCCCGGTCGACGAGCAGGCGCAGCCCGAAGCTGTCGAGGATGCGTTGCGACGTGGCCTCCATCACGCGCACCCCGCGCTGCGGCAGCACCTCGACCAGTCCGTCCGACGCAGCGCGCTTGACCGCCTCGCGCACCGGCGCCATCGGCATGTGCATGCGGACGACCAGGTCCTGCTGCGACACGAACTCTCCCGCGCGCAGCGTCCCGTCCAGCAGGAGCGCCCGCAGGCGCTCGAACGCCTCGTCCGACTTGAGGCGCGGACGCACGGGCGCGCGTCGCGACGGCGGCGGGGGGTTTGCAGCGGAGCGACGGCAGCGGGCATCGGGCAGGCGCGGGTCCGGCCGCGCGGAGGCAGCCGGTTCGGTGATCTGAAATGTCAGCTTAGCTATTGACTTGCATTTTTGCAACGCGTAGCTTTTCCCCGCGCCTCCGGACCGGGGATCGAGGCGAACCGGGGCCACCGCTCCGCGCCCACGATGCCGACGCTCGCCGAGATCAACCGCTACACGCCGCAGCAGTTCTCGTCCGCGTTCGGCGCGGTCTACGAGCATTCGCCGTGGATCGCCGAGCGCGCGTTCGCGCGGCGCCCGTTCGCGTCGCGGCTCGACCTGCAGCTCGCCCTCTATGGCGTCGTCCAGGGGCGCGGGCGACGACGAGAAGGTCGCGCTGATCCGCGCCCACCCGGCGCTGGCCGGCAAGGAGGCGCAGGCCGGGACGCTCACCGCCGCGTCGACGCGCGAGCAGGCGGCGGCCGGGCTCGGCACGCTGTCCGCCCGAGGAGGCCGCCGAGCTTCGCCGCCTGAACGAACGCTACGCGGCGACGTTCGGCTTCCCGTTCGTCATCTGCGCACGCCAGAACCGCAAGGACGCGATCCTCGGCACGCTGCGTGCGCGTCTGTCGAACACCCGCGAGCAGGAGATCGCCAACGCGATCGCGCAGATCGGCGAGATCGCGCGCCTGCGCATCGCCGACCTGGTGGAGTGACCATGGCCAAGCTCTCGACCCACGTCCTCGACACGCACTCGGGCCGTCCCGCGGCCGGCGTCGAGATCGAGCTCCACGCGCTCGAGCCGGGCGGCGCACGCCTGATCGCGTCGGCGCGCACCAACGCCGACGGCCGCACCGACCGGCCGCTGCTCGAAGGCACGGCGGTCAGGCGCGGCCGCTACCGGCTGGTCTTCCACGTCGGCGACTACTTCCGCGCGCAGGGGATGAAGCTGCCGGACCCCGCGTTCGTCGACGTGGTGCCGGTCGACTTCGGCATCGCCGAGGACGGCGGCAGCTACCACGTCCCGCTGGTCTGCACGCCCTGGACCTACTCGACCTACCGCGGCAGCTGAGGGCCATGGAAGCGTACGTCCTCGAGTGGCTGAACGTGCTGGGCCGCTGGTTCCACATGATCGCCGGGATCGCCTGGATCGGCGCGTCGTTCTACTTCGTCTGGCTCGACTCGCACCTGCGCGCGCCCCGGTACCCCGACGAGGCCGAGCGCCTCGGCATCGGCGGCGAGGTCTGGGCGCTGCACGGCGGCGGGTTCTACCGCGCGCAGAAATTCGCCGTCGCGCCGCCCGAATTGCCCGAGCCGCTGCACTGGTTCAAGTGGGAGGCGTACACGACGTGGATGTCGGGCATGTTCATGCTCGGTCTGATCTACTACGCGAGCGCCGAGGTCTACCTGATCGACCGCTCGGTGGCGGACCTCGGAAAGCCCGCGTCGATCGTGATCGGGCTCGCGTTCCTCACGGGCGGCTGGATCGTCTACGACCTCCTGTGCCGCTCGCCGTTGGGCAGGCGCGAGCCGATCCTCGCCGCCGTGATGCTCGTCCTGTGCGCGTTCGCCGCCTATGCGCTGACCCAGCTCTACTCGGGCCGCGGCGCGTACATCCATTTCGGCGCGATGCTCGGCACGATCATGACCGCGAACGTCTTCTTCGTGATCATGCCGGGCCAGCGCGAGATGGTGAAGGCCAAGGCCGAGGGGCGCGCCCCGGACCCGGCGCACGGCGCGCGGGGCAAGCAGCGCAGCGTGCACAACACCTATTTCACGCTGCCCGTGCTGTTCACGATGATCAGCAACCACTACGCGCTGTTCACGAACGCGACGTGGAACTGGCTCGTGCTGATGGCGATCGCGCTGGCCGGCGTGTTCATCCGGCTGTTCTTCACGTTCCGCCATCGAGGCATCGTGAAGCCGTCGTTCTGGGCGATCGGGATCGCGCTGCTCGCGGCCGTGTTCGTCGCCCTGATGCCGCGCGGCGGCGGCAGCGCGGCCGGCGAGGCGAAGTTCGCCGACGTGCAGGCGATCGTCGTCGCGCGCTGCGCGGGCTGCCATGCCGCGACGCCTACGTTCGCCGGCTTCGCCGCCGCGCCGAAGAACGTCCTGCTCGATACGAACGAGCGCATCCTCGCGCAGTCGCAGCGGGTCCACCAGCAGACGGTCGTGCTGAAGGCGATGCCGATCGGCAACCTGACGCGGATGACCGACGAGGAGCGCGCGAAGGTCGACGCGTGGTTCCGCGCGGGCGCGAAAGCGGAGTGATCGCGCGGGCCTGCCGGTCCGCGACGGGCGCTGGCGTGGGTCGTTCAGCCGCGATTCGCGTAGCCCGCGCGGCGTGGAGGCCCGGGCGCCGGCCGAGGCGGGGTCCGGGCTCCGCAGGCGCCCCGGCCGATGACGCGGGCGGGCCACCGCCGCTCGCTCCGCAGCGCGCCTCGCCTGCGAGCGTCGGCTGGCGCATCACGCCGAGAACGCCACCGCCCGTGATGACCTGGCTCTGCGGGGCACCACCCTCCGGAGCATCGGCATCCGCACGCCTTCGCGCTTCGCCACCTCGATCGCCTTCGCGTAGCCCGCGTCGGCGTGGCGCCCGGCAGCCGGCGCCGGGGGGGGCCCGGGGGGGGGGGGGGGGGGCGGGGGGGGGGCGCCCTGATCCCGCGTCGGCATGGCGCATCACCCCGGTCGCCGGGTCGTTCCACAGCACGCGCTCGATGCGCTTCGCCGCGGCGTCGGTGCCGTCGCAGACGATGACGACGCCGGCGTGCTGCGAGTACCCCATGCCGACGCCGCCGCCGTGGTGGATCGACACCCAGGTCGCGCCGCCCGCCGTGTTGAGCAGCGCATTGAGGAGCGGCCAGTCGGAGACCGCGTCGCTGCCGTCGCGCATCGCCTCGGTCTCGCGGTTCGGGCTCGCGACCGAGCCGGTGTCGAGATGGTCGCGGCCGATCACGATCGGCGCAGAGAGCTCGCCGGTGCGCACCATCTCGTTGAACGCGAGGCCGGCGCGATGCCTGTCGCCGAGGCCCAGCCAGCAGATGCGCGCGGGCAGACCCTGGAACGCGATGCGCTCGCCGGCCATGTCGAGCCAGCGGTGCAGGTGCGCGTCGTCGGGGAAGAGCTCGCGCACCTTCCGGTCGGTCCGGCGGATGTCCTCGGGATCGCCCGAGAGCGCGACCCAGCGGAACGGCCCCTTCCCTTCGCAGAACAGCGGGCGGATGTACGCAGGCACGAATCCGGGGAACGCGAACGCGTCCGTCACGCCTTCGTCCTTCGCGACCTGGCGGATGTTGTTGCCGTAGTCGAACGTCGGCACGCCCTGGCGGTGGAACGCGAGCATCGCCTCGACGTGCATCGCGGCCGAGCGCTGGGCCGCCCGCACGAGGTCCGCGTGCTGCGCCGGATCGGCCTGCGCGGCGCGCCAGCGCTCGACCGACCAGAGCGCGGGCAGGTATCCGTTGACGAGATCGTGCGCGGACGTCTGGTCGGTCACCATGTCGGGACGCACGCCGCGCTTCACGAGCTCGGGAACGATCTCGGCCGCGTTGCCGAGGAGGCCTATCGAACGAGGCTTGCGCGCGGCGCACGCGCCACGGATGCGCATGAGCGCGTCGTCGAGGTCGCGGGCCTGCTCGTCGAGGTAGCGCGTCGCGAGGCGCATCTCGATGCGCGATTGCTGGCACTCGATCGCGAGCATCGACGCACCGGCCATCGTCGCGGCGAGCGGCTGCGCGCCGCCCATGCCGCCCAGTCCCGCGGTGAGGATCCACTTGTCGGCGAGGTTGCCGCCGAAGTGCTGGCGGCCCGCCTCGGCGAACGTCTCGTAGGTCCCCTGCACGATGCCCTGCGAGCCGATGTAGATCCAGCTGCCCGCGGTCATCTGGCCGAACATCATCAGGCCCTTGCGGTCGAGCTCGTTGAAGTGCTCCCAGGTCGCCCAGCGCGGCACGAGGTTCGAGTTCGCGATCAGCACGCGCGGCGCGTCCGCGTGGGTGCGGAACACGCCGACCGGCTTGCCGGACTGGATCAGCAGCGACTCGTCGTCGCGGAGATCCTTCAACGTCGCGAGGATCGCGTCGTACGACGCCCAGTCGCGCGCGGCGCGGCCGATGCCGCCGTAGACGACGAGCGCCTTCGGATTCTCGGCGACCTCGGGATCCAGGTTGTTCTGGATCATCCGGTAGGCGGCCTCGGTGAGCCACGAACGGCACGCGAGCGTCGTGCCGCGGGGGGCGCGGATCGTGCGGTCGGCGTAGCGCGGGTCGGCGCTGCGGCCGGCAAGCTGGTCGGGATCGTCGCGGTGCATCGTGTCCTCCTCCTCCGCGCTCGACCGCGGAGGCCGTCATTGTCGCGCAAATGCGTCCGCCCGGGACACCCTCACCTGCCGACGAGCGCCTCCGGGACGTCGCCCGCGAAATCGCCCGCCTCGACCTGGGTGCGGATCGCCCTGAGGTCCGGCGCGAACGCGCGGTCCCGGTCCCAGAATCGCGCCGACGCCCGGATGCGCGCGTGCGCCTTCGCCAGTGCCGGCGAGGTCGCCAGCGGGCGGCGCAGGTCGATCGCCTGCGACGCCGCCAGGAGCTCGATCGCGGCGATGGCGGCTACGTGGCCCGCCATCGGCGCGAGCCGCGCAGCGGCACCGGTCGCCATGCTGACGTGATCCTCCTGGTTCGCCGAGGTCGGCAGCGAGTCGACGCTGCGCGGGTGGGCGAGCGCCTTGTTCTCGGAGGCGAGCGCCGCGGCCGTCACCTGCGCGATCATGAAGCCGGAGTTCACGCCGCCGTCCTCGACGAGGAACGGCGGCAGGCCGGACAGGTTCGCGTCCATCAGGAGCGCGATGCGCCGCTCGGCGAGCGCGCCGGTCTCGGCGATCGCGAGCGCCAGGTTGTCGGCCGCGAACGCGACCGGCTCCGCGTGGAAATTGCCGCCGGAGATCACGTCGCCCGTGCCGGCGAACACGAGCGGGTTGTCCGAGACCGCGTTCGCCTCGATGACGAGCGTCGCGGCGGCGGCGCGCGTCTGGTCGAGGATCGCGCCCATCACCTGCGGCTGGCAGCGCAGGCTGTACGGATCCTGCACGCGATGGCAATCGGCGTGCGAGGCGCGGATCGCGCTGCCCGCGAGCAGCCGGCGGTAGATCGCCGCCGCATCGCGCTGCCCCGCGTGGCCGCGCAGATCGTGGATGCGCGGCGTCGAACGGCGTGTCGCTGCCGAGGCAGGCGTCGACGCTCATCGCCCCGGCGACGAACGCCGCCGCCAGCGCCCGCTCGTGCATGAACAGCCCGGCGAGCGCGAGCGCCGTCGACACCTGCGTGCCGTTGATCAGCGCGAGCCCTTCCTTCGGCGCAAGCGTGAGCGGCGCGATGCCGGCGTGCGCGAGGCCTTCCGCCGCGGGAGCGACGCGGCCGCCGATGCGCACCTCGCCCTCGCCGATCAGCACGCCGCACAGGTGCGCGAGCGGCGCGAGGTCGCCGGACGCGCCGACCGAGCCCAGCGACGGCACGCACGGCAGCACGTTCGCGTCCGCCAGCGCGACCAGCGCCTCGATCACCTGCCATCGCACGCCCGAGTGTCCGCGCGCGAGCGAGGCGGCCTTGAGCGCGAGCACGAGGCGCACGACCGCGTCGTCGAGGGCCGGTCCCGTCCCCGCCGCGTGCGAAAGCAGGAGGGCCCGCTGCAGCTCCGCGAGGCGCCCGTCGTCGATGCGCGTGCGCGCGAGCAGCCCGAAGCCGGTGTTGACGCCGTAGACCGTGCGGTGTTCCGCGATCACGCGCGCGACCGCGGCGGCGGCGGCATCGACCGCCGGCCGTGCCCGTCCGTCGACCGTGATCGCGTGCGGCCCCGCCCAGAGGCTGCGAAGCGTCGAGAGCGGGATCTGTCCGGGGACCAGGGTGAGGGTCATGGGCTCGGCGGGCGCGGGGCAGGTCCGCGCGCGCGGTCGCCAGTGTAGCGGGTCGATCGCGCCGGCGTCGGCGCGCCGGCGTCAGCGTCGCGCGAACCGGACGCGGGCCGCGAAGCCGCGTCCCGACGGCGCCGCGCCGAAGGCGACCTCCGCGTGGTGCAGCTCCGCGATGCGACGCACGATCGACAGTCCGAGACCGCTCCCGGTCTCCCCGGTGCCGAGGACGCGGTGGAAGCGCTCGCCCAGCCTGTCGCGCTCCTCGGGAGGCACGCCGGGGCCCTGGTCGGTCACGACCAGTTCGGCCGCACCCGCGACCGCCTGCACGCCGACCTCCACCGTCGTGCCCGCCGGGCCGTGGCGGATCGCGTTGTCGAGCAGGTTGCGCAGCAGGATCGCGACGAGCGCCGGATCGCCGACGATCTGCACCGGCGACGCGTCGAGCGCGACGTCCACGCCTCGCGCGTGGCCGGCGGTGGCGATCTCGGCGATCGCGTCGCGGGCGGCCGTCGCGAGGTCGAAGCGCGCACCGCCGGCAAGCGTGCGTTTCGGATCGAGCCGCGCGAGCGTGAGCATCTGGTCGACGAGCCTCGCCGCCCGATCGCAGCCGGCCATCACCTGCCGCAACGCATGCGTGCGCTCGGCGTCGGCGGACGCGCCGAGCGCGACCTCCGCTTGCGCGCGCACGCCGGCGAGCGGCGTTCGAAGCTCGTGCGCCGCATCCGCATTGAAGCGCCGCTCGTGGTCGATCGAATGCCTGAGTCGCCCGAAGAGCCCGTTCAGGCTCGCGACGAGCGGCCCGACCTCGCGGGGCACGTCCGCCGCCTCGAGCGGCTGAAGGTTGTCGGGGTCGCGGACCGCGACGTCGCGACCGAGCGCGACGAGCGGCTTCAGTCCGGACCGCAGCGCGAGCCAGATCAACAGGCCCAGCACCGGAAGCCCGACGATCATCGGCAGCAGGAGCGCGCCGGCGACGCTGCCCGCGATCCGGTCGCGTGCGCGGCCCTCCTCGGCGACCTGGACCAGCACGCGTCCCTTGCGGTCGAGGCTCGAGTACACGCGCCACGCCCGCCCGCCCGACTCGACGTCCGAGAATCCCCGTTCCTGCGGCGACAGGCGCGTGTCGGGCGCGTTGGCCGAATGCAGGCGGAGCTTCAGACCCTCCTCCCACACCTGGAACGCGAGCCCGCGCGCGTAGCGGTGCAGCTCGGGCGCGTGCTCGAGCTCGGACTCGTCGACGTCGTCGCCCACGCGCGCGTGCAGCATCGCGGCGGCCTGCGCGAGATGCGCGTCGAGGAGCTCGCCCGCCTCGTGGCGCACGCGCACGACCGCGAAGATCGACGAGGCGACCCAGACGACCGCGACCGCCGCGAGCGAGAGCAGCAGCAGCCGTCGCGAAAGGGATCCGCCGCGCATCGGCTAGCGCCCGGATTCGCGGGGCATCACGTAGCCCACGCCCCGGATCGTGCGGATGAGCTCCGGCGCGAGCTTGCGCCGCAGGTGATGGACGTGGACCTCGATCGCGTTGCTGCCGACCTCCTCTCCCCACGCGTAGAGGCGCGACTCGAGGCGCTCGCGGGACAGCACGCGGCCGGCGTTCAGCATGAGCTCGTGCAGCAGGTCGAACTCGCGCGGCTTGAGCTCGACCTCGTGGCCTCGGTGACGAACGCTCCTCGCCGCGGGATCGAGCGCGACGTCACCGACCTCCAGCGCAGGCGACGGCTCGCCTCCCGACCGCCGGATCAGCGCCCGCAGGCGCGCCGCGACCTCGGCCAGCTCGGCAGGCTTGACGACGTAGTCGTCGGCACCCGCGTCGAGCCCGCGAACGCGGTCGTCGACCGCGTCGCGCGCCGTGAGGACGAGTATCGGCATCTTGACGCCGGCGCTCCGCGCCCGGGCGAGCACGTCGAAGCCTGACAGGCGCGGCAGCCCGAGGTCGAGCACGGCCGCCGCGTGCTCGCCGTCGGAGAGCGCCGAGAGCGCCGCCTGGCCGTCGCGAACCCAGTCGACGTCGAAACCCGCCTGCCCGAGGCCCGCGCGCAACGCGTCCCCGAGCAGCGGATCGTCTTCGACCAGCAGGATGCGCACGGTGCCGATTCAATCGTTTCCGGAGTCGCCATGATGCCGCGCCTGCGGTGCCTTCGCCGTGATCGCCGTCAAGCCCTCGTTCGTCGGGAGGCCGGGCGTCGGCAGCACGCCGGTCCAGACGCCGACGACCAGCGCGACCAGCGCCACCGCGACGAGACGCCGCGGGCTGCCGATCGCCTCGCCCGGGGCACCGAGCTTGCGTCCGGTGATCATCGCGCGGACCAGGTTCTCGCGGTGGACGAGGCTCCCGAGGACGACACCCGCGACGTGGATGCCGACGACGACGAGCATCGCGGTCGCGAGCGCCTCGTGGACGTCGTCGAGGTTTTTGGGACCGGCGTCGGCCTCGACGGCCAGACCGGTCGCCACGATCGCAAGCGTCAGCGCGAGCAACGCGATGATCGCCCATGCTCCCGCCGGATTGTGGCCGGTCGCGTGCTCCGGCCGATCCGAGACGAGCGAACGCAGGTACGCGATCACGCGGCGCGGACCGCGGACGAACGAAGTAAACCGCGCGTGGCGCGTCCCCACGAGCCCCCACACGACCCGCAGCATGACCAGCACTCCGGCCGTGTAGCCCAGCAGGATGTGGGTGTCGCGCCAGCGCTCGGAATCGGCGGTGACCCACGCGCCGGCGAACGAGATCGCGAGCATCCAGTGGAACAGGCGGACCGGAAGGTCCCAGACGAGGATCCGCGACGTCGCGGGAGTGGTGTCGTGCATGGTGCTCTCCTTCAGCGGGGAACGCGCAGCGCGCGCTCCGAGAAATCGCCGCGGTCGGCGGCGGTGTGGCACGCCGCGCAGTTGGCGAGGCTGCCGACGTCGGGACGGGCGATCGTCGAGGCGGGCACCTTGCGATGCTCCTTCGCGAACCACGCCGAATCGGCGATGCGTGGAAGCGGCGGCGCGATTGCGGCGCCCGCCCTCGTCGACGCGACGGCCGGCGGCGCAGCCCGGCCCCGTTCGCCGGCGTTGCGCTCGAGGAACGCGCCGATCTCCGCCGCGGTCTTCGCGTCGATCGACGCGTCGGCGCCGTAGTGCCGGTCGAGCGCGCCCATCACCTGGCGCCACGCGGGCGCGGTCAGGAGTGCCGGCGGGAACGCCGTGTGGCAGCTGCCGCACTCGGCGCGCCAGCGTGGGTCGTCGGCCGCGAAGCGCCGCGAGTCCGCCGGCGCCTGCAGCGAGACGGACGCGAGCGCGAGCGCCATGAGGATGCGGGTCAGAGGTCCGGTCATGGCCGGCTCCTCACTTGACGGAGACGAGCCAGGAGAGGATGTCGCCCTTCTCCTGAACCGTGCATTCGCGCCTCAGCACGTCGCCGCAGTTGCGCCTGAACCATTTCTCGACCTGCGCGGCGTCGGTGAAGCGCTGCGGGTTCGCCGCCGGCGCGAGCGGCTGGATGACCTTGGCGGTCTTCGCATGGCGTCCGGGTCCGGTCGGCGTCTCGCCGTGGCACGACGCGCAGCTCCACTCGCCGCCCTGCGGCGTGCGGAACAGGCGGCCGCCGCGATCGGCGGAGAAGCCCTGGAACGCAGGCGACTGCGCACGTGCGGCCGTCTCGTAGCCGCGAAGGAGATCTGAGGCAACGACGGCCTGCGCCGGCATGGCCGAGAAGGTGGCAAGCCCCGCGAGCGCGAGGGCGGGAAACAGCGGATCTGGTCATGGCGAACTCCAGGAATCGTGAGGCGACGACCGCGAAGCTACGCCCTGATTCTTAACGTCCGCTTAAACCACGCCGTGGCGGCAGGCTTCCCTATAATCCGGCAGGTGCCAGCCGCTCCCGCCCGACCCCGTCCCGAAACCGTCGCGCTCGCGCAACGCGCCGCCGCCCTCGAGGCGCGCGGCGCCTGGGCCGAGGCCATCGGCGCCTGGTCGAGCGCGGTCGAGCGCGACCCGTCGTTCCTTCCCGCGCAACTCGGGCTCGCCCAGGCGCAGATCCGTGCCGGCAGGCCCACCGACGCTCTCCCCATGCTCGAGCGCGTCACCGCGCGCGCGCCGGGCGTACCGGGCGCGTGGCTCGCGCTGGGCGTGGCACAGTCGATGCTCGGCCGGCACGAGGATGCGGTCGCGAACGCAAAGCGCGCGGCGGCGCTCGCGCCGAGCGTCGCGGCATTGCACGTGGGACTGGGCGACGTGCTGCGGCAAGCCGACCGCCTGGAGCATGCGGCCATCGCCTACCGGAAGGCGGTCGAGCTCGCGCCCGGCGACGCCGACGCGCTGAACAAGCTCGCAACGGTCGAGCGCACGATGCGCAACTACGACGTCGCCGAGACCCTGCTGCGACGGGCATGCGCGCGCTCGCCCGGCCATCCGTATGCGCGCGTGAACCTGGGGACGCTGGAGCTCCAGCTCGGACGCCCCGAGGCCGGCAAGGCCCTCCTCCAGTCCGCGCTCGGCGACGCGCGCCTCCCGCCCGACGCGAAGGAGGAAGCGGCCGACGCCCTCGCGATGCTCGCCGAGCGGACCGCGCTGGAAGGCCCGATCGAGGCGGGTCTCGCGGCCGACGACCCGGCACCGATCGCCGAAGCACTGAGGAAGCTCGAGCGCGGGCGCGGACTCGACGACGCACTGATCGCGGACCTCGCGCGAATCGTGGACCGCCATGCGGGCGCGGCGAGCGCAGACGATCGGTTTGCGCCGGGCGCACCGGTGTCCGCCGCGTGGCCCGCCCTCGAGGCGCACCACAGCTTCCGTCTTCCTCGCACGGCCGAAGCGATCGCGCGCAGCGTCGAGATCGTTGCGCGCGGCGAGGGCGGCCTCACGCCGGACGAGCTCGATATCATCCGCTACGCGCGCGGTCGCCGGGGCCGGGTCACGACCGCCTGGACATCGACGACCCGTCGCGTTCGAAGCATGGCTGCGCTGGCGCCACGCGCAGGTCACCCGCCATCGCCCCGCGATGGGGCCGGGTCAGATCTCGATCGTCAACACGGTCGTGCCTACCGCGAGACACGTCCCTCGCACGCCTCCCGTCAGGACCCACGCCACGCTCGTGAAGGTGCTGCGCGATCTCGCGCCGGGGATGCCCGCCGGAGCGTGGCGCATCGCGTTCGTCTACCTCGCGGTGTTGAACATCCACCCTTTCGCGGATGGCAACGGCCGCTCGGCGCGCCTGCTGCTCAACCGTCTGCTGGTCCGAATCGGGCTCTTCCCGCATCTCCGTCGAACGGGTACGGACAGCGACATCCAGGCGATCGCCCGAGCCACGGGCGACCTCGAGCCGCTGATCGACTGGCTCGCCGCGAACGGTCGCTACGCGGCAGGTCTCGATCGCGAATGGGCCGAGCGCGAGTCGCGCTGACCCGGCATGCCGCAGGCGGGAACAGTCACGTTCCCGCGCTACACTCGCCCCGCGATCATGAAGCCCGCTGCCAGCGCTGCCGTCGACCCCCTATCGGCGCACACGCCGATGATGCAGCAGTACCTGCGCGTCAAGGCGGACCATCCGGACAAGCTCGTCTTCTACCGGATGGGCGACTTCTACGAGCTGTTCTACGACGACGCGCGGAAGGCGGCCCGGCTGCTCGACATCACGCTGACCTCGCGCGGCCAGTCCGCCGGCGCGCCGATCCCGATGGCGGGCGTGCCGTTCCATGCGATCGAGCAGCACCTCGCGCGCCTGATGCGGCTGGGCGAGTCGGCGGTGATCGTCGAGCAGTTCGGCGACCCGGCCACCAGCAAGGGGCCGGTCGAGCGCCGCGTCGCCCGGATCGTGACGCCGGGCACGCTGGTCGACGCGAATCTTCTCGACCCGACGACCACCTGCCTGCTGGCTGCCTGCGTCATCGCGGGCAAGCGCGCGGGGGTCGCATGGCTCGATCTCGCGGCGGGCCGCCTCACGATGGCGGACGTGCCGGCCACGGACCTCGCCGCGACGCTCGAGCGCATCGAGCCCGCCGAGCTGCTCGTCCCGGAGGACGGTGGCGTGCCGCCGCTGCGCCGCGCATCCGTGCCGGTGCGCTCGCGGCCGGCCTGGCATTTCGACGCCGCGGCCGGCGCGCGCGCGCTCGCGAAGCAGCTCGGAACGCAGGACCTGCGGGCGTTCGGCGCCGAGGACGCGCCGATCGCGACCGGCGCAGCGGGTGCGCTGCTCGACTACGCCGCCGCGACGCAGCAGGCGTCGGTCGCGCATCTCGCCACGATCGCCGTCGAACGGCCCGGAACGCAGGTCGCGCTCGACGCCGCGACGCGCCGCAACCTGGAGATCACGCGGACGCTCTCCGGCGAACCCGCGCCGACGCTGTTGTCGATGATGGACGCGTGCGTCACGTCGGCAGGAAGCCGGTTGCTGCGCGACTGGCTGCTGCAGCCCCTGCGCGACGCCGCGGCGGCATCCGCGCGGCACGACGCTGTCGAGGTGTTCGTCCGCGATCCGGGCCTGCGCAGGCGCGTGCGCGAGTCCCTCGCGCGCGTGTCCGACGTCGAACGCATCGCCTCGCGCGTCGCGCTCGCGCAGGTGCGCCCGCGAGAGCTCGCGGCACTCGGCACGACACTCGCGGCGCTGCCCGCGATCCGGGACACGATCGCGGACGCCGGGGTGCCGCTGCTGCGCGACGCCCGTTCCGCGCTCGACGTCGAGCCGCGCTGGGCCGCGCTCCTCGCCCGCGCGATCGCGCCGGAGCCGTCGGCGCAGCTGCGCGACGGCGGCGTGATCGCCGACGGCCACGACGCGGAGCTCGACGAGCTGCGCTCGATCGACCGCGACTGCGGCGCGTTCCTCGCCGACCTCGAGCGGCGCGAGCGCGAGCGGTCGGGCATCCCGGGCCTCAAGGTCGAGTACAACCGCGTCCACGGCTTCTACATCGAGGTCACGCACGCGCAGGCCGGGAAGGTCCCGGACGACTACCGCCGCCGCCAGACGCTCAAGAACGCCGAGCGCTACGTCACGCCCGAGCTGAAGACGTTCGAGGACAAGGCGCTCTCGGCGCAGGAACGGGCGCTCGCGCGCGAGAAGCTCCTGTTCGACGAGCTCGTCGTCGAGCTCGGCGGCGCCGTCGCGACGCTGCAGCGCGCCGCCGCGGCGCTCGCGTCGCTCGACGTGCTGGCGGGGCTCGCCGACCGCGCCGAGGCGCTCGCCCTCGTGCGGCCCGCGTTCACGATGGAGAGCCGCATCGAGATCCGCGGCGGACGCCACCCGGTCGTCGAGCGCCAGGTCGAGCACTTCATCCCGAACGACGTCGTGCTCGCGCCGGACCGCCGGCTGCTGATCGTCACGGGACCCAACATGGGCGGCAAGTCCACCTACATGCGGCAGACCGCGGTGATCGCGCTGCTCGCCTGCTGCGGCTCGTTCGTGCCCGCCGTGTCGGCGACGCTGGGGCCGATCGACGCGATCTACACGCGCATCGGCGCGGCGGACGACCTGGCCGGCGGACGCTCGACGTTCATGGTCGAGATGACCGAGGCGGCGGCCATCCTGCACCGTGCGACGCCGCAGAGCCTCGTGCTCGTCGACGAGATCGGCCGCGGGACCTCGACCTACGACGGTCTCGCGCTCGCGTGGGCGATCGCGCACAGGCTCGCCGAGACCAATCGCTCGCTCGCGCTCTTCGCGACGCACTATTTCGAGCTGACCGCCCTCGCTGCCGAGATTCCCGGCTGCGCGAACGTCCACTTCGACGCCGTCGAGACGCCGCGGGAGGGGATCGTGTTCATGCACGCCGTGGAGGATGGCCCGGCGAGCCGCAGCTACGGGCTCGCGGTGGCGAAGCTCGCCGGCGTCCCCGCCGACACGGTGCGCCAGGCGCGCAACTACCTCGCGCGCCTCGACGCGTTCGCGCACGCCGGCGAGGGGCAGTCCGACCTGTTCTCGGCGCAGGCGCCCGCCGCGGAGGACGCCGAGGTCGCGCGCGCCCGCGCGCTCGCCGAGCGCGTCGCCTCGCTCGATCCGGACGCGCTGTCGCCGCGCGAGGCGCTCGACGCGCTGTACGAGCTCAGGCGGCTGGCCTCGGCCGATTGAGCGACCGTTCGGCACCGCCGCGAGAGCAGCACACGATGAATCCGATCACGATCACCGCGCACGACGACGTTCCCGCCGCCGAAGGCGCGATCGTCGACACGGGCCTCGGCGACTTCAACGATGCGGCCGCCCCGCTGCACGAGGTGCGACGGCTGTCCTGCTTCGCGCGGGGACCCGGGGGCGAGGTGATCGGCGGCGCGGTCGGCCGCACCTGGGGGCCGGCGGCCGAGATCCAGCAGCTGTGGGTCGCGGACGCGCACCGGCACCAGGGCATCGGGGCGCGGCTGGTCCGCGCGTTCGAGGCGCGCGCGGCCGAGCGCGGCTGCCGGACGCTCTACCTCGAGACGCTGAGCTTCCAGGCGCCGCGATTCTACGCGTCGCTCGGCTACCGGGTCGTGTTCGAGCTCGCCGCGTTTCCGCACGGCATCGTCAAGTTCACGATGCTGCGCGAGATCGGCGAGGGCGACGCGTCGACCTGATCGGGTCGGCGCGCTGCCGCCGAACGCCCGGCGTCAGTGATGGTGGTGGCCGTGCGGTCCGTGCACGTGGCCGTGCGTGACTTCTTCCTGCGTCGCGGGCCGGACGTCGACGATCGTCGCGTCGAAGCGCACGCGCTGGCCGGCGAGCTCGTGGTTGCCGTCGAGCACCGCCTTGCCTTCCGCGATGTCGGTGACGCGCCACACGGTCTCCTCGCCTTCCTGCTCCGACACGAGGTAGCCGCCGACCGCGATGTCGGGCGGCAGCGTGTCGACGGGCTCCATCCGCACGAGCTTCGGATCGTAATCGCCGAACGCGTCCGCGGGATCGAGCGACACCGAGACCGAATCGCCCACCTTCTTCTGGCCGAGCGCCTCCTCGACGCGGGGAAAGATGCCCGAGTAGCCGCCGTGCAGGTAGGCGATCGGATCGGAGGTCTCCTCGATGACCTGGTTGCGTTCGTCGTAGAGCTTGAAGACGAGCGAGACGACCGTGTTCGCGAAGACGTTCATCGAGGACCCTCGTAGGCGCGTGACGCGCGGGTGTGGATGGAATTTGGGGGGCATTCTACACATGCGCGCGACGGCCTCCGGGCCGCGCGTTGACGGGCGCCGCGCCCGCGGCGCAGACTGCCCCGGCGAGAACCGATCCCGCCGGCCGACCCCGACGCGGCCGACGATGAGGATCGCGCATCGCTTCGACCGGAGGATGCCATGGCAACGTTCGTCAGCCTCGTGAGCTTCACCGATCAGGGAATCCGCAACGTCAAGGACTCGCCCGCGCGCTTCGACGGATTTCGCGCCGCGGCGGAGAAGCTCGGCGTGACGGTCAAGAGCGTCTACTGGACGGTGGGGAGTTGCGACATCGTCGTGACGGTGGACGGCCCGGAGGACAAGGTCACGGCGCTGCTCCTCAAGGTCGGCTCGCTCGGCAACGTGCGCTCGCAGACGCTGCGGGCGTACGGCGAGGACGAGTTCAGGCGCATCCTCGCGGCGATGCCCTGACGCCGCGGAAGCGCCGGGCGCGGCCGCGACCTATAATCGCGGCCACCATGGCTTCCGCGCCCGCAACGATCGCCGGCCGCCGCGATCGCCCTGCCGCGCCGCCGCTGGGCGGGCTCGCGCCCGAGGCGTTCCTGCGCCGTCACTGGCAGAAGCGCGCGCGGCTCGTCCGGCATGCGATCCCGGGCTTCACCGGTCCGTTCTCGCGCGACGACCTGTTCGCGCTCGCCTGCCGGGACGACGTCGAGTCGCGCCTCGTCGTGCGGACCGGCAAGCGCTGGAGCGTCGACCACGGGCCCTTCGCGCCGCGCGCGCTCGCGTCGCTGCCCTCGCGCGCCTGGACGCTGCTCGTCCAGGGAACCAACCTCGTCGACGCGCGCGCCGACGCGCTGATGCGCCGATTCGACTTCATCCCGTACGCGCGCCTCGACGACGTGATGGTGAGCTACGCCGCGCCCGGCGGCGGCGTCGGCCCGCACGTGGACTCGTACGACGTGTTCCTGCTGCAGGGCTTCGGCCGACGCCGCTGGCGCTGGGGCACGCAGCGCGACGTCGCGTTCGTCCCGGGCCTGCCGCTGCGGATCCTCTCGCGGTTCGCGCCCGGCCACGACGAGGTGCTCGGTCCCGGCGACATGCTCTACCTGCCGCCCCAGGCTGCGCACGACGGCGTCGCCGTCGACGCGTGCACGACCTACTCGGTCGGGTTCCGCGCGGCGCTCGCGCAGGAGGTCGCCGAGGCGTTCCTCACGCACCTCGCGGACGCGGTCGACCTGTCGGGACGCTACGCCGACCCCGACCTCGCCGCCACGCGAACGCCGGCGCGCATTCCCGCGGCGATGCAGGCGCGATTCGCGCGCACGATCGCGCGCATCCGGATCGCGCGCGGCGACGTCGACGCGTTCGTCGGCGCGTGGCTCACCGAGCCCAAGGCCCACGTGTTCTTCGCGCCGCCCTCGCGCGTCCCGGGGATCGGCGCGTTCGCGAAGGCGCTCGCGCGCCGCGGCGCGAGGCTGGACCTGCGCACGCAGGCGCTCTACGACGCCCGCGCGATGTACGTCAACGGCGACCGCGCGACGATCCCGGCGGCGGCGCGCGCCGCGCTCCGGCGGTTCGCCGACCGGCGCACGCTCACGGCGCGCGAGGCGCGCTCGCTCGACGCGAACGCCCATTCCCTCCTCCACGACTGGTACCGCCATGGCTGGCTCCACCTCGGCACCGCCTGACGACGTTCCGCGGCCCGTCGAACGGACGATCGCGTCGATCGCCGAGCAGGTCGAGGCCATCGACGCGATCGTGGACCGCGCGCGGTCGCGGCTCCGCGTGTTTGCGCCGTGCGCGCGGCCCGCGTGTGGAAGTGATCGTGCACGACACGCGCTGGCTCGCGCAGTCGTGCCCGCGCCTGATCACGGTGCTGCGCCACTACGGCCACGCGATCAGCGTCTACCGGACGGGCGCCGAGGCGAGGAATGCGATGGACCCGCTGGTGATCGCGGACGACCGGCATTTCCTGCACCGGTTCCACGTCGACGGGCCGCGCGCCGCGCTGGCGTTCGACTCGCCGATCGCGGCGCGGCCGCTCGTCGCGCGGTTCGAGGAGATCTGGGCGACCGGCGAGCCGGGACTCTCGGTACGGTGCTGGGACTCTGAACACCGGGGCCGGATTCGAATCCGACCCCGGTATTTCCCTCCGGGTCAGAGCCCCGGCGTGCCGATGCGCCGCCCGACCTCGCGGTAGTGCTCGATGACGTCGCCCAGGTCGCGGCGGAAGCGGTCCTTGTCCATCTTCTCGCCGGTCCTGGCGTCCCAGAGACGGCACCCGTCCGGCGTGAACTCGTCGCCCAGCGTCAACGGCCCGTCCGGATCGCCGACCGGATGGCCGAACTCGAGCTTGTAGTCGACGAGATCGATGCCGGCGTTCGCGAACAGCGGCTTCAGCACGCCGTTGACCTTGTGCGTGATCGCCTTCATCTCG
>JADIZG010000074.1 GCA_016704895.1 Betaproteobacteria bacterium
CGGCATCGACGCTGCGGAAAGCGCCTTGCGTGTCGGTGCCGACGTAGACACGAAGTCCATTGACGGGATCGACGGCGATCGCCGTGATCGTCGTCGTCGGCATCGCGGTCCAGACCGATGTCCAGGTGGCGCCGGCGTTGTCCGTGCGCAGAAGCTGCGCCCCCGTCGGCGACGAGTACGCGACGAAGACGCGCTGACGGTTCGACGGGTCGACCGTGATCGCCGTGACCGGCCCGGACACGTCGCCGGTGACGATGGGCTGCCAGCTTGCGCCGTGGTCGGAGGAGCGGTAGAGCCCCGCAATGCCGACTGGCGCGTTCGTACCCGCGTAGAGCACCAGAGGTGAACCGGGCGCTCGGGCGAAGCTGAGAATCTCGTAGGGGGGCGCGGCGGTTCCCGTCCAGGTCACGCCTTCATCCGTGGACCGATTCACGACGGCGAACCGGGGAGGCACGTTGAGAAAGCCGCTTGCGAAGAGAAAGTACTCGAGCGGTGGGTCGCCCGGAACGATCCCCAGGTAGTCGATGCCGCGACCTCCGCCGACGGTCGGGGTGTCGGTCCACGTCGTTCCGGTGTCTACGCTGCGCCTCAGCACCGCATAGCCCGAACCGAACACGAGCCCACTGCGCGTCGGGCTCGTGGCAATGGGCATCACGGGCAAGGTGACGGGATCGCCGACGGTCTGCCAGGTGACGCCCGCATCGAACGATCGCTGCCGCTGAAGCGAACCGTTCACGAAGCGCACCGCAGGGTTCGACGCGTCGAACAGAACATCGACGCTCGGCTGCGACGGAAAGTCTCCGGGACGTGGCAGGAGCTGCCAGCTCGCGCCGCCGTTGGTACTGCGGAGGACGCCGCCATCGAAGGACGCCATCAGCCAATCGCCGGCGCCAGCCTCGACGGCCAGATCGGGCAGTCCGCCGAAACCGACGATCGTGCCGACAACGACGAAGCTCGCGCCCCCGTCGACACTGCGGACCACCCGTCGCGTGGTCGCCTCGGCGGGCTGGTGCTCGAGCGCATAGACGATCGACGGCTGCGTCGGCGCATGGGCCACGGAAGCCGCCGGGAACTCGGCGCCTTCGACCGTGACACCCTGCCACGTCTGGCCGCTATCGGGCGAATACACGAGTCCGTTGCCTGCCGCCGCCACGGCCTTGCCGCCGAGCGCCGAAACGTCGGACACCCCCGTCGGGCCTGGCGTCCACACGCTTCCCCCATCCAGCGACTTGACGACAACGGGCTGCGGAACACTGCGCCGATACAGGTAGACCGTTCGCGTCGTCCAATCGACGGTACCGAACTCGGGTGCCAGCGGCACCGGAATCTGCGTCCACGTCGTTCCCGCATCCACCGAATGAAACAGCGAGTTGGCAAACGATCGGTACACGACGACCTCTGAGCCGTTGTCCGGATTGGCGCCGACCAGGACGTTCGTGCTCAGAACGCCGAAATCGAGCGGTGTCCACGACACGGCCCCGTCCTGGCTCCGTGCCAGGCGACGATCGTTCGCGGCGTAACCATAGCCGCCCGCCAGCGCCACCTGCGGAACCGTGTCGCTCTGGGACTCTCCTGCGACCTCGCTGTGGAGGGCCCACGACGTTCCACCGTCGGTGGACAGATGCGTGACGAAGCCATCGCCGAGCGATGTGTATTCGCGCGCGGCAAGCCACATCCCGGGAATCCGGGGGTGCGCTGCAATCCCGACGCGCAAGGACGGGACTGCCGGGCGGGCCCCACGGTTGCCAGGGACCCGCCGTCACCGGCGCGGACGCGCATGCAAACAGCGCAAGAAGAATCGCGCGCATTGCGCGCCATCGGCGCCGCATTCCGCGCGCTCGTTCATGATCGATGTCCCGAACCAGGCAATTCGTGTCAGTCGTCACCGTGACTCCATAGGGCGCACGCTTCTCAATCCGGCACGCACGCGAACACGCGCGTTTCCTTCTCGCCTTCGAAGATCCATTCCTGGTTGCGCATGAATTCGAACGTCGCCATGCTCGTCGTGTAGCGATGATTGGGCGCGCCGTCGCGGTTCGCGTTCCACAGGCGGTACAGCGGCCGCGTCTCGGGCGGGCAGCCATGGGACGCGCTTTCGGGCAGCGCGAGCCCGAACGCGATCTTCTCGTAGAACCACTTCGGATCCGCCTTCACGATCTCGCACTCCGCCGGGTACGGCGTGTAGAAGTGCGACGACAGCGGCGCGAAGCCGACGCCGAAGAAGCGGCAGACCGGCAGGTTGCCCGAGTCGTCGCCCTCGGCCACGCGGAAGCTCTCGCCGGTGCGTGCCCATCCCTGGAAGACGCCGGCATCGAGCCCCGCGATCTCGTCGAGATCGGCCGATACGAAGTAGTGGTTGAACGGGGCGTGGTAGTACTCGATCGCGCGCCGATCTCCCAGCGGCAGGCCAGCGGCGAGGTCGAGCACGAACTGGCCCGCATTGGTTGACAGGTAAAGCCGCTGCGCATCGCGCGGGTCGATCGCAATGCTCGTGGCCTCGCGCGCCGCGCCGAGCAAACCCTCGTCGAGCGCATGCCACGTCGCGCCCCCGTCGGTCGTGCGGAACGCGCCGCTGCCTTGGACGACCGCGTAGGCCGTGGTCGCGACCGCGGGGTCCACGGCGATCGACGTCACGGCGCCGGCCCCCAGCCCGCTGCTCGCAGGCTGCCAGGTGACACCGCCATCGACGCTCCGGAGGATCGCGTACGGCGACGGAGTCCGGTACCCGACGTAGATCGTCGTCGCGCTCGACGGCGCGACAGCGACCGCGTTCACGGCGCCGCCCTGAGGCAACGTCGCAACCGCCGCGAGCGTCGTGCCCTGGTCGGTCGAGCGGACCAGGCCGATCGCGTTGGCGCCCGCGTCGACGCCGATGTAGAGCACCGTGGGTGAGATCCGCGACGCCGATGCCGACAAAGGCAGCGCAGGAATCTGGGCGCGCTGCGCGAAGCTGTCGCCGTCGTCGAACGAGACGAAGACACGCTCGCCGGTCACGTCGTCGACGCGCTGCAGTACGTATACCTCGCCAAGCTGGCCGTCGACGATCGCTCGCGGCGCGCTGCCGAAACGGCCGCTGACGAGGATCTTGGGCGTCCACGTGGCCCCACCGTCGGTGCTGAGCGCTGTGCTCGAGAAAGTCAGATGGCGCTCGCCGCCCAGCACGACGTTGGTTCGCACGCGACTGGCCCATTGAACCGAGTACGGGACGTGCCCGGATCGACCTGCTCCCACGTCGCGCCCCCGTCCTGCGTCCGGATGACGCGCCCGCTCAGCCACTGGCGCTGCGGCGCGGTCGCGTCGAACAGCACACGCCGTGCGATTCCGGGGCTGCCGCTCGCGCGCGGAACGCGCTGGACCGTCACGCCGCCGTCGACGCTCTCGTGCAAGCCCCATGCCGTGCCGACCCACACGCGCAGCGGCTGCGCGCCGTCAACGTTGAGCGCGACGGTGCCGCTGTCGCCGAGCCCGCCTAGCTCTTCGGGGACGAAACCGGCGGCGCGTCCACGTCGCGCCCGCATCGACGCTGCGCAGGACCTGGCGCGACTTCGCGGCGACGCAGTCGACCGCATAGACGGTGCTCGGCGCGGAAGGCGCGAACGCGATCGCGCAAACGTTCACCGGTCCGAGGTTGGCGCCGACCGGCAGGAACGAGGCACCGCCGTCGGCGGACCGCGTCAGCGACGTGCCTTGTGTCGCGACGACCACGCCGCCGAGCGCGTCGTAGTACGGCGTCGGGGCTTGCGTGAGCCACGGGCCGGCGCTGTCGAGCGCCTTGCCCCCGAACCCGTCGAAGCGCCACGCGTAGATCCGGCGCGCGACCCAGTCGACGGTGATGCGCGAGGCGTGGAACGGCGCGAGCTCGAACGACCACGACGCGCCGCCGTCAGTGGTGCGCGCGACGCGTCCGCCGAAGAACGCGACGATCTCCTGCGTATTCGACGGGTTGACCCCGCCGATCGCATAGCCGTTACCGTCGTCGGCGGGCGTCGGTGTCGGAAACGCGATCGGAACCCAGGTGCGCGTTTCGTCGGGGCTCCACCACGGCACCTGGAACCGGTTGAGGAAGACCTGCGTCGGGGTCCCCGCAATGAACGCCGCCGGAAACTCGGTCGGCGGCGACAGGATCGTATCGAGGGTCCGGTGGCGCCACGTCGCACCGGCGTCCGGCGAATAGGCGGCGTACGCCGCGCCGGCGTTGAACACGAACATCGGCCCGGAGGTGCCCGGAAGGGCCGCGATCGCCGCTGCCGGACGGTCCGTCAGCCCATAGGGTTGCCACTGCGAGGCGTTGGCCGCCAACGCGACGAGGGCCGCGAAGGCGGCGGCGACGAGACCGATTCGGTGCAGCATGGACAGTCCCCCTTCGCGCCCTGTCGCCGGGCCACGACGTCGGACGAGGATCATAACTATGCTCCGACCGCGGGGGGTGGCGATCGTTCCGTCGCCAGGGGCCATGGCAGCGCGGCTCAGTCCGCCGTCCGGCTCAGCTTTCGGTCGTGCTCGCAGAACGCGATCCACTGCGCCGTCAGCTTCTCCTGCACCGAGTTCTGCCTGAGGCGGGCGTCGAGCGCCCCGAAGTCGACGTGGTCGAGCGGCTGGTCCTGGTTGAAGCACGAGAACACGTAGCTCGTCTTGCCGGTGACCGGGTCCTTGTGCGGCTGCAGGCACTGCGCGCAGATCTCCTTCATCATGCACTGCATCGGCGAGTTGATCGAGCCGATCGCCGCGTGGCCGGGCTTCATGTACGGCGCGAGCACCGTGTGCCGCCGCGGCCACCGCGGCCATCATCCTGTCGGACCCGATCGCGACGATGCGGTCGGGGAGGTCGAACGGGATCGGCTGCGCGCCGAGCTTGCCGTCCGCGTACGCGGACATTCCCTGCACGATGTTGCCGACGAACGACTTGTCCTGCGGGCGCGTCGCCGCGAAGCCCGGCGCCTCGTCGCAGCACCAGACGACGGCGTCGGCCGCGGCCTCGATGTCGGCCACCTTGTAGCGGTCGATCATCTTCTTGTAGCCGGCGAAGTACAGCACCTTCGAGCCGGCCGCGCGGAACGCCTGGCCGATCGAGAACAGCACCGCGTTGCCGAGCCCGCCGCCGACGAGGACGACGGTCTCGCCGGGCTCGATCTCGGTCGGCGCGCCGGTCGGCCCCATCAGCACGACGCGCTCGCCGGGCTTCATCGTCGCGCACAGGTCCGACGAGCCGCCCATCTCGAGCACGATCGTCGAGACGAGCCCGCGCTCGCGGTCGACCCAGGCGCCGGTCAGCGCGAGGCCCTCCATCGTCATGCGCGTGCCGCGCTTCACCGGCGCGAGTGACTCGTAGTTCTGCAGCCGGTAGAACTGGCCGGGCTTGAAGTTGCGCGCGGCCTGCGGGCGCGCGGACGACGACCTCGACGATCGTCGGCGTCAGGCGCTCGACGCGCTCGACGCTCGGGCGCAGGTCGGCGTCGAGCATCGCGAAGAACGCGGCGTCGGTCAGCGACGAGGCGGGCGCGACGCGCGCGAGCCGACGCGTGACGATGCCGTAGCCCTGTTTCGCGCTCGCCATCGCCTTCACGACGTTGCCGTGGAACGACGGGTGCAGGTCGCCGAAGAAGCTGGTCGCGCGGCCGTCGTCGCGGATCGAGGTCAGCACCGCGGGCTTCTCGGGTTTCGCGAGTCCGCGCACCGGCTTCACCGGCTTGCCGTCCTCGTCGAGCAGGCGGAAGTACTTGCCGTCGAGGCCGAAGTGGTCGGCGTCCTCGCGCGCGAGCACGGTGTTCGGCTGCGTGCCCGCGGCGATCAGGATCGTGCGCGCGGGCAGCGTCGTGCGCCCGTACTCGTGCCACACGCCGTCGCCGTCGTTGTGGTGCTGCGACACCTTGAGCCCGGCCGCGTGGCCGTGCGCGTCGACCTCGATCGCGAGCGGCGTCAGGCCTTCGCCGAACCAGATGCCCTCCTCCAGCGCCTTCTCGACCTCCTCGTGGTTCAGCGTGTACGAGGGGCTGTCGACGAGGAGCCGGCGGTAGGCGATCGTCGCGCCGCCCCACGACTGCAACAGCGGCACGATTCGCGCCTCGCGGCCCTCGGTGGCGGCTTCGTCGCGCTCGGAGCGGATCGCGTACGCGTGCGACAGGAACTCCTCGGCGATCGCGCGCTCCTCCTGCGACCACGCTCGCTCGACCGCCTCGCGGCCGTGCTCGGCCACGAGCGCCTCGTAGCGCTTCAGGAACTTCTCGACCTGGATCGGATAGTAGGCGAGCGACTCGGTCGCCGTGTCGATCGCGGTGAGCCCCCCGCCGACGACGACGACCGGCAGCCGGACCTGCATGTTCGCGAGCGAGTCGGCCTTCGCCGCGCCGGTCAGCTGCAGCGCCATCAGGAAGTCGGACGCCGTGCGCACGCCGTGCGCGAGGCCGTTCGGCAATTCGAGCACCGTCGGCTTGCCCGCGCCCGCGGCGAGCGCGACGTGGTCGAAGCCCATCGCGAACGCGTCCTCGACGGTGATCGTGCCGCCGAAGCGCACGCCGCCGTAGAGCGCGAACTGTGAGCGGCGTTCGAGCAGCAGCCGGATGACCTTCAGGAAGTTCTTGTCCCAGCGGACCGTGATTCCGTACTCGGCCACGCCGCCGAAGCCCGCCAGCACGCGGTCGCCCAGCGGCTCGATCAGCGAATCGAAGTCGCGCACCGGTTCGAACGGCACGCGCTCGCCTGCGAGCGTGATGCCCGAGAGCTTCGGATCGAGCGGCTCGATCTTGAGCCCGTCGATCGCGACGACCGTGTGGCCGTCGTTCATCAGGTGGTGCGCGAGCGTGAAGCCGGCCGGCCCCTGCCCGACGACGAGCACGCGCTTGCCCGTCGCCTCGCGCGGCACCGGGCGGCGCAGGTCGAGCGGGTTCCAGCGCGTGAGCAGCGAGTAGATCTCGAAGCCGTACGGCAGCGCGAGCACGTCCTTGAGGACGCGCGTCTCGCTCTGCGGGATGTCGACCGGGTCCTGCTTCTGGTAGATGCACGACTTCATGCAGTCGTTGCAGATCCGGTGGCCGGTGCCCGCCGCCATCGGGTTGTCGACGCAGATCGTCGCGAGCGCGCCGATCGCCCAGCCGTCGGCGCGCAGCTTGTGGAACTCGGAGATGCGCTCCTCCAGCGGGCAGCCGGCGAGCGTCACGCCGAACGGGCTCTTCCTGAACGGGTTCTCGAGCGCCGAGCCGTCGGCGGGCTTCTTCTCCGGCAGGCCGCGCGCGCAGCTGTCCTTGCCCTGCTCGTGGCACCAGATGCAGTAGTGGGCCTGGTCGAGGCCGCCGACGAGGTCGGTGCCGTGGTCGGTGAGCGCGAAGCCGGCGCGCTCGCGGGCGTGGCCGGGCGCAAGCGTGAACGCGGTGACCTCGCCGCGCTTGACGGGCACGATCGGCACGAGCTTCGTCGCGTCGATCTTGCGCGGGCCGCGGAACAGCACGCCGTCGCGATGCGCCGCCCGGCCCTCCGGCGTGTGCGCGGCCCACGCGGCGTAGCGCATCGCGATGTCGATCGCTTCCGCATTCGCCGCCTCGTCCTTCAGCCAGCCGGAGACGGCTTTCGCGAAGGCGATCTCGTTGTTCCGGCCGACGATCGGCGCGCCGATGCGCGCTTCCAGCGCCGCGCGCAGCGCCGGACCGTCGAACGCGCCCGCCGCGTCCGCCTTGTACGCGCCCATCGCCTTGCGCTGGACGAACTGGCGCTTGACCGCATAGAGCGGCGCGAGCGCGTTCTGCGCCGCCTCCAGCGCGCGGACCTCCTCCTGCACGCCGAACAGCGTCGCGACGAAGTCCTCGACGTGGGGGCCGAGCGCGATCAGCAGGTCGCCCTCGTCCCTGTTGCCGAGCGCGTCGGGCGCGGTCCGTCCCTCGCGCAGCCGCGCGGCAAGCGGCGCGTCGGCGGCCTCGAGATGGGCGAGGAACAGCCGGTCGATCGCGGCGGCGCCGGCCGTCGTGTAGAGGTCGGCGAACGCGAGCCCGTGGGCGAGTCGTAGCATGGGAAGTGGCGGGCGGCGGTCTCGAGAACGCCCCGGTGGACTTGGACGTCGGATTCTAACTGCCGGTCCGTGCCGTCCGACCGGTGCGGGCGGGCAGGACGAAATTGCTTGAGATCCGTCAACCGCCATGCCCGCGTTGGCGTCATGGCGTCTCCGGAAACCGGGGTCAGACCCCGGGCAAGCAGAACCGGGGTCTGACCCCGGACTACCGCGGCATCTGCGAGTTCGTCCCGGTCAGCCGGTCGGTCATCCGCTGCACGAACGGCCGCACGAGGAGCACCGCGGGGAACGCGACCATCCACGCGAACGCCCAGGCGCCCATCCAGGTCCTGACGAAGCCGGGCGCGAAGCCGAGTGCGACGAAGGTCGAGATGCCCGACACGATGAACGTCATGAAGGCGGTGAGCAGGAAGCCGAACACGTAGGGCGCCGCTCGCTTGGGGAACATGGCCATCGTCAGGAACGTCCGTTCAATCGTTGGAAGCCGTCGTCGAGGTCCGCGATCAGGTCGTCGGGGTCCTCGAGTCCGATGTGGAGGCGCAGGCACGGTCCGCCTGCGTCGAAGCGCGACGCGGTCCGGAGCTTGTCCGGGTCGGTCGGGATGATCAGGCTCTCGAAGCCGCCCCAGCTCCAGCCCATCCGGAAGAGCCGCATCCGGTCGAGCATCGCGGCGAGGCGCTCGCGCGTCGGTCCCGGGTGGAGCACGATCGTGAACAGCCCGGTCGCGAGCCGGAAGTCGCGCTTCCACAACTCGTGCCCGCGGGCGCCCGGCAGCGCCGGGTAGAGCACTTCGCGCACCTCGGGACGCGACCGCAGCCAACTGGCCACGCGCATCGCGCTCGCCTGGTGGCGCGCGAGCCGCGTCGCGAGCGTCCGCAGCCCGCGCAGGCCCAGGAACGCGTCGTCGGTCGACACGGCGACGCCCATGTCGGTCCAGATCCGGTGCATCGGCGCGGTCGTCGCGTCGTTGCAGACGATCAGGCCCAGGAGCACGTCCGAGTGGCCGCCGATGTACTTGGTCGCCGCGTGCACCGACACGTCGACGCCGTGGTCGAACGAGCGGAAGCCGAGTGGGGTCGCCCACGAGTTGTCCATCACGACGACCGCGCCGTGACGATGCGCGACCGCCGCGATCGCGGGGACGTCCTGAACGTCGAACGACAGCGAGCCGGGCGACTCGACGAACACGACGCGGGTGTTCGGCGTCATCGCCTGCTCGATCGCCGCACCGGCGAGCGGGTCGTAGAACGCGATCTCGACGCCGTAGCGCTGGAGCGTGTTCATCGCGAACCGGCGCGTGGGGCCGTAGACCGAGTCGGTGATCAGCACGCGGTCACCGGCCTTCGTGAGCGCGAGGAGCGGCAGCGTCGTCGCCGCGAGCCCGCTCGGCACGGCGAATCCGCGCGCCCCGCCTTCGAGCTCGGCGACCGCGGACTGCAGGTCGGTGACGGTCGGCAGGCCGTGCAGCCCATAGCCGATGCCCGGGTGGGTCCCCGCCGCCGACGCTTCGAGATCGTCGAGCGTCGGGAACACGATCGTCGACGCGCGATAGACCGGCGTGTTGACCGCGCCCAGATGCTTCGCCGGCTCGCGTCCGAGGTGGACCACCGCGGTCTCCGGCTTGAGCGGCTTGTCGCGGTCGCTCATGGCTGGTGGGCAACGGCAAGGGCGGTGCAGATGTGATCGACCTGCCGCTCGACCGGCAGCCGGACGTCGACCTCGACGGCGTTCGCCGGGCGCTCCAGCGCCGCGAACTGGCTCGCCAGCAGCGAGGCCGGCATGTACCGGTGTTTCCGGTCCGCGAGCCGCGACGCGATCGTCGCCTGATCGCCGGCGATATGCACGAAACGAACGTCGCCCGCGGTGCCGAGGCGCGATCGGTACGCCTCCTTCAGCGCCGAGCACGCGAGCACGGCGTTGCCGCCGGCAGCCTCGATCGTCCGCAGCTCCGACGCGAGCCGGTCGAGCCACGGCCAGCGGTCCTCGTCGGCGAGCGGCGTACCCGCGGCCATCTTCGCGACGTTGGCCGGCGGATGGAAGTCGTCGGCGTCGAGGAAGCGCCAGCCGAGCCGCTCGGCCAGCGCGGCGCCGACCGTGCTCTTGCCGCAGCCGGTCACGCCCATCACGACCACGATCATCCGTGCTTCCCCGGCCCGGCGCCGTGCACGGCATGGCCGCCGAACGCCTGCCGCATCATCGCCAGCATCCGGTTCGCGTAATCGCCCTTGCCCTGGCTGTCGAAGCGGCTCATCAGTGCGAGTGCCAGCACCGGGGCGGGAACGCCCTGCTCGATCGCCTCGGCGACCGTCCAGCGTCCTTCGCCCGAATCCGCCACGTGCGGCGCGACGCCGTCGAGGCTCCCGTCGCTCGCGAGGAATCCTGCGGTGAGGTCGAGCAGCCACGAGCGCACGACGCTGCCGTGGCGCCACGTCTCGGCGACCGCCGCGGTGTCGATGCCGAACTCGCGCTTGCCGTCGAGGAGCGCGAAGCCTTCGGCGTAGGCCTGCATCATCCCGTACTCGATGCCGTTGTGGATCATCTTGACGAAGTGGCCCGATCCCGCGGGGCCGCAGTGCAGCCACCCCTTGTCGGCGGCGGGCGCGAGGATGCGGGCGAACGGCTCGACGGCACGTGCCGCGTCGGGCGTGCCGCCGTACATCAGCGTGTAGCCGTTCTCCAGACCCCAGACGCCCCCCGAGACGCCGCAATCGACGAACGCGATCCCGCGGGCCGCCAGCGTCTCCGCGCGCTGCTGCGAGTCCTTGTAGTTGGAGTTGCCGCCGTCGACGATCGTGTCGCCGCGCGACAGATGCGTCGCGAGCGCGTCGATCGTCGCCTGCGTCGCGTCGCCTGCCGGGACCATGAGCCACACCACGCGAGGCGCGGGCAGCGATGCGACCAGCGCCGCGAGCGAGTCGGCCGCGGCGATCGCGCCCTCCTTCGCGAGCGCCGCCGCCGATCCCGGCGTCGCGTCGAAGCCGACGACCCGCACGCTTCCCCGCGAGAGGCGGCGCGCCATGTTGCCGCCCATCCGGCCGAGGCCGACGAGTCCGAGGGAGAGTTGCGTCATGGGGAGTGTCGCGCGGAGGATCAGCCGGGCATTCTACCGGCTGCATGACCGGGCGGCGCTCCCGCCCCGCGCGAGGCCACGACCGCCGCCGCGACGAGCAACGCACATCCGGCCAGCATTCCGACCGTGGGCCGCTCGCCCAGCAGCCAGGCCGCGAGCGCGATCCCGTAGACCGGCTCGAGCGCGGCGACGACGCTTGCCGTGTGCGCGCTGACCGTCGCGAGCGAGGCGACGAACAGCGTGTGCGCGAGCGCCGTGCAGACGACGCCGAGCACGACGATCAGCGCGACCTCGCGCGCGCCGGGCCACGACGCGGCGCCGGGCCAGACGAGCACGACCGGCACGAGGACGAGCGCAGCGAAGGCGTTCTGCCACAGCGCGATCGACCGCGCCGGGTGCGTGCGCGCGTAGCGCCGATTGCGCACGGCGAGCCACGCGAACGACATGCCGGACAGCACGCCCCAGGCGAGTCCGCGCAGCGACGCGTCCTGCCAGTCGAAACGAGGGACGGTCAGCACGAGGCCGGCCACGACGAGCGCAGCGATCGCCCGGTCGCGCGGGCTCGCGCGCCGCTCGCCGGTCAGGCGCTCGAGCAGGAGCGTCCACAGCGGGAAGCTCGAAAACCCAGGAGCCCGACGGCGACGCTGGCGGACTGGATCGCGGCGAAGAAGGCGACCCAGTGCAACGCGAGCACGGCGCCGTTCAGCGCCAGCCCGGGCACCGGGCGCGCGGGCGCGCGCGTGGCCAGCGCAAGGGCCCCGAGCGCCAGCGCCGCCACGAGCGTCCGGCCGAGCACGATCGACGTCGGCGACATCGCGAGCCACGCACCGAAGAGCCCGGCCACGCCGAAGAGGGCGACGGCAACGTGCAGCGAAGCCAGGGCGGAAGCGGGTCGCATCGGGAGGCATGCCTGAGGGCGCGCCGATTCTCCCATGCGGGCGTCGGCGCCGCCGAGGACTTCCCCGGGCGGAAGCGCGCTGCCGACGTTCCCTGCGCTAGAATCGCCGTTCGCCCCGGGGGGCGGATGCCCGGGGATGCCGCCGAGGCGAAATCGGCCGGCTGAAGGCGGCCAGGGAAGCCGGACCCACCAGGGCTTCGGCGCTCCCTTGCGCCGACACGCCGCCCCAACCCACAAGAACGACTCGACCGCAGGAGGAAGCCGATGCCGGATGCCCGATCCGAGAAGGCGATCGTCGCCGACGTGCTCAAGTCCCCGACGCCGGGCGTCAAGGTGGCCGTGGCCGACATCGACGGCATCCTGCGCGGCAAGGTGCTGCACAAGGACAAGTTCGTCTCGGCCGTCGAGGGCGGCTTCGGCTTCTGCGACGTCGTGTACGGCTGGGACATGCACGACCAGTGCTACGACAACACGACGGTCACCGGCTGGCACAAGGGCTATCCCGACGCGCTCGCGCGCCTCGACCTCTCGACCCACCGCAACGTGCCGTGGGACGGCGGCATCGATTTCTTCCTCGGCAACTTCGTGCGCACGGTCAAGGGCCGCGAGGAGCCGTTCCCGCTCGACGGCCGGCAGGTGCTGAAGCGCGTGCTCGCGCGCGCCGCGAAGTCGGGCGTCCAGCCGATGTGCTCGCTCGAGTTCGAGTTCTTCAACTTCGCCGAGACGCCGCAGAGCTGGGCCGGGAAGAAGGGCGTCGGGCCCCGAGCCGATCACGCCCGGCATGTTCGGCTACTCGCTGCTGCGGGCCGGCCATGCGCGCGACTACTTCAACGCGCTGTTCGGCGAGCTCGCGGCGTTCGGCGTGCCGATCGAGGGTCTCCACACGGAGACCGGGCCCGGCGTCTACGAGGCGGCGATCGTCTACTCGGACGCGCTCGAGGCGGGCGACCGCGCGCTCCTGTTCAAGGCCGGCGCGAAGGAGATCGGCGCGCGCTTCGGGATCATGCCGAGCTTCATGGCCAAGTGGAACCAGCACTTCCCCGGCTGCTCGGGGCACGTCCACCAGAGCCTGTCCGACGGCAAGCGCAACGTCTTCCACGACCCGAAGGGTCGCGCGGGCATGAGCAAGCTGTTCGAGAGCTACCTCGCCGGGCAGGTCGACGCGCTGATGCAGTTCGCGCCGATGTACTGGCCGACGGTGAACAGCTACAAGCGGCTCGTCGACGGCTTCTGGGCGCCGGTGAAGCCCACCTGGGGCATCGACAACCGCACGGCGAGCTTCCGCGTGATCCCCGGGTCGGCGAAGTCGACGCGCCTCGAGACGCGCTGCCCGGGCGCCGACGTGAACCCGTACCTCGCGCTCGCCGCGTGCATCGCGGCCGGCATGCACGGCATCGAGAAGGGCCTGAAGCTCAAGGCGCCGCCGGTCGAGGGCACGAACAAGGGCGGCGAGCACGTTCCGCGCGCGCCGCGCTCGCTCGCCGAGACCACGAAGATCTTCCGCGGCTCCGACGTCGCCCGCGACTGGTTCGGCGACGAGTTCGTCGACCACTTCGCCGCCACCCGCGAATGGGAGTGGCGGCAGTGGCAGGACTCGGTGACCGACTGGGAGCTCAAGCGCTACTTCGAGATCGTCTGACCCCCCTCGGCGCCCCCCCCGGCGACCGCGCACGCCGCGCGACCCGCCGACATGGCCATCGACCGTTTCGCCTTCCCCACCACCATCCACTTCGGCCCCGGCGCCGCGAAGCTCGTCGGCCCGCACCTGCGCGAGCAGGGCATGAAGCGGCCGCTGCTCGTCACCGACCGCGCGCTCGCGAAGCTGCCGGTCGCCGTCGCGTTCGCCGACGAGCTCCGCAAGGCGGGACTCGACGTCGGCGTGTTCGAAGGCATCTGGGGCAACCCGACGGTCGCGCAGGCCGACGCGGGCGGCGCGGCGTTCCGCGCTCACAAGGCGGACTGCGTCGTGGGGCTGGGCGGCGGCGCGGCGCTCGACGTCGCGAAGATCGTCGGCGTGATCGGCACCGCGGGCGGAAGCGCGCTCGAATACGCGTGGGACCACCCGCAGGTGCGCGCGATCCCCGACGCGGTCCCCTACTTCGTCGCGCTGCCGACCACCGCCGGCACCGGGTCCGAGGTCGGGCGCTCGGCGGTCGTCTCCGAGGACGACACGCACGTCAAGCGCATCGTGTTCTCGCCGAAGATCCTCGCGAAGCAGGTGTTCGCCGACCCGGAGCTGACCCTCGGCCTTCCGGCCGGCGTGACGGCCGCGACCGGCATGGACGCGCTCACGCACAACGTCGAGTCGTACCTGTCGCCTGCGTATCACCCGCTGTGCGACGGCATCGCGCTCGAGGGAGCGCGCATCGCGGCGCGCTGCCGGTGGCCGTGCGCGAGCCGTCGAACCTGCACGCGCGCGGCGAGATGCTGATGGCCTCGATGATGGGCGCGATCGCGTTCCAGAAGGACCTGGGCGCGGTCCACTCGTGCGCGCACGCGCTGTCGACGGTCGCCGACCTGCACCACGGGCTCGCGAACGGCGTGATGATCGACCACGTGATGGGCTTCAACCTGCCGACCGCCGTCGCGAAGATGGCCGAGCTCGCGCGCGTCTGCGGCGCGCCCGGCGGCGCGGCGGGCAGCGAGGAAGCCCGTGCCGCGTCGTTCATCGTCTGGCTGCGCGAGCTGAAGGCGTCGATCGGCATCCCGGCGAAGCTCTCGGGCCTCGCGGGCGGCCGGCCGATCACGCGTGCGGACCTCCCGCGCCTGGTCGAGGTCGCGTACGCCGACCTCTGCCACCAGACCAACCCGCGCAAGTGCGCGAAATCGGACTTCGAGGCGCTGTTCGCCTCGGCACTGTGATGCGCCGGCCCCTGCGCCGCCCGCCATGATCAAGATCGGCATCTCGGCGTCGTTCTTCCACGAGGATCCGAAGCGCGCGATCTTCAAGGGGATGACGCTCCAGTACATCGAGCAGAACGTCGCGCACTGGCTGATGCAGCGCGACGTGCTGTCGTTCATGATTCCCTCGCCCGACGGGCGCACGCGGCGCGAGGACAGCCGGATCACGCTCGACGCCTACGCGCAGGAGCTCGACGGCCTCGTGCTGATGGGCGGCTCGGACCTCTGCCCCGAGACCTACGGCGAGAGGGCGATCCGGCCCGAGTGGAACGGCGACCGCGTCCGCGACGAGTACGAGATCGGCCTGCTGAACGCGTTCGTCGCGCGTCGCAAGCCGGTGCTCGGCGTCTGCCGCGGCGCACAGGTGATCAACGTCGCGATGGGCGGCACGCTCTGGCAGGACCTCGGCACGCAGGTCCCCGGCGCGCTCACCCACCGCAACTGGGAGATCTACGAGAAGAACACGCACGCGACCACGATCGTGCCCGGAACCTCGCTCGCGAAGCTCTACCCGGGCGCCTCGCTGGTCAAGACCAACTCGATCCACCACCAGGCGGTGAAGGACCTCGGCCGCAACCTGGTGGCCGAGGCGTGGTCCGAGCCCGACCGCATCGTCGAGGCGATCCGCTGGACCGGCCCCTCGTACGTGCTCGGCGTCCAGTGGCATCCCGAATTCCAGCCGGCGGGCGATCGGTCGTTCATCGACGACCGGCCGATCCTCGACGATTTCCTGCATCACGCCAGCCTCCACAAGAACGCCGCCTACGCCCTGTGAAGATCCTCAATCCCTGGAACGGCGCCACGATCGCCGACGTCGCCACCGACGGCGCCCGCTCGGTCGCCGCCAAGTACCGAGCAGCGCGCGCCGCGCAGCCGCGCTGGGCGGCCATGCCGATCCGCAAGCGGATCGAGACGATCGCGCGTTTCCGCGAGCGCATCGTCGCGCTCGAGGAGACGCTCGCACGCACGCTGACGCACGAGGTCGGCAAGCCGATCCGCCAGTCGCGGAACGAGCTGAAGGGCCTGCTCGCGCGCCTCGACTTCTTCCTCGCCGAGTCGACGCGCGCGCTGCGCGACGAGAAGGTGCTCGTCGACCACGCGGGCAGGCTCGAGGAGCGCATCTCGCACGAGCCGCTCGGCGTCGTCGCGAACATCTCGGCGTGGAACTATCCCTACTTCGTCGGCAGCAACGTGTTCGTGCCGGCGCTCGTCGCCGGCAACGCGGTCCTCTACAAGCCGTCCGAGTACGCGACGCTGACCGGCCTGCACATCGCGGAGCTGCTGCACGAGTCCGGCGTGCCCGCCGACGTGTTCGTCCCGGTGATCGGCGGCGGGGAGGCCGGCGCGGCGCTGCTGCGCCAGCCGGTCGACGGCGTGTTCTTCACCGGCTCGTACGCGACCGGCGCGAAGATCGCCGCGATCGCCGGACGCCGGATGATCAAGGTCCAGCTCGAGCTGGGCGGCAAGGACCCGGTGTACGTCTGCGAGGACGTCGACGTGAAGGCCACGGCCGCGGCCGTGGCCGACGGCGCGTTCTACAACACCGGGCAGTCGTGCTGCTCGGTCGAACGGATCTACGTGCACCGGTCGATCCACCGGGCGTTCGTCGGCGCGTTCGTCGCCGAGGTGAAGGGCTACCGGGCCGGCGATCCGATGGACGAGGCGACCTACGTCGGCGCGATCACGCGCCGGCCGCAGATCGACGTGCTGAAGCGCCAGGTCGCCGACGCGAGGAAGAAGGGCGCGAGCATCCTGCTGGGCGGCAAGCCGATCGCCGGCAAGGGCAACCGCTTCGAGCCGACGGTCGCGGTCGACGTCGACCACACGATGGCGTTGATGCGCGACGAGAGCTTCGGCCCGATCATCGGCATCCAGGCGGTCGGCGGCGACGACGAGGCGGTCGCGCTGATGAACGACACCGAGTACGGGCTGACGGCGGCCGTCTACACGCACGACGAGCGACGCGCGAAGAAGATCCTCGCGCAGGTGAACGCCGGGAGCGTCTACTGGAACTGCTGCGACCGGGTGAGCCCGCGCCTGCCCTGGTCGGGCGTCAAGCACTCGGGCATCGGGCTGACGCTCTCCACGTACGGGATCCAGGCGTTCACGCGACCGAAGGCGTGGCATCTGCGCGGCGCTTGAGCCTCCTGGGGCTCGGGCTGCGGGCCACGCCTGCCTCATCGAGCGGCGTCGGGCTAAAGCCCGACCCACAGGGGGGTGGCCCTTCACGCCGCTTCACGGCAGCGGGCCGGGCGAGCCGCCCGCGTCCTGCAGCTCCGCCGCGCGCAGCGTGTTCGAGAGCAGCATCGCGATCGTCATCGGTCCGACGCCGCCGGGCACCGGCGTGATCCACGACGCGCGCTCCTTCGCGCCGTCGAAGTCGACGTCGCCGCAGAGCTTGCCGTCGGGCATCCGGTTGATGCCGACGTCGATCACGATCGCGCCCTGCTTCACCCAGTCGCCGGGCACGAACTTCGCCTTCCCGACGCCCGCGACGACGACGTCGCCCTGCCGGACGATCCCCGGCAGATCGCGTGTCGCCGAGTGGCACACGGTGACCGTGCAGCGCGCCATCAGGAGCTCGAGCGCCATCGGGCGCCCGACGATGTTCGACTGGCCGATGACCACCGCGTGCTTGCCGGCGAGCGGCTCGCCGGTCGCCTCGAGCAGCTTCATGCAGCCGTAGGGCGTGCACGGCCGCAGCGTCGGACGCTTGAGCACGAGCCTGCCGACGTTGTACGGATGGAAGCCGTCGACGTCCTTGCGCGGATCGATGCGCTCGGTCACGCGCTCGGGATCGATGTGCGCGGGCAGCGGGAGCTGGACGAGGATGCCGGAGACCGTCGGGTCGGCGTTCAGGCGGTCGATGAGCGCGAGCAGCTCCGCTTCCGGCACGTCGGCCGGAAAGTCGTGTGCGAACGAGCGCATCCCGACACCCTCGGTGGTCTTGCGCTTGTTGCGCACGTAGACCTGCGACGCCGCATTCTCGCCCACGAGGACCACCGCGAGGCCCGGCGCAGGCCGTCCGCGAGCCACGCGCGCGGCGACGGCGGCGCGCACCTCGTCGGTCACTGTCGCAGCCAACGCCTTCCCGTCAAGGATGTTTGCACTCATCGGAATGTCGACCTCGGGTGATCGATGCCCGGCGGCACCGCTAGAATGGAAACATGATCGAGGACCGCATTCTACCCGCGCTGCACGCGCGCCTCTCGACCGCACTCGCCCCGCCGTCGGTCCCGCTCGTTCGCTTCGAGGCCGACGCCGTGCTCGTCGGCGAGCTGACCGAGCCGCGCGCACGGCGCCTCGCGGCGTTCGCCGAGATATTCGACGTCGACGCCCGCCGCGTGACGTTCGTGCCGGGATGCGCGTCGATCGAAGCCCGCACGTCGGCGATGGACCGGGTCGCCCGCACGCTCTCGGCCGAGGGGGCGCTGAGCGCGTGGCGCGACGAGCGCTACGAGGTGCGCGCGCGCGACGGCGCGCCACCGGCGTTCCTGCTCGAGCGCGCCGCTGCGCGTTACTTCGGGATCCGCACCCGCGCGGTTCACGTCAACGGGCTCGTCGACACCGGAGCGGGCGCCGCGATGTGGATCGCGCGCCGCAGCCCGACGAAGGCGATCGATCCGGGCATGCTCGACAACCTCGTGGGCGGCGGCATCGCCGCAGGGGCGACGGTCGCGCAGACGCTGGCGAAGGAAGCGTGGGAGGAAGCCGGCATCGATGCCGCGACGGTATCCTCGGCGAAGCCCGCGGGCACGATCCACGTGCGCCGCCTGCAGCGGGACGGCCTGCAGCACGAGACGATCCACGTGCACGACCTGTGGCTGCCGCGCGCGTTCGTGCCCGCGAACCAGGACGGCGAGGCCGTCGAGCACCGGCGGGTCGCCCTCGCCGCGCTGCCCTCCCTGCTCGTCCACGACGACGGACCTGAAGCACTCACCGCGGATGCGAGCCTCGTCGCGCTCGACGCGCTGCTCCGGCTGGGCGTCATCGACGTCGACGACCCGCTCCATCCGTGGCTCGCCGCGTTGTGCGGCCAGGGTCGCTGAGCCTTCGCGGGCCGGGAAAGAAAGAGCGTCGGCCTGAAGGCCGACCCACGAAGGCGCCCTGTGGGTCGGGCTTCAGCCCGCTCTCGTGCAGGAAACCCGTCGGCCTAAGGCCGCCCACGCGCCTGTGGGGCGGGCGCGGCGTTGCCTCGCTGCGGGGGCGGCCGAAGGCCCCACGAGGGGGCGGGCGTCAGCCCGGCGCGTTTGCCTCGATGAGGGCCCTGTCGGCCGAAGGCCGACCCACGAAGGGCCCTGGGGTCGGGCTTCAGCCACGGTTGCCTCGATGCAGGACCCCGGCGGGCGGGCGGGCGCCCCCCGGAGGGAGGGGGCGGGGGGCCGGCCCGCGGGGGGGCGCGCCGGGGGGGGGGGGGGGGGGGGGGGCGCCGGCGCCGCCCCGTGCCACCGCCGGCGTCACGGTCCGGATGCCTATCGCGCGCAGCGCGTCGCCAACCGCGAGCACGGCCTGGCGCATCTCGGCGGGCCCGATCGCGCCGATGCACCCGACGCGGAACGTCTCGACCTGCGTGAGCTTGCCCGGGTACAGGATGAACCCGCGGTCGCGCACCTCGCCGTAGAAGCGCTTGAACTCGTAGGCCGGATCGGCCGGCGCGTGGAACGTGTAGATGATCGGCGCCTGGATCGCCGGATCGAGGAACGAACGGAAGCCCAGCGCCTGCATGCCCGCGACGAGCGCCTCCGCGTTCGCCGTGTAGCGCGCCAGCCGCGCCGGCTGCCCGCCCTCGGCGACGAACTGCTCGAGCGCGGCGTTGAACGCGACGACGACGTGCGTGGGCGGCGTGTAGCGCCACTGGGTCGTCTTCTCCATGTAGACCCACTGGTCGTGGAGGTCGAGCGCGAGCGAGCTCGAACGTCCCTCGCATCCCTCGAGCGTCGAGCGCCGCACGATGACGAAACCCATGCCGGGCGGGCCCTCGACGCACTTGCCGGAGGCCGCGACCAGCGCATCGATGGGCGTCGTCGACACGTCGATCGGCAGCGCGCCGAACGAGCTCATCGCGTCGACGATCAGCCTCCGGCCGTGCCGGGCCACCGTCGCGGCGATCGCCGGCAGCGGGTTCAGGATGCCCGTCGACGTCTCGCAGTGAATCAGCCCGACGTGGGTGATCGACGCGTCCTTTGCGAGCAGCCTGTCGACGTCCTCGGCGGTCGTCGGGACGTCGTCCGCGGTCTCGAACACCGACACCCGGCGCCCCATCATCTGCGCGAGCTTCGCGAGGCGCTTGCCGTAGGCGCCGTTGATCAGCACGAGCAGGTGCCCGTCGCGCGGCACGGTCGTGTTGACCGCCGCCTCGACCGAGAACGTCCCGCTGCCCTGCATCGGGACACACACGTGCGTCGCGTGGCCGTTCACGACGTCGAGCAATCGCCGCCGCACGTTCGCGGTGATGGCGTTGAACGAGGCGTCCCACGACCCCCAGTCGCGGAGCATCGCCGTCCTGGTCTCGAGCGTTGTCGTGAGCGGCCCGGGCGTCAGCAGGATCGGGTCGCGGGAAGGGAGTCCCATGGTTCCTCCGGAAGCGGATCAGCGGGTGGGAGCGGCGCGGCGCCAGCCCTGGGTGCGCCTCAGCAGCCACCCTTCGACGGCGAACGACAGCAGCGTGACGACGCCCGACGTCGCGACGATCAGCGTGGCCATCGCCGCGGCGGAGCCGATCGCACCGGCTTCGTCGAGCTGCACGATCGAGATGGCGGCCAGCATCGTCTTCGGCGAGTACAGGAACACGACCGCCGAGATCGTCGTCATCGCATTGACGAAGTAGTAGCGGCTGATGTCGATGATCGAGGGCAGGCAGACGGGCACGGTCACGCGCGAGAAAGTCTTGTAGAACGGCACCTTCAGCGACGCCGACACCGACTCGAACTCGTTGTCGAGCTGCTTGAGCGCCGTGACCGCCGTCAGGTGGGACGACGAGTAGAAATGGACGATCGTCGAGAGCACCAGGATCCCCATCGTGCCGTAGACGACGTTGAGCGGGTTCGCCGGGTGGTTGAAGAACAGGATGTAGCCGATGCCGAGCACGAGCCCGGGGATCGCCATCGGCAGCATCGCCTGCAGCCGCACGATCGGCCGGACGAAGTCCGCCCCGCGCGTCTTCTCGAGCCAGTAGGCGCCGGCGAAGGTGAGCAGCGCGCCGATGAGCGCGCACCAGGCGGCCATCGTCAGGCTGTTCCGGTACGCGTTCTCGACGCCCGCTTCCTCGAACCCATACGTGTAGTGGTTGAGCGTGAACGACAGGTTGTACGGCCAGACCTTCACGAACGAGCCGAACACCGCCATGCCGATCACCGCCAGCATCGCGGCGGACATCAGCAGCACGAACGCGAGCAGCAGGCGGTCGCGGACCGGCGCGGGCTTCGGCACGTACGGGACGCTGCGCGCGGACAGGAGCGCCTTCTGCCGCACGCGCACCGCGTGGTCGACGAAGAACGCGACGAGCGCCGGGACCAGCAGGATCAGGCCGACGACCGCGCCGATCTGGAAGTTCTGCTGGCCGATCACCTGCTTGTAGATGTCGATCGCGAGCACGCTGTAGTTCGCGCCGATCACCTTGGGCACGCCGAACTCCGAGACCGCCATCGTGAACACGACCATCGCGGCCGAGATGATGCCGTAGCGCGCGCCCGGCAGCGTGATCGTGACGAACTTGCGCCACTCGGAGGTGGCGAGCGAGTCCGCCGCCTCGTACAGACGGGCGTCCGAGAGCGAGAGCGACGCGAGCAGGATCATCACCGCGTGCGGGAACGCCGAGAACGTCATCGACAGCACCATGCCCGGCAGCCCGTAGATCGTCGTGAGGCCGAACCAGGGCAGGACGCCCTTGAGGACTCCCTGGTTGCCGAACAGGTAGATGAACGACAGCGCCGCGAGCAGCGAGGGCGCGAGGATCGGCACCAGCGCGATGTTGCGCCACAGCCACTTGGCGCGGATGCAGCTGCGCTGGATCGCGTAGGCGAACGCGAACGCGAGCGGCACCGTCAGGAACGTCGTCACCAGCGCGAACGTCAGCGTGTTGCCCGCCGAGCGCGAGAACGCGGGCGACGCGAAGTACTGCACGAAGTTCGCGAGCCCGACGTAGGCGCCGCCCTTGTCCTGGATCGCGCGGATCAGGAGCGCGGCCAGCGGCGCGGTCAGGAACACGAAGAGCGCCACCGCCACGAGCACGAGCCCGCCGCGCGCCGCAAGCGCCTCGCCCGCGAGCGCGAGCCGGCGGGACGCGACCGGCGCGGGGCCCGCTGCGAGTGTCCCGCTCACGCGGCCTCCCGCCGGCTGCGGTACCTCGGGTCGCTCACGCGGCGAAGACGCGCACGCGCTCGGGGCGCAGCGCGAACGCGACGCGCGCTCCTTCCCGGACGCCGAGCTCGAGCGTCTGGTTGAGCGAGAAATACACGAGCATCCGCTGGCCGTCGAAACCGTCGACGTCGAGGCTCGCGAGGCAGTAGGTTCCGAGGAAGTCGACGTTGCGCACGATGCCCGACTGCGCGTTGGGCATCGTCTCGACCGGGCCCGAGTCGGCGAGGATCCTGTCCTCGGGCCGCAGGTAGAGCCGGACGGCATCGCCCGTCGCCATGCCGTTCGCGCCGGTCGCGATCTCCCTGCTGCCGACGCGGTAGCGCCCGCCGCCGACGCACGTCGCCTTCAGCACGTTCACCTTGCCGAGGAAGTCGGCGACGAAAGGCGTCGCGGGCCGCTCGTAGACCTCGAGCGGCGTGCCGATCTGCTCGATCGCGCCGTGGTTCATCACGACGACGCGGTCGGCCATCGACAGCGCCTCCTCCTGGTCGTGCGTGACCATGATCGTCGTGACCTTCAGGCGCCGCTGGAGCTGCCGGATCTCGCCGCGCAGCCGGTCGCGCTCCTTCGCGTCGAGCGCCGAGAGCGGCTCGTCGAGCAGGAGCAGCGATGGCGCGGTCGCCAGTGCACGGGCGAGGGCGATGCGCTGCTGCTGGCCGCCGGAAAGCTGGCCCGGGTACTTCGGGCCCTCGGTCGGGAGACCGACGAGCTTCAGGAGCTCGGCGACGCGCGCGTCGATCGCCGCGCGGTCGCGCCGCCGGTTGACGAGGCCGTAGGCGACGTTGTCCTTGATCGTGAGGTTCGGGAACAGCGCGTAGGACTGGAACACGATCCCGTAGTCGCGCGCGGCGGGCGGCGCATTCGACACGTCGCGCCCGTTCTGGATGACGCGTCCCGCGGTCTGGCTCTCGAGGCCCGCGATGATGCGCAGCAGCGTCGTCTTGCCGCAGCCGGACGGTCCGAGGAAGCAGACGAGTTCCCCCGGGTGGATCGCGAGATCGATCGACTTCAGCGCGACGAAGCTGCCGAACGACTTGTGGATCGATTCGATCCTGAGCGCGTCCGCCACGGGTTGGGTGCCTTCCATCAATCGCCCACGAAGACGCGCGGGAAGCGACGATCTGCCGTGGGGCCGCCTTCCGCCATCGATGTCCGCTCCCGCCGGATTGAGCGGCCGCGCAGGCCGCCGCTCCAACCGGCAGTTGACCGGCGCCTGCGCCGGCGCCGCGCTTCCGACGAGGCGCCGGTCAACCGTCGGACGCCCGGCCTACTTCGGCGCGGCCTTCGACTCGTACCGCCGGCTCCACTCGGCGAGGATCTTGTCTCGGTTCTTCGCCGCCCACGCGAAGTCGTTCTTCGCGAGCATCGAGCCGTAGTTGGCCGGCACGTTCGGCAGCGGTTGCGACAGGCTCGGCACCGCGACGATCGCGAAGTTCTTCGCGTAGAGCGCCATCGCCGGGTCGGACACGGCCCAGTCCACCAGCTTCTGCGCGGCGGCCTGCTGCTTCGTGCCCTTGTGGATCCCGATCGCCTCGAGATCCCAGCCCAGGCCTTCCTTCGGGAACACGAGGTCGATCGGCTTGCCCTGCGCCTTCTCGCGGTTCGCCCGGTACTCGAACGAGATGCCGACGACGTACTCGCCGTTGGCGGCCGAGGCGCACGGCTTCGATCCCGAGTGCATGTACTGCGCGATGTTCTCGTGCAGCCCGTCCATGAACTTCCAGCCCTCGGCCTCGCCGAACATCTGCAGCCAGGCGGTCACGTCGAAGAAGCCGGTGCCCGACGAGGCCGGGTGCGGCATCACGATCTGGCCCTTGTAGATCGGCTTGGTCAGGTCCTTCCAGGTCTCGGGCTTCGGGATCCCGCGCTTCGCGGCCTCGACCGTGTTGAAGCAGATCGTCGCGCCCCACACGTCCATGCCGACCCATGCCGGCGGGTTCTTCGGATCGCGGTACTGCGACGCGATGCGCGAGAGACCCTGCGGCGCATACGCCTGCAGCATGCCCTCGGCGTCGAAGACGCCCATGCTCGTCGCGGCGACGCCCATCACGACGTCGGCCCTCGGGTTCGCCTTCTCGGCAAGGAGCTTCGCGGTGATCACGCCGGTCGAGTCGCGCACCCAGGTGATCTCGATGTCGGGATGCGCCTTGTTGAAGCCCTCCTGGTAGGCCTTGAGCTGGTCGGTCTCGAGCGCGGTGTAGACGGTGAGCGGCGTCTTCTGCGCGAGCGCGGCGCCGGAGACGGCGAAAGCCGTGGCGGCGAGCGCGACGGCGAGCCGGCGGAAGGGTCGATCGACGTTCATCGGTGTGCTCCTAGCGTGGAGGGGAACGGAACGCCCCGCCGGTGCGGCGCGGGTCGATTGGCGCGGATGCTACGCGGAGGCGTGCGCAACGGCAACGCTCGGCCAGCCGGCCGGAGCCCGTCGCGGTCGTGTCGTCCTCGCCGTGCAGCATCGTGTGCGTCCGGCAGTGTGCGCCGGCAGGATTGCAGATTGTTGACAATCTACACCCTACGCATTCCAATAGGCAACATGGCCAAGTCCAGCAGCCCCGCGCCGACCGACTCGCCCGCCGCGCGCCCGCGTCCGCCGCGCCAGGCGACGCCGGCACCCGCTCCCGCCGCGGAGAGCATCGCGCTCGTCCGGACCAGCTCGCTGCCCATGCTGGTGCAGCGCGAGCTCGAGCGGATGATCCTCGCCGGCGAGCTCGACGTCGGGGCCAAGCTCAACGAGGACACGGTCGCGCGGATGCTGGGCGTCTCGCGCGGGCCGGTACGGGAGGCGTTCCGCGCGCTCGAGGTCGCCGGCCTCGTCCGCCTCGAGAAGAATCGCGGCGTGTTCGTGCGCCAGATCGGCATCGCCGAGGCCGACGAGATCTACGAGCTCCGCGCGGTCCTCGACGAGTACGCCGGGCGCCGCGCCACGCAGAACGTGGAGGCCCCGGACGTCGCCGACCTCCGCTCGCGCCTCGAGCGCATGGAGCGTGCGGTGGGGCGCGGCGACCTCGACACCTACCACGACGCCAACGTCGCGTTCCACGATCGCGTGGTCGAGCTCGCCGGCAACGCCAAGCTCCTCGCGCTCTACCGCCGCCTCGTCAACGAGCTGTCGCTCTACCGCCGTGCCACGCTCGACCAGTCGGGCATCCCGTCGGTGTCGCTCGAGGAGCACCGCGGCATCGTCGACTGCATCGCCGCCGGCCAGGCCGCGGCCGCCGGTCGCCGGCTGCACGACCACGTGATGGCGAGCCGCGAGCGGATGCACCGCAAGACGGGCTCGCCGCTGCCCGCCCCCAAGTCCCGGCGCACGCGCCGGTCCGCCTGACCCACGACGCCCCCGATGAACTCCGTCTCCCTGCACGGCCGCACCTACCGCCCGCCCTCCGGCCCCGTCGTGATCGTGTGCGTCGACGGCTGCGAGCCCGACTACCTCAACCTCGCGATCGGCGCGGGCGCCGCCCCGTGGTTCGCGAGCCTCGTGACGCGCGGCACCTGCCTCACGGCCGACTGCGTGGTCCCGTCGTTCACGAACCCCAACAACCTGTCGATCGTCACCGGCGCGCCGCCCTCGGTGCACGGCATCTGCGGCAACTACTTCTGGGACCGCGACGCGCAGGCCGAGGTGATGATGAACGACCCGCGCTACCTGCGCGGCGGCACGCTGCTCGCGGCGTTCGCGGACGCAGGAGCGAAGGTCGCCGTCGTCACGGCGAAGGACAAGCTCCGCGCGCTGCTCGGCCACAGGATGAAGGGAATCTGCTTCTCGTCGGAGAAGGCGGACAAGGTCACCGCGGTCGAGAACGGCATCGTCGATGCGATGGGCCTCACCGGCATGCCGCTCCCGTCGGTCTACAGCGCCGCGCTCTCCGAGTTCGTGTTCGCCGCGGGCGTGGCGCTGCTCGAGCGCGAGCGGCCCGACATCCTGTACCTGTCGACGACCGACTACGTGCAGCACAAGCATGCGCCGGGCACGCCCGGCGCGAACGCGTTCGTCGCGATGATGGACGGCTACCTCGCGAAGCTCGACCGGCTCGGCGCGACGATCGTCGTGACCGCCGACCACGGGATGAACGCGAAGACCGACGCGTTCGGCCGCCCGAACATCGTGTTCCTGCAGGACCTCGCCGACCACTGGTACGGCGCGGGGACCGCGCGCGTGATCCTGCCGATCACCGACCCGTACGTCGTCCACCACGGCGCGCTGGGCTCGTTCGCGACGATCTACCTGCCGCAGGAGACCGTCGGCGACGCCGAGGTGCGCCTGCGCTCGGTGCCGGGCATCTGGCAGGTCCACGGCCGCGACGAGGCGTGCCGCCGCTACGAATTGCCGCCCGACCGCGTCGGCGACATCGTCGTCGTCGCCGAGCGGCTGTGGACGCTCGGCACGAGCCGCACGCGGCACGACCTCACCGGCCTCGACGCGCCGCTGCGCTCGCACGGCGGCGTCTCGGAGCAGCAGGTGCCGCTGATCGCCAATCGCCTCGCGCCCGACCTGCCCGACCGCCGCTGGCGCAACTTCGACGCCTTCGACCTCGCGCTCAACCGCCTCGGATGACCCGACGATGAACACGATGACCGACCTCGCCGGGATCCGCGCCGGCCACGCGCTCCACGAGAAGATGCGCATCGGCGGCGAGCGCGTCGGCGGCAGCCGCGTGATCGAGGTGCACAACCCCTACACGGGCGCCGTGGTCGGCACGGTGCCGAAGGCGAGCGTCGAGGAGATCCGGCGGGCCTTCGCGATCGCCCGGGCCTACAAGCCGACGCTCACGCGCTACCAGCGCTACGAGATCTGCCGGCGCACCGCCGAGATCATCCGTTCGCGCGCCGAGGCGATCTCCGACCTGATCACCGCCGAGTGCGGCATCGGCAAGAAGGACTCGCGCTACGAGGTCGGCCGCGCCTGCGACGTGTTCGTGTTCGCCGGCAACGCGGCGCTCAACGACGACGGGCAGGTGTTCTCGTGCGACCTGACGCCGCACGGCAAGTCGCGCAAGGTCTACACGCTGCGCGAGCCGCTGCTGGGCGCCATCAGCGCCATCACGCCGTTCAACCACCCGCTGAACCAGGTCGCGCACAAGATCGCGCCCTCGGTCGCGACCAACAACCGGATGGTGCTCAAGCCGACCGAGAAGACGCCGCTCTCGGCCGTCGTGCTGGCCGACATCCTCTACGAGGCCGGCCTGCCGCCCGAGATGCTCCAGATCGTCACCGGCGACCCGCGCGAGATCGCCGACGAGATGCTCGTCAACCCGGACATCGACCTCGTCACGTTCACCGGCGGCGTGCCGGTCGGCAAATACATCGCCGCGAAGGCGGTCTACAAGCGGCAGGTGCTCGAGCTCGGCGGCAACGATCCGATCATCGTGATGGAGGATGCCGACCTCGACGAGGCGGCGTCGCTCGCGGCGGCGGGCTCGTACAAGAACTCGGGGCAACGCTGCACCGCGGTCAAGCGCATGCTCGTGCACGAGAAGGTGGCCGACGCGTTCGTCGAGCGGCTCGTCGCGAAGACGAAGGCGTGGAGCTACGGCGACCCGATGGACGACTCGCTGGAGATGGGGACGGTCATCGACGAGGCGGCGGCGAAGAACTTCGAGGCGCGCGTGAACGACGCCGTCGCCCGCGGCGCGAAGCTCCTGGTCGGCAACGTCCGCCGCGGCGCCGTCTACTCCCCCACGGTCATCGACCACGTCGACCCTGCGATGGACGTCGTGAGGACCGAGACCTTCGGCCCGGTGTCGCCGGTGATCCGCTTCCGCGACATCGACCACGCGATCGCCATCGCGAACGGGACCGCCTACGGGCTGTCCTCGGCGGTCTGCACCAACCGGCTCGACTACGTCACGCGCTTCGTGCGCGAGCTCAACGTCGGGACGGTCAACGTGCGCGAGGTCCCCGGCTACCGGCTCGAGCTCACGCCGTTCGGCGGCATCAAGGACTCCGGGCTGGGCTACAAGGAGGGCGTCCAGGAAGCGATGAAGAGCTTCACCAACGTCAAGACGTATTCGCTGCCGTGGTGACGCCACCCCAGGTGTCAGGCACGAGCCCGGCACGAGCCTGACACCGTGAGCGCCATGAGCGACGGGACCCCGCGTGTCAGGCACGTGCCTGACACCGCCGAGGGCGACGTCAACCTGTCGCCGCTGCGCCGCGCGTGGGAACGCGACCACGTGCGCGGGTCGACGCGCGCCCTGCTCGACCGCGACGCGGACGCCTACCTGCACCAGTCGCTGTCGACGCCCTGCTTCGACGCGCTCGTCGAGGCCGAGGGCATCTGGCTCACCGACGTCGACGGGCGCCGGTTCATGGACTTCCACGGCAGGGCGGGACGCTCGCCATCGGCATGGCGCTCAAGCTCGCCCGCGTCGCCACCGGACGGCACAAGACGATCTCGATGTGGGACGCGTTCCACGGCGCCTCGCTCGACGCGATCTCGATCGGCGGCGAGGCGGTGTTCCGCCGCGACATGGGGCCGCTGATGCCCGGCGCCGAGCACGTGCCGCCCTGCGACCCGCGCGACTGCCGCTTCGGCTGCGGCGGCGCGTGCAACGCCCGCTGCGCCGAGTACGTCGACTACGTGCTGGGCAAGGAGGAGGACGTCGCCGCGGTGATCGTCGAGACGGTGCGCTGCACCGACGTGCAGATCCCGCCGGCGTCGTACTACCGCGCGCTGCGCCGGGCCTGCGACCGCCACGGCGCGCTGCTGATCCTCGACGAGGTGCCGATCGGGCTCGGCCGGACGGGGACGATGTTCGCGTTCGAGCGCTACGGCATCGTCCCGGACATGGTCGTGCTCGGCAAGGGCCTGGGCGGCGCCGTGTTCCCGATGGCCGCGCTGATCGCCCGGCGCGACCTCGACGTGGCGGGGGACCGGGCGCTGGGTCACTACACGCACGAGAAGAGCTCGGTCGGTTGCGCGGCCGCGCTCGCCACGCTCGACGTGATCGAGGACGAGCGCCTGCTCGAGCGCGCGAACGTACTCGGCGATCGCGCCATCGACCGTCTGCGCACGATCGCAGGGCGCCACCCGCTCGTCGGCGACGTGCGCGGCGTGGGCCTGCTGCTCGGGCTCGAGCTCGTCAAGCCGGACGGTTCGCCCGCCAGGACCGAGGCCGAGCGCGTCATGTACGCCTGCCTCGCGCGCGGCCTGTCGTTCAAGGTCGGCCAGGGCAACGTGATCACGCTCTCGCCGCCGCTCGTGATCGCCGAGCGCGACCTCGACCGCGCGTTCGACATCCTCGACGAGGCGATCGGCGAGGTCGAGGCGAGCCAGGCGCGGGCCCGGGGGAGCCCAGCGGCGGGGAAGTCCTGATGCAGACGCTCCTCAACCTGCTGGCCGGCGTCTCGCTGCTCGTCTGGGGCACGCACATCGTGCGCACCGGCATCCTGCGGCTGTACGGCGGCGACCTGCGGCGGATCCTGCGCAGGAGCGTGGCGCGCAGCCGTTTCGCCGCATTCGCCGCGGGCATCGGCGTCACCGGGCTGATCCAGAGCTCGACCGCGACGGCGCTCATCGTCGCGGCGTTCGCCGGCCAGGGCCTCGTCACGACGGCGAGCGCGCTCGCCGTGATGCTCGGCGCCGACGTCGGCACCTCGATCGTCACCGTCGTGCTGTCGTTCGATCTCTCGTGGCTCGCGCCGCTGCTGATCTTCTGCGGCGTCGTGCTGTTCCTCTCGCGCCAGTCGACGCCGGCAGGGCGCTTCGGCCGCATCCTGATCGGGCTGGGCCTCATCATCTTCGCGCTGCAGTGGATCCGGGTGGCGGCGCAGCCGATCGTCGGCGCGGCCGGCGTCAAGGTCCTGTTCGCCTCGCTGACCGGCGACGTGCTGCTCGACGTGCTCGTCGCCGCGCTCGTCACGATCCTCTGCTACTCGAGCCTCGCCGTCGTGCTGCTGGTCGCGGCGCTGGCCGAGCTCGGCGTGATCGGGCCCCCGGTCGCGCTCGGCCTCGTGCTGGGCGCGAACCTCGGCAGCGGCATGCTGGGGATGCTCTCGACGCTGCGCTCGCCGCCCGAGGCCCGCCGCGTCACGCTCGGCAACTTCCTGTTCAAGCTGATCGGCTGCGTCGTCGCGATCCCACTCGTCGGCCCGCTCCTTCGGCTGGTCGAATCGCTCGCCCTCGGCGCCGGGCAGGAGGTCGTCGCGTTCCACCTGGTGTTCAACCTCGGCATCGCGCTCGCGTTCCTGTTCTGGACCGAGTCGATCGCCCGCGTCGCCGAGCGCCTGCTCCCGGCGCGACCGATCGAGGACGACCCGTCCAAGCCGCGCCACCTCGACCCGTCGGCGCTCGACTCGCCGCCGCTCGCGATCTCGAACGCCGCACGCGAGGCGATGCGGATCGGCGACGCGGTCGAGCAGATGCTGACCGGCATGCTGACGGTGCTGAAGACCAACGACCGCGCGCTCTCGCGAGCGCCTGCGTGGGATGGACGACACGGTCGACTCGCTCTACACGGCGGTGAAGCTCTACCTGACGCAGATCTCGCGCGAGGCGCTCGAGGAGAAGGAAGGCCGCCGCTGGACGGACATCGTGTCGTTCACGATCAACCTCGAGCAGGTCGGCGACATCGTCGAGCGCATCCTGTCCGACATCGAGGACAAGAAGATCGAGAAGGGACGCAACTTCTCCGAGGCGGGCATGGCCGAGATCTGCGACCTGCACGCGCGGCTGGTCGCGAACCTGCGCCTCGGGATGAGCGTGTTCCTGAACGGCGACCTGAAGAGCGCGCAGGAGCTGCTCGCGCAGAAGGTGCTGTTCCGCGACCTCGAGCGCGCCTACGCGGACTCGCACCTCGGCCGCCTCGCCGGCAACACGGTCGAGAGCATCGAGACCTCGTCGCTGCACCTCGACCTGATCTCCGACATGAAGCGCATCAACTCGCACGTCTGCTCGATCGCCTACCCGATCCTCGAGCAGGCGGGCGTGCTCGCGCACACGCGCCTCAAGCCGCCCGAGACCGAGGGCGCCCCCGGGCGCCGCTGGTCCAAGGGCAAGCCGAAGACCGCGTAGGCCCTCGATGGCAAGGGCCGCACTCCCGCTACCGCGCTCCTGCGCGCGCGCCGTCCGCATGCGCCTGCTCTGACCGCCGATGCCCGCCGCGGAGATCACGCTGCCGGTGACGCTCGCCGTGCTCGGCGCCGGCTTCCTGCACGCGCTGTGGAACGCGATGCTGAAGTCGGCGGCCGGCGAGCCGCTGCTCGACACCGCGCTGATCGTCGCCGGCTCGTCGGTCGTCGCGCTGGCGCTGCTGCCGTTCGTGGCGTTCCCGGTCCGCGCGGCGTGGCCGTTCATGGCGCTCTCGGCCGCGATCCACTTCGCCTACTACGTCACGCTCGCGGGCGCCTACCGGCGCGGCGACCTGTCGTTCGCCTACCCGCTGATGCGCGGCGTCGCGCCGCTGATCGTCACGCTGCTGGGCGTCGTGTTCCTCGGCGAGCGCCCCACGGCGACGATGCTCGCCGGGATCGCGCTCATCTCGCTGGGCATCCTGGTCATCGCCTGGTACGCGGGCGGGCGACACACGCCGGCAGCGGCCGGATGGGCGCTCGGCAACGCGCTGATCATCGCGGTCTACACGCTCGTCGACGGCGCCGGCGCCCGCGCGTCGGGCAACGCGGCGAGCTACGTCTGCTGGCTCATCTTCCTCGAGGGGATGCCGTATCTCGCCTGGATCGGCGCGACTCGCGGCCGGCCGGCGTTCGCCTACATCGCTTCCCGCTGGCGCCGCGGCATCGCGGGCGGCGCCGCGAGCCTGGCCGCCTACGGCATCGCGCTCTGGGCGATGACGCGCGCGCCGGTCGCGGTCGTCGCCGCGTTGCGCGAGGTGTCGGTGCTGTTCGCGGCCGGCATCGGCGCGCTCGTGCTGAAGGAAGGCTTCGGCTGGCGGCGGATGGCCGGGGCGGCGGCGGTCGTCGCCGGCGTCGCCGCGCTGCGATTCTGATTCATCGTCCTGCGACCCACGATCCCATGTCCCCTGCCCTCCCCTCCCATGCCCGCGTCGTCATCGTCGGCGGCGGCATCGCCGGCTGCTCGACCGCCTACCACCTGACGAAGCTGGGCTGGCGCGACGTCGTCCTGCTCGAGCAGGGCAAGCTCACCTGCGGCACGACGTGGCACGCCGCGGGGCTCGTCGGCCAGTACCGGCCCACGCGCAACATGACGCGCATGAGCCGCTACGGCATCGAGCTCTACTCGACGCTCGAGCAGGAGACCGGGCTCGCGACCGGGTGGAAGCGCTGCGGCTCGCTCAACGTCGCGAAGACGCCGGAGCGGCTCAAGCTCTTCCGCCGCCAGATGGCGCGCGCGAAGAGCTTCGGGATCGAGTTCGAGTTCGTGTCGCCCGCCGAGGCGGGCCGCCGCTCGCCGATCCTGCGCACCGACGACCTCGCCGGCGCGGTCTGGATCCCGGGCGACGGCAAGGTGAACCCGACCGACCTCACGCAGTCGCTCGCTCGCGGCGCGCGGATGGGCGGCGCGCGCATCGTCGAGGGCGTGCGCGTGACGGCGGTGCGCACCCGGGGCGGCCGCGCGACCGGCGTCGACGTCCTCGTCGACGGCGAACCGCGCGCGATCGACTGCGACGTCGTCGTGAACTGCGCCGGGCAGTGGGCGCGCTCGTTCGGCCGCCTCGCCGGCGTCGACGTGCCACTCTACGCGGCCGAGCACTTCTACATCGTCACCGAGCCGATCGCCGGCGTCGCCCCCGACCATCCGGTCGTCCGGGATCCGGACGGCTACATCTATTTCAAGGAGGAGGTGGGCGGCCTCGTGATGGGCGGCTTCGAGCCCGTCGCCAAGCCGTGGAACGTCGACCCGATCCCGGATCGCTTCGAGTTCCAGCTCCTGCCCGAGGACTGGGACCAGTTCGAGCCCCTGATGACCAACGCGATCCACCGCACGCCTTGCCTCGAGACCGCGCAGGTGAAGATGCTGCTGAACGGCCCCGAGAGCTTCACCGGCGACGGCAACTTCATCCTCGGCGAGGCGCCGTCGCTCGCCGGCTACTTCGTATGCGCCGGCTTCAACTCGGCGGGCATCGCGAACTCCGGGGGCGCGGGCAAGCTCGTCGCGCAGTGGGTCGTCGACGGCGAGGCCCCGCTCGACCTGTGGGACGTCGACATCCGCCGCTTCGCGCCGTTCCACGCGAACCGCCGCCACCTTGCCGACCGCACCGTCGAGTCGCTGGGGCTGCACTATGCGATGCGCTGGCCGCGCGAGGAGCTCGCGACGGTGCGACCGCTGCGCCGCTCGCCGCTCTACGACCGCCTCGCCGCGAAGGGTGCCGTGTTCGGGAGCAAGCTGGGGTGGGAGCGCGCGAACTACTTCCTGCCGGAGGGCGAGCGCCCGGCCGCGCCGACCCTCGACACCCCGGCGTGGCTGCCATGGGTGCTCGAGGAACAGCGCGCCTGCCGCGAAGATGCGGTGGTGTTCGACCAGACGTCGTTCTCGAAATTCGTGCTCAAGGGGCGCGACGCGCTCGCCGTCCTGCAGCGGCTGTGCGCCAACGAGATCGACGTGCCGCCCGGGCGGATGGTCTACACGGCGATGCTCAACGCCCGCGGCGGCTTCGAGAGCGACCTCACGGTGCTGCGCGTCGCCGAGCGCGAGTTCTTCATCCTCACGGGCTCGGCGCAGGCGACGCGCGACTTCTCCTGGATCGAGCGCCACGTCGGTCCCGACGAACACGCGGCGCTCGTCGACGTCACCGGCGCGTGGTCGGTGATCTCGGTGATGGGACCGAAGGCGCAGCCGCTCCTCGAGTCGCTCTCGTCGGATTCCCTCGGCCGCGACGCGCTGCCGTTCGCGCACGTCGCGACGATCGACGTCGGCTACGCGCGCGTGCGCGCGGCACGGATGAGCTACGTCGGCGGTCCGGGCTACGAGCTCTATGTGCCGGTCGAGCAGTGCGCGACGCTCTACGACGCGCTCGCGGAGGCCGGGACGCGGTTCGGCCTGAAGGACGCCGGCTACTACACGATCGACGCGCTGCGCATCGAGGCCGGCCGCCGCGCATGGGGCGCCGAGCTGTCGCCGGACGAGACGCCGTGGGAGGCGGGGCTGGGCTACGCGGTCAAGCTCGACAAGCCCGCGGCGTTCCTCGGCCGCGAGGCGCTCGAGAAGCAGCGCGCGGCCGGTCCGCGCAAGCGCCTCGTCCTGTTCACGTTCGACGATCCGCGCGCGTTCCCCTGGGGCGGCGAGCCGGTGACGATGGACGGGCGCAACGTCGGCGAGCTCACGAGCGCCGGCTACAGCCGCAGGCTCGGGCGCGCCGTCGCGATGGCCTACGCGCGCGCCGACGCCCCGCTCGCCGACGACGCGATCCTCGGGGCGCGTTACGCGGTCGACATCGCCGGCGAGCGCTTCGACGTCACGCCGCACCTGAAGGCGCCGACGCTGACGCGCGGCCGCAGGCCGTCAGCGAAGCACCTTCTCGACCGCCCCGGTGTTGGCGTCGACGAGGATCGTCGGCGGCGACGACTTGCCGTCCGCCTTGCTGAAGTTGACGTTCCAGGTCGCGTGTCGGTTCGACGGCGCCGCCGCGGTCCCGATCATCACGAAGAAGCCGTCGGCGATCGGCTTCTCGCCGTGCTTCTTCGCGATCTCGTGGAGCTTCGCGCCGTCGAGCACGAAGCCGGGCTTCAGGTCGGGCATGCGGCCCGCGGAGCCCGCCTGCGCCCAGCACGTGAGCTGCCCGCGGAACGTGTTGATCGCCACGTGGGCGTTCGCCGACGGCGAGAAGAACAGGATGTTCCAGGACTCCGACGAACCGTCGGGCTTGAGCGGCCCCAGGATCGTGTTGGTGATGCGCGCCGGCGCGACGTCGGGCTTCCACGCCTTCGCGCGATCCTCGGCCATCCTGTAGGCCTCGTCGAGCTTGAGCGCCGGGCTCTTCATCGCGAGCGGCTTGCACGCTTCCTGTGCCGCGGCGGCGAGCGGCAGCGCGGTGGCGAAGGCGACGGCCGCGACGCCCAGGTGGCGCGCGACGCCGCGCGAGCATCGGCTCGTGATCATGCGTATCCCCATTCGTGGACGTTCGTTGGTCGCGCGCGGGCGCGAGGCCGCGACACTCTACACCGCGGCGAATCGGTCCCGGAATCGGCCGGATTCCGCCTGACGGAACCCGTTGCCGTCTGGCGGATTCGACGCCGGTGCGTCTAGAATGCGGGGAGACCTCCGCCATGCCGACCACGCACCGTCCCCCACCCGCCACACCGCCCCGGCGCGGCCGCACCCGGTCGGAGTCGTCGACCGGCGGCGCGCAGGTGCAGAGCCTGACGCGCGGGCTGTCGATCCTCGACTGCCTCGCGCGCGCCGAAGGCGGGCTCACGCTGACCGACATCGCGCATCGCGTCACGCTTCCGCCATCGACGACGCACCGGCTGCTCGCGACGCTCGAGCGCGGCGGCTACGTCTACCAGGCCGGCGACCTGGGCCTCTGGTACGTCGGCCTCCACGCGTTCACCGTCGGCTCGAGCTTCCTCGCGTCGCGCGACTGGGTCGCGCAGAGCCATCCGTACATGCGGCGGCTGATGGAGCAGGCGGGCGAGACCGCGAACCTCGCGATCCTCGACGGCACCGAGGCGGTGTTCATCGACCAGGTCCAGTGCCGCGAGACGATGCGCACGATCGTGCGGCTGGGCAGCCGCGTGCCGCTGCACGCGTCGGGCGTCGGCAAGGCGATCTTCGCGGCGCTCCCCGACGAGCAGATCGAGGCGATCCTGAAGGTGAAGGGGCTCCCGCGCATCACCGAGAACACGATCACCGCGCCCGAGACGATGTGGGCGAGCGTGCGCGTGATCCGGCAGCGCGGCTACTCGTTCGACGACGAGGAGCACCTGATCGGGACGCGCTGCGTCGCCTCGCCGATCTACGACGAGCACGCCGAGGCGCTGGGCGCGATCTCGCTCGCGGGCCCCGTCTCGCGCCTGCCGGACGCGCGCATCAGGCTGCTGGGACCGGTGGTCGCGCACATCGCCGAGGACATCACGAAGAAGCTCGGCGGGCGCTGGCCGCATCCGCATTGACGTCGAAGGCGGAGACGGTCGAGACTTCCATGATGAGCGTCCTGCGCCGAGCTTCGCTCGCCCTTGCGGTCCTGTCTGCCGTCGCGCAGGTCGCGCACGCCGACAGCGGCCCGCTGTCGAGCTACGCGCCGCCGCTCGATCCGGCGCTGCTCGAGCGCATTGCCCGCGCCGACCCCGAGGCCGGCGCGAAGACGTTCGACCGTCGGTGCTCGACCTGCCACGACGTCGCGAAGGGGCGGCAAGCCTTCGAAGGGCCCGCCGCTCTGGAACGTGGCGGGACGCAAGGCCGGGGCGGTCGCCGGATTCGCCTACTCGGACGCGATGCGCAAGTCCGGGCACACGTGGACGCTCGAGGCGCTCGACTACTATCTCGCCGACACCGAGCGCGCCGTGCCCGGGCGCTCGATGGACTTCAACGGGATCGCCGATGCGAAGGTCCGCTCGGACCTCGTTGCCTACCTGCGCTCGATGAGCGACGCGCCGCGGGGAAATAGGGGTCAGACCCTATTTCCCGGCCATCCGCGCCCAGCGGCGCGCCAGGTCCGGCTGCGGCGGCGGCGTCCAGCGCGACAGCAGGTCGTCCGCGGCGGCGAAGTCGTTGCAGGTGAGCACGACGTCGCAGCCCGCCACGACCGCGGCCTCCGCGCGCGCCACGATGTCGCCGGCGGTGTGCGCACCGGCCATCCCGAGGTCGTCCGAGAAGATCACGCCGTCGAACCCGAGGCGGCCGCGCAGGATCTCCTGCAGCCAGACGCGCGAGTAGCCGGCGGGCTTGTCGTCGACCTCCGGGTAGATCACGTGCGCGGGCATGATCGCCTCGAGGCCCCCGCGCACGAGGGCGCCGAAGGGCACGAGGTCGTCGGCCGCGATGGCGGTCATCGGACGCCCGTCGACCGGCACGTCGGTGTGCGAGTCGGCCGCGACGAACCCGTGCCCGGGGAAGTGCTTGCCGACGGCGGCCATCCCGCCTGCGTTGAGCCCGCGCCGGAGCGCGGACGCGAGGTGCGCGACCGCGTTCGGATTGCGGTGGAACGCACGGTCGCCGATCACGCCCGAGCTGCCGAAGTCGAGATCCAGCACCGGCGTGAAGCTGAAGTCGATGCCCCTGGGCCTCAGCTCGCCGGCGATCGTGCGGCCGAGCGCCTCCGCCTCGCGCGCCGCCTGCGCCACGTCGCGGTCCCAGGTCTCGCCCAGGAGCCGCATCGGCGGGATCGCCGTGAAGCCCGCGCGAAAGCGCTGCACGCGCCCGCCCTCGTGGTCGACGGCGACGATCAGCCGCGAATCGCGCATCGCGCGGATCGACGCGGTGAGCGCCGCGAGTTGCGCGGGCTCCGCATAGTTGCGCGTGAACAGGATGACGCCGCCGACGAGCGGGTGGGCGAGGCGCTCGCGGTCGACAGCCGCGAGCTCGAGCCCCTCGACGTCGAGCATCACGGGTCCGCGGGGCATCGCCGTCACGGCGTGCGCCCCGAAGCCTTCGCGGCGCCCTCGCGGATCAGCCGCTTCATCTCGCGCACCGCCTCGCGCATGCCGACGAACACGGCGCGGCTCACGATCGCGTGCCCGATGTGCAGCTCGCGCACGCCCTCCAGGGCGGCCACGGGCTCCACGTTGAAGTAGTTGAGCGCGTGGCCGGCGTTGAAGCGCATGCCCGCCGCGCGGATCGCGTCGCCCGCCGCGCGGAGCTTCGCGAGCTCGGCGACGACCGCGGCGCTCTCCGCGTCGCGGCCCTTCGCGTGGAACGCGTGCGCGTACGGCCCCGTGTGCAGCTCGCAGACCCGGGCGCCGATCGCCGCCGCCGCCTCGATCTGCCTGGGCTCGGCGTCGATGAACACGCTCGTGACGATGCCGGCGTCGGCGAGCCGCTTCACCACGTCCGCGAGCGCCCTGCGCCCTCCCGCCACGTCGAGGCCGCCCTCGGTCGTGACCTCCTGCCGGCCCTCGGGCACGAGCATCGCCATCTCGGGACCGAGCCTGCACGCGATGTCGACCATCGCCGGCGTGGCCGCCATCTCGAGGTTGAGCTTGATGTGCGTGAGCTCGCGCAGGCGCCGCACGTCCTCGTCCTGGATGTGGCGGCGGTCCTCGCGCAGGTGCACGGTGATGCCGTCCGCGCCGCCCAGGTGCGCCTCGACGGCCGCCCACACCGGGTCGGGCTCGTAGGTGCGCCGCGCCTGGCGGATCGTCGCGACGTGGTCGATGTTGACGCCCAGCTCGATCATTCGTTGCCTTCCTCGTCGAGAGCCATCAGGTCGCGCACCACCTTGCGGCTCATGATCGTCCGGGCCTCGAGGTGGTGGTCGATGATCTCGCGCATCAGGCGCTTCGCCTCGGCGGCGGTCGCCGCGTCGTCGTAGCGCCCGGCACCGAGCGCGATCAGCGTCGCGCCGCGCACCAGCGGCCAGCGAACGCCGGGCGGAGGCGCGCGGCGCTGGGCGCCGCGGTCGAACGCGTAATGGTAACGCGTGTCCGGATCGATCGCCTCGCCGGTGTCGGCGTCCGTCGCGAGCTGCAGCGCATAGCCCAGCTCGGCCATCAGCGCGAGCTCGAACCGGCGCAGCACCGGCGCCTGGACGGCGCCGGCGGCGAGCTCGCCGAGCGCGTCGCGATAGGCCGCGTAGAGCCGGGGGTGCGGGTCCTCGCGCGGCAGCAGCTTCAGCAGCAGCTCGTTCAGGTAGAAGCCGCACAGCAGCGCGGAGCCCGACGGCAGCGGCATGCCGCCGCGCCACTCGGCGCGAACCAGCGTCTTGAGCTCGCCGGCGCCCGACCACGAGAGCGTGACCGGCTGGAACGCCTGCAGCACGCCGTGCAGCTCGGAGCGCGGCCGCTTCGCGCCGCGCGCGACCATCGCGACGCGGCCCTCGCCTTCGGCGAACACCTCGACGATCAGGCTCGTCTCCTTGTACGGCCACGCATGGAGCACGAACGCCGGGCGGTCGTCGCGCCGTTCGACCTCTCGGCGCGCCATCAGGGACCCGCGGCGGGGAACGGGCCGGCGTGCGGACGGGGCATGGGGCCGACCTAGAAGCCGAGCTTCGCCAGCGCCGCGTCGTCGTCGGCCCAGCCCTTCTTCACGCGCACCCACACCTCGAGGTGCACGCGGCCGCCGAACAGCCGCACCATCGACTTGCGCGCGTCGGTCGCGATCGTCTTCATCGTCTCGCCGCCCTGGCCCAGCAGGATCGCGCGCTGGCCGGGCCTGTCGACCCAGACGACCGCGTGGATGCGGCGCGCGTCGCCCTCGTGCTCGAACGACTCGATGCCGACGGTCGTCCTGTAGGGAACCTCGTCGCCCAGGCGCCGGAAGATCTGCTCCCGCACGTACTCGGCGGCGAGGAAGCGCTCGTCCCGGTCGGTCAGGTCCTCCGGTCCGTAGACCGGCGGCCCGTCCGGGAGCAGCTTCGCGATCTCGCCCTTGAGCGCATCGAGCTGCGTGCCGCGCTCCGCCGACAACGGCACGACGGCCGCGAACTCGCGCAGCGTCGCGATCTCGGCGATCCGCGGCAGCAGCGCGCCCTTGTCGGCGACGAGGTCGACCTTGTTCAGCGCCGCGATCACCGGCTTGCCGGCGGGAACGAGCGCGAGCACGCGCCGGTCCGCTTCGTTGACGCGAGCCGCATCGACCGTCCAGACGACGACGTCGACGTCGGCCAGCGCCTCGCGGACGGCCCGGTTGAGCCGCGCGTTGAGCGGCGAGCCGTGCCGCGTCTGGAACCCGGGGGTGTCGACGAACACGAACTGGACGCCGGGCTCGGTCAGGACGCCGACGATGCGGTGACGCGTCGTCTGCGCCTTGCGCGACGTGATGCTGATGCGCTCGCCGACGAGCGCGTTGACGAGCGTCGACTTGCCGACCGACGGACGGCCGACGATCGCGACGTGTCCGCAGCGGTGGACCGCCTCGTCGCTCACGGCGCGCGCTCCCGCGCCGCCCCGGCGCCTGCGAGGCGACCTCGCTCCACGCGCGCTCCGCCGCGTCCTGCTCGGCCGCCCGCCGGCTCGCACCGACGCCGGGCGCGACGACGCCGAGGTCGGGGATGCGGCATTCGACGGCGAACTGCTGGGCATGCGCTTCGCCGTGCGTGCCGACGACCGCATACTCGGGGACCGGAATCCTGCGCGCCTGCAGCCATTCCTGCAGACGCGTCTTGGGGTCCTTGCCGAGCGTCGCCGGGTCCGCGAGCGCGAGCTCGTCGCCGTAGGCCAGGACGATGACGCGCCGCGCCGCCTCGAAGCCGCCGTCGAGGAACACCGCGCCGAACACCGCCTCGAGCGCATCGGCCAGGATCGAGCCGCGCTCGGCGCCGCCGCTTCGCTGCTCGCCTTCGCCCAGCCGGATCGCGTCGCCCAGATCGAGCTTCCGGGCGATCCGCGCGAGCGTGTCGCGGTTGACGAGGCTGGCGCGCGCCCGCGACAGGTCGCCCTCGTCGGTGGCGGGAAACCGCTCGTAGAGCGCGAGCGCGACGACGCAGTTCAGCACCGCGTCGCCGATGAACTCGAGCCGTTCGTTGTGGCGCGCGCCGCGGCTGCGGTGCGTCAGCGCCTGCGTGAGGAGGTCGGGCGTGCCGAAGTCGTGGCCCAGCCGCCCGCGGAGCGCGTCCGGCATGCGCGGATCGGGCGCTAGCGGCTGACCGAGACGTCGAAGTCGAGCAGCAGGCTCACGTTGCCGACCAGAGGCAGCTGCTTCTGCCAGTCGAGCGACGCCGTGACCGTGTTGCCGTCCTTGACGACGTTGAGGTCGGCCGCGGTGACCGAGTCGATGTAGTCGGCGGCGATGTACTTCTCGAAGGACTTCTTGACGACCGCCGCCGTCGGATCCGGGGCGTCGCGCAGCGACTTCTCGATCGCGGAGCGGATCGTGAAGTACTCGACGTAGGACGGCGCGACCCGGAACCCCACCATCGCGACGACGACGATGACGACCGCCACGAACAGGAAACCGATCATCGACAGACCGCCCTGTGCACGCTTCGATGCCGTCATCGCCCCTCCCCTCATCGGATCCCGCTCCCGACGCGCTTGAACGCGAGGCTCGAGATGTCGTCCCAGTTGAACCAGATGAAGAACGCCTTGCCGCGGATGTGATCGTCCGGCACGAAGCCCCAGTAGCGGCTGTCGTCCGAGAAATCGCGGTTGTCGCCCATCATGAAGTAGTGGCCGGGCGGCACGCGGCAGGTGAACCCGTCGTTATTGTAGTCGCACAGTTCCCGTCCCGGGAACGTCCGCACGTTCTGCGGGTAGACGGTCGGGGCGCTGGTGCTGACGGCCACCGTGTAGTCGTGGAGCGCCGGGCCTGCGTCCGCGCGCTCGACGAAACGGTCGGTGGTCTCGAAGCGCAGGCCCTCGAGCCAGCTGTAGTTGCCGTCGGAAACGCGCGGCACCGGCTTGCCGTTCACCGTGAGCTTCTTGTCCCGGTACTCGACCGTGTCGCCCGGGAGGCCCACGACCCGCTTGATGAAGTCCTGCGACGGGTTGACCGGGTAGCGGAACACGATGACGTCGCCCCGCCTCGGATCGCCGGTCGGCACGACCTTCTTCTCCAGGATCGGCAGGCGCAGGCCGTAGGCGAACTTGTTGACGAGGATGAAGTCGCCGACCTCGAGGGTCGGCCGCATCGACGACGACGGGATCTTGAACGGCTCCGCGACGAAGCTCCGCAGCAGGAACACGACGAGCAGCACCGGGAAGAAGCTCACCGGGTACTCGATCCACGCCGGCACCGGCGCGTCGGCCGCGCGCCGACGCGCGAGCACGAAGCGGTCGAGCGCCCAGACGAGGCCGGTCGCGACCGTGAGGAGGAACAGGATCAGCGCGAAGTTCATCGATGGAGTCGGTGTCCGGGCGACCGGGGCCGCCGCATTCTCTCACGGCCGGGCGACGGCCTGCCGCCGTTCGCGCCCCCGATGCCGCGTCCCGTCGCCCCGGACGCGGTCATTTCTCGCCGACCTTGAGGATCGCGAGGAACGCCTCCTGCGGGATCTCGACGCTGCCGACGGACTTCATGCGCTTCTTGCCCGCCTTCTGCTTCTCGAGCAGCTTGCGCTTGCGCGTGATGTCGCCGCCGTAGCACTTGGCGATCACGTCCTTGCGCATCGCCTTCACCGACTCGCGCGCGATGATCTGGGCGCCGATGGCCGCCTGGATCGCGACGTCGAACATCTGGCGCGGGATGAGCCCGCGCATCTTGTGCACGACCTCGCGGCCGCGGAACTGCGAGACCGACCGGTGCACCATCACGGAGAGCGCGTCGACGCGGTCGCCGTTGATCAGGATGTCGAGCTTCACGACGTCGGCCGCGCGGAATTCCTTGAACTCGTAGTCCATCGACGCGTAGCCGCGCGACACGCTCTTCAGCCGGTCGAAGAAGTCCATCACGACCTCGGCGAGCGGAAGCTCGTAGTGGATGACCACCTGGCGGCCGCGGTACTGCATGTCCTTCTGGACGCCCCGCTTCTCGGTGCACAGCGTCAGGACCGGTCCGACGTACTCCTGCGGCACGAGGATCGTGACCGTGATGACCGGCTCGCGGATCTCCTCGACGCGCGAGAGGTCCGGGAGCTTCGACGGGTTGTCGATCTCCGCCACGGTGCCGTCCCGGTGCAGGATCTCGTAGATCACCGACGGCGCGGTGGTGATCAGGTCCATGTCGTACTCGCGCTCGAGCCGCTCCTGCACGATGTCCATGTGCAGCAGGCCGAGGAAGCCGCAGCGGAAGCCGAAGCCCAGCGCCTGCGAGACCTCGGGCTCGAAGTGCAGCGACGCGTCGTTCAGCTTGAGCTTGGTGAGCGCCTCGCGCAGCGCCTCGTACTGGTTCGACTCGACCGGGAAGAGGCCGGCGAACACCTGCGGCTTCACCTCCTTGAACCCGGGCAGCGGGCTCGGCGCGGGACGCGTCGAGTGGGTGATCGTGTCGCCGACCTTCGCCTCGGCCAGCTCCTTGATGCCCGCGACGACGAACCCGACCTCGCCGGCGGCGAGCGAGTCGCGCGCGACCGCCTTCGGCGTGAACACGCCGACCTGCTCGCAGCCGTGGGCCGCGCCGGTGGCCATGAACAAGAGCTTGTCGCGCGGCTTCAGTATCCCGTTCATGACGCGCACGAGCATGATGACGCCGACGTAGTTGTCGAACCAGGCGTCGATCACCAGCGCCTGCAGCGGCGCGGCGTCGTCGCCCGAAGGCGGCGGGATGCGCGCGATCACCGACTCGAGGATGTCGTCGATCCCCACGCCGGTCTTCGCGGAGGCGCGGATCGCGTCCTGCGCCGGGATGCCGATGATGTCCTCGATCTCCTCGATCACGCGCTCGGGGTCGGCGGACGGCAGGTCGATCTTGTTGAGCACCGGGATCACCTCGACCCCCTGCTCGGTGGCGGTGTAGCAGTTCGCGACCGTCTGCGCCTCGACGCCCTGCGACGCGTCGACGACGAGCAGCGCGCCCTCGCAGGCCGCGAGCGAGCGCGACACCTCGTAGGCGAAGTCGACGTGGCCCGGCGTGTCGATCAGGTTCAGCCGGTAGGTGACGCCGTCGCGCGCCTTGTAGGTCAGCGCCGCGGTCTGCGCCTTGATCGTGATGCCGCGCTCGCGCTCGAGGTCCATCGAGTCGAGCACCTGCGCCTCCATCTCGCGGTCGGCGAGGCCGCCGCAGCGCTGGATGAAGCGGTCGGCGAGCGTCGACTTGCCGTGGTCGATGTGGGCGATGATGGAGAAGTTGCGGATCGGCTTCACGGGTCCCTGTCGGCCGCGAACGGCCAGGCCGCCGCCGACGCACGGGCGCGCCGGGGCAGGCGTTGCGGAAAACCTTGAATTCTAACGGAAATCGCGGCCGCGCGCGACAGCCCGCGCGGTGAGCCATGCGTCGAGCGCCGTCGCGTCGAGCGTGAGCGCCGCGAGCGGCGCGCCCTCCGGTGCCGCGCCCGCGAGCAGCAGCGGGACGCGCTCGCCGAAGCGCTCCTCCCAGTCGGGATGCGCGTCGAGGTCCACCTCGGCGACCCGCACGCCGTGGCGGGCGGCGACGGGCGCGAGCGCCTCGCGCATCGTGTCGCACAGGCTGCACCACGAGCGAACGACCAGCGTCAGCACCGGGCCGGCACCGGCATCCCCGGTGTCCGGCCCAGGCTGCGCCAGAAGATGACGACGTTGCCGCGTCAACGTGACCGCATCGTGTCGGCGGACGCGATCGCGGCGCGCGCCCGGCCGGTCAGGGCTCGCCGTTGAGCAGGCGCACGGTCGCGTAGAACTGGTTCTCGCCGCGCTTGAGGCGCAGCGTCACCGCGGCCCCCTTGTCGAGCCTGCCGAGCAGCTCGTTCACCTGGGCGGCGCTCTTCGCCTCGGTCGTCACGCCCTTGCTGACGACCTCGAGGAGCACGTCCCCCGGCTGCACGTTGCCGCGCACGCCGTTGGTGACCTCGTCGACCAGCACGCCCGACTTAACGTCGGCTTCCTTCTTCTGCTCGTCGGTGAGGTCCGAGAGCACGAGGCCCATCCGGTTCGGCTTCGCCTTTTCCTTCGGCACGGGCGCGGAGCGGCGCTGCGCCTGCGCGGGTTCCTCGCGCAACTCGGCGACGGTCACCGTCGTCTCGCGCTGGGTGCCCTTGCGCCAGACCACGAGCTTCACCTGCTGGCCCGGCCGGAGCGCCGTGATGATGCGCGGCAGGTCGTTGCTGTTCTTCACGTCGCGTCCGTCGGCCTTGAGGATGATGTCGCCGGGCTCGACGCCGCCCTTCTCCGCCGGCCCGCCCTTCTCGACCGAGTTCACGAGCGCCCCGGACGGCGCCTTGAGCCCGAACGCCTCCGCGGCCTCCTTCGAGACCTCCTGGATCGTCACGCCGATGCGGCCGCGCGTCACGCGGCCCTTGTCCTTCAGCTGGTTGACCGTGTTCATCGCGACGTCGATCGGGATCGCGAACGCGAGTCCCATGTAGCCGCCGGTGCGCGAATAGATCATCGAGTTGATGCCGACGACCTCGCCCTTCAGGTTGAACAGCGGGCCGCCCGAGTTGCCCGGGTTGATCGCGACGTCGGTCTGGATGAACGGCACGAGGTTCTCCTGCGGCAGGTCGCGCCCCTTGGCGCTGACGATGCCGGCCGTCATCGTGTTCTCGAGGCCGAACGGCTTGCCGATCGCGACGACCCACTCGCCGACCTTGAGCTTGTCGGGATCGCCGACGGTGACCTTGGGCAGGTCCTTCGCCTCGATGCGCAGCAGCGCGACGTCGGTGCGCTTGTCGGCGCCGACGACCTTGGCGACGAACTCCCGGCGGTCCGAGAGCCGCACCTTCACCTCGTCCGCGCCGTCGACGACGTGCGCGTTGGTCACGATGTAACCGTCGGCCCCGACGATGAAGCCCGAGCCGGTCGACTGGGCCTCCTGGTCACGCGGCGAGCCGCGGCGGGGCGGGACCGGCCCGAAGCGCCGGAAGAACTCGTAGAACGGATCGTCCTCGGACAGCTCGGGCATCTGCTGCCCGCGGCGCGCGCGCTGCGTCACGTCGATCGAGACCACGGCCGGGCCCTGCTTCTCGTAGAGCTCGGTGAAGTCGGGCAGCAGCCCGGCGCGTCCCTGCGCCTGGGCGGCGGGAAGCGCGAGCGGCGAAGCAAGGGCGGCGACGAGCGCGAGCGAGGCGAGCGGACGGGTGAGCGGGTGAGTCATGGGTTCCTCTTGGCGGGAATCGACGGGCCGGATCGGGAGCGGGTGAGGCCCCGCGCCGGCCGTGGCATCGACGGAATGGGGCTGAGACCAGGCTAGCGGCGCGTCACCGACGTCGCGATCGCCTGGACGGCGTCGGGCGGCGCCTCGCCGAGCGCGGTGATCACGTAGTCGTCCTGCTTCACCGAAAACTGGTTGAGGCCCCCCTGCCGCGCGCGCCCGACGTGGCGCTGCGGGCCCCCGCGCTGGTCGATGAACACGCTCACCGCGACCATGCCGTCGGAGTACACGAGCTGGGCGGCGCCGTCGGACTTGCCTCCCCGGCCGCCGAGCCGCCCTTCCGACACCTTGGCGTACCCCGGAGGCAGCTTCGCGACCACCCATCCGGTGTCCGCCTCGACCAACTTGCCCGTCCGCGGCCGCCTGACCTGCCAGTCCGGGGGCGACACGGGCCAGGTCGGCTTCGCCGCCTCGGGGCCGAGCTTGGCGCCGAGCACGATGTCGAGGAACGCGATCTGCTCGACGACCTCGCCGCGCTCGTTGATCATGCGCGCCTTGAGCAGGATGCCGGTCGTGGGATCGGTCCACAGCTCGTGGCCGTAGCGCAGGCCGTCCTTCGGTTCGAACGTCCACGCCTGGGCTTCCAGGCCGGCAACGCGGCCGATGCCGCCCTTGCGGACCGTGTAGTACTGCGCGAGCGACGACTGCTGCTGCGGCGACAGCGAGGGGAACGCGTTCCGGAACGTGCGCGGCTCGACGCGTACCACCTTGGCGTCCGGGTAGTAGCAGCGCACCTCGCCGTTGCTGCGAATCACCTCCCGGGCCGGGCCGTCGAGGTTGTAGAGCTTCTCGAACTCCTCGCCGCCGTCGTTCACGTGGATCAGGCGCGCCGTCTCGACGCCGGCCGCGCGTTGGTAGGCGATCGTGCCCGTGTAGTTGAGCGTGCGCGCGGCGTCGGCCGCGCGGCCGAGGAGCGCCGCCCCATCCTGCGCTGCCGCCGGGAAGGCGAGCGCGAGCACCGCGGTCGCGACGGCGGACGCGAACGCGCGCCGCATCGCGGGAAATCCACTCTGCATCGGACCTCCTGCGATCACCGGGCGAGCGCCGCGTCGCCTGTCACCGAGACGCGCTGGATCGGCCCCAACCCCTGGATGGGCGTCGTCGGGGACATCTCGCGGTGCGCGAGCAGGTATTCGGCGGGGATCACCTGCGGGCGCAGCGAGTCCGCCCGGACCGACGCGGCCTCGCGCGCCAGCGCCACGGTCGACGCGGGCGCATCGGTGAGCGACACGGCGGTCCAGCCGACCACGGCGACGGCCGCGACCGAGGCCGCCATCGCCCAGGCCCACGTCGCCGGGCGGTCGACGCGCCGCTGCGGCGCGAGCACCGTCGGTTCGTCGGCCAGCGCGGCGGCGAGCCGTCGCGACAACCGCGTCGACGCGGCGACGTCGCCGCGCAGCGTGTCGCCGATCACGTGGTAGCACATCCACGTTGCGATCGCGCCATCCTGCCGCAGGCCGGCGAGCGTGCGGTCGACCGCGCCGTCGTCGTCCAGCTCGCCATCCATCAGGCGCGAAATGTCCTCGTTCATCACCATCTCCGGTTCTCGTCAGTGCCGAGCAGCGGTCGCAACTCGACGGCGATCGCCTCGCGCGCCCGGAAGATCCGGGAACGCACGGTGCCGATCGGGCAGTTCATGACGCCTGCAATTTCCTCGTAGCTCAAGCCTTCGATCTCGCGCAGCGTGATCGCCGTCCTCAGGTCCTCGGGCAGCGCCTCCACCGCCCGGTTCACCGCGGTCGCGACCTCGCGGCCCATCAGCAGGTTCTCCGGCGTCGCGGTGTCCCGCAGCGCCTCCGCATCGTCGAACGACTCCGCATCCTCGTTATCGAATTCGGTCGTCGTCGGCGCCCTGCGCCCCAGCGCGACCAGGTAGTTCTTCGCCGTGTTGATCGCAATCCGGTACAGCCACGTATAGAACGCACTCTCCCCCCGGAAGTTCGGGAGCGCGCGATAGGCCTTGATGAAGGCCTCCTGCGTGACGTCCTCCACTTCCCCCGGGTCGCGCACCATCCGCGACAGGAGCCGTCCCAGCTTCCGCTGGTACTTGATCACCAACAGTTCGAACGCGCGCTTGTCGCCTCGCTGCGCGCGCTCGACCAGCTGCTGATCGACTTCGCGATCACCCATCGGCCGGTCTGCTCTTCCCTGAGTCGTTCGTTGTTATGCCCGCCGGCCGACGGGCGCGCGTCCGGGATGACCCGGTGCAGCGTCCGGACGGCCTTGACTGCGCCGGCCGCCGGGGCACGCGCTTGCCTAGACTGACCATCGCGGCGTCCCCAAGTTCACCGCGCGGCCGTCGGAGCCTGCGCATCCCGGCGCCCGGGATGTTTGTCCAGGACAACCGTGGCGCGAAGGCCACCTACCGGCGTCCCGCGCGCATTGTGCAGCTTCGGCGCCGACCACGGGGCAAGTTCGCGCCGCGCGACGTCGTCCATCACCCCCAGCGCCTCGAGCACCGCGATCGTCGCCGGCGGAATCGCGCGGCCCGCGCCGTCGCCCACCTTGATCGCGATCCCCACCCCGCTGCGCCTGAGTCCGACCGCCTGGACGCCTTCCGCGCCGACCTTGGCGACCCAGTCGCCCCGCCCCGCCCGCATCAGCGCCAGGTCGAAGCGGCGCTCCCCGGACACGTAGTCCGGGTGCGCCGTCATCGCGTCGCCGATCGCCCGGCGCGCGGCCGCGTCGGGCTCGCCGTCGTCCGGGCGCGCGATCCTCGCATAGGCCCGCGCGAGCGCGGACAGCGGCAACGCGTAGTTGGGCGCAGAGCAACCGTCGATGCCCGGGACGAGGTCTTCCTCGCGGACGCCGGCGTGGCGCGCGATCGAAGCGCGGATCGTCGCCTGCAGCGGATGCGCCGGGTCGAGGTAGCCCTCGCGCGCCCAGCCGGCCAGGACGCAATGCGCGAGCATCCCGGCGTGCTTGCCCGAGCAGTTGTGCGCCAGCGGCGAGTACGGCGGCGGGGGCGCGACCTCGCCCAGCACATCGTAGACGCGCGGCGCGTGCGTTCCGCATCCGAGTTCGTCGACGCGGCATCCGGCCCGCCGAAGCAGGTCGGCGACGGCGGCCTGGTGCTTCGCCTCGCCCGAGTGGCTCGCGCACACGATGGCGATCTGCTCGCCGGACAGCCCGACGCGTGCGGCGCCCCCGGCCGCGAAGAACGGCAGCGCCTGCAGGGGCTTGAGCGCACTGCGCGTGAACGCCAGGTAGCCCGGGGAGCCAGCGGACGCCGCGAGCGCCCGCTAGCGTCGACCACCGCGATCGAGCCGCAGTGAACGCTTTCCTCGCGTCCCGCCCGCTCGACGCACACGATCGGGACGTGCGGGTGCGCCGCCGCGCTCCCGGTCACGATCACGCCGCGACCTTCAGCGCGCGCTCGATCGCGCCGCGTACCACGGCGGCGAGCTCGCCCAGATGCCTCGTGATCATCGTCACGTGACCGCCGGGCACGAGGTGCGACTCGCAATCCGGCGCAAAACGCATCCATCCCGCGCCGGGGCCGCGGTCGCGCTCCTGCGCCTGGATCACGACGACGTGGCCGTTCCACGGGGCGCCCGCATAGCCGTCGATCACGTGGCGGTACCTGAGGTCGATGTCCGAGGTGCGGTCGCGCGCGGCGAGCACTTCCGGCGCGCCGTCCTTCCCGACCTTGACGAACCGCGCCGCCCGCCGTCACCGGACGAACCCGCGTCGAGCCGAGGGGCCTCCGCCTCGATCAGCACGACAACCGGCACGTCCTCGCCCGCCGGCCGTGAGCTGCCGCGCCATTTCGTAGGCCACGAGCGCGCCGTTGCAGTGCCCTCCCAGCAGGTAGGGTCCGTGCGGACGAACGGCGCGCAACGCGCGGACGTGGTCCGCGGCCATCGCCTCGATCGTCCCGGGAATCCGGTCGTCGAGGAGCCCGTGCGGATGCACGATCAGCGTCGGCTGGTCGGGTCCCAGCGCGAGCGCGAGGGCGCGGCTGTAGAAGCCTCCCGCGGTGAAGTCGCCGTGCAGGAACACGAAGGGCGGACGCGCCCCCCCCGGATGGACCTCGACGATCGGCGACTTCCCGTCCGGCACGCCTTCCTTCAGCAGCCGCGCCATGCCCGCGAGCGTGTCGTCGATGAACATCGACGTGAGCGGAACCCGGAGCCCGGTCTCGCGCTCGACGGCGTCGACGAGGCGTGCCGCGAGGAGCGAGTGGCCGCCGATCGCGAAGAAGTGGTCGAGCACGCCGATGTCCTTCACGCCCAGCACTTCCTCCCAGATCCGCGCGAGGACCCCCTCGAACATGTCCCGTGGCGGAACGCGCAGCCCTTCGTTCGGACGTGCGCTTTCCCCGGGGGCGGGCAGCGCGCGCCGGTCGACCTTGCCGTTCGCGTTGAGCGGCAGCGCCGGCAGCCACACGATCGCACCCGGAAGCATGTAGTCCGGCAGCGTGCGGCGCAGCTCTCGCCACAGGTTCGCCGGCGGCGGCGAAGCGGGATCCGAGGGCACGAGCCACGCGACGATCTGGCGCGTCTCGCTCGTCTCGCCGCGCACCATCACCACCGACTCGCGCACCTGCGGCAGGCGAGCGAGCGCGCCTTCGATCTCGTCCAGCTCGATGCGGTGGCCGCGGACCTTGACCTGCCGGTCGACGCGACCGAGGAACTCGATCGTCCCGTCGTCGCGCCAGCGCGCGCGGTCGCCGGTGCGATAGACGCGCCGCGACGGCAGCGGCGCGATCGTCCGCTCGACGAACCGTTCGGCGGTGAGCTCGGGCCGGCCGAGGTACCCGATCGCGAGCCCCGGCCCGCCGATCACGACCTCGCCCGGCTCGCCGGGCGCCGCCGGGTCGCCGTCGGCGCGCAGCACGAACGCCTCGGTGTTGGCGATCGGCCGGCCGATCGGGATCGTGATCGCGCCCTCCGCGACGTCGCGGATCTCGTGCCACGTCGCGAACGTCGTCGACTCGGTCGGGCCGTACACGTGCAGGAGGCGACCGGGCGGTCCCGCCCGCAGCACGTCGCGCACCCAGCGCGGCTCGACCGCCTCGCCGCCGAAGAGCACGGTCCTGCAGTGCCGGAACGCGGCGGGAACCTCGCGCGCGACGGCGTTGAACAGCGCGGTCGTCACGAAGATCGTCGTCACGCGCTCGGCGTCAAGCGCCGCCGCGAACGCGCGCGGAGCGATCGCCGTCGTCTTCGCGATCGGCACGATGGACGCCCCGTTGAGGAGCGCGCCCCAGAACTCGAAGGTCGACGCGTCGAAGGCCGGATTGGCGAGCTGCGCCACGCGATCGTCGGCGCCGAGCTCGACGTAGTCGGTGCCGCAGGCGAGCCGGAGCACCGCGCGGTGCGGGACGACGACACCCTTGGGCTCGCCGGTCGACCCGGACGTGTAGATCACGTAGGCGGGATCGTCGGGACCCGCGACGTCGTCGGGCGCCGCGTCGGGCAGCGCCGCGAGCCGGGCGGCGTCGCGGGCGGGCACGATCGCCTGCACGCCGGGGCGCAGGAGCCGGCCGGCGACCATCTCGTCGGCGACGACGTGCGCGATGCGCGCGTCGCCAAGCATGTAGGCGATGCGCTCGGCGGGCAGTTCAGCGTCGATCGGCACGTAGGCGCCGCCCGCCTTCAGCACCGCGAGCCACGCGACGGCGATGTCCGCCGCCTTCGCCTGCGATACCGCAACGAACGTCCCCCGGGCGACGCCGGCCTCGCGCAGCGCGTGCGCAAGCCGGTTCGCCTTCGACTCGAGCGCCCCGTAGGCGAGCGTGCCGATCGCTTGCGCATCGGGATGCGCCGCAGCGATCTCCGCGCAGCGCCGATGCACCGTCGTCGCGTCCGGATAGGGCCGGGCCGTCCGGTTCCAGTCGACGACGACCCGCTCGCGCGTCGCCGCGTCCATGATCGGCAGGCTCGCCACCGGACACCCCGGCGCGGCGGCGATCGACGCGACGAGCACCTCGAACTGCCGGGCCATCCGCTCGATCGTCGCGCGCTCGAACAGGTCCGCGCGGTATTCCCAGTGGACGACGACGCCCTCGGGACCCTCGAGGACCGACGTCGTCAGGTCGAACTTCGCGTGGCCGTGGCGCGACGGGTCGCGCCGGACGGCCGCGCCTTCGAGCGCGAGTTCGTTCGTGCCGTGCTCGCGCATCGCGAAGGCCACCTGGAAGACCGGGTTGCGCGAAGGGTCGCGCGCCACCCCGAGCGCGTCGACGAGGCGCTCGAAAGGCACCTGCTGGTGCTCGAGCGCTTCCTTCACGCGATCACGCACGCGACGCACCATCTCCACGTAGTCCGGGACACCGGACAGGTCGACGCGGATCGCCAGCGTATTGGCGAAGAACCCGACGAGCGGCGCGAGCTCCGGGACGACGCGGCCGCTCACCGGCGTGCCGATCGCGAAATCCCGGTCGCCCGACAGGCGCGAGATCAGCACCTCGAAAGCGGCGAGGAACGCGACGAACGGCGTCGCACCGTGCTCGCGGCCGAGGGCGGAGAGCGCGCCGGCAGTCTCCCGGCGCATCGATCTCGACACGATTCCCGCGGCGAACGTCAGCGACGGTGGACGGGCCCGGTCTGCCGGCAGCGCGAGCGTCGGCACGTCGGCCAGTCGCCGCCGCCAGGCGTCGAGCGAGGCGGCCGCGGCCGGCCCGTCGAGCTCCTTCGCGAGCCAGACCGAGTAGTCGGCGTAGTCCACCGCCAGCGGGGTCCAGCGAGGTTCCCGACCGGCGCGTGCCGCGGCGTACGCTTCGGTGAGGTCGTGCTGGAGCAGCGGCGTCGACAGCCCGTCGCTGACGATGTGGTGCCACACGCGCAGCAAGGCGTGGCGCCCGCTCGCCCGCCGGAACAGCGTGAACCGGACCGGCGCGGCGGCGGCGAGGTCGAACGGCCGCTCGATGCGCGCGCGCACCTCGGCGTCCAGGTCGTCGTCGCGCCCGGACAGGTCGACGAATTCGAGCGCGATCGAGGGCTCGTCGTCGACTTGCTGGCGCGGCTCGCCGTCGACGACGGCGAAACGTGTCCGCAACGAGCTTTGCCGGCGTGCGACCTGGACGATCGCCGTGCGCAGCGCGTCGACGTCGAGCTCGCCGTCGATGTGCCACAGACGCGACTCGTGGTACGCGGCGCCCGCCGGATCGAGACGGTGCAGGAACCATGCGCGGGCCTGGCATGCGCGACAGGGGGACCGGGGCGCCTGGCGCGCGTCGCGGGATCGGGCGCACGCTCGCCGGCATCGCCCGCGCCTGCACGATGCGCCGCGCCATGCCGACCACGGTGCCGGCATCCTCGAACAGCGCCTGCACCGGGATCTCGACGCCGAAGACGGCGCGCACCTGATCGAGCAGGTCCGCCCCGCGCAGCGAATCGCCGCCCATCATGAAGAAGTCCGCGTCGCGATCGACGCGCTTCAACCGCAGCATGGCCGCCCACAGGCCGGCCAGCGCGGCCTCCAGCGCGCCGGCCGCGGAGCGCGACGGCGCGTCGGCGGACGCAGGCGGTGGGGCGATGTCGTCGTGCGGGGCCAAGGCGGGTGCGCGGGACCGGTGCATGCTGCGCGCGCGTGCGTTGCCCTGCCGCCGGTCCGCCCCGGATTATACGTCGTCGCGCGTCCCTGGCCCCCGGGCGAGCGCGCACTCGAGCGCACGCGCCATCGTGTCCGGCGTCGTCTCCGCGTCTGGACGCCAGTCCGGATCGAGGGCCGCGCCGAACACCCCGCGCGCGGCGTCGGCGAGTGCGCGCGCGCGTTCGGCATCGCCGCCCTGCGAAGCGAAGCTGGCGCCGGCGGGCCACGCGTCGAGCCCGAACACGTATGCCCACAGCGCGGCTAGCGCGGCAGCGAGCGGCGTGGCGTCGTCGGCCCCCTCGGCGACGGCGGCCGGCAGGCCGTAGCGCTCGGCCAGATCGCCGCGCCGGAACTTGCCCGACGCGGTACGCGGCAGCGCATCGACGCGCCACACGCGCTTGGGCGCCCGTCTCGCACCGAGCCGCGCGCGCAGCCGCGCGAGCACGTCGTCGGCGTCGAAGCTCGCGCCCGGCCCCACCACGACCGCCGCGCCGACCTCCTCGCCGAGCGTCGCGTGCGGCATCCCGAAACCCGCGCCGTCGACGACACCCGGCAGTTCGCGCAGCGCGTCGTCGATCTCGACCGGCGCGATCTTCTCGCCGCCGCGGTTGATCATCTCGCGCGTGCGTCCGACCAGTCGAAGCTCGCCGCCGTCGCCGAAGCGCGCGAGGTCGCCCGGGCGGTACCAGCCGTCGGCGAAGACGAGCGCGTCGAGCGCCGGATCGTCGAGGTAGCCGGCGAACACCTGGGGGCCGCGAACGTGCACTTCGCCGACCTCGCCCTGCGCGACCTCGTCGCCGCTCTCGTCGAGAAGCCGGATCTCGCAGCCGAGCGGCGTCCCGAGCGCGCCGGCGATCCGTGGCGCGGGAGGCAGGCCTTGCTGCGTGATGACACCGGTCTCCGTGGTGGCGAGCCCGGCGACGACCGGGACGCCGAACGTCGACTCCAACCGGCCAATCTCACTCGCGCCGAGCGCGCCGGATGCCGGGCGCAGGAAGCGCAGCGACGGATAGCGGACCGTGTGTCGACTGCGCGCGACGAGGTCGCGCATGATCGTGAACGCGGTCGAGACGAAAGTGACGCGCCCTGCGCGCAGGGTGATCTCGAGCGCGGCGACGTCGGCCTCGCCGAGGATCTCGACCGTCGCGCCGGCGATCGCAGGCATCAGGAGCGCCGTGCGCATGCCGTTCGCGAGATGCAGGGGCGTCAGCACCGCGGAACGATCGGCCGGACCGACGGCCAGTCGCGCGGCCACGGCGCGCGACGTCCATGCGACCTGCCGGTGCGACAGCGGCACGAGCTTCGGCCGGCCGGTGGTGCCGGACGTCGTGCAGACGTAGGCGACCGAGGGTGCGAGCGTGGGCGCCCGGTCGAGCGAGACTGCTGGCTGCGCGAGCGTCCAGTCGAACGCACCTGCAGGCGCATCGGGCACGGGCGCGACCTCGACGATCGCGATGCCGAGCCGTTCCGCCGCGATCCGCCACGCGGCTGACGCTCCCGCGTCGATGGCGAGCGCCTTCGGCCGCAGCCGCGCGAGCAAGGGACCAGCGCTCGCGCCCGGCGCGTCCGCCGGCAACGGTGCCAGCGTCGCGGCTGCGGGCAGGACGATCGTCGCCGCAGCCGTCGCTGCGCGGTCGGCCACCGCCCAGGCGAGCACGTCGCCGCGAGCCAGTCCCCAGCGCGCGGCCTCCACCGCCCGTGCGCGCGCGAGCGCGGCGCAGTCCGAGCGGCTCAGCGGCGCGCGTCCCGGCGCGTCGAGCACCGCGGCGTGCGGCGCCGCGGCGGCGAGCCGTGCGAAAGCACGCCAAGATCGTCGTCGCCGCTCAAGGCGGGTTCCCCGTCCCTCCCGGTGTACAGTGCGCGGCACGGGGCGCCTTGCCCCGCCTTGAAGAGTGCACACCATGATGGTCTCGCGCCGCGGGCTCGCCGCGATCCTCGCCGCCGCATGCCTCGCGACCGCCGCCGACGCAGCGCGGGCCGACGACCCGGTCTGGCCGCAGCGGGCGGTGCGTCTGGTCGCCGCGCAACAGGCCGGCTCGGCCACCGATCGGGTGGCGCGCATCCTCGCCGACTTCCTCGTCGGCCTGTGGAAGCAGCCGGTCGTCGTCGACAACCGGCCGGGCGCGAGCGGTGCCATCGGCACCCAGATCGCCGCGCGCGCCGAACCGGACGGATACACGCTCCTCGTCGGGGGCACGTCGAGCCTGGTGACCCATCCGGAGATCGCGCCGGACGTCGGCTTCGACGTCGAGCGCGACTTCGTCGCGATCGGCCGCGTCGCCTACGTGCCCTTCGTGCTCGCGGTGAACGCGCGGGTCCCGGCAGCGAGCGTCGCCGAGCTGGTGGCGCTCGCGCGCGAACGGCCGGGGCGCGTCTCGTTCGCGACAGCCGGGGCGGGCGCGTTCTCGGCCTTCGCGCTGCGTGCGATCGCGCAGGCGTCCGGCGCCGAGTTCCTGTCGGTCGAATACAAGGGATCGAGCACGGCGACGCTCGACCTCGTCGCCGGGCGCGTCGACGCACGCGTGAGCGAGCTCGACGCGGTGCTTCCGCACGCTGCCGCCGGCACGGTCCGCATCCTGGCGGTGGCCGGCCAGCGGCGCAGCTCGCAGATCCCCGACGTTCCCACGCTCGCCGAGTCGGGCGTCCCCGGCGTGGAGCTGACGCCCTGGTACGGCGTGCTCGCGCCTGCCGGCATCGATGCCGCGGTGCGCGCACGCCTCGAAGCAGCGTACGCGGCGGCGATCCAGGATCCGACCGTGCGTTCGCGATTGGAGGCGATCGGCTACGACCCGGCGCGCGACGCACCGGGCGAGTTCGCGCGCGCGATCCGGCAGGATCGTCTCGCGGCTCGCGCCATCATGCGCGTGGCGGGATCCGGCGCTACGCGGGCGCGCTGAGCCCGTCCCCGGGGCGCGTCCCCGCGACGTCCGACCGCCGGTTCGCGTCATGCGGTCAGCCGCCGACGGCTCGGCGCGCGCGCTCGATGCGCGCCGCCATGCCTGCGAGCGTGTCGGCATCCTCTTCGACGGCGCCGGGCGGCAGCTCGACGCCGAAGACCTCGCGCACCTGTTCGACCAGCCGGGCGGCCAGCCCGGCGTCGCCGCCGAGCTGCCCGAAATCGTCGCAGGATCGGATGTCGTTCCGGCGCAGCAGGCCGCACCACAGGCCGGCGAGCGCGGCCTCGAGAGGCGAGAATGCCGGAGCATCGTCCTCGACGGTGTCGACCGCGGCATCGGCGGCGTCGCCGCTCCACAGGCGGGCGAGCTCGGCACGCAGCACCTTGCCCGCATCGTTCCTGGGCAGCGCGTCGACGAACCAGACGTGCCGCGGCGCCCGTCGCAGCCCGAGCGCCGCCCGCGCGCTCGACTGCACTTCCGCTTCGGTCAGCGGGACGCCGGGGTCGCGCACGATGGCCGCCACGACCTCCTGGCCGAGCCGCGGGTGCGGGATGCCGAAGGCCGCGGCATCCGACACGCCGGGAATCGCCCGAAGCACGGCGTCGATCTGCAGCGGCGCGAGCTTTTCGCCGCCGCGGTTGATGACCTCGGTTGCGCGACCGACCAGGCGGACCTCGCCGTCCTCGTCGATGCGGGCCAGGTCGCCCATCCGGAACCAGCCGTCCTCGAACGCCGCCGCGTTCAGTTCGGGATCGTCGAAGTAGCCGTCGAAGATCTGCGGGCCCCGCACCTGGAGCTCGCCAACTTCCCCCGGAGCGACGACACGCCCGTCGTCGCCGACGATCCGGATCTCGCATTCGACCGGCGTCGCCGACCGATCCAGGCTTGCGCGGCGCGGGCGGGCAGGCGCTGGTGCAGCACCATCCGGTCTCGGTCGCCCTGAGCCCCGTGACGGCGGGGACGCCGAGCAGCCGCTCCAGCAGGCGAACTCGTGGGGCCTGAGCCGGCCGAGGCGGCGCGAATGAAGCGCAGCCGTCCGCGGCGAGGACGCCGGCCGGCGCGGACGCGCTCGATGACCTCGCGCAGGATCGTGAACGAGGCCGAGACGTACGTGATCGCGTCCTCGTCGATCGCGTCCAGCAGCGCGCCAGCATCCGCTTCCGGCAGGCAGCGCACGCTGCCGCCGTTCAGCACCGCGAGCATCAACGCGGTCCGCAGGCCGTTGGCGAGATGCAGCGGCGTCAGGTGGCCCGACACGTCGTCATGCGTCATAGAAAGCCGTGCACCCATCGCACGAGCCGTGACCAGCAGCTGCCGGTGCCCGTGCGGGACGAGCTTCGGCTGTCCCGTCGTGCCCGACGTCGCGCCGATGTAGGCCCATCGGGCGTCCAGGCGCCGCGCGCCGTCGAGCGAGGCCGCGGGCCGCCGGAGTGCCAGCCCGAACGAACCCGCCTCGGCCGAACCATCGGGAGCCATCTCGACCTCGGCGACGCCGAGCCGACGCGCTGCCTCGCGCAGCGCACGATTTCCGCCGGCGGGAACGACGGCCGCCTTCGCCCCGACGCGCCGAATCAACGCGATGAAATCGTCGACGCTCAAGGTCGGGTCGAACAGCGCCAGCGTCGACGACGCCGGCAGGATCGCGAGCGTGGCAGCACACTCGACTCGATCGGGCACCGCCGCCGCGAGTACGTCGCCGCGTTCGATGCCCCACGAGGCGAGCCGGCCTCGCGCATCCGGATCACGTGCGCGCGAGGAACCCAGGTCATCGGCATGCGCGACGGCGCGCTGAACACCGGCGCCGTCGGGCGTGCGGCGGCATGTGCCTGCAGGCACGCCGTGATGTCGTCGTCAGGCATTGCACTCATCTCGCACTGTCGAGGAGCCACCGAGCGGATGGCTGCCGAGTGTAGCGACTCCTGCGACAAAGGGAACCATCGCGCTTGGCGGCGCCGATCCCGGGGCGTCCGGCCTCCGCTGCAAGGACACCTGAACGCCGGCGGTGGCGTCGCGCCGGGCGTCGTCCATCCCCTCGGGAGGGAAACGTGGCAGGCGTGGCCCAAGCGATGGGTCGCGCGTGGGACGGCACGCCGCCTCTGCCGATGCTGGAGCAAGACCGGGTTGCCCGATGGCCGCCCTTCCCGAGTTGCATCCGATGAACCACGACGACCCGAACTGCGCGCGCTGCCGGGCTCGCGATCGTGCTCCCGACTCCAGGCACGCCCATCGGCGCGGATGCGACGTTTCGCGATCGCCCGGTGCAACTCATCGCAGCGCAGGAGCCCGGGACCGCCGCCGACGAGGCGGCTCGCATCCTCGCCGACGCGTTGGAGCAGCACCGGGGCCGAGCGGTCGCCGTCGAAAACCGGCCCGGCGCAGCAGTTCGTCGCAGCCACAGGCGTCGACATGACGCCGATCGAGTACAAGGGTGCCGCGAGCGCGATTGCCGACCTCGTCGCCGGTCGCATCGTTTTCCCGTCGAAGGGAATCGCGGCGCCGGAGGCGCAGGCGTAGGCCGATCGCGTCCGGCTGCTCGCGGTCGCCACGTCGAAAAGAGTCAGAGCCGCGCCCGAGCTGCGGACGAATGCGGAGCAGCGGCTGCCGTCGGTTGGCGTTGCGCCTGGTTACTGGATGCACACCTATGCCAGGGTCGCTCCCGAGGTCGACCAACGCCTGCGCGACGCTATCGCGGCCGCCCCGGATTCACCGGTTCTTCGCGAACGGATCCTGGCGCTCGGCGACGAACTTGCCGACGACGATGCGCCGGCGTTCGCGCGCCCGGTCGCCGAGGACACGCGGTCGGCACGCGGCGTCCTCTGGCCTCCTGCGGCGAAGCCCTGGCCGACCCGCGCCGCTCAGTGCCCCGCCAGCGCCGCGCGGATCTGCTCGAGCGCGGCAGGGTCCTCGATCGTCGTGAGGTCACCCGGATCGCGGCCTTCGGCCAGCGCCTGGATCGAGCGGCGCAGCATCTTGCCGGAGCGCGTCTTCGGCAGCAGCGTCACGAAGTGCACCTGCCCCGGCCGCGCGATCGCGCCGAGCTCCCGGTCGACCGTGTCCATCACTTCCTTGCGCATCGCCGCCGCGCCCTCCGGGTCGCGAGCTTCGACGGGTCCTTCAGCACCGCGAACGCGACCGGCACCTGGCCCTTGACCGGGTCCGCGACGCCCACGACCGCGACCTCAGCGACGCCGCTGTGCGCCTGCACGGCTTCCTCGATTTCCCGGGTGCCGAGCCGGTGGCCGGCGACGTTGATCACGTCATCGGTGCGGCCCAGGACGAAGTAATAGCCGTCCGCGTCCCTGGTGGCCCAGTCGAACGTCGAATAGAGCATCCGGTCGCGGAAGGTCGAGAAGTAGGTCTTGACGAAGCGCGCGTCGTCGCCCCAGACGGTGGTCATGCAGCCCGGCGGCAGCGGCGGCGCGATCATCAGCACGCCCTTCTCGTCGGTGCCCGCGTCCGCACCGGTCGTCTCGTTGACGAGCCGGACGTCGTAGCCGTAGACCGGGAACGACGGGCTGCCGAACTTGCGCGGCGTCTCCTCGACGCCCGGCTGCGCCGAGAGGATCGGCCAGCCGGTCTCGGTCTGCCAGTAGTTGTCGACGATCGCGACGCCGAGCGAATCGCTCGCCCAGCGCGCGGTCGGCTCGTCGAGCGGCTCGCCGGCGAGGAACAGGTACTGCAGCGTCGAGACGTCGTGCGCCTTCATGTAAGCCGGATCCTGCTTCTTCAGCACGCGGATCGCGGTCGGCGAGCTGAACATCGTCTTGACCTTGCGGTCGGCGACGATCTTCCACCAGATGCCGGGATCGGGCCGGATCGGCAGGCCCTCGTACATGATCGTCGTCGTGCCGTTGATGAGCGGCGCGTAGATGATGTACGAGTGGCCGACGACCCAGCCGATGTCGGACGTCGTGAACATCGTGTCGCCGGGCTCGAGGCAGAAGATGCGCCGCATCGACGACGCGAGCGCCACCGCGTAGCCGCCGGTGTCGCGCTGGACGCCCTTGGGCTTGCCCGTCGTGCCGGACGTGTAGAGGATGTACGAAGGCTCCGAGGACTCGAGCCAGGCACACGGGACCTTCGCGTCCAGGTGCCGCGCGCGCGCCTGCGCGTAGTCGACGTCGCGGCCGGGCGTGCGCGCCATCGCCTTGTCGAGGCCCCGGTCGACGATGAGCACCTGGCGGGCGGGTGTTTAGCGAGGCGTAGCGCCTCGTCGACGAGATGCTGGCAGGACGGCCTTGCCGCCACGCATGCCGGCGTCGGACGTGACCATCGCCTTCGGCTGCGCGTCGTCGATGCGCGTCGCGAGCGACGCCGCCGCGAAGCCGCCGAACACGACCGAGTGGATCGCACCGATGCGCGCGCACGCGAGCATCGCGAAAGCCGCCTCCGCGATCATCGGCATGTAGACGAGCACGCGGTCGCCCTTCGCGACACCGAGCGACGCGAGAACCGCGGCCATCCGGTTCACCTCCGCGTGCAGCTCGGCGTAGGTGTAGCTCCGCTCCTCGCCGGTCTCGGTCGACAGGTAGACGAGCGCCGGCTGCGCCGCCCGGTCCTTCAGGTGGCGGTCGACGGCGTTGTGGCACAGGTTGGTGCGGCCGCCGACGAACCAGCGCGCGAACGGGGGCTTCGAGTCGTCGAGCACCTTCGAGTACGGCTCGTGCCAGTCGACGAGCGCGGCTTCGGTGCGCCAGAACGCGTCGCGATCCGCAAGCGAGCGGCGGTGAAAATCGCGGTAGCGGTCCATCGTGGTTCCTCAAGCGGATGTCGGCGGCGGCGGCTCCGCGCGCGACCCGTCTGCGACGCTACCCGCCGGGACGCGGGCAGGCCATGACGCCGGTCAAGCCGCCGCCTCATTTCACCGGGCGCGCCTCGCTTCGGGGCGCCCGATGCAGGTCAGGGATGCGAGTCGCGGCCGATCCTCACGACCGTGCGTCCCCGCACCATGCCTTTCAGGTAGGCGTCGAAATGGGTCGGGAGGTCCTCGAAGTCGATCGTGCGGACCTGGTCGTGAACGCGGTCCGGGCGCCAGTCGACGGCCAGCCGGTTCCACAGCGTCTGGCGCAGCGCCATCGGGCAGTTGGCGCTGTCGGTGCCGAGCAGGTGCACGCCTCGCAGGATGAACGGCGCGACGGTAGTGTTGAGCTTCATGTCCGCCGCGAGGCCGACCGCGGCGACGGTGCCGCCGATCTTCTGCATCGACAGGAGCCAGGCGAGGATGTCGCCGCCCAGGTTGTCGACCGCGCCGGCGTAGGTCGCGGCGCCCAGCGGACGGATCTTCGTCAAGTCGATCGACTGTCGCGCCAGCACCTCGGCGGCGCCGATCGACTTGAGCCAGTCGGCCTCCTCCGACGCCTTGCCCGTGATCGCGACGACGTGGAAGCCCAGCTTCGCGAGGATCTCGACGGCGACGCAGCCGACGCCGCCGGTCGCGCCGGTGACGGCCACCGGCCCGCTGGCCGGCGCGAGCCCGTTGTGCAGCATCAGGTGGATCGCCTGCGCCGCGGTGAAGCCCGCGGTGCCGAGCGTCATCGCGTCGAACGCCGTCATGCTCTCGGGACGCCGCACGATCCAGTCGCCGGGCACGCGCACGTACTCGGCGTAGCCGCCGTCGTGCGCGACGCCCATGTCGTACGCGTGCACGATCACCTTGTCGCCCTTCTTCCAGCGCGGATCCGACGAGCTCTCGACGGTGCCGGACATGTCGATGCCGGCCACCGTCGGAAACTTGCGCATGATCCTGCCGGTGCCGTTGTGCGAGAGCGCGTCCTTGTAGTTGATCGTCGAGTACTTGGTGCGCACGACGACGTTGCCCGGATCGAGCTCGTCGAGCGTCATGTCGACGAACCGGCTCGTGACCTTGCCGTTCTCCTCGAAGGTGCGGTACGCCTTGAATGTCGGCACGGGGCTCTCCTGGTTGGACGTCACGGAAGGAAGGTCATGCGGTCGCGGCGGCGGCTTCGGCGCCGGACGCCTCGCCACTCGCGTGGGGCTGCGCCATGTACTCGTGCGTGCGCATCTCGATCAGGCGGCTCACCGTGCGCGGGAACTCGTGGGCCGAGGGGCCCTCGCGGTAGATCGCCTCGGCCTCGACGGCGGACGAGGCGACGAGCTTGACGCGATGATCGTACAGGATGTCGACGAGCCAGGTGAACCGCCGGGCGAGGTCCGCGGTCGCGGAGCCGAGCTCGGGCACGCCCGACAGGAACACGACCGCGTAACGACGCGCGATCTCGAGGCAGTCGCGCTGCGACCGCGGCCCGTCGCACAGCGCGGCGAAGTCGAACCACACCGCGCTGCCCGCGCGGCGGCGCGCGACGATCGTCCGTCCCTCGACCGTCAGCCGCCGGTCCTCGTCGGGCCCGTCGGCCATCGCGCCGAAGATGCGCCCGAGCTCGGCGTCGGCGTCGGGGCCCGCCGGCACGAGCCAGCTTCGGGCCTGCGAGAGCGTGCGAGCCGGTAGTCGGTGCCGCCGTCGACCTCGAGGACGTCGAGCTCCGCTCGATCAGCCGGATCGCGGGCAGGAAGCGCTCGCGCTGCAGCCCGTCGGGCCACAGCCTGTCGGGCCGGAAGTTCGACGTCATCACGAACACCGTGCCGCGGTCGACCAGCGCGCTCAGGAGCCGTCCCAGGATCATCGCGTCGGCGATGTCCGACACGTGGAACTCGTCGAAGCAAATCAGCCGGTGGCGCTTCGCGATCCGCTCGGCGACGGTCGCGAGCGGGTCGGCCTCGCGCTTGAGCGTCGCGAGCTCCTCGTGGACGTCGCGCATGAACGCGTGGAAGTGGATGCGCGACTTGCGGCGAATCGCGACCGCACCGTAGAACGCGTCCATCAGCATGCTCTTGCCGCGCCCGACGCCCCCACAGGTAGACGCCGCGCGGGACGTCGGGCGGCGCGATCAGGCGCTTGAGGCGGGACTGCCGCGCGGTGCGGAACGCCCCGAGCTCGGCGGCGAGGCGGTCGAGGCGCGCCGCGGCGGCGCGCTGCGCGGGGTCCGGCGCGCTTCCCCGCGCGGCCAGTCGCCGCTCGAGGATCGCGCCGACCTTCTGCCCGGCTTCGGCTTCGATCTCCCCCACGGCCTCGATCTTACCGCCATTCCGCGGGGCATTTCATGCGGCAGCGCGGCGAAGCGGCGGAAGGCCCGAACTCGGCGCCGGAGACGCGATTCCCCGACGCGGCGCACCGCCGGCGCGGCCCCCGGAGCGGGCGTAACGTCCGCGACCCTGTCGGGAAGGCGCCGCGCGGCTGGGTCAGAGGTTGAGCGTGCGCTTGGCGACCGCGAGCGCGGCCTCCCTGGTGGCCTCGGACAGCGTCGGGTGCGCATGGCAGATCCGCGCGATGTCCTCCGACGACGCGCCGAACTCCATCGCCATCACGCCCTCGGCGACCAGTTCGGAGGCCATCGGGCCGATCGCGTGCATCGAGCACGCGGTCGGTCGCCGCATCGGCCAGGATCTTGACGAAGCCGGTCGCCTCGCCCATCGCGCGCGCGCGGCCGTTGGCCGAGAACGGGAAGCTGCCGGCCCGGTAGGCGACGCCTTCCGCCTTGAGCTGCTGCTCGGTCCTGCCCACCCAGGCGATCTCGGGCGAGGTGTAGATCACCCAGGGGATGGTGTTGAAATCGACGTGCGGCTGCTGGCCCGCGATGCGTTCGGCCACCGCCACGCCCTCCTCCTCGGCCTTGTGCGCGAGCATCGGCCCGCGCACCACGTCGCCGATCGCCCAGACGCCCGGCAGGTTCGTGCGGCAGTCGTCGTCGACGGCAACGCAGCCGCGCTCGTCGAGCTCGAGCCCCACGGCCGCCGCGTTCAGTCCCGCGGTATTCGGCACGCGCCCGATCGACACGATCAGCCGGTCGAACACGCTCGTCTGCGCGGCGCCCTGCGCATCGGTCCACTCGACCGTGACGCCGGTCTTGCCGGATGCCACCGAAGCGATCTTCGCGCCGGTGTGGATCGCGAGCCCCTGCTTCGCGAACGCCTTCTGCGCCTCCTTCGCGACCGCCTCGTCGGCGGCGCCCAGGAACACGGGCAGCGCCTCGAGCACGGTGACCTGGGCGCCGAGCCGGCGCCAGACGCTGCCCATCTCGAGGCCGATCACGCCGGCGCCAACGACGCCCAGGCGCTTCGGCACCGCGGACATCGCGAGCGCGCCCGCATTGTCGAGCACGAGCTTGCCGTCGAACGGCGCGCCGGGCAGCGCGCGCGGCACCGACCCGGTCGCGACGATCACGTTCGTCGCGACGAGCTCCGCGGGCGCGGCGCCGTCGACCCTGACCGTCCAGCCGTCGCCCGCCTTGCCGGCGAAGCTGCCACGGCCGTGGAAGAACGCGACCTTGTTCTTCTTGAGGAGCCACAGGATGCCGTCGTTGCTCTGCGAGACGACCTTGTCCTTGCGCGCGATCATGCGGCCCACGTCGATCGACAGGCCTGTCACGTCGATGCCGTGCTGCGCGAAGCCGTGTCCCGCGTGCTCGAAGTTCTCGGACGACTGCAGGAGCGCCTTCGACGGGATGCAGCCGACGTTCGTGCAGGTGCCGCCCGGGGCGGGCTTGCCGCTTGCGCGTCCAGTCGTCGATGCAGGCGGCCTCAAGCCGAGCTGCGCAGCGCGGATCGCGGCGACGTATCCGCCGGGCCCGCCCCCGACGACGACCACGTCGAATTGATTGCCATGTTCTTCGACCTCGGTTAGCAGCCCGGGACCGCGCCGGGGGTCCGACGCGCGATCGCGTTGACCGCGCCGGCCCGCCGGCGCCGGTCAACGCGCCCACGCGTCGTTCCAGCCGCGGGCGCGAGCGCGTTCACCTCGACGCGACGCTCAGAGATCCAGCAGCATCCGCGCCGGGTCCTCCAGCGCCTCTTTGATCGCGACGAGCGAGAGCACCGCCTCGCGGCCGTCGATGATCCGGTGGTCGTACGACAGCGCCAGGTACATCATCGGGCGCATCACGACCTGGCCGTTCTCCACCACCGCGCGCTCCTTCGTCGCGTGCACGCCGAGGATCGCCGACTGCGGCGGGTTGATGATGGGCGTGGAGAGCATCGAGCCGAACACGCCGCCATTGCTGATCGAGGTGCCGCCGGTCAGCTCCTCGACCCCCGAGCTTGCCCTCCTGCGCGCGCTTGCCGAAGTCGGCGATCTGCTTCTCGATCTCGGCGATCGTGAGCTGGTCGGCGTCGCGGATGATCGGCACGACGAGGCCGCGCGGACTGCCGACGGCGATGCCGACGTCGTAGTAGCCGTGGTAGACGATGTCGTTGCCGTCGATCGACGCGTTGACGAGCGGGTACTTCTTCAGTGCGTGGACGGCGGCCTTCACGAAGAAGCCCATGAAGCCAAGCTTGACGCCGTGCTCCTTCTCGAAGCGGTCCTGTACCGGTTGCGCAGGTCGATGACCGGCTGCATGTTCACTTCGTTGAACGTCGTGAGGATGGCCGCCGTCGATTGCGACTGCACCAGGCGTTCGGCGACGCGGGCGCGCAGGCGCGACATCGGCACGCGCTGCTCGGGACGCGCACCTTGCGCGGCCACTGCCGCCACGGCGCCGCTGCGGGGGCGGGCTTCGGCGCCGCCGCCGGGGCGGCGGCCTTCGGCTGCGCAACGGCGGCGAGCACGTCGCCCTTCGTGATGCGGCCGCCGCGACCGGTTCCCTCGACGTCGGCTGCCGCCATCCCCTGCTCGCTCATCATCTTGCGCGCGGCGGGCAGCGCCTCGGCGGCTGGCGCGGCCGTTGCCGGAGCCACGCGCGGACGCGGGGGCGGGCGCAGCCTTCGCCGGCGCGGCCTTCGCGGCCGCCGGCGCGGCAGCCGCGCCCTTCGCCTCGGTGTCGATCACCGCGATCAGGTCGTTGGACGTCACCGTGGCGCCGTCCGCCTTCAGCACTTCGACGAGCACCCCGTCCGCCGGGGCGGGCAGCTCGAGCACGACCTTGTCGGTCTCGATGTCGATCAGGTTCTCGTCGCGCCGGACGACGTCGCCCGCCTTCTTGTGCCAGCTCACCAGCGTCGCCTCGGCGACGGACTCCGGGAGCTGCGGTACCTTGACTTCGATCTTCATGGGAATGGCATCCGCGCCGCGCGCGGCCTCGTGTCAGTGCGCGACGACCATCTCGCCGGAGGCGGAGTTTCGTGGCGAACGCGTCCTCGATCAGCTGCTTCTGCTCGGCGTTGTGCTTGGACGCGTGGCCGACGGCCGGCGATGCCGAGATCGAACGCCCCGCGTACGCGAGCACCCTGGCTGTCAGGATGTCGGCGCGCAGATAGGCGCGAAGCCGGTACCAGGCGCCCATGTTCTGCGGCTCCTCCTGGCACCAGACCACTTCCTTCGCCTTCGCGTACTTGGCGATCTCCGACTTGAAGTCGGCATGGGGGAACGGGTACTGCTGCTCGAGGCGCACGATCGCGACGTCGTCGATCTTGCTGCTCGCGCCGGTACGCGAGCAGGTCGTAGTAGACCTTGCCCGAGCACACGATCACGCGCCGTGCCTTCTTCGCGTCGATCTTCTCGACCTCGCGGATCACGGTCTGGTAGCGGCCGTCCGCGAGGTCGTCGATCGTCGAGACCGCCTCCTTGTGGCGAAGCAGGCTCTTCGGGCTCATCACGACGAGCGGCTTGCGGTACTGGCGGATCATCTGCCGGCGCAGCAGGTGGAAGATCTGCGCGGGCGTCGACGGCACGACGACCTGCATGTTGTTCTGCGCGCACAGCTGCAGGTAGCGCTCGAGCCGCGCAGACGAATGCTCGGGGCCCTGGCCTTCGTAGCCGTGGGGCAGTAGAGCACGAGGCCGCACATACGGCCCCACTTCGCTTCGCCCGAGCTGATGAACTGGTCGATGACGATCTGGGCGCCGTTCGCGAAGTCGCCGAACTGCGCTTCCCAGACCACGAGCCTCGACGGGTCCGACGTCGCGTAGCCGTACTCGAACGCGAGCACGGCGTTCTCGGTCAGCACCGAGTCGATCAGCTCGACGGACGGCTGGCCCGGCTTCACGTGCTCGAGCGGCACGTACGATCCGCTGTCCCACTTCTCGCGGTTCTGGTCGTGCAGCACCGCGTGCCGGTGCGAGAAGGTTCCGCGCCCGACGTCCTCGCCCGAGAGGCGCACGCCGTAGCCCTGGTCCAGCAGCGTCGCGTACGCGAGCGTCTCCCCCATGCCCCAGTCGAGCGGCAATCTGCCCTCGCCCATCGCGCGGCGGTCGGCGACGACGCGCTCGACGCGCGAATGCAGCTTGAGCTCGGCGGGCACGGTGCCGAGCTTCGCGGCGAGCTCCGTGAGTCGCGTCTTCGGGAACCGGGTGTCGCAGGGGTCGGTCCAGTGCCGGCCCTTGTGGGGCGACCAGTCGACGGTGAACGGCGGCTTGTAGTTCGACAGCACCGTCTTGTTCGTGTGCTGGCCGCGGTCCATCGCGGCGCGATAGGTCGTGACCATCGTGTCGGCGTCGCCGGCGGGGATCACGCCCGCCTGCTCGAGGCGGTCCGCGTAGAGCTTGCGCGTGCCCGGGTGCGCGTGGATCTTCTTGTACATCAGCGGCTGCGTGACCATCGGCTCGTCGGCCTCGTTGTGGCCGTAGCGCCGGAAGCACACGAGGTCGATGAACACGTCCTTGTGGAACTTCTGCCGGTACTCGAGCGCGATGTCGATCGCGAGCAGGCAGGTCTCCGGGTCGTCGCCGTTGACGTGCAGGATCGGAGCGTCCGCCATCTTCGCGATGTCGGTGCAGTAGAGCGTGCCGCGCGTGTCCCGCGGGTCGGACGTCGTGAAGCCGATCTGGTTGTTGACGACGATGTGCACGGTCCCGCCGGTGTAGTACCCGCGGGTCTGCGCCATGTTGAGGCATTCCTGGTTGACGCCCTGCCCGGCGATCGCCGCGTCGCCGTGGATCACGACGGGCAGCACCTGGTCGCCCATCCGGTCGCCGCGCCGGTGCTGGCGCGCGCGAACGCTGCCCTCGACCACCGGGTTCACGATCTCCAGGTGCGACGGGTTGAACGCCAGCGTGACGTGCACCGGCCCGCCCGGCGTCGCGACGTCCGCCGAGAAGCCCTGGTGGTACTTGACGTCGCCCGCCGGCAGCGCCTGCGCGACCTTGCCCTCGAACTCGGAGAACAGGTCGGCGGGCATCTTGCCCATCGTGTTGACCAGCACGTTGAGGCGCCCGCGGTGCGCCATCCCCATCACGATCTCCTGAACGCCGGCCGCTCCCGCGCGCTGGATCAGGTGGTCGAGCATCGGGATCATCGTGTCGCCGCCCTCGCCCGAGAAGCGCTTCTGGCCGACGTACTTGGTGTGCAGGTAGCGCTCGAGCGTCTCGGCGGCGGTCAGCCGCTCGAGCACGTGGCGCCGCTCGGCCGGCGTGAACGACGGCCGCGCGCGCGTCGGCTCGACGCGCTCCTGCAGGAAGCGCCGCGTCTGGCTGTCCGAGATGTACATGTACTCGAGGCCGAGCGTGCGCGTGTAGGTCTCGCGCAGCATCGACACGATGTCGCGAAGCCGCATGCGAGCGGGTCCCGCGCGGAGCGACCCGACGTCGAACTCGGTGTCGAGATCGGCTTCCGAGAAGCCGTAGGTCCTGAGGTCGAGGTCCGCGATGTACGGCGGCTCGTGGCGCTTCAGCGGGTCGAGGTCCGCGTGGTAGAAGCCCAGCGTCCGGAACTTGCTGATCATGCGCAGCACCAGCACCTGCTTCGCCATCGTCGTGGCGTCGATCATCGCGCCCTGGACGCGGCGGCTCTTGCCGAGCTCGACGAACGACGCGACGACCGGCGCGTGGGGCACGTCCTTCGCATCGCCCCGCAGCTCGGCGAAGTACCCGGCCCACTCGGCCGGAACCGCGTCGGGATTGCCGAGCCAGGTCTCGTAGAGCCCCTCGATGAACGGCGCGTTCGCGCCGAACAGGCTGCTCGACGATTCCCATTCCTTCATGATGCCCATCGCGGTCTCAGGGGTCTGCCCGGCCTTCGGGGTCGAGGCGCCCGGCTGAAACCTGGCCTCACCTGCTCCAGACACCTGGGTCAGACCCCGTGAATCCGGGGTCCGACCCTACCGCTTGTCGATCGCCGGCACGCTTCGCCGCGTCGCGCCCTTGTAGAGCTGGCGGGGGCGGCCGATCTTGTACTCGGGGTCGGCGATCATCTCGTTCAGCTGCGCGATCCACCCCACCGTGCGCGCGAGCGCGAAGATCGCCGTGAACAGCGACGTCGGGATGCCGATCGCCTTCTGCACGATGCCCGAGTAGAAATCGACGTTCGGGTACAGCTTGCGCTGCACGAAGTACTCGTCCTCCAGCGCGATCTTCTCGAGGCCCATCGCGAGCTTGAACAGCGGGTCGTCGTGCAGCCCGAGCGCCTCGAGCACCTCGTGGCAGGTCTCGCGCATCAGCTTCGCGCGCGGGTCGTAGTTCTTGTACACGCGGTGGCCGAAGCCCATCAGCTTCACGTTGCTGTTCTTGTCCTTGACCTTCGCGATGAACTCGCCGATCCGCGCGATGCCTCCCTGCGCCTGGATCTCGTAGAGCATGTTGAGCGCCGCCTCGTTCGCGCCGCCGTGCGCCGGTCCCCAGAGGCAGGCCACGCCCGCCGCGATCGCCGCGAACGGGTTCGTGCCCGACGACGCGCACAGCCGCACCGTCGAGGTCGACGCGTTCTGCTCGTGGTCGGCGTGCAGGATGAAGATGCGGTCGAGGGCGCGGACCAGCACCGGGTTGACCTGGTAGTCCTCGCACGGCGTCGCGAACATCATGCGCATGAAGTTCGCGGCGTACGAGAGCTCGTTGCGCGGGTACATGTACGGCTGGCCCATCGAATACTTGTAGGCCATCGCGACCAGCGTGGGCATCTTCGCGATCAGCCGGATCGCCGAGATGTCGCGCTGCTTCGGGTCGTGCAGGTTCATCGAGTCCGGGTAGAAGGCGGACAGCGCGCCCACGAGCCCGGTCATCACGGCCATCGGGTGCGCGTCGCGCCGGAATCCGCGGAGGAAGAACTGCATCTGCTCGTTCACCATCGTGTGCGCGGTGACGCGAGCGTCGAACTCCTTCTGGTGATCGGCGTTCGGCAGCTCGCCGTAGAGCAGCAGGTAGCAGACGTCGAGGAAGTCGCAATGCACCGCCAGCTGCTCGATCGGATAGCCGCGGTAGAGCAGCTCGCCCTTGTCGCCGTCGATGTAGGTGATCTTCGACTGGCACGAGGCGGTCGACAGGAAGCCCGGGTCGTAGGTGAACTTGCCGGTCTTGCCGTAGAGCGTCCGGATGTCGATCACCTCCGGGCCGGTCGATCCGGCGATCATCGGGAAGGTCACCGCGGGCGAGCCGTCGGAGAACGAGAGCGTGGCGGTACGGTCGGTCATGGGCAGCTCCGGAAGCGGGCGTCGTGCGGCGCGAGTCGTCGTGCGTGTTTCTTGTCGAAGGGATACGCGGTCAGCTGGCGCGCAGCGCGCGCACCATCGGGGCGAGCGTCGCGTCGTCGGCTTCCGCGCGGCCGGCGATCAGGTCCCAGAGGTCGCTGTCGGTCAGGTCGAGCAGCCGGTCGAGCATCGCAACCTCCTCGTCGGTGATCGCCGCTCCCCGCGACGCGAGGAACCGCTCGAGCACGATGTCGTTCTCGAGCATTCCGCGGCGACAGCGCCACCGGAGGCGGGCGAGGCGTCGTTCGTCCGTCATGGGGTCGGAGACGTCCGTTCCCCTCCGCCTTCCGCGAGACTGCGGGTCGGCATGCGGGGATTCGTCCCGGGTCCCATGGCGGCGATCACACCGCCCGCTTGAGCATGACCTCCTTGATCCTGCCGATCTGGAGCGTCGGGTTGAGGCCCTTCGGACACACGTCGACGCAGTTCATGATCGAGTGGCAGCGGAACAGGCGGTACGGATCCTCGAGGTTGTCGAGGCGCTCGTTGGTCGCGAGGTCGCGCGAGTCGGCGATGAAGCGGTAGGCCTGCAGCAATCCGGCCGGGCCGACGAACTTGTCGGGGTTCCACCAGAACGACGGGCACGCGGTCGAGCAGCACGCGCACAGGATGCACTCGTAGAGCCCGTCGAGCTCCTCGCGCTCCTCCGGCGACTGCAGGCGCTCCTTCTCGGGCGGCGGCGTGTCGTTGACCAGGTACGGCTTGATCGAGTGGTACTGCTTGAAGAACTGGCTCATGTCCACGATCAGGTCGCGGATCACCGGCAGTCCCGGCAGCGGCTTCAGTACCACGGGCTCGGTGAGCGTCTTCAGGTTGGTGACGCAGGCGAGGCCGTTCTTGCCGTTGATGTTCATCGCGTCCGAGCCGCACACGCCCTCGCGGCAGCTGCGGCGGAACGCGACGGTGTCGTCGACCGCCTTCAGGCGCACGAGCGCGTCGAGCAGCATCCGGTCGTGCGGGTCGAGCGCGACGTCGAAGTCCTGCAGGTACGGCTTCGCGTCCTTCTCGGGGTCGTACCGGTAGATGCGGAATCTCATGGGCGCTTCGCGCTGGGGGTCAGTAGGTCCGCGCCTTGGGCGGGAACGAGTCGACGGTGAGCGGCTTCAGGTTGACCGGCTTGTAGTCGAGCCGGTTCCCTTCCGAGTACCAGAGCGTGTGCTTGAGCCAGTTCACGTCGTCGCGGGACGGGTAGTCGCTGCGCGCCTGCGCCCCGCGGCTCTCGCGCCGCGCCTCGGCCGACACGATCGTCGCCTTGGCAGTCTCCATCAGGTTGTCGAGCTCGAGCGCCTCGACGCGCGCGGTGTTGAACGTGCGGCTGTGGTCGGAGATCGCGACGCGCTTCGAGCGTTCGTCGAGCTCCATCACCTTGCGCACGCCCTCGGACAGGAGCTCCTGGTTGCGGTACACGCCGCAGTGCGCCTGCATCTCCTTGCGCAGCGCGTTGGCGACGTCCGGCACGCGCTCCCCCGACTTCGCGCCGTCGAGCCGCGCGAGACGCGCGAGCGCGCGGTCGGCGGCATCGCGCGGCAGCGGCCGGTGCGCCTGCGCCTTCAGGTTCTGCGCGACGATGAAGTCGCCGGCCGCGCGGCCGAACACGACGATGTCGAGCAGCGAGTTCGTGCCGAGCCGGTTCGCGCCGTGCACGGACACGCAGGCGCATTCGCCCACCGCGTAGAAGCCGGGCACGACCTCGTTCGGGCTCCCGCCCTTCGGGGCGACGACCTGGCCGTTGACGTTCGTCGGGATGCCGCCCATCTGGTAGTGGATCGTCGGCACGACCGGGATCGGCTCCCTGATCGGGTCGACGTTCGCGAACTTGATCGCGATCTCGCGGATCGACGGCAGCCGCTTGATGATGACGTCGGGACCGAGGTGGTCGAGCTTGAGGAGCACGTGGTCCTTCTCCGGACCGCAGCCGCGCCCTTCCTTGATCTCCTGGTCCATCGAGCGCGAGACGACGTCGCGCGACGCGAGGTCCTTGAGGTTCGGCGCGTAGCGCTCCATGAAGCGCTCGCCGTTGCAGTTGAGCAGGATGCCGCCCTCGCCGCGCACGCCTTCGGTGATCAGCACGCCCGCGCCGTGCACGCCGGTCGGGTGGAACTGCCACATCTCCATGTCCTCGAGCGGGATGCCCGCCCTCGCGGCCATCCCGAGGCCGTCGCCGGTGTTGATGAACGCGTTGGTCGACGCGGCGAAGATCCGGCCCGCGCCGCCGGTCGCGAACAGCGTCGCCTTCGCCTGCAGCACCATGACCTCGCCCGTCTCCATCTCGAGCGCGACGACGCCCAGCACCTCGCCGTCCGCGTCGCGGACGAGGTCGAGCGCCATCCACTCGACGAAGAACTGCGTGCGCGCGCGCACGTTGCGCTGGTAGAGCGTGTGCACGAGCGCGTGGCCGGTGCGGTCGGCCGCCGCGCACGCGCGCTGCACGGCCTTCTCGCCGAAGTTCGCCGAGTGGCCGCCGAACGGCCGCTGGTAGATCGTGCCGTCCGGGTTGCGGTCGAACGGCATGCCGAAGTGCTCGAGCTCGTAGACGACCTTCGGCGCGATCTTGCACATGTACTCGATCGCGTCCTGGTCCCCGAGCCAGTCGGAGCCCTTGATCGTGTCGTACATGTGCCACAGCCAGTTGTCCTCGCTCATGTTGCCGAGCGAGGCGCCGATGCCGCCCTGCGCGGCGACCGTGTGCGAGCGCGTCGGGAACACCTTCGTCAGCACCGCCACCGACAGCCCCGCCTCGGCGAGCTGCAGCGACGCGCGCATCCCGGCGCCGCCGGCACCGACGATGATCGCGTCGAACTTGCGGACGGGAAGGCTCACGCTCCTGCTCCCCAGAGAATCCGGAGGGTCCAGCCGAGGTAGAGGACGAGCACGGCGACGACCGCGGACTGCACGGTGAGGCGCAGGGCGACCGGCTTGAGGTAATCCATCGTGATGTTGCGCACGCCGACCCAGGCATGCCAGAGGACCGACGCGACGAAGAGGAACGAGAGGAGGCGGAAGAATTCGCCGGCCCAGAGCGCCTTCCAGGACGCGTGGTCGAAGCCGCCGTTCCACATCAGCGCGCCGAGGACGACGAGCGTCCACAGCAGCATCACGACCGCGGTGACGCGCTGGACCAGCCAGTCCCGGAGGCCGTAGTGCGCCCCCACCACGTGCCTGGCAGCGAGGTTCACCATAGCCGGATCGCGACGAAGAGGGTGAGGACGATCGCCAGCACGAACACGATCGCGCTGGAGCGTCGCGCCGCAGCGAGATCGATGCCGACGTGCAGGTCGAGCAGCAGGTGCCGGACGCCGGCGAGCAGGTGGTGCAGGTAGGCCCAGGCGAGCGCCAGCGCGACGAGCTTCGCGATCGGATGCGAGACGACCGTCGCGAACGACGCATAGGCGTCCGCCGAGCCCAGGCTCGCCTGGAGACCCCACAACGAGAGCGGGATTCCGACGAGGAACAGCAGCGCGCCGCTCGCCCGGTGCAGGATCGACAGCACGGCCGGCAACGGCTGGCGGATCGACAGCAGGTCGAGGTAGACGGGGCGCGCCGGCTTGGCGACCGGGGGTGGCGTGGCCATGGCTAGCTTTCGCGGCGTGAAGGGAGGCCGCCCGGCACAGCCGCGCACGGCCGACGTGCCCCGCCGGGGGGATTCGCGCGTCGCTCCCTGGAAACGGCCATTCCGCATCGACGGGATGCCGCCGCGCGGACGCTCGCGCGGATCAGGGTACGGACATCGCTCGTCGTCGGGGTCGGCATCGTTCCGCGGCCTGGACCTGTCTCGCCATTCGCACGTCCGCGCCGAGGGTCGGACGGAAGCGGGTTCTTGTTCGTGAAGGGGGCGTTTGTGCGCAGCAGCAGGGAATTATAGCGCGGGGTTCGCGGCCTGTACCAGACCCTCGACGTTGGACGCCGCGTCAACCGAGCTCGTTCAGGTAGTGGTGGTGAGCGGTCGCGCACAGCCCCCGCCGCAGTTCGACGGGCCGCCCCCGTAGGTCGTCGTCACGCGCTCGACCGCGAGCAGCGGCGTGCCGGGCGCGATGCCGAGAATCGCCGCGCTCTCGGCGTCCGCCGCGATCGCCTTGAGCGTCTCGTGCGCCTTCAGCATGCGCACGCCGAACTGGGTCTCGAAGAAGCCGTACATCGACCCGCGGTAGGCGTCGACGCGCGCCTTCGTGAGGCCGCGGAACAGCGCAGCGGGCAGCGTGATCTCGTCGAGCACGACCGGCGCGCCGGCGAACTCGAGGACGCGACGCAGCACCAGCAGCGCGTCGCCCGTCTTCAGGTCGAGCTGGCGCGCGGCCTCCGCGCCCGCCTTCGCCCGCCGCACGTCGACCAGCCGGCTGCGCGGATACTCGTCGACGCCGTCGTCGCGCCGGATGCGCAGGAAACGCGGCATCGACACCTTTTCCTCGGTGTGCGTCGCGACGAACGTGCCCTTGCCCTGGCGCCGGACGACGAGGTTGTCGTCGGCCAGCGCGTCGATCGCGCGGCGCACGGTCCCCTGCGACACCTTGAATCGCGCCGCCAGGTCGAGCTCCGAGGGGATCGCCTCGCCCGGCTTCCACGACCCCGACTCGAGGTCGCGCACGATCAGCGCCTTGATCTGCTGCCAGAGCGGGTGGAACGTCGGGGTGGACGGTGCGGGCATCGGCGGAGTCGGAGGCGGACGGCCGGTCCGGGCCGGCGCGAGCCCGGATTATGGGCATCCGCGCGCCCGAAGTCTATCTGCTATCTTGCATCTTATATTAGATATAAGACTTGATTGACACCGCCCGCGCGCGACGCCTAGAATGCGCCTGCCGGATCGCCCTCGCGCCGGCGGCCTGCCCGGATCGCATTGCTGCAATGCATCAGGCGCACCGGCGGGCCGACTCCGTCCTCACCGCACCAGGAGCCCTCGAGATGAAAGCCCCCATCCGCGTCGCCGTGACGGGCGCCGCCGGCCAGATCGGCTACAGCCTGCTCTTCCGCATCGCCTCCGGCGAGATGCTCGGCAAGGACCAGCCGGTGATCCTGCAGCTCCTCGAAGTGCCGGTCGACAAGCCGCAGGCCGCGCTCAAGGGCGTGATGATGGAGCTCGACGACTGCGCGTTCCCGTTGCTGGCCGGCATGGTCGGCACGGGCGACCCGAAGGTCGCGTTCAAGGACGCGCAGATCGCGATGCTGGTCGGCGCGCGCCCCCGCGGCCCCGGCATGGAGCGCAAGGACCTGCTGACCGAGAACGCCAAGATCTTCACCGAGCAGGGCCGCGCGCTCGACGCGGTCGCCGCGCGCGACATCAGGGTGCTGGTCGTCGGCAACCCGGCGAACACCAACGCCCACATCGCGATGAAGTCGGCGCCCTCGCTCCCGAAGAAGAACTTCACCGCGATGCTGCGCCTCGACCACAACCGCGCCGTCTCGCAGGTCGCCGCGAAGGCGGGCAAGCCGATCTCGTCGATCGAGAAGATGCTCGTCTGGGGCAACCACTCGCCGACGATGTACGCCGACTACCGCTTCGCCACCGTCGGCGGCCAGTCGGTCAAGGGCCTGATCAACGACGAGGACTGGAACCGCAACGTGTTCCTGCCCACCGTCGGCAAGCGCGGCGCCGCGATCATCGAGGCGCGCGGCCTGTCCTCGGCGGCGTCGGCGGCGAACGCCGCGATCGACCACATCCGCGACTGGGTGCTCGGCACCGATGGCCGCTGGGTGACGATGGGCATCCCGTCCGACGGCAGCTACGGCATCCCGCAGGACATCGTCTTCGGGTTCCCGGTCACCTGCGCGAACGGCGAGTACGCGATGATCCGCGACCTGCCGATCGACGAGTTCTCGCGCGAGCGCATGAACCTCACGCTCAAGGAGCTCGAGGAGGAGCGCGCCGGCGTCGCCTCGCTGCTCGGCTGACGCCCCCCTGCCGCGGCGGCCCGCCCATCGACCGGCGGCCGGCGCGGCGCGTAGCAGGAGACCGCCATTCCCATGACCCCCGGACAGAAGCTCCGCGACGCGCTCGCGGCCGAGACGCCGCTCCAGATTCCCGGCGCGATCTGCGCGTACCACGCGATCCTCGCGCAGAAGAGCGGTTTCCGCGCGATCTACCTGTCCGGCGGCGGCGTCGCCGCCGGCTCGCTCGGCCTCCCCGACCTCGGCATCAGCAACCTCGACGACGTCCTCGTCGACGTGCGGCGCATCACCGACGTGTGCCCGCTGCCGCTGCTCGTCGACGTCGACACCGGGTTCGGCGCTTCCGCGTTCAACATCGCCCGCACGGTGCGCTCGCTCGAGAAGGCGGGCGCCGCGGCGATGCACATCGAGGACCAGGTGGGCGCGAAGCGCTGCGGCCATCGCCCGGGCAAGGCGATCGTCACGCAGGACGAGATGGTCGACCGCGTGAAGGCGGCGGTCGACGCGCGCACCGACGCGTCGTTCGGCATCATGGCGCGCACCGACGCGCTCGCCGTCGAGGGGCTGCAGTCCGCGATCGACCGCGCGTGCGCGTGCGCCGAGGCGGGCGCCGACATGATCTTCCCCGAGGCGATCACCGAGCTCGCGATGTACCGGACGTTCGTCGACGCGGTCAAGGTGCCGGTGCTCGCCAACATCACCGAGTTCGGCTCCACGCCGCTCTACACGGTCGACGAGCTCCGCGGCGCGGGCGTCGCGATCGCGCTCTATCCGCTTTCCGCGTTCCGCGCGATGAATCAGGCGGCGCTCAACGTCTACACGCACCTGCGCGCCGACGGCACGCAGAAGGCGGTCGTCGACACGATGCAGACGCGCGCCGACCTCTACGAGTACCTCGGCTACCACGCGTACGAGCAGAGACTCGACGCGCTCTTCGCCGCGAAGGCCGAACGATGAGCGCCCGACCCACAGGATCCCGCCGCTCCCCGACTCCATGAACGACATCGTCGCCCCCAAGCCCAAGAAATCCGTCGCGCTGTCCGGCGTCGCCGCCGGCAACACCGCCCTGTGCACGGTCGGCCGCACCGGCAACGACCTGTCCTACCGCGGCTACGACATCCTCGACATCGCCGACACCTGCGAATTCGAGGAGATCGCCTACCTGCTCATCCACGGCAAGCTCCCCAACGTCGCCGAGCTCGCGGGCTACAAGGACAAGCTGCGCGCGCTCCGCGGGCTGCCGACGCCGGTGAAGGCGGCGCTCGAGGCGCTGCCGGCGGGCGCCCACCCGATGGACGTGATGCGCACCGGCTGCTCGGCGTTCGGCTGCGTGCTGCCCGAGAAGGACGACCACAACGTGCCGGGCGCGCGCGACATCGCCGACCGGCTCGTCGCGTCGTTCGGCTCCATGCTCCTCTACTGGTACCACTGGAGCCACAACGGGCGGCGCATCGACGTCGAAACCGACGACGACTCGGTCGGCGGCCATTTCCTGCACCTGCTCCACGGCCGCAAGCCGCAGGAGCTGTGGGTCAAGGCCATGCACACGTCGCTCAACCTGTACGCCGAGCACGAGTTCAACGCGTCGACGTTCGCCGCGCGCGTGATCGCCGGCACCGGCTCCGACCTCTACTCGAGCATCACCGGCGCGATCGGCGCGCTGCGCGGCCCGAAGCACGGCGGCGCCAACGAAGTCGCCTTCGAAGTGCAGAAGCGCTACGAGACGCCCGACGAGGCCGAGGCCGACGTGCGCGCGCGCGTCGAGGCGAAGCAGGTCATCATCGGCTTCGGCCATCCGGTCTACACGATCGCCGACCCGCGCAACAAGGTGATCAAGGAGGTCGCGCGGCGCCTCTCGGAGGCCGCGCGCAGCACCAAGCTCTTCCGGATCGCCGACCGGCTCGAGACCGTGATGTGGGACGCGAAGAAGATGTTCCCGAACCTCGACTGGTTCTCGGCCGTCAGCTACCACATGATGGGCGTGCCGACCGCGATGTTCACGCCGCTGTTCGTGATCTCGCGCACCACCGGCTGGGCCGCGCACGTCATCGAGCAGCGCATCGACGGCAAGATCATCCGCCCGTCGGCCAACTACACCGGTCCCGACGACCGTCCGTTCGTCCCGCTCGGAGACCGTCCCTGACCGCCCCTGAAGGGAGTCCGATGGATCGCCGCGCCGCCGCGTCAGCCGCAGCGCGCGTTCGCCACCGGGGCGGGCGGGGGCGGGGGCGGGGGGGCTTCGCCTGCGCCCCTGCTGCGACTGCGTCGAGTCCTGATCCCCCTTCGCCCTTTCCCCTTTCTCCCGCCCCTCACTCCCCCGCCCCCATGTCCGCCCCCATCAGCAACGTCCGCCCGAAGCCCGACCAGGTGCTGGTCGACATCGTCGACTACGTGACCAAGTACAAGATCAAGGGCGACCTCGCCTACGAGACCGCGCGCAACTGCCTGATCGACACACTGGGCTGCGGCTTCGAGGCGCTGTCGTACCCGGCGTGCAACAAGCTGCTCGGGCCGATCGTCCCGGGCACCGTCGTGCCGAACGGCGCGAAGGTCCCGGGCACGCCGCACCAGCTCGACCCGGTCCAGGCGGCGTTCAACCTCGGCGCGATGATCCGCTGGCTCGACTTCAACGACACCTGGCTCGCCGCCGAATGGGGCCACCCGTCCGACAACCTGGGCGGCATCCTCGCCACCGCCGACTGGCTGTCGCGCAACGCGGTGGCCGCGGGCGGGAAGCCGCTGGTCATGCGCGACGTGCTCACCGCGATGATCAAGGCGCACGAGATCCAGGGCTGCATCGCGCTGGAGAACTCGTTCAACAAGGTCGGCCTCGACCACGTCGTGCTGGTCAAGGTCGCCTCGACCGCGGTGGTCGCGCAGATGATGGGGCTCACGCGCGACGAGATCGTCAACGCGGTGTCGCTCGCCTGGGTCGACGGCCAGTCGCTGCGCACCTACCGGCACGCGCCCAACACCGGCTCGCGCAAGAGCTGGGCGGCCGGCGACGCGACCTCGCGCGCCGTGCGCCTCGCGCTGATCGCGAAGACCGGCGAGATGGGCTATCCGTCGGTGCTGTCCGCGAAGACCTGGGGCTTCTACGACGTGCTGTTCAAGGGCAAGCCGTTCAAGTTCCAGCGTCCGTACGGCAGCTACGTGATGGAGAACGTGCTGTTCAAGATCAGCTTCCCGGCCGAGTTCCACTCGCAGACCGCGGTCGAGGCCGCGATGACGCTGCACCAGGAGCTCGCGAGGCTCGGCCGGAGCGCGGAGGACGTGAAGAAGATCACGATCCGCACGCACGAGGCGTGCATCCGGATCATCGACAAGAAGGGGCCGCTCGACAATCCCGCCGACCGCGACCACTGCATCCAGTACATGGTCGCGGTGCCGCTCATCTTCGGCCGCCTCACCGCCGCCGACTACGAGGACGCGATCGCGAAGGACCCGCGGATCGACGCGCTGCGCGAGAAGATCGTCTGCGTCGAGGACCCGCGGTTCACGAAGGACTACCACGACCCCGACAAGCGCTCGATCGCGAACGCCCTCACCGTCGAGCTCGGGGACGGCAAGAAGCTGAAGGAAGTCGTGGTCGAGTACCCGATCGGCCACAAGCGCCGCCGCAAGGACGGCATCCCGCTGCTCGTCGACAAGTTCAAGGTCAACCTCGCGCGCGTGTTCCCGGCGAAGCAGATCGCCGCGATCCTCGACGTGAGCCTCGACCAGAAGAAGCTCGAGGCGATGCCGGTGCACGAGTACGTCGACCTCATGGTCCGCCCCTGATCCTCGCCCGGTGACCGCCATGCCCGCCGGCGCACGCCTCGTCGCCCCGCTCGCCTTCGCCCTCGCTCGCCTTCACGGCGTCGGCGACCGCGGCGACGGTCGACGACTACCCGCGGCTCAAGCCCGGGCTGTGGGAGGTCTCGTCGCGCACTTCCGCCCAGGCCAAGGGCGACCCGCCGGCGAAGAGCACGATGTGCCTCGACGACGCGACCGCGCGCGAGATGTACCGCTTCTCGCAGGGGATGATGGAAGGGATGTGCAGCAAGTTCGAGGTGAAGCACGTCGGCAACCGCTACACGAGCGAGGCGCTGTGCAAGCTCGGCGAGTCGCGCATGACCGCGCGGTCGACGATGACGCTCTCCGGAGATTCCGCGTACCGCATCGACGGCTCGTCGTCCTACGATCCGCCGTTCATGGGCATGAAGGAAGCCTCGACCACGGTCGAGGCGAGGCACGCCGGTCCGTGCAGGCCCGGCCAGCAGCCGGGCGACATCACGACCGCCGCCGGACAGACGATCAACATCCGCAACCTGACAAAAGCCGGCAAGTAGGCACGACCGAATCCGGCCACCACGAAAGACGAGACACGCCATGGCACACGATCCCTTCCACGCCCGCAAGCCCTACACGCTCGCGTCGGGCGGCACCGGCACGCTCTACTCGCTCCCCGCGCTCGAGGCGGCCGGGATCGGGAAGATCTCGCGCCTGCCGGTCTCCATCCGGCTCGTGCTGGAGAGCGTGCTGCGCAATTGCGACGGCAGGAAGGTCACCGAGGAACACGTGCGCCAGCTCGCGGGCTGGGCGCCGAACGCCGCGCGGGTCGACGAGATCCCGTTCGTCGTCGCCCGCGTCGTGCTGCAGGACTTCACCGGCGTCCCGCTGCTCGCCGACCTCGCCGCGATGCGCAACGTCGCGCGCGACCTCGGCCGCGACCCGAAGACGATCGAGCCGCTGGTGCCCGTCGACCTCGTCGTCGACCACTCGGTGATGATCGACCACTACGGCAGCAAGGACGCGCTCGACCTCAACATGAAGCTCGAGTTCCAGCGCAACGCCGAGCGCTACCAGTTCATGAAGTGGGGCATGCAGGCGTTCGACACGTTCAAGGTCGTCCCGCCGGGCATCGGCATCGTCCACCAGGTCAACCTCGAGTACCTCGCGCGCGGCGTGCACGTGAAGGACGGCGTCACCTACCCGGACACGCTGGTCGGCACCGACAGCCACACGACGATGATCAACGGCATCGGCGTCGTCGGCTGGGGCGTGGGCGGCATCGAGGCGGAAGCCGGCATGCTGGGCCAGCCGGTGTACTTCCTGACGCCGGACGTCGTCGGCGTCGAAGCTGAAGGGCAAGCTCGCCGAAGGCATCACCGCGACCGACCTGGTGCTGACCGTCACCGAGATGATGCGCAAGGAGAAGGTCGTCGGCAAGTTCGTCGAGTTCTTCGGCGAAGGCACCGCGTCGCTCGCCGTGCCCGACCGCGCGACGATCGGCAACATGGCGCCCGAGTACGGCGCGACGATGGGCTTCTTCCCGGTCGACCAGGCGACGGTCGACTACCTGCGCGCCACCGGCCGCACCGACGCCGAGATCGACCGCTTCGAAGCCTATTTCCGGGCGCAGAAGCTGTGGGGCGTGCCGAAGGCCGGCGAGATCGACTACACGAAGGTGCTCTCGCTCGACCTCTCGACGATCAAGCCCTCGCTCGCGGGCCCGAAGCGTCCGCAGGACCGCATCGAGATGCCGGCGCTGAAGTCGACCTTCACGTCGCTCTTCAGCAAGCCGGCCGCCGAGAACGGGTTCGCCAGGAAGCCCGCCGACCTCGCGACGCGCGTGAAGACCGCCGACGGCTTCGACCTCGGCAACGGCGACGTGCTGATCGCCGCGATCACCTCGTGCACGAACACGTCGAACCCCGGCGTGCTGCTCGCGGCCGGCCTGCTCGCGAAGAAGGCGGTCGAGAAGGGGCTCACGGTCAAGCCGCACATCAAGACCTCGCTCGCGCCGGGATCGCGCGTCGTGACCGAGTACCTGACGAAGGCGGGGCTGCTGCCCTACCTCGCGAAGCTCGGCTTCGACGTCGCCGCGTACGGCTGCACGACCTGCATCGGCAACGCGGGCGACCTCAAGCCCACGTTCAACGAGGCGATCACCGCGAACGACCTCGTGTGCGCGGCCGTGCTCTCGGGCAACCGCAACTTCGAGGCGCGCATCCACCCGAACCTCAAGGCCAACTTCCTCGCCTCGCCGCCGCTGGTCGTCGCCTACGCGATCGCGGGCACCGTGCTGAAGGACCTCGCCCACGACCCGGTCGGCATCGGCAGCGACGGCAAGCCGGTGATGCTGAAGGACATCTGGCCGACCTCGCACGAGATCGCCGCGGTGATGCCCTACGCGATGGACCCCGCGGCGTTCCGAACGCTCTACGGCGACCTCGCGAACGCGAACCCGATGTGGAAGGGGATCTCGGGCGCCAGCGGCCAGGTCTACGACTGGCCGCGCTCGACCTACATCGCGAAGCCGCCGTTCTTCGACGGCTTCTCGCTCACGCCCCCGGCGCACGGCGCCGACGCGATTCGCGGCGCCCGCGCGCTCGGCATCTTCGGCGACTCGGTCACGACCGACCACATCTCGCCGGCGGGCTCGATCAAGCCGACCTCGCCCGCGGGCCTCTACCTGCAGGAACACGACGTCTCGGTCGCCGACTTCAACAGCTACGGCTCGCGCGGCGCGGCAACCACGAGGTGATGATGCGCGGCACGTTCGCCAACGTGCGCATCAAGAACCTGATGCTGCCGCCGAAGGGCGACGGCACGCGCGAGGAAGGCGGCGTGACGCTGTACCAGCCCGGCGGCGCGAAGCTGCCGATCTACGACGCGGCGATGAAGTACGTCGCGGCCGGCGTGCCGACCGTCGTGTTCGGCGGCGAGGAGTACGGCACCGGCAGCTCGCGCGACTGGGCGGCGAAGGGCACGCAGCTCCTCGGCGTCAAGGCGGTCGTCGCGAAGAGCTTCGAGCGCATCCACCGCAGCAACCTCGTGGGCATGGGCGTGCTGCCGCTGCAGTTCAAGGCCGGCGACAGCGTCGAGTCGCTCGGCCTTACGGGCGACGAGACGTTCGACATCACCGGGCTCGCGAACCTCCGGCCGCAGCAGGACGTCACGCTCGTGATCGCGAAGCCCGACGGCAGCAGGCGCGAGGTGAAGCTCCTGTGCCGGATCGACACGCCGATCGAGATCGACTACTTCCAGCACGGCGGCATCCTCCCCTACGTGCTGCGGGAGCTGGTCTCCAGGGCCGCGTGACGTCGATTCCCGACGCGCGCCGCGGGCCGGCTCGGATCCCCGACCGGCCCGCGGCGTTTTCAGGATCCCCCCCTGTTCTCCCGCGATCACCCGCTGCGCCGCGCCGTCCCGCTCGTCATCGGCGCGGGGCTGTGCTTCGTGTCGCTCGACACGGTGGCGAAGTACCTGGTGCGCGACCATTCGCTGCTCGTGGTCGTCTGGGCGCGCTACGCGGGCCAGATGATCGCGGTCACGCCCCTCGCGTGGCATCGCGTCGGTCGCGGCTTCTGGCGGACCCGGCAGCCGCGCATGCAGCTGCTGCGCTCGACGATGCTGCTCGTCGCGACGCTGTCGTTCTTCGGCGCGCTGCGCTTCCTGCCGCTCGCCGAGGCCGCGTCGATCGCCTCGCTCACGCCCATCGCCGTGGTGCTGCTGTCGCCCTGGGTGCTGGGCGAGCGGCCCGGCCGCGCGCGCTACGCCGCTGCGCTGGCCGGCTTCGTCGGCGTGCTGATCCTGATGCGGCCTGGCTCCGAGGTGTTCCACCCGGCCGCGCTGCTGCTCCTCGTCACCGCGATCTCGAACTCGCTCTACGCGATGCTCACGCGCAAGCTCGGCGACGACAGCCCGTACACGACGCTGTTCTACAGCGCGCTCATCGGCACGATCGCGCTCCTGCCGGCGCTGCCCTGGGCGGTCGCGCCCGACGCGTGGACGTGGTCTCGCGCGGGGCTGTTCGTGCTGCTCGGGCTCTTCGCGGGTGTCGGGCACCTGATGCTCACGCGCGCCTACCTGCGCGCGCCTGCGTCGCTCCTCGCCCCGTTCACCTACCTGCAGATCGTGTGGGCGACCGCGTTCGGCTTCGCGTTCTTCGGCCAGTTTCCCGACGACTGGTCGTTCGCCGGCATGGCGGTGATCGTCGCGAGCGGCCTGGCGCTCGCCTGGCAGGAGCGGCAGCGCGCGCGCGCCGCCGTCCGCATCCCGTGAGCCGGAACCCGCGGCCGGCCGACGCCGTGGCAGCGCACCTGCCGGCCTCCCCGCTCCACGAGCGCGGGCTCACGATCCTGGTCGGGCTGTTCATGATGCTGCAGCCGCTGGCGACCGACCTCTACCTCGCGTCGCTTCCGGGCCTCTCGTCACGGTTCGACGTGCCGCCCTCGACCATCCAGCTCACGCTGTCGGTCTTCGTCGCCACGTTCGGCGCGATGCAGCTCGTGAGCGGACCGATGTCCGACCGCTGGGGCCGCCGCCCGGTGCTCCTCGGGGGCGTCGCGCTCTACGTCGTCGCGAGCCTCGCGTGCGCCGCGAGCCCCGGCATCGGCGTGCTGATCGTGGCGCGCTTCGCGCAGGCGGTCGGATGCTGCACCGTCGTCGTCGTCGCGCGCGCGATCATCCGCGACACGTTCGAGCCGGCGGCCGGCGCGCGTGCGCTCGCGCTCGCCTCGACGCTGCTCTCGATCGGCCCGGTCGCCGGCCCGATCGTCGGCAGCCTGCTGGAGGTGCGGTTCGGCTTCCGGGCCGCGTTCGTGTTCATCGCGGCGCTCGGGGCGATCCTGTTCGTCATTGCCGCACGCAAGCTGCCCGAGACGCTCGCGCATCCCGACCCGGGGGCGCTCGAGCCAGGCAGGCTCGCGTCGGGCTACGCGGCGGTGCTGCGTTCGCCGGTGTTCGTCGCCTACACGTTCGTGGGCGCTGCCGCGTACGCCGGCGTCTTCGCGTTCATCTCGGGATCGTCGTTCGTGCTGATCCGCGTGCTCGACGTGCCGACCGCGTGGTTCGGCGCGTGCTTCGCCGTCGTGGTCTCCGGCTTCCTGATCGGCACGCTCGTCTGCCGGCGCCTGCTTCCCCGGCTGGGCCTGCCCCGCACGCTGCGCGCGGGCACGATCCTCTCGGCGATCGCGGGGGTCTCGGGCGCCGTGCTCGCGATCGCCGGCGTGCACCACTACGCGGCGCTGCTCGTTCCGATGTTCGGGTTCCTTCTCGCGCACGGCCTCGTGTTTCCCTGCGCGCAGGCCGGCGCGACCGCAGCATTCCCCGAGCGCGCGGGTGCCGCCGCGGGCCTTTTCGGCGCGCTGGTGATGCTCGTCGCGGCCGCGGTCGGCTCGTGGATCGGCGTCTCGCACGACGGGACGCCGGTGCCCCTCACGGTGACGGTCGCGGCGGCCGGCCTCCTCGCGCTGCTCGGCGCCTCGCGGGGTGTCATGAGGCATCCCGGCGTGGGTTGAGGGCGCGATTGTGCAGGTGCAGCAATCCCGGTCGGATTGGAGTAGAATAATCGACTCGCTTCGGCCGCCGGCACGGGACCGGGGCGTGGACCGACCCCACCGACTCCTCAGGAGATTCATCATGAAGTTTCGTACGATTGCCACGCTGACCGCGCTGGCGCTCGCAGCGTCGCTGGCTGCGTGCGGCCAGCAATCGCAACAGGCTGCCGACAAGGCGAAGGCCGAAGCCGCGAAGGCCGCCGAAGCCACCGCCGCCGCCGCGAAGGCCGCCGCCGACGCCGCCTCGCAGGCGACCAAGGAAGCCGCCGACAAGGCCGCGACCGCCGCGAAGGACGCCGGCGCCGCCGCCGGCGCCGGCGCCGCCGATGCGTCGACGCCGCGAAAAGCCGCCGCCGTCGAAGGAAGCCGCCGACAAGGCGGTGAAGGCTGCGCAGGAAGCCGCGAAGCCGGCCGCCGCCCCGAAGCAGTAATCGACAGGCGTCCCGAACGACGGCCGGCCGCGGCAACGCGCGCCGGCCGTCGTTTTCCGGGCGTACCCCGCGAGTCGCAGCGGGGACGGCGCCTTCCGCTAGGCCCGCGCCGGCGAGTGCTTCGCGATCCAGCGCGTGAGCGCGCGCCATTGCTCCCAGTCCTGCTCGGCGCGCGAGCGGGGCAGGTCGAACACCGAGGCGCCGTCGCGCGCGCACCAGACGTAGACCTGCGTCTGTCGCAGGTGCGCGACCACGGGGAGGTCGTAGCCCTGCAGGAACTCGTCGAGCTCGGTCGCGCTGTGCGTGCGCATGTCGACGCGCATCGCAACGATTCCGATCGGCAGCGTCCCCTGCCGCACCGCCTTGATCTCGGCGAGCTGCGCGAGGAATCGCTGCGTCGCCGCCATGTCGTAGGCCGACGGCGTCAGCGGCACGAGCATGATGTCCGCCGCGCGCACCGCGTTGCGCAATTCCTCGCCGTGCAGCCCCGCGGGACTGTCCACGACGCACCACTGCAGGTCGAGCGCCTTCGTGTCCTTGCGCCGCGCGCCGCGCTCGATCACCCCTCCCCGTTCGACCGCGGACGCCGCGTCGCGGCGCCCTTCGCGTGCCGATGGTATCGGAATCCCGGCGCGGCGCGTGGCACGTGGCTTGCTCGCATCGATCCGACGTCCCCCCGCGCGCCATGCCCCTCGATCCCGCCACCCTCTGCGCACGAACCGCCACCGGCGATGCCGAGCTGGCCGCGCCCCGGCATGGCCTCGCGATCGCGCAGCGGCGGCTCCTGTCGTTTCTCGACCAGCCGCTGGGCATCGACGAGCTCGTCCGCCGGCCCGGCGTGACCCCGGAACGCCTCGAGCGCGACCTCTCGCGCCTGGTCGAGAACGGGCTGGTCGAGATTCATCGTCCGGCCGTCCCGACCGCACCGACGGCGCGATCGTCCACCGCACGGACCGCGCCGGGCGCCCGAACGTCGCCGATGGGACCCGCAAGCCGCCGGGGCGCTCCGGGCCCTCCGTCGACGGCCGGGTTGTCGACGTCCGCGCCCTCGGGCGGCGCGGGCCCGGCGCCCCGGTCGTCATCGGCCGCAAAGTGCGCCGGGGACGCGCGCTCGCCGTCGGTTTCCCTCGCCCTGGCCACCGCGCTGGCCGCCATCGGGTATTTCGCGGCCCCGGAAACGCCCGGCCCGGCCTCGACGCCGACGGGCCGGCGCCGGCCGACCCTGGCCGCCCCAGCGCCTCCGTCGCGGCGGCGCCCCCGACCCTCGACCGCCCTGCCCGCCGGGCCGATGCAAGACGCTCGCGCCGGCGGAACCGCCGCCCCCGCGGCCTCGGTCTCGCCGGCACCCGTCCCCGCCTCGCGTCCCTCCCGTCCAGACGCCCCGGCGCAGCAGGATCTGCGCCCTGGCCGCCCGCCGCCAAGGCCTTGCCGAGCCTGCCCCTCCGGCCCCAATCCCGCCAGGCCCCGCGTCGCCCGCGCCGACCGCCACCGCGCCCCCGGTGGCGTCCGCGTCGCCCGATCCCGCCACAGGTGCCCGCTGCCGCGAATCCTGCGCCCCCGGCGCCCGCGCCCGCCCGCCCGTTGCCGCGCCCGTTCCCGCTCCGCCTGCGGCCTCGGCGCCCGCACCCGCTCCCGTCCAGCTCGCCGCGGCGTCGCCGTCGGTCCTTCCCGACGCGTGCGCAACCGCACGCCCTCGACCCCATCTCGCGCGAATCGCCGGCGTTCCCGCGCGAGGCGCTCGCCGCCGGCATCGACAAGGGCGTGGTCCGCGCCCGCCTGTCGATCGACGCTTCCGGGCGCGTCGCGAGCGTCGAGATCGTCGACTCGCAGCCCCGCCGCGTCTTCGACCGCGCGGTGTCGCGCACCCTCTCGCGCTGGACCTACGAGCCGGGCGCGCCGGGACGCACGACCGACGTCGAGATCGCGTTCGACCGCGAGTGACGACCGGGGCGCGGTAGAATCGCGCCCCGTGGAAACCCCTCTGCCCCTCGACACCGCGACCAGCCTTCCGGCCGACGCGGCGCCTTCGCCCGCGCGCGATCCGCGCCGCGCCGCCTACGAGGCCAACAAGCTGCGCAAGCGCCTGTGCCGCCAGGTCGGCGAGGCGATCGCCGACTACTCGATGATCGACGACGGCGACCGGGTGATGGTCTGCCTGTCGGGCGGCAAGGACAGCTACGGACTGCTCGACGTGCTGTGGATGCTGAAGCACCGCGCGCCGGTGCGGTTCGAGGTGATCGCGGTCAACCTGGACCAGAAGCAGCCGGGCTTCCCCGCCGACGTGCTTCCGCGCTACCTCGAATCGCGCGGCATCCCGTTCCGCATCGTGGAGCAGGACACCTACAGCGTCGTCAAGCGCGTGATCCCCGAGGGCGGCACGATGTGCTCGCTCTGCTCGCGCCTGCGCCGCGGCGTGCTCTACCGCGTCGCCTCCGAGATCGGCGCGACGAAGATCGCGCTCGGCCACCACCGCGACGACCTGCTGGCGACGTTCTTCCTCAACCTCTTCTTCGGCGCGAAGCTCAAGACGATGCCGCCGAAGCTCGTATCCGACGACGGAAAGCACGTCGTGATCCGGCCGCTCGCGTACGTGCGGGAGCGCGACCTCGCGCGCTACGCGGAACTGCGCGCGTTCCCGATCATCCCGTGCACGCTGTGCGGATCGCAGGAGCACCTGCAGCGCAGGCAGATCGGCGCGATGCTGCGCGACTGGGAAAAGAAGGAGCCCGGCCGCATCGAGTCGATCTTCAACGCGCTGGGCAGGGCGGTGCCGTCGCACCTGATGGACCGGCGCCTGTTCGACTTCGCGTCGCTCGAGGCGACCGGCGCGCCGGTCGAGGACGGCGACATCGGCTTCGACGTCGATCCCGCGCTCGAGGCGGCACTCGTGCTGTTCGCGGCGACCCTCGCGCTGGGGGCGGCGTTGCGCCTCGACCAGTTCACGCTGCAGGTGCTGCTCGACGACGAGTGGCACGCGGTGCACCAGGTCCTGCGCCGCGGCCCCGCGTCGCTCGTCCTCGAGCTCGGCCACGCGGACTTTGGCATCCCGCTCGCTCTCTACGACTGGGCGCTCGCCCAGACGGTCGGGCTGTCCGAGACCGCGATGCGCCTGCCGATGATGCTGTGCGGGCTCGCGACGATCGTCGTCCTCCCGCTCGCGGTCGCCCGCGCGGATCGGACGCGCGCAGACGCTCGCGTTCGCGCTGCTGCTCGCGACCTCGCCGCTGCTCGTCGCGTTCAGCCAGGTCGCACGCCCTTATGCGATCAACGTCTTCCTCGGCTGGGTCGCCCACTGGGCGTTCCTGCGCTACTGGGGAGGCAGCGCCCGTGCGGGCGCCGTCTACGCGTTCGCCACCGCGTTCGTCGTCTGGATGCACATGGTGATGGCGCCGTTCATGCTCGCGCCGCTCGCGTGGGCGGCGTGGACGATCGCCCGCGACGGCCGCGGGAGGCGGGAACGCCTGCGGCACCTCGTCGCGATCGCGGCGCCGACGCTCGCCGCGATCGGGCTGCTGCTCGGGCCGCCCCTCTACTTCCAGCTCGGGGCGATCACCGGCAAGGGCGGGTTCTCGGCCCCCGAGCTCAACTCGCTGCGCGGTGCGTTCCACCTGTGGGCGGGGACGTCGTCGGTCGCGGTCGCCGTCGTCACGTTCGCGCTCGCGTCGATCGGCGCTCCCGCGGTCTGGCGCGCGATCCCCGAGGCCCGCACCGGCGCTCGGCCTCGCGCTGACCGCCGCGGCGCTCGCGATCACGCGGCCCGGAGTGGGGACAGGTCCCGATCGTCTTCGGGCGTTACCTTATGCCGTTCGTCCCGCTGCTCCTGCTCGCGACCGCGGTCGGCGCGGTGACGCTCGGGCGGGCCGCCGCGCGTCGATGGCGCTGGCCGCACGCGGCCGCCGCGGGCGCCGCGCTCGCGACCGCCGGCATCGCGAGCGCCATGGCCGCGACGGGACCGGTGCCGGCGTGGAGCGTCCATCCGACGACGCATCGCCTCGGCGTCGGGTTCCTCTACGACTTCCGCGAGCATCGCAACGCCGCGCTCGCCACGCAACGGACGATCCCGCTCTCGCCGTTCTGGCGCACGCTCGCCGACCACCCGCGGAACTCGATCGTCGTCGCCGCGGCGCCGTTCGTCTTCGAGAGCTACGACTGGGACGCGGCCCGCTGGGAGCGCGTCTCGCACCAGCGCGTGGTTCCCGGCTGGCTCACCGGACTGTGCGTCGACCGCCGGCCCGGCGAGCTGCCGGTGCGCGACGGCCTGCGCTTCTCGAATGCCGTGCGCCTGGCCGACGCGCGCGCGCTCGCGGCCTTCCCGGTCGACTACGTCGCCTGGCAGAAGCCGTGGCTTCCCCGCGACCAGGACCGCCACGTGCGCTACGGCGACGACACCGCGCAGTGCGAGCCCGTGCTGCGCCAGCGCTTCGGCCCGCCCGTCTACGAGGACGCGATGCTCGTGGTCTTCCGGGCGCCGCGCGGGTAGCCCGATGCTCGACGGCCGCCGAATCGTCGTCGTGATGCCCGCCTACCGCGCCGGGCGCACGCTGGAGGCGACCGTGCGCGACCTGCCGGCGGGCATCGTCGACGACATCGTGCTGGTCGACGACGCGAGCGACGACGACACCGTCGCGATCGCCCGCTCGCTCGGGCTCACCGTGCTGCTGCACCCGATGAACCGCGGCTACGGCGCGAACCAGAAGACCTGCTACCGCGAGGCGCTCGCGCGCGGCGCCGACATCGTCGTGATGGTGCACCCCGACTACCAGTACGACCCGCGCCTCGTGACGGCGATGGCCGGCATGGTCACGTCGGGCGTCTACGACCTCGTTCTGGGGTCGCGCATCCTGGGCGGCGGCGCGCTCGCGGGCGGCATGCCCTGGTGGAAGTACGTCGCCAACCGCGCGCTCACGTTCGCCCAGAACCTGCTCCTCGGCGCCAGGATGTCCGAGTACCACAGCGGCTACCGCGCGTACTCGCGCGCGCTCCTCGAGACCCTGCCCTGGCCGGGCAACTCGGACGACTTCGTGTTCGACAACGAGCTGCTGGCGCAGGCGATCGTCGCGGGCCGCCGCGTCGGCGAGATCTCGGTGCCTACCCGCTACTTCGCCGAGGCGAGCTCGATCGGCTTCGCGCGCGCGGTGCGCTACGGCCTGGGCGTGCTCAACGTGTCGGTGCAGGGAGCGCTCGCGAGGAGCGGCCTGTACACGCCGGCGCTCTTCCGCAAGCCGGAAGCGCGCTCCCCCGCGCCATGAAGCGGCACGCGCTCGTCGACGAGGCGAGGCGATTCACGCTGCACATCGTCACCGGGTTCGCCGCCGTCGCCGCGCACTACGGCATGATGGCGGCGCTGATCGCGTTCGGGGTCGCGCCGATCCCCGCGTCGTCGGTCGGATTCGGCGCCGGCGCGATCGTCCGCTTCACGCTCGCGTACCGGCACGTGTTCGATCCGACCCTTCCGGTCGCCCACTCGGGCCTGCGCTTCGCGGTCGCGCTGGGCGCTCAGGCGCTCGCGAATGCCGCGCTGCTCGCGACGGGGCTCGCGCTGGGCATCCCGACGTGGCCGTCGCAGATCGGGGCCACGGTGCTGATGACGTTCGCGAACTACGCCGCGTACCGGCTCTGGGTCTTCCGCTGACGCGGGGGACCGCCGCGATCGACGGGCCGCCCCGAGATCGCGGCCCCCCTTGGGGGGAGGCGCGCTCCGCGCGCTTCGGGACCGGGGGCCTCCGCGATCGACGGGCCGCCCCGAGATCGCGGCCCCCCTTTGGGGGGAGGCGCGCTCCGCGCGCTACGGGGGGACCTCCGCGATCGACGGGCCGCCCCGAGATCGCGGCCCCCCTTTGGGGGGAGGCGCGCTCCGCGCGCTACGGGGGGACCACACCCCTCAAGGTTTCGCTGCCAGCGCGAAGAGCTCGTGGCCGCGGCCGGTCGCCGACCGGAACCACCGGTGCTGCAGGCGGTTCACCGGCGTCCACAGCGCCGCGCTGCGATCGGCGATCCGCGAGACGAACGACAGGTCCCAGGCGTTCCGCGTGGCGCTCGCCATCGTCGCCGCGTGCGCATCGGCCGGCGGCGGCGGGGCGCGCTTCAGCCGCGTGTACGCGCGGCGCATCGCCCAGTAGACGGGGAATGTGAAGTCCTCGAACGTCACCGCCTCGAGCCCGGCTTCCTCGAGCCGGGTGCGCAGGTCCTCGACCGTGTAGCGGCGGACGTGGCCGTAGAAGTCGTCGTCCCAGCGCCACTCGCGCGGGTTGCTGGGGACCGCGAGCAGGAGACGGCCGCCGGGCGCCATCAGGCGCGCGACGCGCGCGAGCGCCGCACGGTCGTCGTCGAGGTGCTCGAGCACGTCCCACATCAGCACCGTCGGCCAGACGCCCTCGAGTTCCTCGAGGCGCACGAGGCGGACGTCGACGCCCGGATACGGCGCGAGGCGCTCGCGCGCCCGCCCGATCGCCGCCGGCGACGCGTCGATCGCCGTGCCGCGCCATCCTCTGCGCGCGAGGTGCTCGGCAACGTCGCCCGCGCCGCAGCCGACGTCGAGGAACGGCGGCTCGAGGCGCTGCTCCTCGACGAAGCGGTCGAGGCAGTCGAACATGTGCCGCTTGAGCGGCGCGAAATTCGCCATGGGAAGCAGTAACCGCGGCGGCGCCGCGCGTCACTTCACCGTGTTGCGGTCCTGTCCGAAGAGCACCGCACGCGCCTTGTCGTCGCGGATCCCGGGCTGCTGGTTGACGCTCTTCGCGATCTCGTAGGCGCGCAGCACGGCCGGCCGCGCGCCGATCTCCGCCTTCCAGCGCTTCAGGTGCGGGAAGTCGTCGAGGTTCTGGCCCTGCCGCTCGGGCAGCACCCAGGGGTAGCACGCCATGTCGGCGATCGAGTAGTCGCCCGCGACGAACTCGCGGTCGGCGAGGCGCTTGTTCAGCACGCCGTAGAGACGCCCGGTCTCCCGCACGTAACGGTCGATCGCATACGGGATCTTCTCGGGCGCGTAGAGCGAGAAGTGGTGGTTCTGGCCCGCCATCGGCCCCAGCCCCGCCATCTGCCAGAAGAGCCATTGCGAAACCTCGCAGCGCCCGCGCAGGTCGTGCGGATAGAAGCGGCCGGTCTTGCCCGCGAGGTAGAGCAGGATCGCGCCCGACTCGAACAGCGACAGCGGCGCGCCGCCGTCGGGCGGCGCGTGGTCGACGATCGCGGGAATGCGATTGTTGGGCGAGATCGCGAGGAACGCCGGGTCGAACTGCGCGCCCGTCGAGATGTCGATCGGCTTCAGGCGGTACGGGAGCCCCGTCTCCTCGAGGAAGATCGTGACCTTGTGGCCGTTCGGCGTGGTCCAGTAGTAGAGGTCGAGCATGGCGTTTCCGCGTTGAGCGTTGGACGCCGCGCGGGCGTCGGGGGTCCCGGCGGGATCAGAACGTCCCGGGGTAGTTGCCGCCGTCGACCAGCACGTTCTGCCCGGCGATGTAGCCCGCGTGCGCGCTGCACAGGAACGCGCAGACCGCGCCGAACTCGGCGGCGTTGCCGAAGCGGCCGGCGGGAACGGCCGCGGCACCGGCGGCCAGCGCCTCGTCGATCGACCTGCCCGCCGCCTTCGCGCGTCCGGCGTAAGTGACGCGCAGCCGGTCGGTGTCGAACTGGCCCGGCAACAGGTTGTTGATCGTCACGCCGTGCCGCACGACCTTGCGCGCGAGCCCCGCGACGAACCCGGTGAGGCCGCTGCGCGCGCCGTTCGACAGGCCCAGCACGTCGATCGGCGCCTTGACGGCGGACGACGTGATGTTGACGATGCGCCCGTAGCGCCGCTCGATCATCGCGTCGATCGTCGCCTTGATCAGCTCGATCGGCGTCAGCATGTTCGCGTCGAGCGCGCGGATCCACGCGTCGCGGTCCCAGTCGTGGAAGTCGCCCGGCGGCGGGCCGCCTGCATTGTTGACGAGGATGTCGGGCGACGGACACGCGGCGAGCGCGGCCGCGCGGCCGGCGGGCGTCGTGATGTCGCACGCGACCCGGCCCACGCGCCGTCCGGCCGCAGTGCCGATCTCGTCGGCGGCCCGCTTCACGTCGGCCTCGGTGCGTGCGCAGATCGTGACGTCGACGCCTTCGCGCGCGAGCGCCTCGGCGCATCCGCGCCCGAGGCCTCTGCTCGCCGCGCAGACGAGCGCGCGCTTGCCCGCGATGCCCAGGTCCATCTGTCCTCCTTCAGGTCGCGTGAGCGATCCGACTGCGCCGAACCTGCATCACCGTCGCGATCGCGACCACGAAACAGGCGGCCGCGGCCAGGAAAATGGCGTTGCCCTGCCGGTGGTCGAGCATGAAGCCGAACCACACGGGTCCGACCGCCGCGCCCAGGTCCAGCCCGGAATAGACGAATCCGTAGACGCGCCCCGTGGCGCCGTCCGGCGTCGCCGTGCGCACGATCATGTCGCGCGACGGGCCGGTGGCGCCGCTCGCGAATCCGGCCGCCGCGAACAGCGGGAGCACCCACGCGACCGACGATCCCGCGAACGTGATGACCACGAGCAGCGCCGCCGCGACGGCGAGCCCGATCGCGGCGACGCGGTCGTGCCGCGTGGTCCGCGCCGCCAGGAACCCGCCCGCGACGATGCCCGCGGCGCCTCCGAGCAGCAGCGCCGTCACGGCCGAGGTCGCCAGCGCGAGCGGCACGTCGAACGCGGTATTGAGCGCCGCCGGCGAGAACGTCTGCAGTCCGGTCGCCGCGGTCGTGGCGACGGCGAAGTAGGCGAAGCACGCGAGAATCGCCGGCTGGCGGAACAGCGTGGTGGCCTTCGCCGGGCTCGCGGCGTGGCCCCGGCCGACGTGGCAGGTGAGGCGCGCACGCTGCGTCATCAGGATGCCCAGACCCACGAGCCCGATCGCCCCCGGCCGCCAGCAGTGCGCCGCGCCAGCCGATGACGCTCGCCAGGCCGAACATCGCTATCGGTGCCGCGGCGTAGCCCAGGTTGCCGCCGATGCCGTGCGCCGAGTACGCGTGCCCGAGCCGCCGGGGCGCGACGTTCGCGTTCAGGATCGCGAAATCGACCGGGTGGAAGACGCCGTTGCCGACGCCCATGATCGCCACGACCGGGAAGAGCCAGCCGACGCCGGGCACGACGCCCGCCGCCAGCGCTCCGCCGCCGAGCAGTGCGAGTCCGCCGAAGAGCACCGGCCGCGCGCCGAAGCGATCGACGGCGAAGCCGGACGAGAACTGCGCGAAGCCCGACGCGACGTAGAACACGCCGACGAGGGACCCCAGCAGCGACCAGGAAACGTCGAACTCGGCGCGGATCAGCGGGAACAGCGGCGGCAGCGCGAGCTGGAAGAAGTGCGACAGCGAGTGCGCGAACCCGACGAGCCCGATCACCTGCGCGTCGCTCTTCAACGTTGCGTCGGCGCGGGGCTCCAAGGGGGTGCTGGTGTAAGGTGACGCGGGGAAGGCGGCACTATAGCGCATCCCGGCGCCCCGCCGGAGATCGACGAAGCGACGAGGACGACGATGGCCGAACGCAAGACGAAGAGCGACGCGGAGTGGCGCGCGATGCTCACGCCCGAGCAGTACAAGGTGGCGCGCCGGAAGGGCACCGAGCGCGCATTTTCCGGCGAGTACTGGGACAACCACGCGGAAGGCACCTACGCCTGCGTGTGCTGCGGCGCGCCGCTGTTCTCGTCGGACGCGAAGTTCGACTCGGGCACCGGCTGGCCGTCGTTCACCGCGCCGGTCGACCCGGCCGGCGTGCGCAACGAGGACGACAGCTCGTTCTTCATGCGCCGCACCGAGGTGGTCTGCGCGACCTGCGACGCGCACCTGGGCCACGTGTTCGACGACGGGCCGGAGCCGACCGGCATGCGCTACTGCATGAACTCGGCGGCGCTCAGGTTCAAGCCGAAGGCGTAGGGCCCGCGCCGGGCATGCGCCTCCTGTTCGCCGAGGACGACCCGATGATCGGCGCGGGCGTCCGCGAGGGCCTCGCGCAGGACGGGTTCGCGGTCGACTGGGTGCGCGACGGCGCCGCGGCGGAACGCGCGCTCGCCGAGAACGTCCACGAGCTCGTGCTGCTCGACCTCGGCCTGCCGCGCGTCGACGGGCTCGACGTGCTGGCGGCGATGCGCAGACGCGGAGACACGCGCCCGGTGCTGGTGCTGACCGCGCGCGACGCGCTCGCCGACCGCGTCGCCGGCCTCGACGCCGGCGCCGACGACTACCTGACGAAGCCGTTCGAGCTGGCCGAGCTCGCCGCGCGGCTGCGCGCGCTCGCGCGCCGCGCCTCGGGGCGCGCCGCGCCGACGATCGAGCTGCCCGGCGTCTCGATCGATCCGGCGACCAGGGAGGTGCGCGTCGAAGGCGCGCCGGTCGCGCTGTCCGGCCGCGAGTACGCGCTGCTCGAGGCGCTTTCCGCGCGGCCCGGCGCGATCCTGTCGCGCGCGCAGCTCGAGGAGCGGCTCTACGGCTGGAAGGACGCGGTCGAGAGCAACGCGGTCGAGGTGCACCTGTCGAGCCTGCGCCGCAAGCTGCCGGAGGGCTTCATCCGCAACGTGCGGGGGCTGGGCTGGATGATCTCGCCGCGGAAGGCCTCCGCATGAGGTCGATCCGCCGCGCGCTGCTGCTGCCCCTCGCCGGCGGGCTCGCCGTCGCGCTCGTCGTCGCCACCTGGGCGACGTACCTGCGCGCCCGCGACGAGGCGAGCGCGATGTTCGACGTGCAGCTCTCGCAGCTCGCGTCGTCGGTCACCGGCATGCCGCTGTCGGTCCCGCCGGGCGGCATCGCGACCGGCAGCGGCAGCGCGCCGCTGATCGTGCAGGTGTGGAACCGCGACGGCGTGCAGGTCTACCGGTCGCAGGGCACGCGCGAAGTGCCCGCGCAGCGCTCGCCCGGCTTCTCGACCGTGCAGACGCGCGAAGGGCCGTGGCGGGTGTTCAGCGTGCTGACGGGCAGCGAGCTGGTGCAGGTCGCGCAGCCGCTGGCGCTTCGCGACCAGCTCGCCGCGAGTCTCGCCTTGTCGACGATCGTTCCCTGGCTCGTCGCCGCCCCGCTGATCGCGCTGCTGCTGTGGTTCGCGATCGCGCGCGCGTTGAAGCCGCTCGAGCGCCTCGCCGCGGCGGTCGGCCGGCGCAGCCCCGGCGAGCTCGCGCCGCTGACCGCGGAGGGCTGGCCGCGCGAGGTCACGCCGCTCGTCGGCGCGCTCAACGGCCTGCTCTCCCGCCTCGACGGCGCGCTCGACGCGCAGAAGGCGTTCATCGCCGACGCCGCGCACGAGCTGCGCACGCCGCTCGCCGCCGTGCACCTGCAGGCCGAGCTCGCCGAGCGCGCGCGCGGCGAGCCGGAGCGCGCCGCCGCGCTGGACGCGCTGCGCGGCGGCCTGAAGCGCGCGACGCGCGTCGTCGAGCAGCTGCTGTCGCTCGCGCGCGAGGACCATGCGCCCGCGCGCGCGCCGCACGTCGCCGTCGACCTCGCCGCGCTCGCGCGCGACGTCGTCGCCGCGCACGCCGGGATCGCCGCGGCGAAGGACGTCGACCTCGGCGCCGAGCACCTCGAGGCGCTGACGGTCGAGGGCGACGCGGGCGCGCTCGCCACGCTCGCCTCGAACCTCGTCGACAACGCGCTGCGCTACACGCCCGCCGGCGGGCACGTCGACGTGATCGTCGAGCGGCGCGACGGCGCCCCCGCGCTCATCGTGCGCGACGACGGCCCCGGCATCCCGGCCGCGGAGCGCGCGCAGGTCTTCGAGCGCTTCGCGCGAGGCGCGCATGCCGACGCGCCGGGAAGCGGATTGGGCCTCGCGATCGTCAAGCGGATCGCCGAGCGCCACGCCGCGACGGTCACGCTCGCCGACGGCCCCGGAGGCCGCGGGCTCGAAGCGACGGTGCGATTCGCCGGCGGCGCGACCGTCAGTCGATGATCCGGTCCGCCCGCGCGAGCAGCGTCGGCGGAACCGCGATGCCGAGCTCCTTCGCGACCCGGCGATTGATCACCAGCTCGTGCACGGTGGGCTGCTCGACCGGGAGGTCGGCCGCCTTCGCGCCCTTGAGGATCCTGTCGACGAACACCGCCAGCCGCGCGTGGCTCTCGCGCAGCACCGGACCGTAGGTCATCAGGTTGCCCTTCTCGGCGAAGACCGCCCAGCCCGACACGGCCGGGATGCGGTCGCGCCGCGAATTCGCGGCGAACCGGTCGGCCAGCCCGATCGTGATCCCGTCGGCGAACGCGAGGACGGCGTCCGCGCGAAAGGCAACTGCGCGCTGGTACGCCGCGTCGACGTCGGCAGCGTTGCCGATCGGGTGATACATGCTCGCGAGGCCTAGCTGGCCCGCCGCGCGCGTGGCCGCGTCGACCTCGGCGGGCTCGCCGGCGTGCCGCGGCCAGCCGACGATCGCGAGGCGCTTCATGCCCGGCATCAGCTCCTTCATGAACTCGATCCGCTTAGGCATGAGCTGGAGCGAGAACAGCGAGACGCCGGTGCGGTTGACGCCGGGCCGCGCGTAGCTCTCGACCACGCCGCCGGCCACCGGGTCCCCGCTGTAGACGAACACGACCGGCAACGCGACGCCGGCGTTGATCATGGGCCGCACGACGAGCCCGCTGCCGGCGACGAGGACGTCGGGTCTTCCCGCGACGGCACCTGCGATCGCGCGGTCGAGCGAGTCGCCTACGCCCCCGCCCCACTGCGTGTCGATCGTCAGGTTGCGGCCCTCGACCCATCCCGCGTCGCGCATGCCGCGGCGAAATGCCGCCAGGAACGGCGAGTCGGGGTTCTCCGCCTCGACCAGCACCAGCGCCACGCGCGCGTGGCGCGTAGTCTGCGAACGCGCCGGAAGGGCCGAGGCGAGCGGCGCGAGGCCAGGCGATCGAAATGGTGCGGCGGTCCATGGACGTGTCCCTGATCGAGCCCCGAACCTACGCCACGCGGGTCGGGACGGCAATCGGGGAAGGTCGGGCCCGCCGGGCCGTGCCCGCCTTCATTCCTGCTTAAGTCTCCGCGCCTATCTTGGCTGGCGTACGGGCCGACCTCCGCGCCCGCGTCCCACGCAAGGAGATCTCCATGCAATCGTCCGTCTTCAAGCGCAGCGCCGTCGCCCTCGCGATCGCGGGCGCGTTCGGCCTCGGCGCGATCGCGGCCGACCGGTACGGCGCGGCCCCCGAGGCGACCGCCGCGACGGTCGCCGCTCCCGTTGCCGCTCCCGTCCCGCCGCAGTCGCGGCACCGTCGCAGCGTGCGCTCCCCGACTTCGCCGACCTGGTCGCGAAGCAGAGCCCGTCGGTCGTCGAGGTCGCGATGTCGCGCGGCCTGTCGAAGACCGCCGGCCGAGAGGGCCGCGCGCCTCGTGGCGGCCTCCCGCCCGAGCTCGCGCCGTTCTTCCGCGGCATGCCCGGCGGCCCGGACGGCGACGGCGATTCCGGCCCCGCGCGCGGCATGGGCTCGGGGTTCATCGTCGACGCAGGCGGCCTGATCCTCACGAACGCGCACGTCGTCGACGGCGCCGACGAGGTCGTGGTGAAGCTGATCGACCAGCGCGAATTCAAGGCGAAGGTGCTCGGCAGCGACAAGGCGACCGACGTCGCGGTGCTGAAGATCGACGCGACCGGCCTGCCCGCGGTCCGCACCGGCAGCCCGGCGAAGACGCGCGTCGGCGAATGGGTCGTCGCCATCGGCGCGCCCCTACGGCCTCGAGCACACGGTCACGTCCGGCATCGTGAGCGCCAAGTCGCGCTCGCTCCCCGGCGACGCGGTCGTGCCGTTCATCCAGACCGACGCCGCGGTGAACCCCGGCAACTCGGGCGGCCCGCTCTTCAACCTCGACGGCGAGGTGATCGGCATCAACTCGCAGATCTTCAGCCGCTCGGGCGGCTTCCAGGGTCTCGCGTTCGCGATCCCGATCGACGTCGCGCTCGACGTGAAGGACCAGATCGTCAAGCACGGCAAGGTGAGCCACGGCAAGCTCGGCGTCACTGTCCAGGAGGTCAACCAGGCGCTCGCCGAGAGCTTCGGCATGAAGCAGCCCGGCGGCGCGCTCGTGGGCTCGGTGCAGAAGAACGGCCCCGGCGCGAAGGCCGGCCTCGAGCCGGGCGACGTGATCGTCAAGTTCAACGACCAGCCGATCAGGCGCTCGGGCGAGCTGCCCCGATGGTCTCGTCGGTGAAGCCGGGGTCGACGGTGAAGCTCGAGGTGTGGCGCGACGGCAAGCCGATCGAGCTCTCCGCGACGATCGGCGAGCGCGAGACCGGGAAGGTCGCGAATGCCGACCGGCCGGACGCGGGCCAGGGCAAGCTCGGCGTCGTCGTGCGGCCGCTGTCGCCCGACGAGAAGGCCGCCTCGAAGCTCGCGGGCGGGCTCGTCGTCGAGGACGTCGGCGGCGCGGCGGCGAAGGCCGGCGTGCGGCCGGGCGACGTGATCGTGTCGGCGAACCGCACGCCGATCACGAGCACCGAGCAGCTGAAGGGCATCGTCGACAAGGCCGGCAAGGCGATCGCCCTGCTGATCCAGCGCGACGACGCGCATCTTCGTACCGGTTCCGCTTGGGTGAGCGGATGTTCGGGGACCTTGCCCCGGGACGGGCCCCTCAACAGGGGCCCGTCTTTTTTCGTGTGATGGATGAAATCCCGCTCGTAACTGGTCATGCAATAGTCTCATGTTTTATTGTTTGAATGATTGAACACGGGGAGGCCGCCAAGCCAGACAGTTGAACGCGCCCGCGCGATCGCTTGACGTCGAATGATATTTTTGTGATATCATTCTGATACGGCCTGCCGACCCCCTGTCGGCACCGTGATCGACGATCAGGAGCCCGCGATGTCACCGACCGCCTCGCCCGCAATCCCGACCGCCCAGCCCACGTCGAGCGGCCGATCCCGACCTACAACGGCTTCGTCATGCTCGCCATCGGCCTGGTGCTGCTGGCAACAGCGGCCTGGCAGGTGGTCTCGCTCGTCGGCGCCGGACGACCGTCGCTCGTCGGCATCGCGACGATCGTGCTGACGGTGCTCGTCGCCGTCCTCGTGCTGGCCGGGCTTTACGCTGCAGCCCAACGAGGCGGCGATCCTGCAGCTCTTCGGCGCCTACCGCGGGACAAGCCGCGTGCCCGGACTGCGGGGGACCAACCCGTTCTACACGCGCAGGAAGCTCTCGCTGCGGGCGCGCAACCTCAACGGCGAGCGGCTGAAGGTCAACGACAAGCGCGGCAACCCGATCGAGATCGCCGCCGTCGTCGTCTGGCGCGTCGAGGACACGGCGAAGGCCTTCTTCGACGTCGACGACTACGAGAACTCCGTCAAGGTGCAGAGCGAGGCGGCCGTTCGCCACCTCGCGTCCGCGTTCGCCTACGACGAGGACGACACCGGCAGCCGTGCGGGCGAGCCGACGCTGCTCGGCGCGGGCGACGTCGTCGGCCAGGCGCTCGTCCGCGAGCTGCAGGCGCGGCTCGACCAGGCCGGCGTCGTCGTCGAGGAAGCGCGGCTGACCCACCTCGCCTACGCGCCCGAGATCGCGCAGGTGATGCTGCGCCGGCAGCAGGCCGAGGCGATCATCGCCGCACGCCAGAAGATCGTGCACGGCGCCGTGTCGATGGTCGAGATGGCGCTCGCCGAGCTGTCGGCCAAGAAGGTCGTCGAGCTGGACGACGAGCGCAAGGCGGCGATGGTGCAGAACCTGATGACGGTGCTGTGCGCCGAGAGCGACGTGCAGCCGGTCATCAACGCCGGCACCCTCTACACGGGCTGAGGAGCGGGAAGCGATGCACCGGACGCTCTCCCTTCGTGCTCGCCGGCTTCATCGCCTGCTCGGCCGCGATCATCGTCGCGACGTCCGGCGCCCTGCCGGAGCGCGTCGCCACGCACTTCGCGTTCGACGGACGCGCCAACGGGTGGATGACGCGCGACGCCTACGCCTGGATGATGGGCATCCTCGCTCGTGCTGCCGTTCGGGGTCTGGCTCCCCGGCCGGCTGGCTGGCGCGGCGCTGGCCGAACCTCGTCAACGTTCCGTTCCGCGACTACTGGCTCGCACCGGCACGCCGCGAGGCGTTCGCCGGCTCGAGAAGATGGGCCTCGGCATGGCCCTGCTGTCCGCGGCGCTCATGGCCGCGATGCACGTCGAGGTGCTCCTAGCCAACCGCCGCACCCCGCCGGCGGCCGGCGACGGCATGGCGTGGGTCACCGGCGCGTTCGTCGTCGCGATCGTCGCCCTCATCGCCACGACGGCGTGGCGATTCCGCGTCCCGAGGGGCGCGCGGCGGTGAGCGCGCGCAAGGCGTTCCTGCTGCGCCTGGACCCCGCGGTCTGGGCGGAGCTCGAGCGCCTCGCGCGCAGGGAAGGCTGCGCAGCGTCAACGCGCAGATCGAGTTCCTGCTGCGCGACAGGCTCGCGAAGCGCGGGATCGTGCCGAAGCGCGCCCTCCCCGACAAGCCGGGCGACCGGAACATGGGCGGGATGCTGCAGGTCGAGCTTCAGCCCGACGCATTCCCCGCGAGTTGCCGGGGGAGGCCATCGGCCTGAAGGCCAAAGCCCACAGAAGCGCGCGAGGTTGTGGGACCCGGGCTTCCGGCCCGACGC
>JADIZG010000075.1 GCA_016704895.1 Betaproteobacteria bacterium
TTGCCTGCGGGTCGATGCCTGCTGGCTGGGTTGCCGCCGAGGACGGCGGCGAACGCCATCGCGGCGAGCGTCGCCGCCCCATGCAGACGCATGGCCGATTGCACGTATTCGTTCTCCGCTGCGATGGGCCGCCTTCCGATGTGGGGCGGCCTTGAGTTGGCGACATTGACGGGTCTCTGCTTACCAGCGGAAATTGAACGCGATCGCCGGCCGTTGAAGTTGATGTCCTGATGTTGTCGCCGGACTTCATGTCGTCGAGGTAGCGCCACACGCCCACGGATGTCGCCCCACGAGAACCGGTAGCCGAGCCCGCCCATCGCCTGCCAGGTCAGGTCGGAGTCACCGGTCCTGACGTCGAGGTAGTAGGGCGCGAACCAGCGCCGGTCGGCGCCGAACGCGTAGCGGCCCTTCACGCCGATGATCAAGTCCCACTTCGTGAGGTTCGATTCCCCCGACCCTGGCGGCCCTGGGTCGGGATGCCGTCGACGCTGCCGGAGAGCTCCAGCCCAGCGTCGTCTCGATGTCGAGCATGCGCACGCCGCCGAGCACGTCCATCGTCAGCGCGGGTCGCGCGAGCCGGTAGGTGCCGGCGATCGTCCACGCCCATCCCTTGAGGTCGTAGGTCGCCCGCGCGCTCACGTCCGCCGGCAAGCCCGCGCCGCCGACCGTCAGTTCGCGCGTCCCCGAATTCGTGTCGCCGAGGTCCACGTAGACGACGTCGGTGAAGGCGCCCTACCGACCCTTGCGCGGCCTCGAGCGCCCATGAACACGAACTCAGGTCGCTGAGAATCGCGTCGGCCCATCGTGACGCTGCTTCCCGCCGTTCTTTTCGGAAACACCGTGGTGCCGCCGATCGTCGGGAACCAGCCGTAGAGCGTGCCCTGGAATTCCATTTGTCCGACATCTGCGCGGATGCGCCCAGCGGCAGCAGCGAGGTCGCTGCGCAAAAAGGGCCGCGGTGGCGAGGCGAGGTTTTTCTTCACGTTGTTGACTCCTGTCGATCGGTGGTGGTCCTGGTTGCCTGGGACCGGGGGTGCGCGGGCCGGGGAGTGGCGCCGTCCGGGGACGCCAGCAACGCCGGCTTGGTTCATGGCCGCGAGCTTGTTGACGAGTTTCCGCCGAGTCGCGATTCTGACAATCCGCGCTCCCGGCGCTTGACTGATTTCGACACCGAATTGACAATACGCGACACCCACCTGGGATGCGGACTCAACCGACGACCGCGCGCGATGGCCCCGATCCGCTCCTCCGACCCCGCGCGGAATCGTCGCCGAAGGATTGATACGCGTCGGTCCCCTGATGGCGACGCCCGCGGTGCTCGAGAGCTTCGGCGTGGATCCCGCCCCGCTCCTGGCCGAGTTCGGGATCCGCCCCGACTTCTTCGCGGATCCCGAGAACGTCCTCCCGTTCGCGACGATGGGCCGGATCTTCTGCCGTTGCGTCGAGCGCAGCGGATGCAGCCACTTCGGGTTTGCTCGTCGGCCGGCGCGCAGGCGTCTCGGCGCTGGGCGCGGTCGGTTTCCTGATGCAGAGCGCGCCGGACGTGCGCTTCCGCGCTCGACGAGCTGGCAATTACCCGCACCTGCACGACCGCGGAGCGCTGGTGAGCGTGAGACCGGCGGGCCCTACGCGAGCCTGGGCTACACGATCCTGCAGCACGGCGTCCCCTGCAGCGAGCAGATCCTGGCCGGCGCGATCACGATCGGTCTCAACATCATGCGCGGCCTGTGCGGCGCCGACTGGAAGCCGGAGGAGACGCACTTCGCGTTCCGCGGTCCGGAAGACGTCGCGCCGTACCGCGAGTTCTTCGGCCCGCGCCTCCGGTTCGACGCCGAGGTCACGTCGATCGTCTTCCCGTCGCGCTGGCTCGACCATCCGCTGCCCGGCGCCGACCCGCTGCTGCATCGCCGGCTGATGGAGGAGCGGATCGGGGAGCTCGAGCTGCGGGCCGGCGAGGGCCTGGTCGCGCAGGTGCGCAGGGGAATGCGGGCGCTGGTGCTCACACCTGATTGCACGCTCGACGCGGCGGCTCGCCTCGCGGGCATGCACGGGCGCACGCTCAACCGCCGGCTGAGCGCGCTCGGCACGAGCTTCTTCGAATTGCGGGAGGAGGCCCGGCGCGGAGGTCGCCCGCCAACTCCTCGAGCGCACGAACCAGCCCGCGAACCAGATCGCGGCCATCCTCGGCTACACCGATGCGAGCTCGTTCACGCGGGCGTTCAGGCGCTGGTCGGGGGACGGGGCCGGCGGAGTGGCGCGCGTCGCGGGCGGGCGCCCGGCGAAGGGCGGGCGGAAGCGAGGGGACCCCTTAGGGAGTGCCGGCGTAACAGGATCGGATGCGCCCCCGGGGAAGTGGGCCCGGACGGGCAGGCCTGATCGGTCGGTCCCCGGTGCCGGTGCCACGGAGGGCGGCGCCCGCCGAGGGGATCGCCGGACGGCAGGCATCTCGGCATCCCGGTGGGGCGGTGAATTCCGCTTCTCGCCATCCGCCGGCCCCTTCGAGGGCCAATGCCGGGTGCAGTCTGGTCGTCGATTCGTCGCCAGGTCGCCCTCAGACCCCGGGTTGGGGCGGTTCTGCTTTTCTTGATTCACCTCAAGGCGATGTACTGGACAACCTGAATCTGAAAATTGCTGCCATTGCCCCGCGTGCGCGAATAATCGCGCACTTCCATCCGAGTTCTTCGCCAACGCCGCGACCGCGGCGCGCGCAGGATGCCGGTGGCACGGACCGATGACTTCTCATCCGCTCCGACGGGGGATACGAAAATGAATTTCATCCGCAAGCTTCTCGGGTTCTTCACGGCGGTCGCGTTCGTTGCGATGGCCGCTCCGGCGACCGCCCAGAACGTCAAGTACTTCACGCTCGGCGCGCCGCGCGTCGGTCGCGGTCGCCACGACGACGGTGCAGATCACGTTCAAGAACGTCGAAAACGGGAACTCGTCGTTCACCTCGATCGGGTTCAGGGGATCGCGACGGGCGGGGCGACGCTGACGATCAACAGCGCCACGGCGTCGCCGGGCGGCCCCGGCTCGCCGCTGGTGACGGGGGATGGGTATTCTACCTGACCGGACTCTCGCCCGTGAAGAAGGGGCAGACCTCACGGTGACGCTGTCGTGACGATGAGGCGCAACCGCGCGCCAACGGTCAGATCGAATGGCAGGGGCGCGCGTTCACCGGGTCGCCGTCGCAGCCCAGCACCGCGTTCCAGCAGCAGAACGCGAATCCTGGTGACCGTCGTGTGCGGGGATGCAACTCACGATCACCGACGACGCTCGACCATGCCGCGTGGCACGACGAAGCCGCTGATCGCCAGGGAGTGACCAACGCGGCCGGTTCGTCGGCCACGATCTCGTCGGTGACGCTCACGCCGCCCGTCGGAGGCGCGATCACGACGCCGACGACCAGCTACGCGGGGCCGATTGCCCCGGGCACGTACGCCGATCTCGCGATCACCGCGACCGCATCCTGCGACACCGCCAAGCCGGCGGAGCGTGGATCTGCGGCGGCCGAGGCCGGCTTCACGCATACGGGTGGCGAGCCGAGCACCAGCCTCAACGGTGCCTGCGCGCTGGTTGCAACTGCGCCGACGAGCATCGTGCCGGGCGAGCCGTTCACCGTGTCGCTCAAGGCGACCGACGGCGAAGGGGGAACGATCGGAGGGTTCACGGGAACGGTCACGCTCGTTTCGACGGGCGCGGGCTGCACGATTGTGGGCACGCCCAGCGTGAATGCGGTCGCCGGCCTAGCGTCGATCACCGTCTCGCTCAACGTCGATGCCACGACGACGACGTGCACGCTGAAGGGCACCGCGGCGATCGACGGCAAGACCTTCGACACGGCGCCGATCTCACTGGTGCTCGACGGCATTCTCGGCTGCTCGCCCACGACCTTCTCGACGCGTTCAGCCTGCTGATCCAGGTTCCGACCGGCCGGCTCCGTTCAACGAGTCCAGCCGGTCACGACGCCGCTGGGGGATGCGGCCTACGTCGCGGGAGTGCGGGGTTACGGGGACGACAAGAGCGGCGGCTGCACGCTGATCAACTACGCCGTCTATAACAACATCCCGTCGCCAACACGTCGAGTCAGACGGATCCGCTCGGCAACATCGTGCCGCCGGGGTTCTACAGCATCACCTGGGACACGAACCAGGCGCCCAATCCGGTCGTGGCTGTCGCTTCGACGTTCCGGAGCGAATGGGGCGACGCGGTGACCGGCCTGCCGACCCGGCAGACGAAGGTGTGCACGGTGTTCCCGTGCCCGGGCGATCCGACGGCTTCCGCGGCCTGAAGCCGGCGCGGCGCCTGGGTAGCCTGGTCGTGCACGCCTCTGTGCCTGCGGGAGATCGGCGTGCCTCGTTGCCGAAACCTGGGCCGTCGTGGCCGTGGGCGACCCCGAGTACTGCACGGGGACGCCGCCTGCGGCGCCGCCGAGCCCGCCGCCGGGCTGGCAGCCGCGATGCCTGCAGGCGACGACGATCACGATCATCGGCAAGGATCCGGTGTTCGGTCGGTAACCTCGGCGTAGCCAGCAACAACGAAAGGCGGCCTCGGGGCCGCCTTTTCTTTGCGTCGGGCCAGAAGTCGGACCTGTTTCCGGCCCGCACCGAGTGCGGCGTCAGGTATCGGCTTCCCAAGGCGATCGGCGTCGCGCTCCTTGCATCGGAACCCGTCGGCCTGAAGGCCGACCCACGAATCGGCGGAAAGAGTACATCGGAAGCGCGCTCCTTGCATCGGAACCCGTCGGCCTGAAGGCCGACCCACATCGGACGCTGTGCCGCGCGCATCTCCTGTGGGCCGGGCATCGCGAAGGCGCCCCTGGACTGCCGGAACCCGTCGGCCTGAAGGCCGACCCACAGGGACCTGGTGCCGCGCGCTGACCCTGTGGGTCGGGCTTCAGCCCGACACGGCGGTGCGCCTACACCGCGATCGCCGGCACCGGCGGCAGTGCCCGCACCTTGAACGCCGCGAGGATCGACCGGCTCTCCTCGACCATCTCCTCCGGCGGCTCGACGCCTTCGAGGCGGTCGAGCTCGGCCAGCGCGTTCAGCGTGAGCGCGATCTCGAACCGGTCGCTGCGCTCGCGCGCGATCGCCAGGCTCGCCTCGAACGCCTCGCGCGCGCCGAACGGGTCGGACTGCAGCAGCATCGCGTAGCCGCGCACGCGGTTCAGTTGCGGCTTGAGGCGCTCGATCGCGTCGGCCGATTCGGTGCGGCCGAGCACCTCGTCGGCGAGCGCCAGCGCTCCGTCGGCGTCACCCTTGAGCATTCGGCACTCGGCGACGCGTGCGTCGACGTCCTGCACCTCGGCCTCGGCGCCGACCTCGGCGAGCATCTTCTTCGCCTCGGCGAAGCGGGAGAGCGCCTCGTCGAGCCGGTTCGCCCGCAGCGAGACGCGGCCCAGCATCCAGTGGCAGGCGCCCTGGAAGTAGCGGTACTCGGACGACTTCCAGACCGGCAGCGTCTTTTGCAGCGTCGACTCGGCCTCGGTGTGCTCGCCGCGGTCGGTCAGGATCTCGGCGATGTTCATGCTCGCCATCGCCGCGTTGACGAGGTTGCCGACCTTCAACGACTCGTCGCGGCCGCGCTCGTAGTACGTCATCGCGTCGTCCCAGCGGCCCTCCCAGTAGCAGACGCCGCCGACGTTCGACAGGATGAGCCCCTGGCGCACGCGGTTGCCCGAGCGGCGGAACGCCTCGAGCGCCTTCAGCATCAGCGCCTCGGCGCCTTCTTTGCCGAGTGCGCCGGTCGCCCACGCCATCACGCCGTAGGCGTTGCCTAGCTGCTCGGGGTCGTCGACATCCTCGGCCTCGCGCGTGGCCCGCTCGGCCCACTGGAGCGCCTCGTCCGAGCGGCCCTGCGCCTGCAGCACCGTCGCGTACCACGCGGTCGTGCTCGCCATCAGCCGCTCGACGTCGAGGCCCTGCTGGCCTTCCAGCGCCTCGCGCGCTCGCTCGGTCCACTTGAGCGCCTCGGGGTAGTTGCCGAGCTTCTCCTCGACCCACGACAGCTTGAGCAGCAGCCGCGCTTCGGCGAGCTTGCCGCCCGTGACGATCTTGCGCGCTTCGGCGTAGGCGTCCGACGCTTTCCGGAACTCTCCCGCCCGGAACCACGCGTCTGCGAGCGATTCCTGCAGCGACGCGACCTCGGCCGGCGCGGGGTCGGCGCGCTGCGCGCAACCTCGAGCGCCTGCGCGTAGAACCGCGCGGCTTCGACGTAGGCGTACACGTCCTCGGCGCGCTTCGCCGCGATCGTCGCGTAGCGCCGCGCGGGCTCGTGCTCGCCCGCGACGAAGTGATGCAGCGACAGGATGCCCGCGACATCGTCGGGATCGTCGGTCTCCTCGGCGACGCGCGCGGCGACCGTCGCGTGCAGCCGGCGGCGCTGCTTGAACGGCAGCCCCTCGTAAGCGGTGTCGCGCAGCAGCGACTGGCGGAAGCGCAGGTAGCCCGTGCCGTCGTCGTCGAACAGGTCGGCGATGCGCGCCCACGCCTCGTCGTCGGGCGGCGGGCCGTCCTCGACGTCGTCGAACCACGCGAGCATGCGCGGATGGAACGTGAGGCCGAAGACCGAGGCGCGGCGGACCAGCGCGCGGTCCTCCGGGGAGAGCGCGTCGATGCGCGAGAGCGCCGCGGCCTCGGCGGAATCCGGCAGCGCGGCGGTGCCCCCCGAGTCGGACGCCGAGCGCAGCAGGTCGCGCAGGAACTGCGGATTTCCGCCCGACCGCTGCGCGACGACCTCGATCACGTGCGAGGGCAGCGGGTGTTCCTTCGTCGCGAGCTCGGCCAGGCGCAGTGCGTCGGGCTGGGCGAGAGGCTTGAGGTCGATGCGCGCGACGCCCGGCGCTTCGGGCGCCACGAAGCCGGCGTCGCCGGGGCGGCGCGCGACGCCGAACAGCCACTTGCGCTCGGGCAACTGGCCGACGAGGTGTCGGAGCAGGTCGACGGAGGCCTCGTCCATGTGGTGCGCGTCGTCGATCTCGAGCACCGCCGGGCCCGGAAGCGCAGCCGCCAGGAACCGCGAGACCGTCTCGTGCAGCTTCGCGCGCCGGTTCTCGGCGGCCAGCATCTCGACCTCGGGCGACGGCGCGATGCCGAGGTCGAGCGCCGCACCGATCAGAGCGAGCCACGGCTCGAGGTCGGGCGCCTTCGCCGTCACCTCGTCGCGCAGTCGCGCCTCGGCGACCGCCGCCTCGTCGTCGCGGCCGACGCCGAGCAACTCGCGCAGCAGCTGGTGCCAGACCGCATACGGCGCCGCCGACGTGTAGGCCTCGCACACCGCACGGAGCTTCCTGTAGCCCATCGCCGCGTCGCGCGTGGCCTCGAGCAGGCGCGTCTTGCCGATGCCGGAGTCGCCGACGATATCGACGAGCTGCCCCGAGCCGGTGCGCACGCCGCCGAGCGCCTTGCGCACGACGCCCAGCTCGGCGTTGCGGCCGGTGAGCGGCAGCCGCGTGTCGGCGACCGCGTGCGCGCGCGAGCCCTTCGCCTTGCCGACCGTCCACGCCTTGACCGGCTCGGCCTTACCCCAGGAGCGAACGGCCCGCGCTCCTCGGTCTCGAACACCGTGTTCGAGCGGTCGATCACGTCGGCGGTCGCGAGGGACCGAGTCCGGCTCGGCCTTCGCCATCAGCCGCGCCGCGAGGTTCACGACGTCGCCCATCACCGTGTAGGTGCGGCGGCATGACGGCCCGATGTCGCCCGCGAACACCGGCGCCGCGATTCACGCCGATGCGCACCATCAGCGGCAGGTCGGCGTCGAGGATCCGGCGCACCGCGAGGAGCATCCGCTCCTCGTCGTCGCCGGTGACCTTCGGCGCGCCGGCGGTGAGGATCGCTTGCCGCCGTTCGCATCGAGGTCGGTGGCTAGCAGCGCGACGTCCTGCGCCTCGACCGCCGCTTCGACGGCGGTGACCAGTTGGTGGAGCGCGTCGGCGGTGGCCTGTGGACCGCGCGACGCCAGCATTTCGTCGGTGCCCTCGTAGCGGAGGAACGCGACGGTGACCGGCCGGTGCTCGGAGCTGCCGCCGCCCGTGACGACGTGGGCGCGGATCGCCGCCGGCAGGCAGCGCGCGAGCGCACCCGCGTCGATCGCGGGCCGCGGCGTGCGCGCGACGACGACCGGCTCGCCGGGCATGGCCGCGAGCAGCACGCCCGGACCCTTCTTGGTGCCGAGGCAGCCGGCGGGCAACTCGCGGGCGGCTTCCGGCGACAGCAGGATCTCGCCGGCGGTCGCCTCGGTCTCCATCGCGACGAGCCGCGTCCACCCCGGTCCGGTCGGCAGGAACTCGACGTGCGAGGTGCCGACCGGCGAAGAAGTGGAACGGTCCCGAGTGCACGCCCTGCGACATCTGGAGCACGACTTCGGCGCCGGGCAACGAGATCCGGCCCACGATCCCGAGCCTCGCGCGCATCTCGATCGTCGCCTGGCATGCGCGCGCGAGGTGGCCGTCGCCTTCGAACCACAGGAGCAGCGCGTCGCCGCCGAACTTGAGCAGGCTGCCGCCGGCGTCGTAGGCGACCGACAGGATCGCCTCGAAGCTCTTGCCGATCACCTCGGCGATCTGCTCGGCTCCCTCGCGGCCTTTCGACGCGAGCTGCTCGGAGAGCTTCGTGAAGCCCGAGATGTCCGCGAATGCCGCAGTGCCTTCAGCGATCCAGCTTTGCGCGCCCGGATCGGCGACCAGATGCTGCTGCAGCATCCTCGGGACGTAGAGCGCCGCCCGCCCGCCTGCGCCGGGGACCGGTGCGGCGGGCTCGTCTGGGGAAGCGGCACCCTCCGCGTGCTCGCTGCTCATGGGAATGACGGGATCGTTTCGAACTGGCGAAGGAAGCGATGATAAACCGGCGCGATGCGCTTAGCGCGGGAAGGCGGTGCGTTTACGCCGGCCCCGCGCCTCGCGTAGAGTCGCGCCGATGAAAGTACTCGTGATCGGCGCCGGGTTCGCCGGCTGCTGCGTCGCCCGAACGCGCGACGCGCGAGTACGGGCCGCGCGTCGTCAGCGTGTTCCGCGGCACGCCGGACGTCCTGCCGTTCCTGGGGCCTTGCCCGGACCTGCAGGAGCGCGGCATCTCGCAAGGCTCGCGGCTGCGCCCGCACTATCCCGTCGTCCCGTTCCCGGTCGACGTCGAGAGCCTGAAAGGGCTCCGCTGCGGCGCGTCGGTCGTACGCGATCGCACGATCGCGCGAGCCATGCCCGCCGGCGTCGCGGCGCCTTCGAACATCGCATGGAGCGGCAGACTGACGCCGAACACGGCGGCGACCTGATGGACGAGCTCGGCCGCGCTCATCGAGTCGCCCCCGAGCAGGAAGAAGTTGTCGTCGCGGCCGACGTCGTCCCGGCGCAGCACGGCCGACCACAGCCCCGCGAGCGCCGACTCCAGCGGTGTCGCGTCCGTCAGGCGTTCCGACGCCGGTGCCGGCCGATCGGCGTCGATGCCGACCCACTCGGGCAGCGCCCGGCGCCTGAGCTTGCCCGCGTCGGTCCGTGGTAGCGCGTCGACCACGTAGACGTGTCGCGGCACCTGCCGCGCACCGAGGCGATCGCGCACATGGGCGAGGATCTCCGCTGTCCCGAGCGTCGCATCGGGCTCGAGGACGACGGCAGCGACGAGCTCCTCGCCCAGCGTCGGATGCGGAACGCCGAACGTCCCGGCCTCGCGCACGCCGGGCAGCGCCTCGATCGTGCGGTCGATCTCGACCGGCGAGATCTTCTCGCCGCCGCGATTGATCAGTTCCGCGAGGCGGCCGGTGATGAACACGTAGCCGTCCTCGTCGACGTGGCCGAGGTCGCCGGTGCGAAACCATTCTCCCGTGAACGATCTCGCGGTGAGGTCCGGGTCGTCGAGGTAGCCGTCGAAGACGAGCGGGCCGCGCACGACGAGTTCGCCGGTCTCGCCCGGACCGCAGGTGCGGTCGCCGGCGTCGATCGCGCGCACGTCGCCGCCGACAGGGATGCCGACGGATCCGTGCTTGCGCGGCCGCGGCGGCATGGGCTCGTGCGCGATGCCGCAGACCTCGGTGGAGCCGAAGCCCTGCAGCACCGGCGCACGGAACAGGCGTTCGAGCGCCGCCGATTCGTCGGGATCGAGACGGCCGGCCGTCGTTCGCAGGAAGCGGAACCGGCTCGAGGCGACCTGGCCGGGAAATTCGGCCGCGCGGCGCAGGATGGCGCGATGGATCGCGAACGGCGCCGCGAGGTGCGTCGGCGCGAACGTTTCGATCGCGCGGAAGAAGCCGTCGACGTCGGACGCCTCCAGGCAAACGAACGACGCGCCGGCAAGCGACGGGATCAGGATCGACGAACGCAGGCCGCCGGCGAAATGGAATGGCGTGAGCGCGTAGCCGACGTCGTCCGGCCCCAGGCGAAGGAGGTCGATCATCGCGTCGGCGTAGTCCAGCATCTGCCGGTGCCCGAGCGGCGCGAGCTTCGGCCGGCCGGTCGTGCCCGAGGTCACCAGCACGTAGGCGTGCCCGGGGCGCGCGAGCGGCTCGACGGCGTTCCCGACACCCGGCTCGATCTCGAGCGCGAAACGTCCGTCGTCGCCGGGAACGGCGTGCATCGCAGGCACGCCGAGGGTCGCGGCGGCGATGCGCAGCGGATGATCGGACGCCGGCGGCGCGAGCACCGCCCTGGGACGCATCCGGCGAAGCAGCGCGACGTACGCGTTGGTCGCGAGCGTCGAGCCCAGCGGTGCGAACGTCGAGGAGGCCGGCAGTGACGCGCAGGCCATCGCCATCAGCGCGCGCGACCGCGCGAATCCGGCGACGATGTCGCCTGGCACGATGCCCCAGGAACGCAGCCGCTCGCGGACGTAGCGGATCTGTCCGGCCAGCGCCCCGTAGCGGACGGCCGACATGTCGGGCCGGTGCAGGAAGGGCGCCTCGGGCTGCCGGTCCGCCATGGCGAGGAGTCGCTCGGTCAGGGAAGGTGTCGGAACCATCGTCGCGTGCACTCGTCGGGTGCTTCATTCTTGCACGTGCGGGCGACGGGTGTCGTCGATTGACACGGCTCTCGCCGCTCGCCACACTGCCCGGCGAACCAAGGCGCAGGAGAGAGCATGCGGACGCAGGTCGCGATCATCGGGGCAGGACCGTCGGGCCTGCTGCTCGGCCAGCTCCTCGCGCGCGCCGGTGTCGACACGGTGATCCTCGAGCGGCACACGCCCGACTACGTGCTCGGACGCATTCGCGCGGGCGTGCTCGAGCAGGGCACCGTCGAGACCATCGAGGAGGCCAACGTCGCGGGGCGCCTGCACCGCGAGGGCCTCGTCCATCACGGCATCGAGATCGCAGCGCGCGGTGAACGGCACCGGATCGACTTCAACGCGCTCGTGGGCAAGTCGGTCGTCGTCTACGGCCAGACCGAGGTCACGCGCGACCTGATGGACGCGCGCCGCGCAGCCGGCGCGAAGACCGTCTACGAGGCCGAGGACGTGAGCCTCCACGGCTTCGACGGCAATGCACCGGTCGTGCGCTATCGCCACGGCGGGCTGGACCACGAGCTCGCGTGCGACTACATCGCCGGATGCGACGGCTACCACGGGGTGTCGCGGCAGAGCGTCCCGGCGGGCGCGCTCACGACGCACGAGCGCGTCTATCCGTTCGGGTGGGTGGGCGTGCTGGTCGACCAGCCGCCCGTGTCCGACGAGCTCATCTACGTCAACCACGAGCGCGGATTCGCGCTGTGCAGCATGCGTTCGCACACGCGCAGTCGCTACTACGTCCAGTGCTCGCTCGACGACAGGGTCGAGAGCTGGACCGACGACCGGTTCTGGGCCGAGTTGCGCTCGCGTCTCGACGACCGGGCGAACGCGAAGCTCGTCACCGGGCCGTCGATCGAGAAGAGCATCGCGCCCCTGCGCAGCTTCGTCGCCGAGCCGCTCCGGTTCGGCCGCCTGCTGCTCGCCGGCGATGCCGCGCACATCGTCCCGCCGACCGGCGCGAAGGGACTCAACCTCGCGGCCAGCGACGTGCGCTATCTCTCCCGCGCGCTCGCCGACTGGTTCCGCCGCGGCGACCCGAAGGGTCTCGACACCTATTCGGCGCGATGCCTGAAGCGCATCTGGCTCGCCGAGCGGTTCTCGTGGTGGATGACGATGCTGCTGCACCGCTTCCCCGGCACCGACTCGTTCGGCACGCGGATACAGGAAGCCGACCTGACGCTGCTTTTCGGCTCCCGGGCCTCGCAGCAGTCGCTCGCCGAGAACTACGTCGGGCTGCCGTTCGACTGAGGGGGGCTGACCCCGGGCCCGACGAGGCGATCCTAGTCGAAAGGTTGGCGCGCCGCCTGGGCGGCAGGACGCTGGCGCCGGCCTAGAAGTTGTACGGCCGCATCGTGGGCGCCTTCGGCAGCGCGACCGCCGAGCGGCAATTCCCGCCGAGCACGCGCCCGTCGCTTTCGATGAACGCGATGTCGCCCTCCAGGTAGAGCGCGGTCGACGCTTGCGCGTACTTCTCCTGCGCCGCGCTCTCGACGCGCGGGAGCGTCCAGCGGTTGCCGCCCAGCGACACCGTCGCGCTCGTCGCGCCGGCGGCACGCTCGACGCGCATCGTGCGGCCGTCCTCGCACGCGTACTCGATCGTCGCGGGCAGGACCGTCGTCTCGAGGCCGGGACTCATCCGCGGCTCCTGCTCGGCGCAGGCGGCCAACGCGCACGCGGCAAGGAGGTACGCGACCGCGCGTCCCGGGGAGGGTGCTCGGCGAAATGCGGGGGACGAATCATGGAAGCGGGCCGATCGAAGGCGGAGGATCCCGGCGCGCGGGACTGTATCATCCCGCGTTGCCTGGCGCACGCGGGCGACGCCCCGAGACCCATGACCCCCGACCAACTCGACGCACGCCTGCGGTTCGCCGTGGCAGCGGCCCACCGCGCGGGCGAGACCGCGCTCGCCCACGCGCGCGATCCCGCGGGCCTCGGCACCGTGTCGAAAGGCGTGCAGGACGTCGTCACCGCCGCCGACAAGGCGGTCGAGCAGGCGCTGCGCCGCGAGATCGCGGAAGCCTTCCCCGGCGACGCGGTCCTGGGCGAGGAGGAGGGGTTGTCGTCCGAATGGGACGGCCGCGCGCCGTTGTGGATCCTCGACCCGATCGACGGGACGGCGAACTTCGCGCGCAGGCTGCCGCTGTGGTGCGTGTCGATCGGCGTCTATTCGGACGGCGACGCGGTCTGCGGCGTGATCCACAACCCGATGGCGGGCGAGACGCATGCGGCCGCGCGTGGCCGCGGCGCGACGATGAACGGGAAGCCGATACGCGTCTCGCAGGCGACGCTGCCCGAGCACTCGCGCATCGGCCTCGGGTTCTCGTACCGGCGCGAACGCAAGCTCCACGTCGCGGCGGTCGACCGGCTCCTCGCGCGCCAGTGCGAGTACAGCCGGCTCGGGAGCGGCGCGCTCGGCATGGCGCACGTCGCCGACGGCCGGTTCGAGGGGTACTTCGAGCCGCACATCAACTCGTGGGACGTCGCCGCGGGGCTGGTCATCGTGCGCGAGGCCGGCGGATTCACGAACGACTTCTTCGCGCGGGACGGCCTCACGCGCGGGAACCCGATCCTCGCCGGGGCGCCCGGCCTGCGCGAGTTCCTCGAGAGCACGCTCGGCGACCTGATGGAACCGGGGATCTGAGCGGGCGATGAGCGGTCGATGAGCAGCGAGGCGTACTCGTTCTGGCTCGTTCCCGAGGCGCCGCTCGAGCGCGAGCTCGACACGCTGGTGCGCGCGCTCGCCCCCGTGTTCGGGATGCCGGCGTTCGTGCCCCATGCGACGGTGCAGGGCGACCTCGACCTCGCGGCCGACGATGCCGAGATGCTGGCGCGCGAGCTCGTTGCGGGCGAGTCGCCGCTCGCGTGGCGCGCCTGGGGCCTCCAGTGGACCGAGCACCCGTTCCGGACGTTCTTCATCGCGTTCGATCGCGCCGACCGGTTCAACGCGCTGCGCGAGCGCGCGGCGAAGCTCACCGGCTCGCGCGAGGGCCTCTCGCCGTTCCCGCATCTGTCCCTTGCATACGGCAACCTGCCCGTGCGCGAGAAGATCGCGCGCTCGCGGCCCCTCGCGGGCGCGATCGAGGGACGCACGATCAAGTTCGACCGGCTGGCGGTGGCGTTGTCCGGCAAGGACGTTCCCGTCGACGAGTGGCGCGTCGTTGCGATGGTTCGGCTGGGGTCGGATCCCCTGGGGTCAGATCCCGCAAGCGCGTAGCGTTGCGGGGTCTGACCCGGTGCACAGGCGGGGTTCCGCGGACGCAGGCCTTCGAAGAGCCGGGCCAGACCGGATGCGGACCCCGGAATCTACCGCCCGATCATCGCGAGCACGTCGGCCTTCAGGAAGCGCTCGACCAGCAGCATGAACGCGATCGACGGCACGAGCAGCAGCAGGGCCGTGATCGACGCGATCTGGTAGTTGCCGCCCATGCTCGCGTTGAACATGAGCAGCGGCATCGTCGTGACGTCCGGGACGCCGACGAAATAGGTGCCGGTGAACTCGTCCAGCGATTCGAGGAACACGAATATCGCGCTGGCGATCAGGCCTGGCAGCGCCAAGGGCAGCGTCACCGTCGTCCAGCAACGCCAGGCGGACGCCCCCATGTTGCGCGCGGCTTCCTCGAGCGAGGCGTCGACCGCCGCGAACGCCGCCGACGCGATCCACACCGCCAGCACGAGGCCGTGGGCGGCATGCACCAGCACGACGCCGGTCACCGTGCCGTTCAGCCTGAGCTCGTAGAACACCCGCGCGATGTTGACGTAGACCGGCAGGTTCGGCACCGCCTGCGGGAGCAGGAACACGAGCAGGATCAGCGTGCGCGCGGGCAGCTTCAGGCGCGCGAGCGCGTATCCGGCGGGAATCGCGACCGCGAGCGTCACGAGCACCGTGAGGCAGGCGATGCCGACGCTCGTCCACAGCGAGGCAAGCGCGCTGCCGCGCGGCGCGAAGACGCGCGCCCAGTACGTGAACCCGATCTCCTGCGGGAACTTGTGCGGGAAGTACCAGCGCTCGGCGAACGCCCACAGCACGAGGTTCGCGAGCGGGCCGAAGATCGCGAACGCGAGCAGCGCGATCACGACGACGCGCGCGAGCGTCTCGCCCCAGCGGAAGCCTCCGATCGAGGTCATCCCCGCTCCGCCTTGCGCGCGGCCTCGCGCACGTAGAACCACGCGCCGACCGACGCGAGCGCGAGCGACATCAGGCACAGCGCGTTGGCGACCGCGTAGTCGCCGTGCGAGTTGATCCGGTAGGCGATGTCGACGGTGAGCATCGTCGGCGAGTTCGGATTGATCATCATCGGCACCGAGAGCACCGACAGCATCGTCACGAACGACAGCACGAGCCCGACCATCAGCGTGCGCCGCGCCTGCGGCAGCACGATCTCGAACAGCACGCGCAGCCGCCCGGCGCCGAGGTTGCGGGCCGCCTCGATGTGCTGGCGGTCGATCGCGGCCATCGCGCCGGCGAGCAGCAGCGTCACGAAGGGCGCCTGCTTCCAGACGAAGGCGACGACGATGCCGCGCCAGTCGAGCATGCTCTGCGCCTGCAGCGGGTCGATCAGCCCGCCGCCGATCAGCACGTGGTTCAGCATGCCGTTCTTCGCGAGGAACGTGCGCATCACCTGTGCCGTGACGATGAAGGGGATGAACAGCGGCCAGCGGTAGAGCCAGCGCAGGATCGCCTGCGTGCGCGGATGCTCGCCCAGCGTCAGGTAGCCGGCGATGGCGATCGCGACCACGGCGATCGCCGCCGTCGACAGCACGACGATCGCCGCCGAGAACAGGAGATCGGTCGAGTAGAGCTCGAACGCCTTCTCGAAGTGCGCGGTCGTGAATCCGCCGTCCCGGCCGCGGAAGGCCAGGATCGCGGACATCGCGAGCGGCCCCGCGAAGAAGACCACGACGATGGCCAGCGCCGGCGCGGCGAGCGCGAGCCCGGCCCACGAACGCTGGTTCATCGCGCTGCCGGGGTGTGGCGGACCGCCGGCCGCGTGGCGGCCGGCGTCGTCGGGCTACCCACCGACGTTCATTTCATCACGACACGCTCGTAGCTCTCGAGGATGTCGGTGAAGTACTCGGACAGCGGGAACGGCCGGCCGTAGGTCGCCAGCGCGTCGGGCGGGATGTCGACGAAGAGCTTGTTCCAGCTCTTCTCGTCCATCTTCGCCTTCACGTATTGCGCGTCGATGCCCGGGTACCAGTTGAACCGCTTGACGATCCCCTCGGCCTGGATCTCGGGGCTCGCGGCGAAGTCGACGAACTTCCGCGCGAGCTGCGCGTTCGCGGCCTTCGCCGGCACGACGTAGTACATCGGCTGGCCGGGCATCCCCGGGCGCGGCAGCCCGAGCTTGACGTTCGGCGGCATCTTGCCGTCGGCGACCCAGGTGTAGAACATGTCGACCCAGACCGGGCCCATCGCGATCTCGCCGCGGTTCAGCATGTCCAGCGTGCCGGCGTTGCCCGGCGTCAGCACGACGTACTGGTTGAACTCCTTGAGGCTCGCGAGCGACTTGTCGATCACCGCCTTCTTCGACGGGTCGTACGGTCCCCGCTCGAGCTGCTCGGCCATGCCGCTGTTGGCGGCGACCCAGCCCATCACGAAGCCGACCCCGGACATGCCGCCCTTGACGCCGTTGTAGCCGAACTGCTTCGGGTTCTTCTTCACCCACTCGGCGAGCTCGCCGAAGCTCCTCGGCGGACTCTTGACGACGGCCGGGTTGTAGGCGAACGCGATCTGGCTGTGGAACATCGGGATCACGTAGCCGTCGACGTTCTGGCCCAGCGCGTTCTTCGCACTGTCGCGCGAGACGAGCTTGCCCGCCGCGACGTCGTTGCGGTACGACGCGAGCAGGTTCTCCTTCACCATCGTCGCGGCGCCGCGCTGATGGACGACCGCGACGTCGGTGTCCCAGGATGCGGCGCCGGCCTTCTGCTGCGCGGAGAGCTTCTCGTAGATCTTCTGCGAGCCGGCGTCGCCCGGGCCGGTGCCGACCGCGCGCACCTTGACGCCCGGATTCTGCTTCTCGAAGCGGGGCCCGAGGAAGTTGTTCACGTAGTCGACCATGTTCTGGTCGCCGGCGGTGACGACGTTGAGCGTCGTCTGCGCGGCCGCCGGGGCGGCGACGCCGAGCGCGCCGCCGAACGCGACGAGCGCGGCACAGAGGGTGGTTCGGGTGATGCGCATGACTGCCTCCTTGGAGTGAACGTACTACGCGGCTGTTGGCGCGGGCGTCAGGCCGCGGCAGGGAACACGAGCAGTGCTTCGGGCGGAACGAGGGCGCGCACCGGCGCGCCTTCCTCGCGGCGCTCGGCGTCCTCGACCCAGAAGTCGTCGGCGCCGGCGTGGATGCGGTAGCGGTACTGCGTGCCGAGGTAGACGCGCTGCCCGACGGTGCCGTCGATCGCGAGCGTGCCCCGGCCTCCGTCGGTGCCCGGCGGAGCGAGCCGCGCCCGGTCGGCGCGGAAGTGCGCGCGGGCGCGCGCGCCGCCAGGTCCCGCCGAAGCGGGCCACGACCACGCGTCGCCCGACCGGACGACGTCGATCGCGTTGTCGGCGCCCATGAAGCCCGCGACGAACGGGCTCACGGGCCGGTGGAACACCTCGTCGGGCGTGCCGAGCTGCGCGATGCGACCCGCGTCGATGACCGCGATGCGGTCGGCGAGCGTGAGCGCCTCCTCGCGGTCGTGCGTCACGTAGATCGCCGTGATCCCGACGCGCTGCTGCAGCGCCCGGAGCTCGTGGCGCAGCTCGAGGCGCACGCGGTAGTCGAGGTTCGACATCGGCTCGTCGAGCAGGAGCACGCTCGGATCGACGGCCAGCGCACGGCCCAGCGCGACACGCTGCTTCTGCCCGCCGGAGAGCGCGCCGATCGTCCGCTCGCCGTAGCCCTCGAGCTGCAGCAGCCTGAGCATCTCGCCCACGCGCTTCGCGATCTCGTCGCGCGGCTTGCCGCGCATGCGCAGGCCGTAGCCGATGTTGGCGGCGACGTTCATGTGCGGCCAGAGCGCGTAGGACTGGAACATCATCGCGGTGCCGCGTGCCTCGGGCGGGAGGCGGGTGATGTCGCGGCCGTCGACGACGATGCGGCCCTCGGTGGGCACCACGAACCCGGCGATCGAGCGCAGGAGCGTCGTCTTGCCGCAGCCCGAGCTGCCGAGCAGCGCGACCAGCTCGCCGCGAGCGACGGTGAGCGACACGCGGTCGAGCACGCGCGTCGCACCGTACGAGACGCTGACGGCGTCGGCGTGCAGGTAGGGCGCGGCGACGGGCGTCTGGGCCATGAGAAAAGGGCCCAGTCTGGGCCCCGGATGTGAACTTGGCATGATTGGCGGGTGACAACGGCATGTCAAGGTGCGCTGCAATGCGCCGCCGTGCGATGGGGTGTAAAATGATCTCCGTGGGCGCCGAATCTGGCGCTGCAACACGCCAAGGAGAAACCAGATGGGTCTGATCGATTTCGTGAAGGATGCGGGCGAGAAGCTGTTCGGTCGCGGTCAAGCGCAGGCGGCGATGGCCGAAGCCAAGTCGGATCCGGCGAGCGAGGCGAAGGCCAAGGCGGCGAACGACGCCGCAGGCGACGCGATCGTCGCGTACATCAAGACGCAGAATCTCGCCGCGACCGGGTTGACGGTCACGTTCGACGGGGCATCGTCGTCGGTGACGGTGTACGGCGTCGCGCCGGACCAGGCGACGCGCGAGAAGATCGTGCTGTGTGCGGGCAACGTCGCGGGCGTCGCGTCGGTCAAGGACATGATGAGCGTCGACAGGAGCGAGCCCGAGGCGCAGTACTACACCGTCAAGTCGGGCGACACGCTGTCGAAGATCAGCAAGCAGTTCTACGGCGACGCGAACAAGTACATGAAGATCTTCGAGGCGAACAAGCCGATGCTCTCGCACCCGGACAAGATCTACCCGGGACAGAACCTGCGCATCCCGCCGGCCTGAGCCTGATCCCCCGGGCCCGCGCGCGCCGGGCCCGGGCGCGATGCCGATGGTCTTCAGCGACCGCATCGACGCGGGCAGGCGTCTCGCCGACGCGTTGGGCGCGTGGCGCGGCCGCCACCCGCTGGTCTGCGCGATTCCCCGCGGTGCCGTCCCGATGGGCAAGGTCGTCGCCGACGCGCTCGGCGGCGAGCTCGACGTCGTGCTCACGCGCAAGATCCCGGCGCCCGGATTCCCGGAATTCGCGATCGGCGCCGTCGACGAGAGCGGCTGGAGCTACGTCTCGGACGACGCCGCGCGGGTCGGCGCGACGCGCGATTACCTCGACCGGGCGATCGCGGCCGAACGCGAAACGATGCGCAGGCGGCGCGAGCAATACACGCCGATCCGCCCGCCGATCGATCCGGCCGGTCGCGACGTCATCGTCGTTGACGACGGCCTCGCGACCGGCGCGACGATGATCGCTGCACTGCACGCGCTGCGCGCCCGTGCACCCGCACGCCTCGTCTGCGCGGTGCCCGTCGCGTCGTACGAGGCGCTCGAACGCGTGCGGCCCTACGCCGACGAGGTCGTGTGCCTCGACGTGCCGGCCGACTTCCGCGCCGTGGGACAGTTCTACGCGGACTTCAGGCAGGTCGAGGACGACGAGGTCGTCGCGCTGCTGCGCGAGTCGGGCGCGAAGGAGCGATAGGGTCGGGCCGAACCACGGTCGGCCCCTGGTTCCGTGCCATCGGGGTCAACCGCTGTCTGCTCGCGCGAACTGCCGAACGAACCAGTCGCGCGCGGCCACCGCGACCGCCTCCAGCGTTCCGGGCTCCTCGAACAGGTGCGTCGCGCCCGGCACGATCGCGAGCTCGCACTCGCAGCGCATGAATGCCTTCGCAGCGCGATTGAGCTCGATCACCTGGTCGTCGTTGCCGCCGACGAGCAGCAGCGTCGGGGCGGTCACGCGCGCGAGCGCGTCGCTGCCTGCGAGGTCGGGCCGCCCCCCGCGCGAGACCACCGCGCGAACGCCGGATCCCGCGATCGCAGCCGCATCGAGCGCCGCCGCCGCGCCGGTGCTCGCGCCGAAGTAGCCGACCGGCAGCGCGGCGAGCGCGGGCTCGGTCGCGAGCCACGCTGTCGCGCCCGTCAGGCGCGTGGTGAGCAACGGGATGTCGAAGCGCGTCTCGCGCCTGCGGTCCTCGGCGGGCGTCAGCAGATCGAACAGCAGCGTCGCGACGCCGGCATCGACCAGCACGTCCGCGACGAACCGGTTGCGGGGGCTGTGCCGCGAGCTGCCGCTGCCGTGGGCGAACAGCACGATCCCGCGCGGAGAGACGGGCAGCGTCAGCGTGCCGGGCAGCGTGACGCGCCCGACCGGGATCGACACTTCGCGCGGTGGGGGAGGATGGGCGTTCATCGTCACGGGCCGTCGTCAGCCGCGCGCTCGCCGGCGCACGCAGTTGTCGCCCGGGCCGGGAGCCGGTGGTCGGGATCGTACCGCCTCTCGAGGCCGAGACGCGCGTCGCGCCTCGCCCTTTCGCCAGGGGCGGTCGGCGCTTGCGGGTTATGCGCACGGGCCACAGCGCCCGCCGTTGCGTCCGGGTCATTGAGGCGCGGCCGCGACTGCGCTACCGTACCAGCGGTGAAGTGTTTCCGGGAGATGCGTTCCCGGTCGCGGCCGCTTGCCTATGCGAGGTCCTTCGATGCCATCCCCCTCCCCGACGTCGGCTGTCGATGCGCCGAACCGAAACGCCGCGTTGCTCACGCTCGCGGCGAGGACGGGCGTGCTCGCGCACACCATTCCCGGCCCCGGCGAGGACGAGGACGAGGACGAGACGCCGATCGGCGACCCGGACGAAGACGACTGGGAAGGCGAGGACTGGGACGAGGACGACGACGACCCGATCCAGGTGCGGCCGGTTCGTCAGATCGCGCCGGCGAAGCGCCTGTAGAACGCCGGTTGCGCGGGCGGCAGCGACTCGCCCTCGGCCTCGAACGCGGCGGCCAGGTGCGTCTCGGCGAGCGGCTGCGCGACGCGGTAGAAATCGCGGCACAGCCTGTAGGCGTCCGCGCCGGGCCAGTCGGGCGGCAGCACCTCGCGCGGAAGCTGCGGATCGCGCAGCCGCACGCGCCGGTAGGCGTGGACGAGGAGGGTCCGGATCGCGAACGCCTGCGCCGGATCCGGTTCCGAGCGCTCCCGGAACGCTCTCGCGACGCCCGAGAAGCGCGCGAGGAAGCGCCGGTAGTCGCCGGCCAGCGCGGAGAGCGCGTAGACGGTCTCCGCGCCCGTGTCGCGAGCGTCGACAGCCCCGCGTCGGCGGCATCGCGCGCGTCGAATCCGGTGACGGCGCGCTCGATCCCGAGCGACTCGACGATACGCGCCGGGGCGCCGTCGCGCCTTGCGGGCCGCAGGTAGACGCCGGGGGCGAAGGCGGCGAACCCGGCCCACGCCAGTTCGTCGCGCAGGTGCCGGCGCGTCGCCGGCCCGATCCCCTCGGCGTGCGCGACGACCGCTTCCCATCCGCCGTCCCAGGGCTCGAACGGCGCGTCGTAGACGCGGTGGAACGCGCGGGCGAAACGTTCGTCGCCGTCCGGCGTCAGCCGGTAGCGGCTGCGGCGCCCGACCGGCTCGGCGGCGAGCCAGCCGTCCCGCGCGATCCGGAAGATGCCGGTGCGCACGGCGCGCTCGTTCACGCCGAACGCGCCCAGCAGGCGGATCAGCGTGGCGAGCCACGCGGCGCCGCCGTGCGGCACGAGCGCGTCGCCCCAGACCGTCACGATCAGCGACGGGGCACGGGGCGGATCGGCGGCGAGCTCGCGCCGGATCCAGCGGGCGAGCGCAGGATCGCCGGTCGGCTCGGGAAGCGGCGGGACGGGCATCGATAAAATGATACAGGCTTTACTTCATATTGCGTAAGACTGTATCGTATCTTTCGCGCCACGGATCCCGCCCCCGCGCCACAATGGCCACCGGGTCCGGACGCCCACGGAGGGTTCGCGATGTACGCGCAGATGGTCGACACGGGATTGAAGCAGGTCGCCGAGGCGACCGGGATGTCGCCGGAGGAGAGCGCGTTCCAGGCGCGCGTCGACGCGGACGTCAAGGTCGAGCCGAAGGACTGGATGCCCGAAGCCTACCGCCGGACGCTCGTGCGCCAGATCCAGCAGCACGCGCACTCCGAGATCGTCGGGATGCTGCCCGAGGGCAACTGGGTGACGCGCGCGCCGAGCCTGAAGCGCAAGGCGATCCTGATGGCGAAGATCCAGGACGAGGGCGGTCACGGCCTCTACCTGTATTCGGCCGCCGAAACGCTCGGCGTCTCGCGCGACAACCTGATCGACGACCTGCACGCCGGCAGGTCCAAGTATTCGTCGATCTTCAACTACCCGACGCTCAACTGGGCCGACATCGGTGCGATCGGCTGGCTGGTCGACGGCGCGGCGATCATGAACCAGATCCCGCTGTGCCGCTGCAGCTACGGGCCCTACGCGCGCGCGATGGTCCGCATCTGCAAGGAGGAGTCGTTCCACCAGCGGCAGGGCTTCGACATCATGCTCGCGATGTGCCGCGGCACCCCCGAGCAGAAGGCGATGGCGCAGGATTCGCTCGACCGCTGGTGGTGGCCGTCGCTGATGATGTTCGGGCCGTCCGACGCGGAAAGCGTCCACTCGGCGCAGTCGATGCGCTGGAAGATCAAGCTCCTGTCGAACGACGAACTGCGCCAGCGCTTCGTCGACCAGACGGTGCCGCAGGCCGAGTTCCTCGGCCTCCGGGTGCCCGATCCCGAGTTGCGCTGGAATGACGAGCGCGGCCACTACGATGTCGGCACGATCGACTGGAAGGAATTCCAGGACGTGCTGCGCGGCCACGGGCCCTGCAACCGCGACCGCATCCGCACGCGCACGAAGGCGTGGGAGGACGGCGAGTGGGTGCGGGAGGCAGCGGTGGCACACGCGCGCAAGCGCGCCGAACGCGCGGCGCGCGCGGCGGCGTGACCCGAGCGCCTCGACGCCCGCCCCTCTTCTTCGAAGGAAGCGACATGACCAGCGAATGGCCCCTGTGGGAAGTGTTCATCCGTAGCCAGCACGGCCTCGCGCACAAGCACGCGGGCAGCCTGCATGCGCCGGACGCGGAGATGGCGGTCAGGAACGCCCGCGACGTCTACACGCGGCGCAACGAAGGCGTGTCGATCTGGGTCGTGCGCTCGTCCGACGTCGTGGCCTCGTCGCCCGGCGACCGCGAGGCGCTGTTCGACCCGGCGCAGAGCAAGGTCTACCGGCATCCGACGTTCTTCCCGATGCCCGACGAGGTCAAGCACATCTGACCGCCGGACCCCCGACGCACGAGACCCGACCGATGACACCTTCCGACCGCTTCGACTTCCTGCTGCGCATGGGCGACAGCACCCTCGTGCTCGCGCAGCGCCTGTCCGAGTGGGTCGGCAAGGGGCCCGTGATCGAGGAGGACATCGCGCTCACCAACGTCGGCCTCGACCTGATCGGGCAGGCGCGCATGTGGCTTTCGTACGCCGGGGAGGTCGAGGCACGCGGACGCGACGAGGACGCGCTCGCGTTCCGCCGCGACGCGCACGAATTCCGCAATGCGCTGCTGGTCGAGCAGCCGAACGGCGACTACGCGGAGACGATGGCGCGCCAGTTCCTGTTCGACCACTGGCACCTGCTCGCGCTGAAGGCGATGGAGCGCTCGCGCGACGAGCGCGTCGCGGCGATCGCCGCGAAGTCGTCGAAGGAGGTCGCCTACCACGTCGAGCGCTCGACCGACTGGGTGATCCGGCTGGGCGACGGGACGGACGTCTCGCACCGGCGCATGCAGGATGCGGTCGACGGCCTGTGGATGTTCGCGGGCGAGCTGTTCCTGCCCGACGCGGTCGACGCCGCCGCCCGCGAGGCGGGGGTCGGCCCCGACCTCGCCGCACTCGCCGCGCCGTGGCGCAGCGCGGTCGGCGCGGCGCTCGCCGAGGCGACGCTGACGATGCCTGGCGACGACTGGGCGCAGCGCGGCGGCCGGCAGGGCCGGCACACCGAGCACCTGGGGCACCTGCTGACCGAAATGCAGTTCCTGCAGCGCGCCTATCCCGACGCGAAGTGGTGAGCGCCATGTCCGACCGCGAAGTCGCACGCCGATCCTGACGCCGGCGCGCCCGCACGCGGGCCCGCGGACCTGTCGGCGGTGTGGCGGGTGCTCGCCGCGATCCCGGATCCGGAGATCCCGGTCGTGTCGATCGTCGACCTCGGCATCGTGCGCTCGGTCGCGCGCGAGGAGGGCGGCGTGGTCGTGCGCGTGACGCCCACCTATTCCGGCTGCCCGGCGACCGACTGGATCCTCGCGGCGATCCGCGACGAGCTCGCGGCGATCGGCGTCCCCGACGCGCGCGTCGAGATCCAGCTCGCGCCGGCGTGGACGACCGACTGGATGGCCGCCGACGCGAAGCGCCGCATGCGCGAGTTCGGCATCGCGCCGCCGGGCTGCGCCGTCGCCGGCTCGCCCTCCGCCGTCGACGTGCGCGGGATCAGCCCGCTGCGCCACACGGGCGTCGTCGTGCCGTGCCCCCGCTGTGGCTCCGCGCGCACGCGCCTGACGGCGCAGTTCGGCTCGACCGCCTGCAAGGCCCTCTATCGCTGCGACGAGTGCCTCGAGCCGTTCGACTACTTCAAGCCGCATTGACCGGGTCGACATGAGCCGCTTCCACCTCCTCCCCATCGCCCGCGTCGAGAAGGAAACGCGCGACGCGGTCGCCATCACGTTCGCCGTGCCCGACGCGCTGCGCGACGCGTTCCGCTACGAGCCGGGCCAGCACCTGACGCTCAAGGCGGACATCGCGGGCCGGGACGTCCGGCGCTCGTACTCGATCTGCTCGGCGAAGGACGAGGGCGTGCTGCGCATCGCGATCAAGCGCGCGCCCGGCGGCGTGTTCTCGAACTGGGCGAACGAGTCGCTCAAGGCCGGCGACACGGTCGAGGTGATGGCCCCGATGGGCCACTTCAACGTGCCGCTCGACGCGGCCGCGCGGCATCACTACGTCGGGTTCGCCGCGGGCAGCGGCATCACGCCGCTCCTGTCGATCGTCGCGAGCACGCTCTCGGCCGAGCCGCGCTCGCACTTCACGCTGTTCTACGGCAACCGGGCGTCGGGCACCGTGATGTTCCGCGAGGCGCTCGCGGCGCTGAAGGACCGCTGGCTCGACCGCTTCAACCTCGTGCACGTGCTCTCGCGCGAGGCGCAGGACATCGAGCTGCTGCACGGGCGCATCGACCGGGCGCGCGCCGACGCGCTGCTCGACCGCTGGGTGCCGCTCGCCGAGGTCGACGCGGTGTTCGTCTGCGGTCCCGAAGGCATGATGGACGCCGTGACCGCGGCGCTCGATGCGCGAGGCTTCCCGGCGTCGAAGGTGAAGCTCGAGCGCTTCGCGGCGAGCATCCCGAAGCACGAGCACCAGCCCGCCCGCGTGCCTCCCGAGGGACAGGCGCAGACCGAGGTCACGGTGATCATCGACGGCGTGCGCAAGAGCTACACGCTCGACCGCACGCGCGAGAACCTGCTCGAGGCGGCGCTCGCGAACGGGATCGAGCTGCCGTACTCGTGCAAGGGCGGCGTGTGCTCGACCTGCCGCTGCAGGCTTGTCGAGGGCGAAGTCGACATGGACGTCAACTTCGCGCTCGAGGACTACGAGGTGGCGCGCGGCTTCGTGCTCGCCTGCCAGAGCTATCCGGCGACCGGCAAGGTGGTCGTCGACTTCGACCAGACCGGGATGGGGTGACGGCCCCCCGAAGCGCGCCGAGCGCGCCTCCCCGGGGGGGGCCCGGCGGGCCAGCGCCGGGCGCGGGGGCCCGCGAGCGCGCGCGCCTCCCAGGGGGGCGGACGCCGGCGGCGGGGCGGCGCGCGCGCATCCGGTTTGATACATTCGCGACTTCGCCTCGCAGGCACGAAGACTCACGCAAGGAGCAAGCCTTGAGCAACCCGCTTTTCGAGAAGCACCGCGCGACGCTGGATCGCGCCCTCGCGGCGATCGCCGACCGCGGCTACTGGACGCCGTACCCCGAGTCCGCGAGCCCGAAGGTCTACGGCGAAGGCGCGGCGGAATCCGGCAAGGCCGCCTTCGAGGCGCTGCTCGGGAAGCCGTTCCCGATCACGCTGCCCGGGGCGGTCGGCACCGTGGGCGGCGAGCGCTCGCCCTACGGCGTCGAGCTGGGCGTCACCTATCCGAAGGTCGACCTCGACAAGCTGTTCGCCGGCATCGCGCATGCGCAGGGGCACTGGCGCGCGGCGGGTCCCGAGGCCTGGGTCGGCGTGTGCATCGAGGCGCTCGAGCGCATCAACAAGGCGAGCTTCGAGATCGCGAACGCCGTCATGCACACGACCGGGCAGGCGTTCATGATGGCGTTCCAGGCCGGCGGCCCGCACGCGCAGGACCGCGGACTCGAAGCGGTCACCTACGCGTGGGACCAGATGCGCCGCGTGCCGGCGAAGTCGCTCTGGGAGAAGCCGCAGGGCAAGGGCGACCCGCTGCGGATGGAAAAGCGCTTCCGCGTCGTGCCGCGCGGGATCGGGCTGGTGATCGGCTGCTGCACGTTCCCGACCTGGAACGGCTACCCCGGCCTGTTCGCGAGCCTCGCGACGGGCAACGCGGTGATCGTCAAGCCGCACCCGGCCGCGATCCTGCCGCTCGCGATCACCGTCAGGATCGTCCGCGAGGTGCTTGCCGAAGCCGGTTTCGACCCGAACGTCGTGACGCTGGTCGCGCACGCGGCGGGCGACGACGTCGCGCAGAAGCTCGCGCTGCGCCCCGAGGTCCGGATCATCGACTTCACCGGCAGCACGGCCAACGGCAACTGGCTCGAGGAGCACGCGCGCCAGGCGCAGGTCTACACGGAGAAGGCCGGCGTCAACCAGGTGATCGTCGACTCGACGCCCGACCTCGCCGGCCTCGCGCGCAACCTCGCGTTCTCGCTGTCGCTCTACACGGGCCAGATGTGCACGGCCCCGCAGAACATCTACGTCCCGCGCGGCGGCATCGACACGCCCGAAGGCCACAAGTCGTTCGACGACGTCGCGAACGCGATCGCGGACGGCGTCCGCAAGCTGCTGGGCGATCCGGCGCGCGCGGTCGAGGTGCTGGGCGCGGTGCAGAACCGCGGCGTGCTCGACCGGCTCGACCAGGCGCGGGGGCTCGGGCCGATCCTGCTCGACACGCAGGCGGTGCCGCATCCCGCGTTCCCCGACGCGAACGTGCGCACGCCGCTGATCGTCAAGCTCGACGCGCGCGACGGCGACAAGTACCTGTCCGAGTGGTTCGGGCCGATCGCGTTCCTGATCGCGACCGACTCGACGGACCAGAGCCTCTCGATCGCGCGCGACGCGGTCAAGCGGCACGGCGCGCTCACGCTCGCGCTCTACTCGAAGGACCCGAAGGTCGTCGACCACGCGATCGAGGTGGCCGAAGACGCCGGCGTCGCGCTGTCGATCAACCTGACCTCGGGCGTGTTCGTGAACCAGTCGGCGGCGTTCTCCGACTTCCACGGCACCGGCGCGAATCCGGCCGCGAACGCGGCGCTCACCGACGCGGCGTTCGTCGCGAACCGGTTCCGCGTCGTGCAGCACCGGATGCACGTCTGACCGGCGGCGCGAGACCGAGCCATGGCCTACGACCACATCCTCTACGAATCCCGCGGCGGCGTCGGCCGCCTCACGCTCAATCGCCCCGACCGGCTCAACAGCTTCAACGACGCGATGCACGCCGAGGTGCGCGACGCGCTGGCGGCGGCCCGCGGCGATGCGTCGGTCCGGGTCCTGCTGCTCACCGGCGCGGGTCGCGGCTTCTGCGCGGGCCAGGACCTGTCCGACCGCGCGGTGGCGCCCGGAGGCGCGGCCGTCGACCTGGGCGCGTCGATCGATCGCAACTACAAGCCGCTCGTGCTCGCGCTGCGGTCGATGCATGTGCCGACCGTGTGCGCGGTCAACGGCGTCGCTGCCGGCGCGGGGGCGAACCTGGCGCTCGCCTGCGACATCGTCGTGGCGACGAAATCGGCGAGCTTCATCCAGGCGTTCTGCAGGATCGGCCTCGTCCCCGACTCGGGCGGCACCTACTGGCTGCCGCGGCTGGTCGGCACCGCGCGCGCGATCGGGCTCGCGATGCTCGGCGACAAGGTGACCGCCGAGCAGGCGGCGGCGTGGGGAATGATCTGGCAGGCGGTCGACGACGCCGCGTTCGCGGAGGCGGTCGAGAAGCTCCTCGCCCACCTCGCCGCCGCGCCGACGAAGGGGCTGGTGGCGGCGCGACGCGCGATCCACGCATCGGCGTCGAACGCGCTGGAGGCGCAGCTCGACCTCGAGCGCGACCTGCAGCGCGAGCTGGGGTACGGCGAGGACTACCGCGAAGGCGTCGCCGCGTTCGTCGAGAAGCGCGCCCCCCGGTTCACGGGGAAATAGGCGATGGCGAACGGGCAGGCGCTGCCGCGCGAGGCCGTCGTCGCCGTCATCGGCGCCGGCGCGATGGGCGCGGGCATCGCGCAGGTCGCCGCGCAGGCGGGTCATCGCGTGCTGCTGTTCGACGCGCGCACCGGCGCGGCGGACGACGCGGCGCGAAGGCTCGCGGCCACGTTCGACACGCTCGCGTCGAAGGGGCGGATGAGCGCGGAGGACGCGCGCTCCGCGGCGGCTCGGATCGAGCCGGTTCACACGCCGGGCGCGTGCGTCAGCGCGAAGCTCGTCGTCGAGGCGATCGTCGAGGACGCCGGGGTGAAGCGCGAGCTCTTCGGCGACCTGGAGCGCATCGTCGCCGCCGACGCGATCCTCGCGTCGAACACCTCGTCGCTGTCGATCACCGCACTCGCGGCCGGCATGAAGGTGCCGGGACGCGTCGCCGGGCTGCACTTCTTCAATCCCGCGCCGCTGATGCCGCTGGTGGAGATCGTCCGCGGGCTCGCGACCGATCCGGCGGTGGCCGACACGCTGTTCGCCACCGCGGCGGCCTGGGGCAAGACGCCGGTGCACGCGACGTCGACGCCGGGCTTCATCGTCAACCGCTGCGCGCGGCCGTTCTACGCCGAGGCGCTGCGGCTCGCGGCCGAGCGTGCGTCCGATTGCGCGACGATCGACGCCGTGATGCGCGAGGCGGGCGGCTTCCGGATGGGGCCGTTCGAGCTGATGGACCTGATCGGCCACGACGTGAATTTCGCGGTCACGCAGAGCGTGTGGGAGGCGATGTTCAACGACCCGCGCTACGCGCCGTCGCCGATCCAGCGCGAGCTCGTCGCGGCGGGGTTCCTCGGACGGAAGTCGGGGCGTGGCTTCTACGACCATGCGGCGGGCGCCGCCGCGCCGGCGCCGCAGTCGCTCGGCGCGGGGCAGGCGCCGGCGCACGTCTCGGTTCACGGCGAGCCGGGGCTGCTTGCACCGCTGGTCGACCGCCTCGCGGCCGCCGGCGTGGCCGTGCGGCGGCATCCCGCGCATCCGATGTTCCCGGACGGCGCGATCGACACGGGCGCCGCCTGGATCGCGCTCACCGACGGCCGCACGGCGACCGCGCGGTCGGGCGCCACCGGCGCGCCCAACGTCGTGCTCGTCGACCTCGCGCTGGACTACGCGACGGCGAAGCGCGTCGCGATCGCGGTCTCGGACCGTTGCGAGGCGTCGGCGGCCGACGGTGCCGTGGGGGCGCTGCAGAAGGCGGGTTACACCGTCTCGCGCGTCGACGACGCGGCCGGACTCGTCGTGATGCGCACCGTCGCGATGCTCGTCAACGAGGCGGCCGATGCCGCGATGCAGGGCATCGCGACACCGGCGGCCATCGACCTCGCGATGCAGAAGGGTGTCAACTATCCGCGTGGTCCGCTCGCCTGGGGCGACGCGGTCGGCGCGGCGCGCATCGCGGCCGTCCTCGCGAACCTGGCTGCGCACTACGGCGAGGACCGGTACCGCACGTCGCCGCGCCTCGCGCGCGCGGCGCAGGCGGGTGGCCGCCTCGGCGCCTGAACGAAGGAACGAACGATGGGCGAGCACCATCCCGCCGAGCACCCCCGGAGGAGGCCCAGCGCCTCGCCGAGCGCGTTGCGGCCGACATGAACCTGCGCGACCGCGCGACCAACGCGCTGGGCATCCGCGTCGAGTCTTGCGGCCCCGGACGCGCCGACCTCACGATGACCGTGCGCGGCGACATGCTCAACGGCCACGCGATCTGCCACGGCGGGTTCATCTTCACGCTGGCGGACAGCGCGTTCGCGTACGCGTGCAACAGCTACAATCTGGTGACGGTCGCGTCGGGCTGCTCGATCGACTTCCTCGCGCCGGCGCGCGAGGGCGACGTGCTGACCGCGCGCGGCGTCGAGCGCAGCGCGTCGGGGCGCACCGGCGTCTACGACATCGAGGTGTTCAACCAGCGCGGCGAGAAGATCGCGCTGTTCCGCGGCAAGAGCTACCGGATCAAGGGCCACGTGATCGAGGAGCCGCCCGCCGCATGAGGGACGGGTGCGGCGCGGGGTCGCGCCGCGCGACCAGGAGGAAACGATGCCGTCGAAACAGCCGCGCCCGGAGGAGCTCGAACCGATCGAGCGAGCCAGCCGGGACGAGATGCAGGCGATCCAGCTCGAGCGCCTGCGCTGGTCGCTCGGGCACGCGTACCGCAACGTGCCGCACTACAAGCGCGCGTTCGACCGCGTGGGCGCCCGCCCCGAGGACCTGCGTTCGCTCGCCGACCTCGCGAAGTTCCCGTTCACGACCAAGACCGACCTCCGCGACAACTACCCGTTCGGGATGTTCGCGGTGCCTCGGCAGCAGGTCTCGCGCATCCACGCGTCGTCGGGCACGACCGGCAAGCCGACCGTCGTCGGCTACACGGCGAAGGACATCGACACCTGGGCGACCGTGATGGCGCGGTCGATCCGCGCCGCGGGCGGGCGCGCCGGCGACATCGTGCACGTCGCTTACGGCTACGGCCTGTTCACCGGCGGCCTGGGCGCGCACTACGGCGCCGAGAAGCTCGGCTGCACGGTGATCCCGATGTCGGGCGGCCAGACCGAGAAGCAGGTCCAGCTCATCGCCGACTTCGCGCCCGACATCATCATGGTGACGCCGTCGTACATGCTGGCGATCGCCGAGGAGATGGAGCGCCAGGGCATGGACCCGAAGGCCTGCTCGCTCTCGATCGGCATCTTCGGCGCCGAGCCGTGGACGCCGGCGATGCGCCAGGCGATCGAGGCGAAGGTGTCGATCGACGCGATCGACATCTACGGGCTGTCCGAGGTGATGGGGCCAGGCGTCGCGCAGGAGTGCATCGAGACGAAGGACGGGCTCACGGTCTGGGAGGACCACTTCTATCCCGAGATCGTCGACCCGTCGACCGGCGAGGTGCTGCCCGACGGCGAGAAGGGCGAGCTCGTGTTCACGTCGCTCACCAAGGAGGCGATGCCGGTGATCCGCTACCGCACGCGCGACCTGACGCGGCTGCTGCCGCCGACCGCGCGGGCGATGCGGCGCATCGAGAAGATCACCGGACGCTCGGACGACATGATGATCATCCGCGGCGTGAACGTGTTCCCGACGCAGGTCGAGGAGCTCATTCTTCGGCACCCCGAGCTCGTCGCGCACTACCAGATCGAGATCTCGCGGCCGAAGAACCTCGACGAGATGGCGGTCCTGGTCGAGCGCGCGCCGCAGGCGGGCAGCGTCGACGGCGAGCGAGCCGGCGCATCGCTCTCCCACCTGATCAAGTCGCTCATCGGCGTGACCGCGGACGTGCGCGTGGTCGCGCCCGGCGGCATCGAGCGCTCGCTCGGCAAGGCGAAGCGCGTCGTCGACAAGCGGCCGAAGGCCTGACGCGGAGGGCAGCCAGTGTCCGGCGAAGAGCGACGATCCGCGTCCATCGTCCACACGACCGAGTTCACGGTCGAATTCGGCGACTGCGACCCCGCGCGGATCGTGTTCTACCCGAACTTCTTCCGCTGGATGGACTCGGCGGCGCGCCATTACTTCGAGGCGGCGGGCCTGCCGTCCTGGCGCGAGACCGAGGCCACCGACGGCATCATCGGCGCGCCGCTGGTCGACGCGTCGGCGCGGTTCCGGGCGCCGGCGTCGTACGGCGACCGGATCGCGGTCGAGTCGTCGATCGCCGAGTGGCGCGGCCGCAGCTTCGTGATGAGGCACCTGATCCGGCGCGGCAGCGAGTTGCTGGTCGAGGGGACCGAGACACGCATTTTCGCGCGCCTGAACCCCGAGGATCCGACGCGGATCCAGGCCGTCGAGTTGCCCGAGCGCTTCCGGTTGCTGCTGTGCTAGCCTGAACTCCCCGGGGCCGTGTGGACGCACGGCTTCCTCGCCCCTCCGCAAGGAAACCTGTCATGAGCCAGAAGAAATTCGCCTCGCACGCCGACGTCGAGGAGAAGAAGGTCAGCTTCGACAAGCTGTCCGACCACGCCTACGCCTACACCGCCGAGGGCGATCCGAACACCGGCATCGTGATCGGCGACGACGCGGTGATGGTGATCGACACGCAGGCGACGCCGGTGATGGCGCAGGACGTGATCCGGCGCATCCGGACGGTCACCGACAAGCCGATCCGCTACGTCGTGCTGTCGCACTACCACGCGGTGCGCGTGCTGGGCGCGGCGGGCTACAAGCCCGAGCACGTCATCGCCAGCCGGGACACCTACGACCTCATCGTCGAGCGCGGCGAGGCGGACATGAAGAGCGAGATCGCGCGCTTTCCGCGCCTGTTCCGCGCCGTCGAGTCGGTGCCGGGGCTCACGTGGCCCACGATCGTGTTCGAGAAGCGCATGACGCTGATGCTGGGCAAGCTCCGCGTCGAGATCATGCAGGTCGGCCGCGGCCACACGAAGGGCGACACGGTCGTCTGGCTGCCGGACGACCGCGTGCTGTTCTCCGGCGACCTGGTCGAGTTCGACGCGACGCCGTACACGGGCGACGCGTACCTGCAGGACTGGCCCGCGACGCTCGACGCGATCGCGGCGCTCGGGCCGGAGAAGCTGGTGCCCGGACGCGGGGCGGCGCTCCTGAACCCCGCCCAGGTGAAGGCGGGCCTCGACGGCACGCGCGCGTTCGTGACCGAGATGTTCGCGGCGGTGCGCGACGGCGCGCGGGCGGGCAAGGACCTTCGAACCGTCTACCGCGAGACCTACGACCGGCTGAAGCCGACGTTCGGGCACTGGGTGATCTTCGACCATTGCCTGCCCTTCGACGTGTCGCGCGCCTACGACGAGGCGACCCGGTACCCCGATCCGCGCATCTGGACCGCCCAGCGCGACAAGGACATGTGGCAGGCGCTGGAAGGATGAACCCTGTCGCCGGGAGGCTGGGCGACGCGATGGCGGAAGGAAGCGGAAGAACGCCGCGTGTTGATCCGCATCATCGCGGGCCGGCAATCGACCGGTAGCATCGGACGCCGCCGCGCCTGAACGGCGTCCGCCCGCCAATGCGCGCCGCCCGTGTTCCCCGATCCCGCTTCGCCGTGAAGACCTACACGAATCCGCGATACCCCTACACGCGTGTCGACGACCAGGACGCGGCGCCGGCCGTGCGGCCCGTGATCGTCGTGGGCGCGGGGCCCGTCGGGCTCGCGCTGGCGATCGACCTGGGATTGCGCGGCGTGCCGGTCGTCGTGCTCGACGACGACGACACGGTGAGCGTCGGCTCGCGCGCGATCTGCTACGCGAAGCGCTCGCTCGAGATCCTCGACCGCCTCGGCTGCGCCGAGCCGATCGTGGCGAAGGGCGTGGGCTGGAACACGGGCAAGGTGTTCCACCGCGACGACCTCGTCTACCAGTTCGACCTCGTGCACGAGCGCGGCCATCACCGTCCCGGGATGGTCAACCTGCAGCAGTACCACCTCGAGGAAGCGCTCGTGGCGCGCGCGCGCGCCGTGCCGGGCATCGAGCTCCGCTGGAAGAACAAGGTGACCGGGCTGCGGCCCGGCCGGGACCGCGTCGACGTGACGATCGACACGCCCGACGGTCCCTATGCGATGTCGTGCGAGTGGCTCGTCGCCTGCGACGGCGCGCGCAGCCCGGTGCGCGGCATGATGGGCCTCGAGAGCGAGGGGCAGGTGTTCCGCGACCGGTTCCTGATCGCGGACATCCACATGCAGTCCGACTTCCCGCCGGAGCGCTGGTTCTGGTTCGATCCGCCGTTCCACCCGGGGCAGTCCGTCCTCCTGCATCGCCAGGCGGACGACGTGTGGCGCGTCGACTTCCAGCTCGGATGGGACGCCGACCCCGACGAGGAGAAGAAGCCCGAGCGCATCCTGCCGCGGCTGCGCGCGATGCTCGGCCCCGACGCGCGCTTCGACATCGAGTGGGCGAGCGTCTACACGTTCCAGTGCCGCCGGATGAAGCGTTTCCGTCACGGCCGCGTGGTCTTCGCGGGCGACTCGGCGCACCTCGTCTCGCCGTTCGGGGCGCGCGGCGCGAACAGCGGCTTCCAGGACGCGGACAACCTCGCCTGGAAGCTCGAGCTCGTGCTCTCGGGGCGCGCCCCCGAGGCGCTCGTCGAGAGCTACGACGTCGAGCGCACCTGCGCGGCGGACGAGAACCTGCTCAATTCGACGCGGTCCACCGACTTCATCACGCCCAAGAGCCCGGCGTCGCGAACCTTCCGCGACGCGGTGCTGCAGCTGGCAAAGCGCCACCCGTTCGCGCGCAGGCTCGTCAACAGCGGACGGCTGTCGGTGCCTGCGGTGCTCGCCGACTCGCCGCTCAACACGCCGGACCGCGATCCCGACTTCCCGTCCGGGCCGGGCGAGATGATCCCCGGCGCCCCCGCGGCCGACGCGCCGGTGTCCGGCCCCGAAGGCCCGTGGCTCCTGCACTACCTGGAACGCGGGTTCACGCTCCTCGCGTTCGGCCCGGTTCCGCCGGACGCGGTCGCCCGGCTCGCGCAGGGCCCGATCGCCGTCCACGTCGTGCAGGTGGGTGTGCCGGCCGCCGCGGGTGCGGTCGCGATAGGCGACGCCGAGGGGCTCGTCGCGGCGCGGTATGCAGCGCTCCCGGGAACCTGCTACCTCCTGAGGCCCGACCAGCACGTATGCGCGCGCTGGCGCGCGTTCGACCTGCCCGCCGTGCAGGCCGCGCTCGCGCGCGCCACCGCGCGGACCTGACCGACCGGGAGATGCCGATGACCGAGCTCGTGACCGATCCCAACCTCGCGCGCCGGACGACTTCTACGAGCAGCTCATCGCCGCGCACCGCGGGCTCGACGACGCGCAGAGCGCGACGGTGAACGCGAAGCTCGTCCTCCTCCTCGCCAACCACATCGGCGACGCGCACGTGCTCGAGCAGGCGATCGCCGCCGCGCGCGAGGACGTCGTGCCGTCCCGCTGATCCCCGAGAACGTGAAGGGTGCCACCATGAGCCAAGACGCCACCACGAAGCCCGCGCGCGCCGCGTCGCGCGCGACCGCAGCACCGCTCGCCTACATGACCGGCTTCGGGAACGAATGCGCGACCGAGGCGCTGCCGGGCGCGCTTCCCGTCGGACAGAATTCGCCGCAGAAGTGCCCGTACGGCCTGTACGCCGAGCAGCTGTCGGGCACGGCGTTCACCGCGCCGCGCCACGCGAACCGGCGCACCTGGACCTACCGGATCCGTCCGGGCGCGATGCACCAGCCGTTCCGCCGCATCGACGACCGGCGTATCGCGAGCGCGTTCGGCGACCCCGCCGCGCCGCCGAACCAGATGCGCTGGGACCCGCTGCCGCTGCCCTCGGAGCCGACCGATTTCGTCGACGGGCTGGTGACGATGGCGGGGAACGGCGCGCCGGCGGCGATGGCCGGCTGTGCGATCCACCTCTACGTCGCGAACCGATCGATGCACGGCCGGTATTTCTACGACGCGGATGGCGAGCTGCTGATCGTGCCGGAGCAAGGCAGGCTTCGCCTGGCCACCGAGCTCGGCACGCTGGAGGTCGGACCGACCGAGATCGCCGTGATCCCGCGCGGCATCCGGTTCTCGGTCGAGCTTCCCGACGGCACCGCGCGCGGCTACGTCTGCGAGAACTACGGCGCGCCGTTCCGGTTGCCGGACCTGGGCGTCATCGGATCGAACGGGCTCGCGAACCCGCGCGACTTCGAGATCCCGGTCGCGCGCTACGAGGACGTCGAAGGCGACTTCGAGCTCGTCGCGAAGTTCATGGGCCACCTGTGGTCGGCGACGATCGACCATTCGCCGCTCGACGTCGTCGCGTGGCACGGCAACTACGCGCCCTACCGCTACGACCTCAAGCGCTTCAACGTGTTCGGCTCGATCAGCTACGACCACCCCGACCCGTCGATCTTCCTCGTGCTGCAGTCGCAGAGCAACACGCCCGGCGTCGATTCGATCGACTTCGCGGTGTTCGCGCCGCGCATCCTCGCGATGCAGCACACGTTCCGTCCGCCGTGGTTCCACCGCAACGTCGCCTCCGAGTTCATGGGCCTCGTGAAGGGCGTCTACGACGCGAAGGCGGAAGGCTTCGTCCCCGGCGGCGCGAGCCTGCACAACTGCTGGACCGGCCACGGCCCCGACGCGACGACCTTCGAGCAGCAGAGCAACGTCGACCTCTCGGCGCCGACGGTGATCCGCGACACGATGGCGTTCATGTTCGAGACCTGCCTGCCGATCCTGCCGACGCGCTTCGCGCTCGAGCTCGCGCCGCTGCAGGACGAGTACTTCCGCTGCTGGCAGGGGCTGAAGAAGCATTTCGATCCGTCGCGGCCGTGAACGACGGTCGCCGTCCGCCGCCCGCGGCGTCCCGACGCCTGACTCCTGACTCCTGACTCCCATGGCCTACGAAAACATCCTGACCGAGACCCGCGACCGCGTCGCGATCATCACGCTCAACCGCCCGCAGCGCCTGAACGCGCTCAACGACGCGGTCGCCGACGAGATCAAGGCGGCACTCGCGGGCTACGACGCCGATCCGGACATCTCGGTGGTCGTCATTACCGGCAGCGCGAAGGCGTTCGCGGCCGGCGCCGACATCGGCGCGATGGCCGAATGGAGCTACGCGAAGGTGCTCGGCGACAACTACATCACGCGCAACTGGGAGGCCGTGCGTCACGCACGCAAGCCGGTGATCGCCGCGGTCGCCGGCTACGCGCTGGGCGGCGGCTGCGAGCTCGCGATGGCGTGCGACTTCATCATCGCGGCCGACACCGCGAAGTTCGGCCAGCCGGAAATCACGATCGGCACGATGCCCGGTTTCGGCGGCACGCAGCGCCTGCCGCGCGCGGTGGGCAAGGCCAAGGCGATGGACTGGTGCCTGACGGGGCGCATGGTCGACGCGACGGAGGCCGAGAAGGCCGGGCTCGTGTCGCGCGTCGTCCCCGCCGACAAGCTCCTCGACGAGACGATGGCGATCGCGAACCAGATTGCCTCGTACTCGCTGCCGGTCGTGATGAAGGTGAAGGAGGCGGTCAACCGCGCCTACGAGTCGTCGCTCGCCGAGGGCCTGCTGTTCGAGCGTCGCGAGTTCCATGCGACGTTCGCGCTCGACGACCAGAAGGAAGGGATGCGCGCGTTCGTCGAGAAGCGCAAGCCGGCGTTCAAGCACAAGTGACGCGGCCGCCCCGCCGCGGCTGCCGCGCTACAATGCAGCGATGACGAGCAACGACGCAACGGGCGCCGCCGGCGGGCGCGCCCACGAGGACATCCGCGTCGCGCGCCCCGCCGAGGGTGTGCTCCTGCTGACGATCGACCGCCCGGCGGTCCGCAACGCGCTGCGCACGCGGACGCTGGCGGAGATCGCGGCGGAGCTCGCGGCGGCCGAGGACGACCCGGGCACGCGCGCGGTCGTCATTACCGGCGGCTCCGAGCACTTCGCGGCGGGGGCGGACGTCCGCGAGATGTCGGCGCTCGGCGCGATCGACGTCCTGACGCACGAGCGGGCGCGCCACTGGCGCGCGATCGGCGCGTTCCCGAAGCCGCTGATCGCCGCCGTCTGCGGAGTCGCGCTGGGCGGCGGCTGCGAGCTCGCGCTCGCCTGCGACCTCGTCGTCGCGGGCACGAACGCGCAGTTCGGGCAGCCCGAGGTGAACCTCGGCATGATTCCCGGCGCGGGCGGCGCGTCGAGGCTCGTCCGGACCTGCGGCAAGGCGCTTGCGATGCAGATGGTGCTCACCGGACGGCCGATCGACGCGCGCACGGCGCTCGCCGCCGGCATCGCGGTGGAGGTCGACGAGCCCGAGAGCGCGCTCGCGCGCGCGATCGAGCTCGCCGCCGTCATCGCGTCGAAGCCGCCGGTCGCGGTGAGGCTCGCGAAGGAGGCGGTGCGCCGCGCGCTCGAGGTTCCGCTGACCGACGCGATCGAGGCCGACCGGCAGGCGTTCGCGCTGCTGGCCGCGAGCGACGACCGCCGCGAGGGGATCGCCGCGTTCCTCGAGAAGCGCCCGCCCGTGTTCACGGGCCGCTGAGGAGGCGCGAACGATGAGATTCGGATGGGGATTCGCCGCGGTGGCCGCGTTCGGGCTTGCCGCGTGCGCGTCGACGACGCTGCGCGATTCCTGGGCCGATCCGGCGGCCCGCGCCGAGCCGTTCCGCAAGGTCCTCGTGGTGTCGGTCGGCGGCGGAATCGCGCAGCGCAGGATCTTCGAGGATGCGCTCGTCGCGAGGCTCGGCGCTTCCGGTGTCGCCGGCGCGCAGGGCTACCTGTTCCTGCCCGAGGGCAAGGCGACGGAGGGCGAGATGGACGCGGCGGTCGCGAAGGCCGGCGCCGACGGCCTGATGCTGGTGCACTTCAGGGGCGTGCGGACCGAGACCGAGGTGCGCGCGACGATGGTGCCGGGCATGATCGGCTCGGGCTGGGGGCCGGGGTGGTACGGCTGGTACGGGGGCTTCCACGCGATGCCCGAGGTCGTTCAGACCCGGATCGCCACCGTCGAGACGTCGCTCTTCGACGTGCGCACGAAGCGGCTCGCGTGGACCGGCGTGACGGAGACGTTCGACCCGTCGTCGTTCCGCAAGGAAGCGGGCGCGCTCGCCGACGTCATCGTCGCGGGGATCGCCGCGCACGGGCTGGTTCCGAAGGGGAGATCGTGATGCGGGCCGGAAGGATCGCCGCGCTGGCCTGCGCGGCCGCGCTCGTGGCGGGATGCGCGCTGAACTCGAGGACAGTCGTGCGTGAGATCGACGACGCGTCGAAGTCGGTGACGAGCCCGCTCGCGAGCGTCGCGATCGTCGCCGTCGACCGCGACGCGGGCGCGCGCCGGCTGTGGGAGGACGCGTTCGCGGCGCGGTTCGCCGCGCGCGGCGTCGCCACGACCAAGGGCGAGGGGCTGCTCGGCGGGGCGTCCGTCGACACCGATGCGGTGACGGCCGACGGCAGCCCGGTCATCGCGGCGGCCCGCAAGGCGGGCGCGGAAGCGATCGTGTTCATCCGCCCGCCGAACGCGGTGCCGGTCGAGCCGGGACGCAGCGCGTACCGCTGGCTCGACGCGCGGTCGGGACCCGATCCGCGCACGGAACTCGACACGACGCCGGTGTCGGTCACGGAAGTCCGCGTCTTCGACCTCACCTCGAAGGCGCGCACCTGGCGCGCGATGGTGCTCGTCCGCTTCCCGCAGGGCGCGGCGGACGCGGGCGACGCGGCGAACGCGGCCGTGGCCGCGATGGCGCTGCGCGGGTTCGTGCCGGTCGCGCGCTAGCGCGGCTCGGCTCGACGCCCGGCCGTCACTTCGGCGGCATCGGCCGGAAGCGCATCGTCGAGCCGTCGCGGCCCGACAGGATCAGCGTTTCGCCTTCGGCTCGCCAGGACGCGACCTGCGCGAGGTCGGCGGCGTAGGCAACGTCGAGCGAGCCCCGGGGGCACATCATCTTGGTTCCGGCGATCGGCGAAAGCGCGAGCGTCGCGCCGTCGCGCTCCCATCGCGCGCTGCCCCGGTTGCAGTCGAGGCGCAGCGTCGTCCGGCCCGACGGCTCGAACACGATCGTGTAGCGCGTCGGATCGGCAGGCGCATTGCGCCTGGCGCCGTCGGCGTCGGTGCCGAGCCACGCGAACGTCGTGCCCGCCGGAAACGCGGCGTCCCGGCCGGCCGGTTGCGCAGCGGCGCACGCCGCGAGTAGCGCCGCCAGCGCGACGACGAGGCGACGTCCGCTCACCGGGGCTCCTTCCCGCGCAACGACGCCGGCATCCCGCCGAGCGCGGCCGTGATGTCGCGCGCGGCCGCGCGCACGCGCTCGCCCAGCTCCGCGAGCCGGTCCTGCGGCAGGCGCGACGTCGGCCCGGCCAGCGAGACCGCGGCCCACGGACGGCCCGCCTCGTCGGCGATCGCGGACGCGACGCATCGCAATCCTGCCGCGTGCTCCTCGTCGTCGATCGCGTAGCCGCGCTCGGCGGATCTCGCGAGCGCGTCGGCGAGCGCCGGCCGCGAGACGAGCGTGCGCTCGGTGTAGCGGGCAAGCGGTCCCCGGCCGACGAGCGCGTCGGCGTCGCGCGCGGGCATCGCCGCGAGCATCGCCTTGCCGACGCCCGACGCGTGCAGCGGCGCGCGGGCGCCGAGCCGCGCATTCATGCGCATCAGCTCGCGGCAGGGAACCTGCGCGACGAACACCGCCGCGCCGTTCTCGATCACGGCGAGGTTCGCGGTCTCGCCCGAGGATTCCATCAGCCGCTCGAGCCGGGGAAGCGCCTCGGCGACCAGGTTGCGATGCTCGAGGAACGCGCTTCCGACGCGGTAGGCCCGAACCCCGATGCGGAAGCGTCCGTCGTCGCCCGCCTGCACGTAACCGGCATCCTCGAGCGTGGCGAGCAGCCGGTGCGCCGTCGGCGCAGGCAATTGCAGCGCCGCGGCGAGCGCGGTGAGCGTCGCTCCGCCGGGGGTCGACGCGAGGTACTCGAGCACGCCGAGGCCGCGCGAGAGCGCCTGCGCGTGACCGGCGATGCGCTTCGCGCCTGCGCGGCGCGCGCGCGTCGTCGCGGGGGCGCGTGCGGCGGAGGAATCGGTCGGTCGGTTCATGGCCTGGTGGCGCGGTCCCGACCGGTATTCTATCGCTGATCGGCGGCGTGTCGCCGCCGGGTTGGGGGACAGTGGGGGTTGGGGAGGGCCACGGGCGCGCGGGAAGTCGGGGGGCTCGAAGATCCCCATGAGGGCAGGCGCCCAGGCGGCGGTTGCGGTAGGCGGTTCCGCGTTGAGTGCGACCTGCAGGATCGGGACGCACAGACGTACGCGTGGGGCCCACGCCACGAGCGACCGCGGCGAGGGCGACGAGCGCCCAGGCCGCGAGCGGGAGGTCGGACGGCCGCCGCACCTCCGGAAGGAGGTCCGCGTCGCGCAGGTTGGACGGGAACGGTCGCGGCGGCACGGGGACGATCTGCATCTCCTCGGGATCCTTCGGCACCTTGCCGTGGTACTCCGCCGCCGACACCACCGGCCAGGACCCGAACACTCGCGACGACGGAAGCTGCGGGACGCGCACGAAGACGAGCGCCTCGAGGTCGCGCGAGCAGCCGCTCCACGTCACTCGCGTCCGCCCCCGCGCCCTCCTGCGCGATGCGCAGGATCTCCGCGCCGATCGACTCGAACGCAACCGCCGGGAAGAGGCGCGTCCGGTCCTGGGTCAGGTACTCGTAGGCGATGCGCGCCTGCGACACCGAGCGTTCCTTCGCGAGCGTCCACGGCACCGCGAGCCACGCGAGCGCGTGCGCCGCGGCGCGGGCCTCGTTCGCCGGCACGTTCCAGCCCAGCGCCCTGAGCGTATCGACGCTGATGCCCGTGCAGTTCATCATCGAGTGCCGGTAGGGCAGCTGGTGGCGCCAGAACTGCGCGTAGACGCGGTTCAGCGCCCCTTGGACGAGCGCCGGCGCGGCGTCGTCGGCGAGGACCGCGACCAGCATGGCGGAGGGCCGGTACCAGGCCTGCCCGCTGTTCAGGTCGGCCAGGTAGTTGTCGAGCGGCACGGGCGCGGCGAGGATGCCCTTCTCGCTCACGATGTCGAGCGAGTAGAAGTTGTCGACGAGGATGTCGGCGAGGCCGCCGTCGTTGCCCAGGCGTCCGGTCCCGAGCGCGAAATGTCCGCCCCAGGCCTCGTCGTCGTCGCCCTGCGCGCCGTTGACCATCACGACGAGCACGGCCTTGCCGGCCCACGGCCGGGAGCCCGACGCGCGCTCCCACAGGAGCCGGGTGGAGAACGGCGACCGGGCACCGCCGCCCTCCGCACGCACGAGCTCGCGAAGCGCCTGCGCCGCCGGCGTGCCCCCGGCGAGCGGGGCGGCCGTCACCGCATCGTCGAGGCGGAAGTCGCGCGGCCAGATCGTCCGCGCCACGAACGCGCCGTCGCGCCATTCGCCGCGCATCGCGACGTCGCGCGCGGAAAGGAACGACGCCGACGTCGCGTCGAAGTACGAGCGGTTCAGGTCGAGCTTCGGCGCGAGCGCGAACGGATGGCTTCGTCCCCCGATCGCGACCGTCGACGCGTCGCGCGCGATGCGCGCGCCGCGGACGCGCTCGGGCGCGGCGAGCCAGACGAGCGGCGGCCGGGCGCCCGGCACCTCGCCCGATGCCTGCGACGACGCCCACGCGCGGACGTCGTCGGCGGCGCTCACGCCCGGCTGGTAGGCCGACACCGGCACGTCGTCGCGCGGCACTGCGATCCACTCCTTCGCGAAGTAGAGCTTCGGCGCAGGCGCGATCGGGGACGCGTCGCCCGTCGTCACGACGAAGTCCCCGGCCGGGTAGGGCCCGAGCCGGTCCGCGGGCGAGTAGCCGGCGGGTGCGGCGGCGTCGGACGCGGCGAGGGTCACGGCGGCGATGACGGCGCAGGCACGACCCGGTGCCGTCATGCTCGACGCCCCCCCGTTCCGGCGGCCGTGGAGGGGGGCGGGGGGGGGGCCACCCGGGGCGGGCGGCCCGCGGCCTAGGGATCGAGCTCCCCGATCCGGGGAGGTCTTCACCGGGAGGCGGGATCGCGAGGGGTCCCGGGGGGGCCCCAGCGGGGCGGCGCGGGGGGGGCGTACCCGCCGGGCCGCCAGCCGCGTGGACCTTCTGGGTCTCGATCGGCACCCCCGGACGACGCGCCGCCTTCCGCGGGCTTGCACAGGCACTGCGCGTCGGGGGGGGGCGGCCCCTAGCGTCGAGGGGGGGGGGCGCGGGCTGGGCGGTGCCGACACTCAGGGCGGGGCGCGGCGCGCCTCGTGACGCCCGCGGGACTTCAGCGCCGGCGGGCGCGCGACGCTGGCTGGCAGCGCGGGCAGCAGAACCAGCCCCGCCCGCCGGCGTCGACCCGCCGGATCGGCGTGCCGCAGGTCCAGCACGGGCGGCCTTCGCGCGCGTAGACGAGGAAGCACCGCTCTTCGAACGGGACGCCGTCCGCCTCGAGGCGCCGCTCGCGCACCGCGTCGTTGGTCACGCCGGCGGTTCGGTAGCTCTGCCTGGGCAGCGCAAGGATCGCGTGCGCGAGGTGCGCGATCGCGTCGCGGCCGAGGTCGACGGGGCGGTCGCCGGCGCGCAGCCCGGCCGCGTGCAGGATGTCGCTGCGCAGGTAGTTGCCGATGCCGGCGACGAACGCCTGGTCGAGCAGCAGGTGGCCGAGCGTGCGGCGCGCGAACCGGCGATCGGCGAGGCGCGCCGCGATACCCGCGGCCGTCGTCGCGCGATCGAGCGCGTCGGGGCCGAGCCGGGCCAGGAACGGGTGCGCTTCGAGGTCCGCGTGCGCAATCAGCGCGACGTCGGTGGCGCTGTAGAGGATGGCCGCGCGGCGCGTCGTCGCGAGGACGACACGCACCGTGCGCCCGGCGTCGGGCTCGCGATCCGCGGGCGCGACGACCCAGCGCCCGTACAGCTGGTTGTGCGAGTAGTGGACGAGGCCGCGGTCGAAGGCGATCAGCATCGCCTTGCCGCGCGACCATGCTCGCGTCACGCGCGCGCCCTCGAGGACGCGGGCGCGATCGTGCAGGCCCGGGACGCGATAGTCGACGCGCACGAGCGGGCGGCCGCGCAGCGCGCGCGCGATCGCGTCGGCCTCGCGTCGGACTTCCGGTCCCTCCGGCATCAGCGGCCTGCAGCGCGGGACGCGGTCGTGCGATCGCCTACTGGAATCCGGCGAGCGCGTTCTGGCAGACGGCGCCTTCGAAGTCGCTGCGGCAAGCCTCGCGCACCGCGCCGCACACGGCGCTCGACATGCCGGCGGTCACGCCCTTCACCAGGTCCTGCATGGCCTTGCCCAGCGATTCCGTCATGCCGGTGGCGCGGTCGTTCGGCGCCGATCCGGCCGATCCCTTCGGGGCTTCGGGCTTGCCGCCGAACTGGCGGATGCAGGACTCGTACGCGGCCTCGATGCGCGCCTCGCGCGAATACGTCGTCTGCCAGACGATCGCAGCGACGATCGCGACGGTGGCGACGCCGAGTGCGAACCCGATCGCGACGCGGGACATCAACGCACGACGACCTGCGGGGCGCCGGCGACGATCTCGCCGATGACCGCGGCGCGCTCGAAGCCGTCGCGGGCGAACGCGGCGAGCACGCCGTCGACGTCCGCCGGGGCGCAGGCGACGAGCAGGCCGCCCGAGGTCTGCGGGTCGGTCACGAGGGTGCGGACGAGGTCCGGGTCCGGGGCGTCGATCCTGACGTCCGCGCCGTAGCCCGCCCAATTGCGTCCGGATGCGCCGGTCGCGTGCCCCGCGCGCACGAGATCCGCGACGCCCGGATGCAGCGGCACGCGCGCGAAGTCGACGACGGCGCCGGCGTCGGAACCGCGGCAGATCTCGAGCAGGTGCCCGGCGAGCCCGAACCCGGTGACGTCGGTGAGCGCGTGGACGCCGGGCATCGTGCCCAGCGCGAGGCCGGGCGTGTTGAGCTTGGTGGTGCTCGCGATCATCGCGGCATAGCCATCGGCCGCCAGCTTGCCCTTCTTGAGCGCCGCGCTGTAGATGCCGACGCCCAGCGGCTTGCCGAGCACGAGCAGGTCCCCGGGCCTCGCGCCCGCGTTGCGCTTGAGGTTCGCCGGGTCGACGATGCCGATCGCGACGAGCCCGTAGATCGGCTCGATCGAGTCGATCGTGTGGCCACCGGCGATCGGGATGCCGGCCCGCGCGCACACAGACTCGCCGCCCTCGAGGATGAGGCGGATCGTGTCGACCGGGAGCTTCGCCACGGGCATGCCGACCAGCGCGAGCGCGAACAGCGGCGTCGCGCCCATCGCGTAGACGTCCGAGATCGCGTTCGTCGCGGCGATCGCGCCGAAGTCGAACGGATCGTCGACGATCGGCATGAAGAAGTCGGTCGTCGCGACGATCGCCTGGCGGTCGTTGATCCGGTAGACGGCCGCGTCGTCGGAGGTCTCGATGCCGACCATGAGCTCCTTCGGCACCAGCGACGGGCCGGCCTTCGCGATGATCTGCTGCAGCACGCCCGGCGCGATCTTGCAGCCGCATCCGCCTCCGTGGCTGAACTCGGTGAGGCGCATCGGGACGGGGTCGGGGGCGTTCATGTCGGGGCGTTCGCGCGGGGGCCGCGCGCCTTGGCGGGGAAACCCGGGATTTTACCCGTTGCGCCGGCGATCGCCGCCTCGACAGCGCCTGCGATCGACGCGGCCTCGGCCGCAGGCGTCGTCATGCGTGCCCGCCTCTCGGCGCAACGGGCGAGGGACGCGAGCCAGCGACGGTCGCGCGCGGCCCGCGCGATCGCGGCGGCGAGGCCCGCCGCGTCGCCGACCTCGAAGTAGCCGGGGTAGTCCGCCCCCAGCATGCCGAGGTTGCCGGACATGCGCGTGCCGATCACCGGCGTCCCGGAGGCGAGCGCCTCGGCGACGACGTTCGCCCCGCCTTCCATGCGCGAGGCCACGACGAGCACGTGCGCGCGCCGGATCGCCTGGCGGGTCCACGCGTGGGGACGCGCGCCGAGCCAGCGCACGCGCGAATCGACGGCCACCGCCGCGCGCACGTCGTCCGCGATCGCCGGGTCGAGCGCCGCGCCGACGATCGTGAGCGTCGCGGGCACGTCGGACGGCAGCAGTCGCCACGCCGCCAGCGCGGTGCGCGGGTCCTTCTCGTCGCGCAGGTGGCCCACGAGGATCGCGTTCAGGTGCGTCGCGGACTTGCGCGCCCAGGGGACGAGCGTCCGAGCCGACTGCACGACGACGGACGTGCGCGTTCGCCGCACGGCCGGCAGGTGCCGCAGCGCGTCTTCCTGCAGAACGACGAGCCGATCCGCCTCCGCGATCGAGGCGAGCGCGTCGGCGTCGCCGGCCGGCACGTCGCGATAGAGATCGGTGCCGGTCAGCGCGACCACGAGCGCCCGGTCGGAATGCGCGCGCTTCCAGCCCGCGATCGCGGCACGGCTTCGGCGGGCGTGCAGCGCGAGCATCGCGACGGCAGCGTCGCGCGCTCCGCCGGTCACCGGCGCATCGGCCGGCTGTAGAATCACCCGGTACGTCGGCGCCAGCATGCGCGCCCAGCGCGCGGCGGTGCGCCAGTTGCCGTTGTTGGCGCTGGCGAGGAAGGGCGTGACGAGGAGCAGCGTGGGACGCATCGACCGGATCGGGGCGCGGATTCCGACGCACCGCGCGCCCAAGTCGCGCGAGGCGCTCGCCGTCGCGCTCGCCGATGCGCGCGAGTATACGCCGCTGGTGCCGCGCGGGGGGGGCCGTCGGCGGACGCGCGGGTTCGGCCCGGGTGCCGCAGGGCCCGCTGGTCGCTGCGGCCTGCCGCGGGCACGCGGGGGCGCAGCCGCCGGGGGCCCGGGCGCCCGCGCCGCCGCGCGGCTTGGTTGCGCGCGCGCACGCGGCGGCGCGCGCGTCCACGGGCCGACCGGTTTCCCGGACCGCGCGATCGGCGTAGCATGCCGGCAGCACTCGCTTCGCCACGAATACCCCGGCGGCGATCCCCGCCGCGCGAGGAAGGACGGCCTGCGTGAACGACTCGTTGCGACGCGGGCCAGGTCGAGGAGCAAGCTTGAAGCCGACGGACATCGCGCAACCGGACTATTTCCACAAGGTCGTCGACTGCCAATGGGCGTGCCCCGCGCATACGCCCGTCCCCGAGTACATCAGGCTGATCGCGCAGGGGCGCTACGACGACGCCTACCTGGTCAACTGGAAGTCGAACGTCTTCCCCGGCATCCTCGGTCGCACCTGCGACCGGCCCTGCGAGCCCGCGTGCCGGCGCGTGCGCGTCGAGGAAGGCTCGCCCGAGCACCGCAAGGCGCACGCGAAGCCGGAGGCGGTCGCGATCTGCCGCCTGAAGCGCGCCGCCGCCGACTACAAGGGCGACATCCGGCCGCACCTGCCGAAGCCGGCGGCGCAAGGGCAACGGCAAGCGCGTCGCGCTCGTGGGCGCGGGACCGGCATCGCTCACCGTCGCGCGCGACCTCGCGCCGCACGGCTACCGGTGCGTGGTGTTCGACGGCGATCCGAAGGCCGGCGGCATGATGCGCACGCAGATCCCGAAGTTCCGACTGCCCGACCGCGTGATCGACGAGGAGTGCGGCTACGTCCTCGACCTCGGCGTCGAGTTTCGCGCCGGCACGCGCGTGGACTCGATGGCCGCGCTGCTCGCCGAAGGCTACGACGCGGTGTTCGTCGGCAGCGGCGCGCCGCGCGGGCGCGACCTCGACATTCCGGGCCGCCGGGAAGCCGCGAAGCGCATCCACATCGGCATCGACTGGCTCTCGTCGGTCTCGTTCGGCCACACGACGTCGATCGGCAAGCGCGTCGTCGTGCTGGGCGGCGGCAACACCGCGATGGATTGCTGCCGCAGCGCGCGGCGGCTGGGCGGCGAGGAGGTGCACGTCGTCGTGCGCTCGGGCTTCGACGAGATGAAGGCGTCCCCGTGGGAGAAGGAGGACGCGGCGCACGAGGGGATCCCGATCCACAACTTCCTCGTGCCGAAGGCGTTCCTGCACGAGCACGGCATCCTGCGCGGCATCACGTTCGACAAGGTCGAGGCGCGCTACGATTCGAAGGGTCGGCGTGAGCTCGTGCCGACCGGCGAGCCCGAGGTTCGGTTCGAATGCGACGACGTGATCGTCGCGGTGGGGCAGGAGAACGCCTTCCCGTGGATCGAGCGCGGGCTCGGCATCGAGTTCGACAGGCACGGGATGCCGGTCGTCGACAAGGCGACGATGGCGTCGACGCGCCCCGGCGTGTTCTTCGGCGGCGACGCGGCGTTCGGTCCGAAGAACATCATCTGGGCGGTCGCGCACGGCCACGACGCGGCGATCTCGATCGACAGGCACTGCCGGGGCGAGGACGTCGGCAAGCGCCCGCCGCCGACGTTCCTGCTCGTGTCGCAGAAGATGGGCATCCACGAGTGGAGCTACGACAACGCGATCACGAGCGACAAGCGCAACCGCGTCCCGCTCAAGGACACGGTGATCGCGCTGAAGGACATCCGGCAGGAGGTCGAGCTCGGCTTCGACGCGCGGCTCGCGTTCGCCGAGGCGCAGCGCTGCCTCAACTGCGACGTCGAGACCGTGTTCGCCGACCGGCTGTGCATCGAGTGCGATGCGTGCGTCGACATCTGCCCGATGGACTGCATCACGTTCACCGCGAACGGCGACGAGGCCGACCTGCGCACGCGCCTGCGCGCGCCGGCGGTCGACGTGTCGCAGGACCTCTACGTGTCGGGGACGCTCAAGAGCGCGCGCGTGATGGTCAAGGACGAGGACGTCTGCCTGCACTGCGGACTGTGCGCCGAGCGCTGCCCGACCGGCGCGTGGGACATGAAGAAGGCGTTCATCCAGATGACCCACTGCGGCGACGTTCCGCGGGTGCACCTGCCGAAGCTCCCGGCCGCGTCGGCGGTCGCCGAGGCCGCGGAGTAGACCGATGCGGCCGATCGAGCGCATCAACGACTTCGTCGTCAAGTTCGCCAACGTGAACGGCTCCGGCTCCGCGTCGGCGAACGGGCTGTTCGCAAGGCGGTGCTGCGGATGGGTGTGCCGGTCGCGGCCCGAAACATCTTCCCGTCGAACATCCAGGGGATGCCGACCTGGTACGAGGTGCGCGTCGTCGAGGCCGGCTGGCGCGGGCGGCGCGGCGGCGTCGACCTGATGGTCGCGATGAACCCCGAGACCTGGACGGCGGACCTGGCCGAGATCGAACCCGGCGGCTACCTGCTCTACGACGCGACCAAGCCGATCACGAAGGAGCGCGTGCGCGGCGACGTCACGGCGGTCGGCGTCCCGCTCACGGCGCTCTGCCACGAGACGTTCACCGACGCGCGCCAGCGACAGCTGTTCAAGAACGTCGCCTACCTCGGCAGCCTCGCGTCGCTGCTCTCGATCGACCCCGCGGTCGTCGAAGCGATGCTGGTCGAGCAGTACAAGGGCAAGGCGCCGCTGCTCGAGGCGAACCGCCAGGCGTTCCGGCTGGGCTACGACTGGACGCGCGAGCACGTGGAGCCGCTGGGACTGAAGGTCGAGCGGCGCGACTGCGTGGGCGACCGGATCTTCGTCGACGGGAACAGCGCCGCCGGGCTGGGCGCCGTCTATGGCGGCGCGACCGTGTGCGCCTGGTACCCGATCACGCCGTCGACCTCGGTCGCCGAGGCGTTCATGCGCTACTGCCGGAAGTTCCGCGTGGACAAGGAGACCGGCAAGCACCGCTACGCGATCGTGCAGGCCGAGGACGAGCTCGCGTCGATCGGCATGGTCGTCGGCGCCGGCTGGAACGGCGCGCGCGCCTTCACCGCGACCTCGGGACCCGGCATCTCGCTGATGCAGGAGTTCATCGGGCTCGCGTACTTCGCCGAGATCCCGGCCGTGCTGTTCGACGTCCAGCGCGGCAGTCCCTCGACCGGGATGCCGACCAAGACGCAGCAGGCGGACCTCCTGTGCTCCGCGTATGCGTCCCACGGGGACACCAAGCACCCGCTGCTGTTCCCCGAGGACCCGACCGAGTGCTTCGAGATGGGCGCGCAGGCGTTCGACCTCGCGGACCGGCTGCAGACGCCCGTGTTCGTGATGCTCGAGCTCGACACCGGCATGCAGGACTGGCTCACGGCGCCGTTCCGCTGGGACGACTCGCGCGCGCTCGACCGCGGCAAGGTGATGAGCGCCGAGGAGCTCGAGGCGGGGCGCGACTTCGGGCGCTACCTCGACGTCGACGGCGACGGCATCCCGTTCCGGACGCTCCCCGGCACGCACCCGCGCCGCGGCGCGTACTTCACGCGCGGCACGTCGAAGGACCGGTACGCCCGCTACACCGAGGAGGGCGCGGCCTACGTCGACAACATGCAGCGCCTGCTGCGCAAGTTCGAGTCCGCCAAGGCGCTCGTGCCCGGGCCCGTGATCGAGCGCGCCGCCAAGCCGACGCGCGCGGCCGCGGTCTGGATCGGCTCGACCGGCGCCCCGATGGCCGAGGCGCTGGCGGTGCTGGAGGAGCAGGGCATCCATCTCGACCGGATGCGCATCCGCGCGTTCCCGTTCGCCGACGCGATCACCGAGTTCATCGCCGCGCACGACCACGTGTTCGTCGTCGAGCAGAACCGGGACGCGCAGCTGCGGATGATGCTCGTCAACGAGTGCGGCATCGCGCCGGACAAGCTGATCCCGGTACTCCACTACGACGGCAACCCGATGACCGCGCGGTACATCACCAGCGAGATCGGCGAGCGGGCGCGCGCGCTGGGCCTCGTGCCGGGCCGGCCGGCCATCGCGGCGGACTGACGTCGTCGCCGACAACGGACTCCTGACTCCTGATGACCTACCTCGCCAAGCCGAAGATCCACCACCCGTCACTGCCGAAGAACGCGCTCGGGTTCACCCGCCGCGACTACGAGGGCCCGGTGTCGACGCTGTGCGCCGGCTGCGGGCACGACTCGATCTCGGCGGCGATCATCCAGGCGTTCTTCGACCTCGCGGTGCCGCCGCACCGCGTCGCGAAGCTCTCCGGCATCGGCTGCTCGTCGAAGACGCCGACCTATTTCCTCGGCCAGTCGCACGGCTTCAACACCGTGCACGGTCGGATGCCCTCGGTGCTGACCGGCGCGAACCTCGCCAACCGCGAGCTGATCTACCTCGGCGTCTCGGGCGACGGCGACTCGGCGTCGATCGGGCTCGGCCAGTTCATGCACCTGATGCGGCGCAACGTCGACATGACCTACATCGTCGAGAACAACGGCGTCTACGGCCTCACCAAGGGCCAGTTCTCGGCGACCGCCGACAAGGGCAGCCGCAGCAAGCGCGGCGCGGCGAACGACGACGAGCCGATCGACCTCGTGATGATGGCGCTCACGCTGGGCGCCAGCTACGTCGCGCGGGGCTTCTCGGGCGACAAGGAGCAGCTGGTGCCGCTGATCGAGGCGGCCATCCGGCACAAGGGCGCGGCGCTGATCGACGTCGTGTCGCCGTGCGTCGCGTTCAACAACCACCCGGGCTCGACCCGGAGCTACGACTACGTCCGCGAGCACAACGACGCGGTGAACCGCCTCGACTTCATGCCCGAGCGCGCGCCGATCGTCGCGTCGCAGGCGCCCGGCGAAACGCGGGACATCGTGATGCACGACGGCGGGGTGCTGCGCGTCAAGCGCCTCGACGCCGAGTACGATCCGTCCGACAAGGTCCGCGCGATGGCGTACCTCGAGTCGCACCGGGCGAAGGGCATCGTCGTGACGGGCCTCCTCTACGTGGCCGAGAACGCGAGCGACCTGCACGATGCACAGCAGACGGTCGACACGCCGCTCAACCGGATGTCCGACGCGGAGCTCGTGCCCGGCGCCGCCGCGCTCGAGGGCGTGAACGCGTCGCTGCGCTGACGGGCGAACCCCCGGCCCGTCAGGCGGGTCCGGCCAGCAGCAGGAATGCGGGAACCGGCTTGTCGTAGCCCTTGAGCGCGAGCGGCTCGACCGGGTCGAGCGCGAACGCTTCGTCGAGGCTGGCGCGCGCGCGGCGGTCGACGAGGATCTGGCCGCCGGACGCCTCGGCGCACAGCCGGGCGGCGAGGTTCACGACGCCACCGATCGCCGTGTAGTCGAAGCGTCCCTCGTAGCCCAGCGCGCCGAGCGTCGCGTAGCCGCGCGCGATGCCGATGCCGAGCTTCAGGTCGTGGCCGAGCTTGCGCCATTGCTCCGAGAGCGGCAGGAAGCGCGCCTGCATCGCGAGCGCCATGCGCGCCGCGCGCGGGCAGGCGTCGGGGACCTCGATCGGGTCGTTGAAGAAGATCAGCATCCCGTCGCCGGTGAAGTGCGGCACCGTGCCCTCGCTCGCGGCGACGAGCGGGCCCATCGCGGCGTGGAACTCGGCGAGCACCGCGATGACCTCCTCGGGCTCGGCCGAATCGGTGAACGCGGTGAAGCCGCGCATGTCGATGAACACGCAGCAGACGTCGCGGCGGTGCGGCGCGAGCAGCGACGCTTCGCCTGCCGACACGATCGCGTCGGCCACGGGTGCCGAGAAGAACTGCCGCAGCCGCGCGAGCTTCGCGATCTCGGCGACCGCCGACTGCACGCGCGCCTCCAGCGTGGCGTTCCACCCGCGCAGCTCGTCCGCCTGGCGCCGCACCTCGTCCTGCAGCGCCTTGATGCGCAGCAGCGAGCGCACGCGCGCGAGCAGCTCGGCCTGGTGGATCGGCTTCGACAGGAAGTCGTCCGCCCCCGCCTCGATGCCCTTGACGCGTTCCTCGTGCGGGTCGAGCGAGGTGACCAGCACCACCGGCAGCAGCGCTGTCGCGGGGTCGGCGCGGATGCGCCGGCACACGTCGTAGCCCGACAGCCCCGGCATCATCACGTCGAGCAGCACGATGTCGGGGCGCTCGGCGGCGAGCTTCGCGAGCGCCTCCTCGCCGCTCGCCGCGGTGATCGCGACGTAGCCCTTCGCGCCCAGGATGTCGGCGAGGAGCTTGACGTTCTGCGGCGTGTCGTCGACGACGAGCACGCGCGCCGGCGCGGCCGCCGGCGCAGGGGAGGGGGCGCCGATCTGTTCGGACATCGTCAGCTGCCCCGCGGCGCGAGCGCGCTCGCCACCGCCGCGAGGAACTCCTTCAGGTTGAGCGGCTTGCCGACGTAGCCGTCGAAGCCGGCGTCGGTGATGTTGCGGCGGTCGGACACCATCACCGAGGCGGTCACGGCGATGACGGGGATCGCCGCGGTCGCGGGGTCCGCGCGCAGTTGCTTCAGCGCCTCGATGCCGCTGATCCCGGGCAGCTGGATGTCCATCAGCACGAGCGCGGGCAGGCGCTCCTTCGCGAGACGGACGCCGTCCTCGCCCGTCACCGCCTCGAGGGTCGCGTAGCCCTTGACCTGAAGCACGTCGCGCACGAGCTTCATGTTCTTCTCGTTGTCCTCGACGATCAGGATCGTGTCCATGTCTCGTCCTTCATGCCTTGTGCGGGATCGTGAACGTGAACGTCGAGCCCTTGCCCGGCTCGCTCTCGAGCCGGATCGCGCCCCCGTGCAGCTCGACGAAGCGCCTGGTGAGCGCGAGGCCCAGCCCGGTGCCCTCCTGCTTGTTCGTGTAGTGGCGCCCGACCTGCCGGAACTCCTCGAACACCGCCGCCTGGTCCTCCTTCGCGATGCCGATGCCGGTGTCGCGGACGGCGACCTCGAGCGCGTCCGCGGTCCGCCGCGCGAGGACGTCGACGCGGCCGCCGTCGGGCGTGAACTTGACCGCGTTGGTGAGGAGGTTCAGCAGGATCTGCTTGAACTTGCGCTCGTCGGCCACGATCTCGCCGACGTCGGGCGCGACGTCGACGCCCAGGACGATGCCGTGGCGCTGCGCGCGCTCGCGCACGAGCGTCATCGCGTTGCCGATCGCGGTCGGGACGTCGAACCGCGCGGGCTCGAGCTCCATCCGGCCGGCCTCGACCTTCGACAGGTCGAGGATGTCGTTGATGAGCGAGAGCAGGTGCCTGCCGGACGAGTGGATGTCCTTCAGGTAGTCGTCCTGCTTCTCGTTCAGCTCGCCGAACATGCGCTCGAGCAGCACCTCGGAGAACCCGATGATCGCGTTGAGCGGCGTGCGCAGCTCGTGCGACATGTTGGCGAGGAACTCGCTCTTGTGCTGGCTCGCGACCTCGAGCTCGCGGCTCTTCTGCTGGATTTCGCGGAACTGGCGGACGTTCTGGATCGCGATGACGGCCTGGTCGGCGAACGTCTTGAGGAGCGCGAGGTCCTTCGCCGTCATCGGATGGGGAGGCTGCCGCAGCACGGCGATCGATCCGACGCCGCGACCCTCCCATATCATCGGCGCCCACGCGCACGAGAAGTTGCCGATCCGGTCCAGCACGCTGCGCACCGTGGCCGGCATCGCGGCCATCGCCGCGACGTCGGGGATGTGGATGGTGCGGCGCTCGCTCAGCACGGTCCCGGTGACGGTCTGCGCGATCGGCTTGGGGAAGCTCTCGACGATCGCTGCGAGCGCTGCGCCGCGCCACGCCGCCGCATGGACCATGCCGTCGCCGTCGGCCAGGAAGATGCCGAGCTGTTCGGTCGCGAACAGGTGCTGGCAGCTGTCGAGGATCTTGTCGAACACTGGCTGCGCATCGGCGACCGAGCTGCTGATGACCTGCAGCACCTCGGCGGTGGCCGTCTGCTGCTCGAGCGCCTCGCGCGTCTCGTTGAACAGCCGCGCGTTCTGGATCGCGATCACGGCCTGGCTCGCGAACGTGCGCAGGAGCGCGATCTCCTTGTCTGAGAACGGTCCCGCGTTCATCCGGCCCACGAAGATCGCGCCGATCGCGCCGTCCTTCCAGAGCATCGGCGCGAAGAGCGCGGCGCGAACGCCGTTGACGCGGAAGATCGTGCGCGCGGAGGGTGGCACGCCGGGCGCGTCGATGTCGGGGTAGTGCTGGATCTCCCTGCGCAGGATCGCGGTGCCGGCGCCGCTGGTCTCGTCCGCCGGGCGGGGATAGATGCGCTCCATGGCGGCGCGTTCCGGGCCGCGATACGCGCCGAGCGACATCTGCCCGTCCTCGCCGAGGAGCGGGATGCCGACGACCTTGCCGTCGAACAGGCGCGCGCAGCTCTCGAGGATGCGCTCGAACACCGGCGTGGTGTTCGAGATCGAGCTCGAGATCGTGGCGAGCACCTCCCCGGAGGCCTGTTGCTGCTCGAGCGCTTCCTTCGTCTCGTTGAACAGCCGCACGTTGTCGATCGCGATCGCCGCCTGCCGCGCGAACGTTTCGAGCAGGGCGACCTCGTCGGGCGAGAAGTGACCGGGGACCGGACGCCAGACGAAGAGCGTGCCATAGGCCTTCTGCTCGCGCATCAGCGGCACCGCGAGCACCGCGCGGAAGCCGAACTTGAGGACGTTTTCGCGCGCCGCGGGGAACTCGGTGTCGAGCAGCGGGACGACGTCCGCATGGTGCACGGTCCGGCCGTCGAGGACGCACCGGCCGGTGATCATCCCGCGGTCGAGCGCGACCACGTAGCCGGGCGGAATCGCCGGCAGGTCGCCGCGCACGCAGCTCGCCATGATGTGGAGCGCGCCGTCGTCGGCGAGCAGCAGCACCTGCGCGCTCGGCGCATCGCACAGGATCGCCGCGCGCTCCGCGACCGCGTCCATCACCGGCTGCACGTCGGTCGGCGAGGCCGAGATCACGCGCAGGATCTCGCTGATCGCCGTCTGCTGCTCGAGCGCGGTCTTGAGCTCGGCGGTGCGCTCGTCGACCTTGCGCTCGAGGCCCGCGTAGGACTCGCGAAGCTGCGCGGTCATCCGGTTGAACTGGCCTGCGAGCGCCTCGAGCTCGTCGCCGGTCCTCACGTCGATCGCGTGGTCGAGCTTGCCCTCGCCGATCAGCTGCGCGCCTTCCTGCAGCGTGCGGATGGGGCGCGTCATACCGCGCGCGAGGAACAGCGCAGCGAGCGCGGAGAACAGGAGGCCGCCGAGCAGCAGGATCCCGAATCGCACGACCGACGCGTTGAGGCGCGCCAGGACCTCCGATGTCGGCTGCACGACGAACACTTTCCAGCCCAGCGACTCGATCCCCGCGTGCGCGGACAGCACTTCGGTGCCGCCGGCGTCGCGGGTCACGACGACGCGCTCCTCGGCTCCCGTTCCGTCGAGCGCGGCCCTGACGTGGGCGAACCCGGAGAGGTCGGTCTTGCGCAGCACGAGCCCGATGTCCGGGTCGGCGATCAGGTAGCCCTCCGAATCGACGACGTAGGCCTTGCCCTTCTCGCCGATCTTGATGCGCGAGATCACGTCCCACATGAACTTGAGGTTCACGTCGGCGACGGTGACCGGGCCGGCGTTGCCGCTGGAGCGCACGGCGATCTGCATGTAAGGCTCGGTCTCCTTGCGGAACGTGACGCGCCCGTACCACGGGCGCGCGGCGGTCGGCTCGAGGAACGCCGGGTCGCGGCTGCGATCGCGCAGGCAGTCGCCCGAGGCGTCCATCGCGAGGCGCGACACCTGCGACTTCTCGCAGCCGTCCGCGCCGATCCAGGCGATGTCGGTGACGCCGGGCACCTGCTTCAGGAGCTTGAGGAACTCGAGGCGGCGCTGCTCGGCCCCCTCGGCGCCGAGCTGCGGCAGCGCCGCGCCCTTGAGTTGCGCCTGCACCTGCAGGACGTACTGCTCGATGCGCTCCGCGGCGGCCACCGCCTTCTCGTGCTGCAGCGCGTGCAAGGTGTCCAGCGTCTCGCGGTACGAGAACCAGAGCGAGATCGACGAGGGGACCAGCAGCGCCGCGGTGACCAGCGCGAGGATCAGGACGAAGTACTTGCGGAACAGGCGGCCGCCGCGGCGGGGCGGGGCGTTCCCCGCGCCGTCCGGACGGTGGCTCTGCGTCGCGGGCAAGTCCATCGTCGCGTCGTGGCTACCGGAGGACGCCGGCCGTGGGCGGCGCGTGACGGCGAATCGCGCGGCAACGCATCCGGCTACCCGGTCGTCACGCGCGGCGATCCGGCCCCGCCGGAACGATGCGTCGTCGTCGCGCGGCGCGGCCGGACCCCGACCACGTCGGCGTTGCCGCTGTCGCACGGGCCACGACGTTTCCTTTCGCTCATCTGGCGGGCCTCCGGACTGCGGGACTGCGCGCGAGGTCGGGCGCGTCGGGATGATGGCAGATCGGCCACCCTCCGGCATACGGCGACGCCGCCCGCCGGGCGGAACAGGCCTCCGGTCGCTTCGCCCGTCCCTGGGCTGGCGAGCCCCCCGGCGACTGGAGCATACTTCACCGATGATCGCTCGTCGCACCCTTCGCCGTCTCGTCGCGTTCGCCGCGACGCTGGCGATCGTCGGCGCCCATACCGCGGCGGCGGCCTACGCCTGCGCGCGCGGGAGCGATGCCCTGCCGTCCTCCGCTGTCGCCGCAGCGCCTTGCGTCGAGCACATGCTCGACGGGGCGGGGGTGGTGGACGGGGACGGCAACGCCAATCTCTGCGAAGTGCATTGCCAGGACGGCTCGGTCCCGGTGCCGGCGGCCGCGGCCTGCGCCCGCCGCCGGACGCCGCGCTCACCGTGGCCGCCCGGCCCGCCGCGGTGCCGGGGATGCCGGCGTCCGCCCCCGACGCGAAGGGCGCGGCGCCCCCGGCGCGTTCCCGGTACTGCCGCCTCCAGCTTTGAGCCTCCGCTGACGTCGTGGACCGGTGCCATCGCACCGGTGTCGTCCCGTGCCGTCCGGAGGTCTCATGCTCGCTCGACAGGTTGCAGCTCCGACGCGTCCTCTCGCGTCGCCGTACCGGCGCCATCCGACGCCGGGCTTGCTCGTGGCGCTCGCGCTCGCGGCGCTTCCGGGCGCCCCTTTCGCACAAGTCGGCGTGCCGCTCACGCTCGCGGAAGCCGAGCGGCTCGCGCTGACCCGGTCGCCGCAGGTGGCGGCCCAGCGCGCGCTCGCGGACGCCGCTCGCGAAATGGCGTCCCCGGCCGGATCGTGGCCCGACCCCAAGCTGATCGCCGGCTTCGACAACGTCCCGACCGAGGGGGCCGATCGCTGGCGTCTCGACCGCGATCCGATGACGATGACGCGTGTCGGCCTGATGCAGGAGTTTCCTGCCGCGGAGAAACTGCGCTACAGGGCCGAGCGCGCGTCGCGGGACGCCGCGCGCAGCGACGTCGCGACGGAGGTCGCCGCGCTGGCGACCCGGCGCGAGGTCGCGGTCGCGTGGCTCGCACGCCACTACGCGGAACGGCAGTCGCGCGCGATCGCGGCGCAGATCGACGAGGCGAGGCTCCAGCAATCGACGACCGCTGCGCTCTACGGCGCGGGGCGGGCGTCGCAGGCGGAGGTGCTCGCCGCGCGGACGACGACGATCGAACTCGCGAACCGCGCGACCGAGGCCGCGCTCGCGGGCGAGCGGGCGCGCCTCGCCCTCGCGCGGCACGTCGGCGCCGGCGAAGCCGACCGTCCGCTCGCGCCGCCGCCGGACGTGCTCGCGCTGACGGACGCGATGGGGCACCTGACGGACGTGGCCCGGCAGCCCGAGCTCAGGCTGGCGCACGCACAGGAAGCCCTGCTCGACACCGAGGCGGACCTCGCGCGCGCCGGGCGCCTTCCGGACTGGAGCGCGGAGCTGACCTACGGCATTCGCAAAGCCGAATTCGGCAACATGGTCTCGCTGATGGTGCGCGTCGACCTGCCGTGGTCGCCGGGCACGCGGCAGGACCGCGAGCACGCGGCGAAGCTCAAGGAGCGCGACGCGGCACGCGCGCAACGGGAGGACCTCTCGCGCCTGCGCGACGCCGAGGTCCGCCAGATGCTCGCGGAATGGGAAGCGATGCGCGCGCAGGCCGCGCGTACGCGCGACGAGCTCGTTCCGCTCGCCGTGCGCCGGGTCGAGGCCGCGCTGGCCGCGTACCGGAGCGGGGCCGGGTCGCTCGCGGCGGTGCTGGAGGCGCGGCGCGCGGAGCTGGACGCGCACCTCGCGCAGATCGGTTTCGAGCAGTCGGCCGCGCGGGCCTGGGCGTGGCTGTCGACGCTGCTTCCCCGGGAGGGCGCATGAAAGCGAATCGTCAACACGGCGCGGCGACGCGCTGGGCCGTGCTCGCGCTGACCGTTGCGGCACTCGCGGGCGTCGGAGGCTATCTGCTCGGCAAGCGCCAGGCGCACGCGCCCGAGAACGTTGCGGCGATGCCGTCGGATCCGGGGGCCGGCGCGGTGCTCTCCGACGCGAGCGGCCGGCGCGTGCTGTACTGGCACGATCCGATGGTGCCCGGACAGAAGTTCGACAAGCCGGGCAAGAGCCCGTTCATGGACATGCAGCTCGTGCCGGTCTACGCGGACGCCGCGGCGGACGAAGGGAGCGTTTCGGTGAGCCCGCGGCTCGCGCAGAGCTTCGGTGTCCGCACCGTCGAGGCGCGGTCCGGCAGCTTGGAGACGGGCTTTCGCGCGACGGGCGCGGTCGCGGTCGACGAGCGCACGCTGACCGGCGTCCAGTCGCGCGTGCAGGGCTTCGTCGAGCGGCTGCACGTCCGGGCGACCTACGATCCGGTGCGCGAAGGCCAGCCCGTCGCCGACCTGTTCGTCCCCGAGTGGGTCGCCGCCCAGGAGGAGCTGCTCGCGCTGAAGGCGAGCGCCGCCGCGCGCGACACTGCGCTCGTCGACGCCGCACGGAACCGACTTCGCCTGCTCGGCATGCCCGACGCGGAGGTCGCGCGCGTCGAGCGCGAAGCGAAGAGCTCGGGACGCGTGACGGTGACCTCGCCGGTGTCCGGCATCGTCTGGGAGATCGGCGCACGCGACGGCATGGCGGTGATGCCGGGGACCAACCTCGTTCGCATCGCCGGCCTCGCGAGCGTCTGGGTGATCGCCGAGGTGCCGGAGGCGCAGGCGGGGCTCGTGGTCGCGGGCGTGCCGGTGGAGGTGCGCGCGGCGACGGCGCCCGATCGGGTGTTGCGCGGCACCGTGCAGGCGCTGCTCCCCGACGTCAATGCGGCGACGCGCACCGTCCGGGCCCGGATCGTGCTCGCGAATCCGGGCGGTGCCCTCAAGCCCGGCATGTACGCGACGGTCGCGTTCGCGGGCGCGACGTCGGCCGCCTCCGTTCTGGTGCCCTCCGAGGCGGTCATTCGCACCGGCACGCGCGACGTGGTCATCGTCGTGTCGGGGGAGGGCCGCTACGCGCCGGTCGACGTCGAGGTGGGCCGCGAATCGGGCGACCTGACCGAGATTCGCCGCGGCGTCGCCGCGGGGACGCACGTCGTCGCCTCGGGTCAGTTCCTGATCGACTCGGAGGCGAGTCTGCGCGGCGTGCTCGCCCGCATGAACGCGGGCGCCGCGCCGTCGGCCGATCCGCACGCGGGGCACCGAGCGGCCCCGGCGGCGCCGCCCGCCGTTTCGCACCGCGCCACCGGCGTCGTGCGCGACGTCGACGGCGCCGACGTGTTCATCCAGCACGGGCCGATCCCGAGCGCCGGCATGGGCGGCATGACGATGGGGTTCAAGGCGCCCGCGGGCGGGCTGCCCGCCGACGTGAAGACGGGGACGCCGGTCGACTTCGCGTTCACCATCACGCCGCAGGGCGAGTTCGCGCTGAGCTCGATCGCGCCTGCGCCGCCGGGAGCCCGGCAGTGATCGCCGCGGTGATCCGCTGGTCGGTCGCCAACCGGCTCCTCGTGCTTCTCGCGGCCGCGATGGTCGCGGTCGCCGGCGTGTGGTCGGTCAGGCAGACGCCGCTCGACGCGATCCCCGACCTCTCCGACGTCCAGGTGATCATCCGCACGACCTGGCCGGGCCAGGCGCCGCAGATCGTCGAGGACCAGGTCACGTATCCGCTGACGACGACGATGCTGTCGGTGCCGGGCGCGAAGGTCGTGCGCGGCTACTCGTTCTTCGGCGATTCGTTCGTCTACGTGCTGTTCGAGGACGGCACCGACCTCTACTTCGCGCGCTCCCGCGTGCTCGAGTACCTGAACCAGGTCCAGGGCCGGCTGCCGCCGGGGGCGAGGCCGGCGCTCGGTCCCGACGCCACCGGCGTGGGCTGGATCTACGAGTACGCGCTCGTCGACCGCACCGGCCGCAACGACCTGTCGCAATTGCGCGCGCTGCAGGACTGGTTCCTCAAGTACGAGCTGAAGACGGTGCCCGACGTCGCCGAGGTGGCGACCGTCGGCGGCATGGTCAGGCAGTACCAGGTGGTTCTCGATCCCGCGCGGCTCAAGGCCTACGCGCTGCCGGTGTCGAAGGTCGTGGCGGCGATCCGCGACGCGAACCGCGAGTTCGGCGGCTCGGTCGTCGAGCTCGCGGAGGCCGAGTACATGGTGCGCGTGCGCGGGTACCTGCGAACGCTCGACGACTTTCGCCGGATCCCGGTCAAGGTCGACGCGGGCGGCACCCCCGTCCTGCTCTCCGACGTCGCGCGCATCCAGGTCGGTCCCGAGATGCGGCGCGGCATCGCCGAGCTCGACGGCGAGGGTGAGGTCGTGGGGGGCATCGTCGTGCTGCGTTCGGGAAAGAACGCGCTGCGCGCGATCGAGGCGGTCAAGGCGAAGCTCGAAGCGCTGAAGCCGGGCCTGCCGCCCGGCGTGGAGATCGTCGAGACCTACGATCGTTCCGCGCTGATCGAGGGCGCGGTCGCGAACCTCACCCGCAAGCTGATCGAGGAATTCGCCGTCGTGGCCCTCGTCTGCCTCGTCTTCCTGCTCCACATGCGCTCGGCGCTCGTCGCCGTCGTCTCGCTGCCGCTGGGCATCCTGGCCGCGTTCGTCGTGATGCGCGCGCAGGGCGTGAACGCGAACATCATGTCGCTCGGCGGCATCGCGATCGCGATCGGCGCGATGGTCGACGCGGCGATCGTGATGATCGAGAACGCGCACCGCAAGCTCGAGGCGTGGCGACACGAGCACGGCGGCGATCCGCCGTCCGCCGCGCGCTGGAAGCTCGTCGTCGACGCGTCGGTCGAGGTCGGTCCGGCGCTGTTCGTCAGCCTGCTGATCATCACGCTGTCGTTCGTGCCGGTGTTCGCGCTCGAGGCGCAGGCGGGAAGGATGTTCAAGCCGCTCGCGTACACGAAGACCTACGCGATGGCCGCGGCCGCCGCGCTGGCGATCACGCTGGTGCCCGTGCTGATGGGGTACGTGATCCGCGGCCGCATCCCGGGCGAGCAGGCGAATCCGATCGTCCGGTGGCTCACGGTCGCCTACCGGCCGCAGCTGCGCTGGGCGTTGCGCTGGCCGAAGTCGACGATCGCGCTCGCGGCCCTCGCGCTGGCGGCCACCGCGTATCCGGTGTCGCGGCTGGGCGGCGAGTTCATGCCACCGCTGGACGAGGGGGACCTGCTGTACATGCCGACGGCCTTGCCGGGATTGTCGGCGGCCAAGGCCGCCGAGCTCCTGCAGCTCACCGACCGGATGATCAAGTCGGTGCCCGAGGTCGATCGCGTGTTCGGCAAGGTCGGGCGCGCGGAAACCGCGACCGACCCGGCGCCGCTCGAGATGATCGAGACGACGATCCGGTTCAAGCCCCGCGATCAGTGGCGGCCGGGGATGACGACCGCGAAGCTGGTCGACGAGCTCGACCGCACGGTGCGCGTGCCCGGCCTGTCGAACATCTGGGTGCCCCCGATCCGCAACCGCATCGACATGCTCGCGACCGGCATCAAGAGCCCGATCGGCGTCAAGGTCGCGGGGACCGACCTCGCGGAAGTCAATCGGCTGACGCGCGCCATCGAGCGGGTGGCCCGCGACGTGCCGGGCGTCGCCTCGGCGCTCGCCGAGCGGCTCGAGGGCGGGCGCTACCTCGACGTCACGATCGACCGCGCGGCCGCCGCGCGCTACGGCATGAGCATCGTCGAGATCCAGGACGTGATCGCCGCCGCGGTCGGCGGCGAGAACATCGGCGAGACGGTCGAGGGTCTCGCGCGCTTTCCGATCAGCGTGCGCTATCCGCGCGAGCTGCGCGACTCGGTCGACGAGATCCGCATGCTGCCGATCGTCACCGACTCGGGCGCCCAGATCGCGTTGTCTGCGGTCGCGAGCGTGCGCATCGTCGACGGCCCGCCGATGCTGCGCAGCGAGAACGCGCGCCTGTCGGGCTGGGTGTACGTCGACGCGCGCGGCCGCGACCTCGTGTCGGTCGTCCGCGATCTTCAGGAGGCGGTCCTGCGCGAGGTCGACCTGCCCGCGGGCTACTCGGTGTCGTGGTCGGGCCAGTTCGAGTACCTCGAGCGGGCGAGGGCGCGCCTCGCCTACGTGGTGCCGTTCACGCTGCTCGTGATCCTCGTGCTGCTGTACCTGGCGTTCGGCCGGTTCGACGAGGCGCTGGTCGTCATGCTGGCCGTGCCGTTCGCGCTGGTCGGTGGCTACTGGCTGCTGTGGGCGCTCGGCTACTCGACCTCCGTCGCGACGGCGATCGGCTTCATCGCGCTCGCGGGGGTCGCCGCGGAGTTCGGCGTCGTGATGCTGATCTACCTGAGGCAGGCGTGGGAGGCGCGCCTCGCGGCCGGCGCGCCCCCGACCGAGGCGCTGCTGCGCGAGGCGATCGAGGAGGGCGCGGTGCTGCGGGTCCGGCCCAAGGCCATGACCGTCGCGGTCATCATGGCGGGGCTGCTGCCGATCATGCTCGGGGGGCGGGGTCGGGGCGGAGGTCATGCAGCGCATCGCGGCGCCGATGGTCGGCGGCATGATCACGGCGCCGCTGCTCTCGATGCTCGTGATTCCGGCGGCCTACCTGCTGCTGAGGCGGCGCGGCCTGCCCGCACGGTGCCCGCGAGCGCTGCCGGGCCGGAGACGGGCCCCGCGGCGGCGGCCGTGCGATCCGGGCCCCGGGGGGCGCGCCTCGGAGGCCTCACCCCGTGAACGGGTGCGTCGCGATCCAGTGCCTCGCGACGTCGATGCGGCGCGCGAACCAGACGCCCTCGTGCGAGCGCGCGTGGTCGACGAAGCGCGCGAGCGCGGCCAGCCGCGCCGGCCGGCCGGCGATCCGGCAGTGCAGGCCGACCGACAGCATCTTCGGCCGGTCGAGGCCCGCGGGGTCCCCCTCCGCATAGAGCGTGTCGAACGCGTCGCGCAGGTACGCGTAGAACTGGTCGCCGCTGTTGAAGCCCTGCGGCGTCGCGAAGCGCATGTCGTTCGTGTCGAGCGTGTACGGGACGACGAGGTGGGGCACGCGGCCTCGCGAGCACGCGACCTCGGTCCAGTACGGGAGGTCGTCCGCGTAGCTGTCGGCATCGTAGACGAAGCCGCCGTGCTCGACGACGAGCCGGCGCGTCGCAGGGCTGTCGCGCCCCGTGTACCAGCCCTCCGGCGGCCTGCCGGTGAGGCGCACGATCGCGTCGACCGCGCGCTCGAGGTGCTCGCGTTCGGTCGCCTCGTCCGCGTGCTGGTAGCTGATCCAGCGCCAGCCGTGGCTCGCGATCTCGTGGCCGTCGCGCAGGAACGCGTCGACGACCGCCGGGTGCCGCAGCATCGCCATGCCCACGCCGAAGACCGTGAGCGGCACGCCGCGGTCGCGGAAGAGCCGCAGCAGCCGCCAGACGCCGGCGCGCGACCCGTATTCGTAGAGCGACTCCATGCTCAGGTGCCGCATCCGGAACGCCTGCGCGCCGACGATGTCCGAGAGGAAGGTCTCGGAGGCCTCGTCGCCGTGCAGCACGGCGTTCTCGCCGCCTTCCTCGTAGTTGAGCACGAACTGGACGG
>JADIZG010000076.1 GCA_016704895.1 Betaproteobacteria bacterium
TCGCGAACGCGATCTCGCCGCCGCTCGCGGTCACCTTGACCGTGTCGCCGCCAGCGTACTTGCCGCCGAGGATCTCCTTCGCGAGCGGATTCTCGATCTGCTGCTGGATCGCACGCTTGAGCGGCCTCGCGCCGTAGACCGGGTCGAAGCCGGCGGCCGCGATCGCCTTGATCGCCGCATCGTTCACCACCAGCCTGATCTCGAGCTTCGCGAGCCGCGCCTCGAGCGACTTGAGCTGAATGCGCGCGATGTTCGCGATCTGCGCCTCGTCGAGCGGGTGGAACACGACGATCTCGTCGATCCGGTTGACGAACTCCGGCCGGAAGCTCGATTTCACCTCGGCCATCACCGCGATCTTGACCAAGCCCGGGTCGGCGCCCTCGTCGGTGAGCTGCTGGATCCTGTGCGAGCCCAGGTTCGAGGTCATGACCAGCACGGTGTTCTTGAAGTCGATCGTGCGGCCCTGGCCGTCGGTGAGCCGCCCGTCGTCGAGCACCTGCAGCAGCACGTTGAACACGTCCGGGTGCGCCTTCTCGATCTCGTCGAACAGGATCACGCTGTAGGGCTTGCGCCGCACCGCCTCGGTGAGCGCGCCGCCTTCCTCGTAGCCGACGTAGCCCGGCGGCGCGCCGATCATCCGCGCGACCGAGTGCTTCTCCATGTACTCGGACATGTCGATGCGCACGAGCGCATGGTCGCTGTCGAACAGGAACTCGGCCAGCGCCTTCGTGAGCTCGGTCTTGCCCACGCCCGTGGGCCGAGGAACAGGAACGAGCCGTACGGGCGGTTTGGATCCGAGAGCCCCGAACGCGAGCGGCGGATCGCGTCGGAGACGAGCCGCACCGCCTCGTCCTGCCCGACGACGCGCTGGTGCAGGCGATCCTCCATGTGGACGAGCTTGTCGCGCTCGCCCTGCATCATCTTCGACACGGGAATCCCGGTCGCGCGCGAGACGACCTCGGCGATCTCCTCGGCGCCGACCTGCGTGCGCAGCAGCGTCGGCTTCTGCCTGGTCCTTCGCGGCCGCCTTGTCGGCCTTGTTGAGCTGTGCCTCGAGCTGCGGGAGCTTCCCGTACTGGAGCTCGCTCATCTTCTGCCAGTCGCCCTTGCGCTTCGCCTCCTCCATCTGGAGCTTGATCCTGTCGATCTCCTCCTTGATGTGCTGGGTGCCGGCGACGTTCGCCTTCTCCGCCTTCCAGACCTCCTCGAGGTCCGCGTACTCGCGCTCGAGCTTCGCGATCTCTTCCTCGATCGCGGCGAACCGCTTCTTGCTGGCCTCGTCGGTCTCCTTCCTGACCGCCTCGCGCTCGATCTTCGAGCTGGATCAGGCGCCGGTCGAGCTTGTCCATCGACTCGGGCTTGCTGTCGATCTCCATCTTGATGCGCGCGGCCGCCTCGTCGATCAGGTCGATCGCCTTGTCCGGCAGGAAGCGGTCGGTGATGTAGCGCGCCGAGAGCTCGGCCGCCGCGACGATCGCCGGGTCGGTGATGTCGACGCCGTGGTGGATCTCGTAGCGCTCCTGCAGGCCGCGCAGGATCGCGATCGTCGACTCGACCGACGGCTCGCCGACCAGCACCTTCTGGAAGCGTCGTTCGAGCGCCGCGTCCTTCTCGACGTACTTGCGGTACTCGTCGAGCGTCGTCGCGCCGACGCAGTGCAGCTCGCCGCGCGCGAGCGCGGGCTTCAGCATGTTGCCGGCGTCGATCGCGCCCTCGGCCTTGCCGGCGCCGACCATCGTGTGCAGCTCGTCGATGAAGACGATCGTGCGGCCCTCGTCGGCCGCGATGTCCTTCAGCACCGCCTTCAGGCGCTCCTCGAACTCGCCGCGGTACTTGGCACCCGCGAGCAGCGACGCCATGTCGAGCGACAGCACGCGCTTGTCCTTCAGCGTCTCGGGCACCTCGCCGTTGACGATGCGCTGCGCGAGGCCCTCGACGATCGCGGTCTTGCCGACGCCGGGCTCGCCGATCAGCACCGGGTTGTTCTTGGTGCGGCGCTGGAGTACCTGGATCGTGCGACGGATCTCGTCGTCGCGACCGATCACCGGGTCGACTTGCCTTCGCGGGCGCGCTCGGTGAGGTCGATCGTGGATTTCTTCCAGCGCCTCGCGCTGGCCCTCGGCCTCCTGCGAGGCGACGCCCGAGCCGCCGCGCACCGCCTCGATCGCGTCGACGAGCGACTTCTTCGCGAGCCCCGCGTCGCGGAGCATCCGGCCGGTCTCGCCCTTGTCGTCGGCGAGCGCGAGCAGGAAGAGCTCGCTCGCGATGAACTGGTCGCCGCGCTTGGTCGCTTCCTTGTCGGTGAGGTTGAGCAGGTTGTTGAGGTCGCGGGAGATGCCGATCTCGCCGCCGGTCCCCTCCACCTTCGGCAGCCGCCCGATCGACGCCTTGAGCGCCACCTGGAGCTTCGGAACCGCGACGCCCGCGCGCGCGAGGAGCGAGGTCGTCCCGCCGTCCTCCTGCGCCAGCAGCGCGGCCAGCAGGTGTTGCGGCTCGATGAACCCGCAGTCGTTGCCCAGCGCGAGGCTCTGGGCGTCCGCGAAGGCCTGCTGGAACTTGGTCGTCAACTTGTCGAAACGCATGGAATCCCCTCCTAGGCGCCCCGGGCGCCTGCATCTGACACGCAGATGGGGCAATCCCGTGCCGTTTCAAGAGAGATCCCCGCGTCCCGGGGGCCGCCGCCCCGGTTGCTAGAATCGGCACTTTCGCGCGCCCTTCTGACCGATGTCCGATCCCTCGCCCCCTTCCCCGCCGCCCGACGAACCGGCCAAAAACACCCAAGCCTCGCTCCTCGAAGTCGTCGGCGCCGTGTTCTGGAGCTTCTTCGGGGTCCGCAGGGGCAACGCGATGCGCCGCGACGCCGTCGCGATCCGCCCTCACCAGGTGATCATCGTCGGCATCGTGCTCGCGGCGGTCTTCGTCGTCACGCTGCTCGTCCTGGTCCGGGTGATCATCAGCGCAGCCGGCGCCTGACGGCGCTTCAGCCCGCGACGGGCCGGGATGCCGACCCGTACCGCTCGTCGCGATAGCCGCGCACGAACGCGAGGTTGAGCTCGGCCGACCACAGGTGTCGCCAGACGACGATCGATCCCGGCGCGTCCACGCGCCTGCGAGCCTCCCGCAGGTCCCCCTCGAGGTCCCGGACCGAGAGTCTCGTCAGCTCGACCCAGGGCGGGGGGCCCGGCATCGCCCGCTCGCGCGCCGCCACGCATGCGCCCAGCCTGCGCATCGCGAGCGCACGCTCCTCGAGGCTGACGTCGTGATCGTGCCACGCGATCGCCCGCGGAACGAAGCGGACGGCCAGGCCCGCCGCGGACAGCTACTGCGCAATTCCCCAATCGTCGAACAGATCGTGCCGGTAGGTCTCGTCGTAGCCGCCGACGGCGTCGTAGACCGTGCGCGGCATCGACGCGTTGCCGACGTAGTAGAAGTCCCCGCTCCACTCGACGCCCGCCAGCGGGAACACGACGCCGAAGATCTGCCCGGTGTCCTCGATCCAGCGGAGGAACGCAACGTCGCGCAGGGCTTCGGCGAAGTAGCCCGGGCCCACCCCCACCGCCGGGCGGCCGATCAGGGCGTGGAACGAACGATGCGCGGCCACGAGGCCGCGACTCGGCCGGAAATCGTCGGCGACGAAGACCAGGAGGTCGCCGCGGCTCGCGCGCACGCCGGCGTTGTTCGACGCCGCGCGTCCCGGGGCGCCCGATTCGACGATCCGGACCGGCGTCGACGGATGCCGCCACCTGTGCGCCGCGTACTCCGAGCGCGCGGCGACGGGCGGCACCGTCGTGCACGACGATCACCTCGTGGTCCCCCGCGCCCGCCTGGACGGCCCAGCCGTCCATCGTGGCGACGAAATCGTGGTCGTGCGGATTGAGCGCGACGATCACGCTCGCGCAGCCGGGCCGGGTGAGCGCCGCGCTCACGCCGCCCTTCCCTCCGCAAGCTCGTCCGCGAGACGCTCGACGACGCCGGACGGGAGCAGGGCCGCCCGACCGCCCTCGATCGCGCGCAGCCAGAACACCCGTCCCCAGACCGACGGCAGCGGTGCGAACGGATTCGGCATGCCGGAGCGCGACTGCGCGCCGCGGTAGAACTCGCGCAGCAGGTCGTCCGCCTCCGCATTCGCGCTCGCGCTAGCGGCGATCGTGTTGGCGCCGTGGATCCGATAGAGGTAGAGCGGATCGGGCACGAACACCGGCTCGTCGACCATGCTCGCGCGCAGGCAGAAGTCCCAGTCGTGGACGAACCGCAGATCGCGGAAGCCGCCCACGCGATCGAACAGCGCGCGCGACACGAACAGCGCGCCTGTCGAGATCGCCGGATTGCCGGCGACGAACGCCATCCCCACCGAATCGGCCGATGCGATGCGGTCCTGCAGCTCGCGCACGGCGTCGACGTGCGCATCGGCGCCTCGCGCGAGGATGCCGTCCTGGGCGTCGATGCACTCGACGCGCGAGCAGCCCCAGCTCGCGCCCGCGCCGGCCGCGCAGGCGGACGCAGGGTCTCGGGCGGCGGGGGTAGGCAGGTCGTCGGGTGATGATCGCGAGTCAGTCGCCACGACATCAGGACCGCCTCGTTGAGGTGGCGGCCGCTTTACACTCTCGCCCGCCACGAACCGGACGCGCCCCGCCGCGCGCGCGGCCATTTCGCGGCGATGCGGCGGCCGATCCGCTCCGTCGATCGCCGTCGTCGATCCACATTGATCTCGTCGCGCGTCTGGTCGAGGAGCGGACATGACCGCCGCCTCGACGAACGCCGCGTGGTCGTGGCTGGGCACCACGACGCTCACC
>JADIZG010000077.1 GCA_016704895.1 Betaproteobacteria bacterium
CTTCGCGAGCGGGTTCTCGATCTGCTGCTGGATCGCGCGCTTCAGCGGCCGCGCGCCGTAGACCGGGTCGAACCCCGCCGCCGCGATCCGCCTATCGCCGCGTCGTTCACCTGCAGCCTGATCTCGAGCTTCGCCAGCCGCGCCTCCAGCGCCTTCAACTGGATGCGCGCGATGCTCGCGATGTTCGCCTCGTCGAGCGGATGGAACACGACGATCTCGTCGATCCGGTTGACGAACTCCGGCCGGAAGCTGGATTTGACTTCGGCCAGCACCGCGATCTTGACCACCTCGTGGTCGGCGCCCTCGTCGGCGAGTCTGCAGGATCCTGTGCGAGCCGAGGTTCGAGGTCATCACGATCACCGTGTTCTTGAAATCCACCGTGCGGCCCTGGCCGTCGGTGATGCGGCCGTCGTCGAGCACCTGCAGCAGCACGTTGAACACGTCCGGGTGCGCCTTCTCGATCTCGTCGAACAGGATCACGCTGTAGGGCTTGCGGCGCACCGCCTCGGTCAGGTAGCCGCCTTCGTCGTAGCCGACGTAGCCCGGCGGCGCGCCGATCAGCCGAGACACGGAGTGCTTTTCCATGAACTCGCTCATGTCGATGCGGATCAGCGCATGGTCGCTGTCGAACAGGAACTCGGCCAGCGCCTTCGTGAGCTCGGTCTTGCCGACGCCGGTGGGGCCGAGGAACAGGAACGAGCCGTACGGGCGGTTCGGGTCGGAGAGCCCCGAGCGCGAGCGGCGGATCGCGTCGGAGACGAGCCGCACCGCCTCGTCCTGCCCGACCACGCGCTGGTGCAGACGATCCTCCATGTGGACAGCTTGTCCCGCTCGCCCTGCAGCATCTTGGACACGGGGATGCCCGTCGCGCGCGAGACGACCTCGGCGATTTCCTCGGCGCCCACCTGCGTGCGCAGCAGCCGGTTCTTCTGCGCCAGCCCGTGGCCACCTTGTCGGCCTTGTTGAGCTGCGCCTCGAGCTGCGGGAGCTTTCCGTACTGGAGCTCGCTCATCTTCTGCCAGTCGCCCTTGCGCTTCGCCTCCTCCATCTGGAGCTTGATCCTGTCGATCTCCTCCTTGATGTGCTGGGTGCCGGCGACGTTCGCCTTCTCCGCCTTCCAGACCTCCTCGAGGTCCGCGTACTCGCGCTCGAGCTTCGCGATCTCTTCCTCGATCGCGGCGAACCGCTTCTTGCTGGCCTCGTCGGTCTCCTTCCTGACCGCCTCGCGCTCGATCTTCAGCTGGATCAGGCGCCGGTCGAGCTTGTCCATCGACTCGGGCTTGCTGTCGATCTCCATCTTGATGCGCGCGGCCGCCTCGTCGATCAGGTCGATCGCCTTGTCGGGCAGGAAGCGGTCGGTGATGTAGCGCGCCGAGAGCTCGGCCGCGGCGACGATCGCCGGGTCGGTGATCTCGACGCCGTGGTGGATCTCGTACTTCTCCTTCAGGCCGCGCAGGATCGCGATCGTCGACTCGACCGACGGCTCGCCGACCAGCACCTTCTGGAAGCGCCGCTCCAGCGCCGCGTCCTTCTCGACGTACTTGCGGTACTCGTCGAGCGTCGTCGCGCCGACGCAGTGCAGCTCGCCGCGCGCCAGCGCGGGCTTGAGCATGTTGCCGGCGTCCATCGCGCCCTCGGCCTTGCGCCGGCGCCGACCATCGTGTGCAGCTCGTCGATGAAGACGATCGTGCGGCCCTCGTCGGCAGCGATGTCCTTCAGCACCGCCTTCAGGCGCTCCTCGAACTCGCCGCGGTACTTGGCGCCCGCGAGCAGCGCGCCATGTCGAGCGACAGCAGGCGCTTGTTCTTCAGCCCTTCGGGCACCTCGCCGTTGACGATGCGCTGCGCCAGGCCCTCGACGATCGCGGTCTTGCCGACGCCGGGCTCGCCGATCAGCACCGGGTTGTTCTTGGTGCGGCGCTGCAGGATCTGGATCGTGCGGCGGATCTCGTCGTCGCGGCCGATCACCGGGTCGAGCTTGCCTTCGCGAGCGCGCTCGGTGAGGTCGATCGTGTATTTCTTCAGCGCCTCGCGCTGGCCCTCGGCCTCCTGCGAGGCGACGCCCGAGCCGCCGCGCACCGCCTCGATCGCGTCGGCGAGCGACTTCTTCGCGAGCCCCGCGTCGCGGAGCATCCAGCCGGTCTCGCCCTTGTCGCCGGCGAGCGCGAGCAGGAAGAGCTCGCTCGCGATGTACTGGTCGCCCCGCTTGGTCGCTTCACGGTCGGTCAGGTTGAGCAGGTTGTTGAGGTCGCGCGAGACGCCGATCTCGCCGCCGGTGCCTTCCACCTTGGGCAGCCGCCCGGTCGACGCCTTGAGCGCCGCCTGGAGCTTCGGAACGGCCACGCCGGCGCGCGCGAGCAGCGAGGTCGTCCCGCCGTCCTCCTGCGCCAGCAGCGCGGCCAGCAGGTGTTGCGGCTCGATGAACCCGCAAGTCGTTGCCCAGCGCGAGGCTCTGCGCATCCGCGAGCGCCTGCTGGAACTTGGTCGTCAGCTTGTCGAAACGCATGGAATCCCCTCGAAGGCGCCCCGGCGCCTGCATTTGTCAGGGAGATGGGGCAATCCCGTGCCGTTTCAAGGGAGATCCCCGCGTCCCCGGGGGGCCGGTGAGCGGCGTCCGCCGCCCCGGTTGCTAGAATCGGCGCTTTCGCGCGCCCTCCGGACCGATGCCCGATCCCTCGCCCCCCTCCCCGCCGCCGGACGAACCGGCTCAGAACGCCCAGGCCTCGCTCCTCGAGGTCGTCGGCGCCGTGTTCTGGAGCTTCTTCGGGGTCCGCCGGGGCAATGCGATGCGCCGCGACGCCGTCGCGATCCGTCCTCACCAGGTGATCATCGTCGGCATCGTGCTCGCGGCGATCTTCGTCGCGACGCTGCTCATCCTGGTGCGGGTGATCATCAGCGCAGCCGGCGCCGACGGCCCGTCAGCCCGACGGCCGGGATGCCGACCCGTGCCGCGCCTGGCAGCCGCGCGCGAAACGCGAGGAGCCGGACGAGCCACAGGTGCCGCCAGGCCGCGATCGACCCGACGCGCCAGCGCTGCGCGCCTCCCGCAGGTCCCCCTCGAGAGTCCCGGAGCGAGACTCGCAGCCCGCGACGCCCACCGGCCTCGCCCGCTCGCGCGCCGCCACGCATGCGCCCAGCCTGCGCATCGCGAGCGCACGCTCCTCCAGCGTGACCTCGTGATCGTGCCACGCGATCGCGCGCGGAACGAAGTGCGCCGTCACGCCGGCCGCGACCATTCGACGCCCGAACTCCCAGTCGTCGAACAGATCGTGCCGGAACGTCTCGTCGAAGCGGCCGACCGCGTCGAAGACCGTGCGCGACATCGACGCGTTGCCGACGCAGAAGTCCCCGCTCCACGCGCCCGCCAGCGGAAACGACACGCCCAAGATCTGCCCGCTGTCCTCGAGCCAGCGGACGAACGGAACGTCGCGCAGGGCTTCGGCGAAGTAGCCGGGCCCACCCCCACCGCCGGCCGGCCGATCAGCGCGTGGAACGCCCGGTGCGCGGCCACGAGGCCGCGACTCGGCCGGAAGTCGTCGGCGACGAAGACCAGGAGGTCGCCGCGGCTCGCGCACGCCCGCGTTGTTCGACGCCGCCCGCCGGGGGCGACCGACTCGACCAGCCGGACCGGCGTCGACGGATGCCGCCACCTGTGCGCCGCGAACTCCGAGCGCAGCGACGGGCGGCACCCGTCGTGCACGACGATCACCTCGTGGTCGCCCGCGCCCGCCTGGCGGCCCAGCCGTCCACACGGCCGCGAAATCGTGGTCGTGCGGATTGAGCGCGACGATCACGCTGCGCCAGGCCGGGTGAGCGCCAGCTCCGCCCTCCCCAGCAGCTCGTCCGCGAGCGCTCGACGACGCCGGGCGGGAGCAGGGACGCCCGACCGCCCTCGATCGCGCGCAGCCAGAACACGCGTCCCCAGACCGACGGCAACGGCGCGAACGGATTCGGCGTGGCCGGCGCGGCAGGCGCCGCGGTAGAACGCGCGCAGCAGCTCGTCCGCCTCCGCGTCGGCGCTCCGCCGGCGTAGCGATCGTGTTGGCGCCGTGGGTCCGATATGGTAGAGCGGCTCGGGCACGAACACCGGCTCGTCGACCATGCTGCGCGCAGGCAGAAGTCCCAGTCGTGAACGTACCGAAGGTCGCGAAAGCCGCCGACCCGATCGAAGAGGGCCCGCGAGAAGAACAGGGCGCCGGTCGAGATCGCCGGATTGCCCGCGACGAACGCCAGCCCCACCGAATCGCCGAACGATGCGGTCCTGGCAGCCACGCACGGCCTCCACGCGCCCCGCCCGGCGAAGATGCCGTCCGGCGTCGATGCACTCGACCGCGAGCAGCCCCAGCCTGCGCCGCCCGGCCACGCAGCGCAGCATCGTCTCGAGACGCGGGCGCGAAACGGTCGTCCGAGTTGAGGATCGCGATCCAGTCGCCCCGGACACCGGACCGCCTCGTTGATGGTGGCGGCCGCACCCCGGCGCTCGCGCGCCACGAGCCGGACGCGCCCCGCCGAGCGCGCGGCGACCGCGGCGATGCGCGGCCGACCCGTCCGTCGATCCGTCGTCGACCGACGATCTCGCCGGCCGCGCGCGTCTGTCGAGGGCGGACGCGAGCGCCGCCTCGACGAGCCGCATGACCGTGGCTGGGCACCACGACGCTCACCCGCCCGCAGGGCGACGCGGCGGCCGCGGCGACGGCCTGGCGCCCGAGCGACCGGAGCCACAGCGCCTGGACTCGCCAGGCGCGACGCGGGCAGATGCGACCACGACGTACGCGAGGTTGCGGAACACCGGCCGGGAAGCGGCCGCGAACCGTCGCACGGCCTCGCGCACGCAGGCGAGCGCGGACGATGGTCACCGATCGCGATGGGTCGCGCCCAGCATGTGCAGCGCGTCCGGCAACGCGGGCGATTGCCAGCACGCGCGTAGAGCGCGAGCGCGTCGTCGGCGACCCGCCTGCTGGCCTCGAGCGCCCCGCGCATCGCCGCATCGAGCGTCCCCGGGCGGCCGCGCCGAAGCGCCCGCAAGCAGGCCTTGTGGCGCCGCCCGCTGCCGCAGGGGCAAGGCTCATTGCGGCCGGGCGGCGCGCGCGTCCTCGGGTCGTCCATCTCGCCCCCCTTCAGGCGCGTGCCGCCTTCACGATGGAAGCGACGTCGCGCGCGGCGCGCTCGACGTCGCCCGAGGAGGTCAGCACGTCGGGGCACAGCCGCAGGAACGGCCCGCGGGCGTCGGCGACGATCCCCCGCGCCGCGAGCGTGTCGGCGACCCATGCGGCGTACCCGTCGGGGGCCTCGAGGAACGGCACGACGACGAACGCCCCGCGCGCCGGCGTGCCGCCGACGGCGACCACGCCGTGATCGGACAGCCGGCCGACGAGCGACGCCTGCTTCGCGAGCGAATCCTCGCGCAGCCGCCCGACGCCGAGCGCGAGCGCGAAGCGCTGGCCCGCGCGCGCCTGGTAGGCCGCGAGCACCGGCGGCGTCGACTCGAGCCACGCGTCCCCGCCGCGCGCGAACTCGGGAGGCTCGGGCCGGCGGTAGTCGAAGCGGCGGGCCTTCGCGAACCAGCCGGTGTCGACGGTGCGCAGCCCCTCGTCCAGCCAGCGCGGCGCGACGTAGAGGAAGCACGCGCCGGGACCGCCGCGCAGGTACTTGTAGCAGCCGCCCACCGCGAAGTCGATGCCCGCGGCCGCGACGTCGAGCGGCAGCACGCCCAGCGAGTGGTAGACGTCGACCAGGACCCTCGCGCCGCATGCGTGCGCCCGGGCGACGATGTCGGGCAGCGCGACGATGCGCTCGCCGGTCTGGAACATCACGTCCGACACGACGACGAGGTCGGTGCCGGGCACGATCGCGGCGAGGATGTCCGCGGCGTCGAAGCGCGGCAGCGCGCGCGCGTCGCTCGCGCCGGCGACGGGCGGCCGGGGCTCGACCAGCGCGAGCGTGAGCCGCCCGCGCCGCGCCCACTCGCGCAGGATCAGGTCGAGCGAGTCGAACTCGCCGCGCGTCGACACGACGCGCGGGGGACGGTCGTACGAGCCCAGCACCGCGCGCAGCCCCTGCCCCGCGCTCGTCTTCGGCACGACGGTGTCCTCGCGCGCGGCGCCCAGCAATGCCGCCAGGCGTGCGCGGTGCGCCCTCTCCTCCGCCTCCCACGCTTCCCACGCGTCGCCCAACGCCGCATACCAGGCGTCGAGCCCCTCGCGGACGTCGTCCCCGGTCGCGTCGAGCGGCCTGCCCAGCGAGTGGTTGGCGAGATAGGCGCGACCGGCGAGCGCCGCGCAGTGGCGCGAGAACAACGGCCCGACGTGCTGCCGGACGCGCTCGTCGGTCCACGGGCCGGCGCACAGGCCCGCCGCGGCGGCCGCGTACGCGTCGTGGCCGGCGGTGCGCGCGTCGCTCACGGCGCTACGTCCCGATCTCGCCGCGCACGTCGATCAGCTCGGGGAAGAACGCGATGTCGAGCGCGCGCCGGAGAAACGCGACGCCCGACGACCCCCCGGTGCCGGGCTTGTGGCCGATGATCCGCTCGACGGTCTTCAGGTGCCGGAAGCGCCACAGCTGGAACGATTCCTCGATGTCGACGAGCTTCTCGCACATGTCGTACGCATCCCACCAGTGGCGCGGGTCCGCGTAGATCGCGCGGAACACCGGCACGAGCCCCGGATGGCGCTGGTAGGGCTGCGACCAGTCGCGCTCGACCCGGTCGGGCGGCACCGGCAGCCCGCGCCGCGCGAGGTGGCGCAGGAATTCGTCGTAGAGCGAAGGCGCACGGAGCAGCGCCTCGAGCTCGTCGTGCGCCGGCGGATCGTGCCGGAACACGTCGAGCATCTCCGCCTGCTTGTTGCCGAGGAGGAACTCGAGCGCGCGGTACTGGTGCGACTGGAACCCGGACGAGGTCCCCAGCGCCGGGCGGATCGCCGCGTACTCGGACGGCGTCAGCGTCTCGAGCACCGCCCACTGCTCGAAGAGCTGGCGCTGCACGAGCTTGACGCGCGCGAGGATCTTGAAGCATTCGGAGAGCCGGTCCGCGCGCACGCGGAGAATCGCGGCGCGGATCTCGTGGATGGCGAGCTTCATCCACAGCTCGGAGACCTGGTGCTGGACGATGAACAGCAGCTCGTCGTGCAGCGGCGCGCCGTCCGGCCCGCGCGACCGGGGCTCCTGCGCGTCGAGCAGCCGGTCGAGCCTCAGGTAGCCGCCGTAGCTCATCCGGTCCCGGAGGTCGGTGTGGATGCCGGGTTCGAGCGTGCGCTGGGCCATCGTCGTCGCGCCGGGAATAGGGGCGACGCAGTATAGCCCCCGCGCCGCGCGGCTCGTGTTGCCCGGGCGGCGGTTCGTCGCGGCGGACGCGACGAACGGCAGCGGTTTGATAGCATCGGGCCGGATGCCTACCACGCTGCGCCTGCCGGCCGTCCTCGCCCTCGTGTTCGCCGCGCTCGCCGGCTGCGGCCCGGGCGGCGACGCGCAGCGCTCGCTCGCGCTCGACGACTGCCGGCTCCCGCGGCTCGCGACGGCCGCGCGCTGCGGCACCGTCACGGTGCCGGAGGATCGCGACAAGACGGGCGGCCGCACGATCGGCATCCACGTCGCGATCCTGCCGGCGAACACGCTGTCGCCGCGTCCCGATCCCCTGCTCATCCTGGCCGGAGGGCCGGGCCAGGCCGCGAGCGGGCTCGCGACGTTCGCCGCGCGCCTGAACGAGATCCGGCGCACCCGCGACATCGTGCTCGTCGACCAGCGCGGCACGGGCCGCTCGTCGCCGCTCGTCTGCGAGGCGTACTCGGAGGCCGGCCTGAAGGCGGCCATGCTCGAGACCGACCCGATGCCGCGCGCGAAGGCGTGTGCGGAGGAGCTCGCGAAGGCGGGCGTCGACGCGAGCCGCTACACGACCGCAGCCTTCGTCGCCGACCTCGAAGCCGTGCGCACGGCGCTCGGCGCGCCGCGCTGGAATCTCTGGGGCGGCAGCTACGGCACGCGCGTCGCGCTCGACTACCTGCGCCGCCATCCCGACCGCGTCCGCACCGTCACGCTCGACGGCGTCGCGCCGCCCGACATGATCGTGAGCCTCGACGTCTGGACGACGCGCGAGCGCGCGCTCGACGCGCTGTTCGAGCGCTGCAAGGCTTCCCCCGCGTGCGCGACGACGATGCCGGATCCGGGCGCGACGCTCGACGCGATCGGACGGGAGCTCGGACCCGGCGGACGCGAGATCGCGTTCGTCGACCCGGCGACCGGCGAAGCGCGCCGGATGCCCGGCTCGATCGACGGCGTGATCGGCCTGCTGCAGCCGCTCCTGTACAGCCCCGACACCGCGGCGATGATCCCGGCGCTCCTCGGGCGAGCCCGCGACGGCGACCTCGCGCCGCTGGTGGCGACCGCGAACGCGTTCACCGGCGAGCTCGTCAACCAGATGAACATCCCGCTCCACTATTCGGTCACCTGCGCCGAGGACGTGCCGCGTGCCGACGCCGCGTTGCGCGAGCGCGCGCTCGCCGGCAAGCGCAGCGCCCGCCTCGCCCGGCTGGCGCTCGCGATCTGCGACGTCTGGCCGCGCGGCGGCGCGCCTGCCGACGCCTTCACGCCGGTGACGAGCGACGTCCCGGCGCTGATCCTGTCCGGCGGCCTCGACCCGGTGACGCCGCCGGCCAACGGCGACACGGTCGCGAGGACGCTCGCGAACCACCGGCACGTCGTCGCGCCCGGCTACGGCCACATCGTTTCGCCGCACGCGTGCGCGCCGCGCCTGCTCGCTGCCTTCGTCGCGGACGCAGGCTTCGACAAACTGCCCGGCGACTGCGTGCGGCAGCTCGAAGCCTCGACGCCGCCCGCGCTGTGGATAGGCCTGCTCGGGCCGGGGGCGCCGTGATCGCGGTCGAAGGCGTCGTCAAGACGTTCGGCAAGCGCGGCGAGATTCGCGCGGTCGACGGCGTGTCCTTCGTCGCGCCGGCCGGCGAGATCACCGGGCTGCTCGGGCCCAACGGCGCGGGCAAAACCACGCTCCTGCGCGTGCTCGCGACGCTGATGGCCCCCGATTCGGGGCGCGCCACGATCGACGGGCGCGACGTCGTCGCCGACCGCGCCGCCGTCCGGCGCCGACTGGGCGTGCTCTCCGACGCGCGCGGCCTCTACCCGCGCCTCACCGGTCGCGAGAACGTCGAGTACTACGCGGCGCTGCACGGCATCGCCGGCGCCGAGCGGGCGCGCCGCATCGACGCGCTCGTCGAGCGACTCGGGCTGGGCGAGATCGCCGACCGCCGCGCGCAGGGCTACTCGCAGGGCGAGCGGATGAAGGTCGCGATCGCGCGCGCGCTCGTGCACGACCCCGACACGATCCTGCTCGACGAGCCCACGAACGGCCTCGACATCATGAGCGTGCGCGCGCTGCGCGAACAGTTGCGCGGGCTGCGCGCGGCGGGCAGGACGCTGCTGTTCAGCTCGCACGTGATGCAGGAGGTCGCCGCGCTGTGCGACCGCATCGTGATCCTGGGCCACGGCCGCGTCGTCGCGACGGGGACGGCGACGACGAGCTGATCGCGCAATCCGGCGCGACGACGCTCGAGGACGCGTTCGTCGCGCTGCTCGGCAGCGGCGAGGGACTGGCGGCGTGAAGACGAGGACGCCATGAATCGCATCCTCGTCATTGCCCGCAAGGAGCTCGTCGAGACGTTCCGCGACCGGCGCGCGATGCTGATGGCGCTCGCGACCGCGGCGCTGGCGGGGCCGATCTTCCTCGTGCTGATCTTCAACATGATCGCTTCGCAGGGCGAACGCGCGCGCACGCTCGCGCTGCCTGTCGGCGGCGCCGAGCACGCACCGGCGCTCGTCGCGTTCCTCGAACGCGAGGGCGTGAGGATCCTGCCGCTGCCCGCGGACGCCGAGGCGCGCATCCGGGCGGGCGAGCTCGACGTCGCGCTCGTCGTCGACCCGGCGTTCGCGGCGCAGGTCGCCGACGGCAGGCCGGCGAAGGTCCGCCTGATCGCCGACCGCTCGCGCGACCGCGCGCGCGCCGCGATCGACCAGGCCGAGACGCTGCTACGCGCGTATGCCCGACAGTGGGGCGGGCAGCGGCTGATGATGCGAGGCGTCGTGCCGACGGTCGCGCAGCCGCTCGACGTCGTGGTCGAGGACCTGGCCACGCCGCAGCAGTCGGGCGCGCTCGTGCTCTTCCTCGTCGCGTACTACGGGCTCTTCGCGGCGGTCATGGGCGGCATGCCGCTCGCGCTGGACGCGACCGCGGGCGAGCGCGAGCGCCAGTCGCTCGAGCCGCTGCTCGCGACGCCGGCGGCGGCCCACGAGATCGTCGTCGGCAAGTGGCTCGCCGTCGCGGCGTTCGCGGCGCTGGTCGTCGTCGTCACGCTCGCCGGCTTCGCGCTGACGCTCTCGTTCGCGCCCCTGCCGCCGGTGGGGGTGCCGTTCCTGTTCGGCGGCCGCGAGTTCGGGCGCTTCCTCGCGATCCTGGTCCCGATGATCGCGCTCATGCCCGCCGCGCTCCTCTGGCTCGGCAGCCGCGGCCGCACGATCAAGGAAGCGCAGACGAACCTGTCGCTCCTGCTGTTCGTCGTGTCGGTCATCCCGGTCGTGCAGCTGTTCCTGCAGCGGCGCGAGCCGGACTGGCTGGTCGCGGTGCCGGTGTCCGGCCAGTACCTGCTCCTCAACCGCGCGCTGCGCGGCGAGGCCGATCGCGCCACTCGACCTCGCGCTGTCCTGCGCCGTCCGGGCGTCCTCGTCGCGATCCTGCTGTGGCGATCGCGCGGCGCTATTCGGACGAGGTCGTGCTCGCCGGAAAGTAGGCGATCGCCGCCTTCGGT